>JAFGHI010000027.1 GCA_016930235.1 Candidatus Omnitrophota bacterium
CGCTCTCATGGCTTGCGTTACCATGACCTTGATGGGAAAGAGCGGAATTCAGGAATTAGCACAAATCAATATGGATCGCGCTTATTATTTAAGGGGGCAAATTGGAAAGCTCCAAGGGTTCAGGGTGAGCATGGATGCCCCTATTTTTAATGAATTTATCGTTGAAAGTGTAAAACCATTTTCTCAGATTGAAAAGAAATTATTGAAACAGAAAATAATCCCGGGGCTTGATCTGTCCCGGTTTTATCCGGATAAAAAGAATCAATTTTTAGTTTGCGCGACGGAAACAAAAGAAAAAGAGGATTTGGACCGATTCGTGGAGGCGTTAAGTCAATGTTGATTTCGCAGGATAGCCGTTTGAGTTTCGAGAAAAGCAAGCCGGGCCGGCAAGGTGTGAAGCTTCCGAGGGCGCGATGTTTCAAGAAAGACGTACTTTCTCGTTTGCCGGAAGGCTTGAAACGGAAACGTCCTCTTGTGTTTCCGGAGATGACGGAGCCTGAAGTGATGAGGCATTTTGTGAATATGTCGCGAAAGAATTTTTCGGTCGACACGCATTTTTATCCGCTCGGAAGCTGTACCATGAAATACAATCCCAAGGTCAATGAGTGGGCCTCGGGCCTGGAATCTTTTACGCAGGTCCATCCCTGGCAGCCTGAAGGAACTGTGCAGGGAATCCTCCGGATTTTGTATGAGCTTGAGCAGGATCTGTGTGAAATTACGGGAATGGACCGCTTTACGCTTCAGCCGGCGGCAGGTGCGCACGGAGAACTGACCGGGATGATGCTGGTGCATGCTTATCACCAGTCAAAAGGCGAAGTTCTGCGCCGGAAGGTCCTCGTTCCTGATTCAAGCCACGGGACCAATCCGGCAAGCGCGGCTTTGCTGGGTTTTCGCATTGAAGAATTGAAATCAGATAAACGCGGCCGTGTAAGTTTGGAAGCACTCGATGAAGCCTTGGATCAAGAGACGGCGTGTTTGATGCTGACCAATCCCAATACCCTGGGATTGTTTGAGGCGGATATTCTAGAAATCACAAAGCGAGTACATGCTAAGGGTGCGCTTCTTTACTATGACGGTGCCAATTTGAATCCATTATTGGGTTTGGTGAGGCCAGGGGATATGGGATTTGATATCGTCCATTTGAATCTACATAAGACCTTCTCAACGCCCCACGGTGGCGGCGGTCCGGGAGCCGGACCCGTTGGGGTTAAAAAATATTTAACGCCGTTTTTGCCTGTTCCGATGATTGAAAAAAAAGGTGACGGATACTATTTCGAAAATGATCTCAAACAATCGATTGGAAAGGTCAAATCGTATTTTGGGCATGTGGGGGTGATGATCCGCGCTTATGTGTATATCCGTTCGCTCGGACTTTCCGGGCTTAAGCAAGTCAGCGCCGATTCAATTTTGAGTGCCAACTACTTGAAGGAGAAGTTGAAGGACCGTTTTTCAGTTGCGGTCGATGAACCTTGCATGCATGAATTCGTTTTGTCCGCGAAGCCATTTCTAAGGCAGGGGATCCATGCGGGTGATATCGGAAAGAGACTGCTGGATTATGGATTTCATGCGCCGACCGTTCATTTCCCTTTAGTGGTCGAAGAGGCTCTGATGATTGAACCGACGGAGTCGGAGACTCGCGAAACCCTGGATCAATTTGTCGACGCGATGACGCGGATTGCCGATGAGATCCAGAAGGATCCCGAGAAAGTAAAAACAGCACCGCATACGATGCCCATCCGAAGACCGGACGAGGTGATGGCTGCGCGCAAGCCGATTTTGTCTTACCGTGATCAGCTGCGTGAACGCATGCTCGCAGCTGAAGGGGCCCCGGCCGTTTGATAACATTTTGACTTATGAAAGAATGGCTCTTGTATCCCACGATCAGCGCAGACATGGATTTCCAGATGGCTCTTGATGAGCTTTTATTTCGCCGGATGGAAAAAGGAGAAGATTCGGAGACATTGCCCATCTTTCGTTTCTTTTATTCATCGGGGCCCTGGGTGACATTGGGGTATTCGTTCAAGGAAGGATTGCCGGAGAGCGTGACCGCAGTGCACAAGCGAAAGTATCCGGTTTGCCGCAGGATGACCGGCGGCGGTTTTGTTTTGCACGGACAGGACCTTATTTTCTCTTTGGTTGCCAGGAAATCGGACGATGAAAGTTTTAAGACGGTGCGGGATAGCTATACCAAGATTCACGAAGCTGTCCGGAGAGGATTTCAGTCTTTCGGGTATAAAATCGATTTTTTTGACAGTAGCAAGGAATGGATTCAAGGCAAAGATTGTTTCAGGTACCCGATCGAAACGGATCTTGTCTACAAAGGCCGGAAAGTTGCTGGGGGATCTCAAAAAAGATCCGCGGGCGTTTTGTTGCATCAGGAATCGATCCAGGGGCCTCGCGGTTTTGACATGACCTCTTGTGAGGAGAAAATGATCGAAGGTTTTGAGCAAGTGTTCGATATGAAGATAAGGAAGGCAACGGTCCATCCGGTTCTTTTTCAACAAGCGGAGCAGTTAGCTGAAATCAAATACAGGTGAACGGACATGAAAGATCTCGAAAGTTATTTGGACAAAGTTGAAATGCTGATGGAGAAGAATCCTCAGTATAAATTTGAAGCTTACAGTTTTGTGATGGCCGCTTTGCATCATACCGTGTCCAAGCTGGAAAAGCCCCGGCACGTGACCGGTCAAGAATTGCTGGAAGGGATCCGCCAATATGCTTTAGAGCAATACGGTCCCTTGGCCCGGTCGGTTCTCAATTATTGGGGGATCCATGAAACAGTGGATTTCGGAAAAATCGTTTTTGCTTTGGTGGAAGCCAATATCTTGAGGAAACAACCGGAAGACAAATTGGATGACTTTACGAAAATCTATGATTTTGAAGCTGCTTTTGACCGTGGGTATCAGATCGAGGACGAGGGATGAGTCATCCCATCTCTTTGAAGGATTTGAATCCGGCGCAAAAAGAGGCCGTTATTTGGGGGGCGAATCCGCTTCTTATTTTGGCGGGGGCCGGCAGCGGTAAAACACGGATCCTGACTTATCGTATCGCCTATCTGATTTCCCAGGGTATTCCAGCCTTTCAAATTTTGGGTGTGACCTTCACCAACAAGGCGGCTCAGGAAATGAAAAGCCGCGTTCTTCGACTCATCGACCGGGATGTCTGGGTCAGCACTTTTCACTCAACTTGTTTAAGGATTTTAAGGATGGATGGCCCCCAAATCGGCATCGACCGGAATTTCACGATCTATGATGATCATGACCAGCTGGTTTTGATTAAAGAATGCATGAAAGAAATGAACTTCAATGACAAGCAGATTCATCCCAAAGGGATCCGGGAAAGGATCCAGCGGGCGAAAGATAGCCTGATCACGCCGTACCAGTATCTGGAAAAGGCCGAAGATTTTTATGAGGAAAATGTCGGCCGTCTCTATGAAAAATATGAGGAGAAGCTTCTGAAACTGAAGGCCTGTGATTTTGGAGACCTGATTGTCAAGACGGTTCATCTTTTTGACCGTGTTCCAAAAGTCTTGGAGACGTGGCAGGAGAGGTTTCAGCATATTTTAATTGATGAATATCAGGATACCAATCACGCGCAGTACCGTCTCGTGAAGCTCCTTGCCGACAAAAGAAGGCAGATTACCGTGGTGGGGGATCCGGACCAGTCTATTTATGCCTGGAGGGGAGCGGATATACGCAATATCCTGAATTTTGAGAAGGATTACCCGGACTGCGGCATTATTCGTATGGAGCAGAATTACCGCTCAACCCCTGTGATCCTGGAAGCGGCCAATGAAATCATTAAACATAATACGATGCGAAAACCGAAGGCGTTATGGACTGAGAAAGAAGGAGGTGCGCTGATTACCCTCTATGAGGCTTGCGATGAAAAGGACGAAGCCGAACAGGTGATTCGCAGGATCCTCGAATTTAAGAATCAGGGGATTTCACTGGCCGATCAGGTCATTTTTTATCGTGTTCATGCTCAATCGCGCATTCTTGAGGATGTCCTGAGGCGGGCCAATCTGCCGTATAAGATTATCGGGGGCGTTCGATTCTATGACCGAAAGGAAATCAAGGATGTGATCGCTTATTTGAGGGCCATTCTTTATCCGCATGACGATTTGAGTTTGAAACGGATTTTGAATGTTCCCTCAAGAGGAATTGGAAAGAAGGCCTTTGAGATGCTCGAAAAATTTTCAGCCGAAGGGCAAATCAGTTTTCAAGAGGCCGTTCATCAATCGGACCGGGTGACGGGACTTCCGCCCAAGTCTCAAAAAGCCATCCAGTCCTTTGCGAAAATGCTAAGCCGGTTACGGAAAGAAAAGAAAGATTTATCCGTCGATGAAATCCTCAGAGAAGTTTTAGAGAGATCGGGATATCTTCATGCCCTTGAAGAAGAGAGGACCATCGAGGCACAAAGCCGTTTGGAGAATATCGAAGAGTTTTTTAGTGTGATCGAAGACTGGAAAGATGCCAACGCAAACGATTCGGAGAAATTGACTTTGGAAGCTTTTCTGGAATCGATATCCCTGATGACGGATCTCGACACATGGGATCACGGGACGAATATATTGACCTTGATGACGCTCCATACGGCGAAGGGTTTGGAATTTCCAAACGTTTTCATGGTCGGATTGGAAGAAGGGTTGTTCCCGAATGGGAATGCCTATACGGATGATCTTGAAGATTTAGAAGAGGAAAGGAGACTTTGCTATGTTGGCTTGACCCGTGCAAAAGAAAGGCTGTTCTTAAGTTATGCCCGAGAAAGACGTCTCTACGGTGCCCGCCACTACAATCTACCCTCAAGATTTCTCAATGAAATCCCCTCAGAACTCTATGGGAAGAAATCGACACTCCATGTCTCCGAATCCCGAGAGGAGACGTTTCCTGACAGCGAAATTGAAATAGACTTTGATATAGGCTTTAAGAAACATCGTATCCTATTTGAATAGAAAGAGTTACGAAATTCCTACCTGATCATTTGCAATCCATTACAAAAACATGTATATTTAAGTGTAATTAAAAACCTTAAATAAGTATCATGATGAAAACAACAATCAAGAAAGCGATAAGTCTAACCACTGTCGTATGCTTTCTCATGGCGGAGAGTGTGTCGGCGGCTCCGGCTGTTGGAATTACTCTTATGCCTCAAAGGGAGACCCCTGCATTTTTGCAAATCGAAATCCCTGAAGAGCTTGCCTCTGTCGAAGAAATTTATGAAGCCCCGCCCAAACAAGATCCACGCCTTATTATTCATATTCAAAATGCCCATAGCCATTATGAGGCGCAGATGAAGATTAAGAAATTACTCGAGTATTTAAGGGAGCAATACGGCTTTACTCTCTTTTTTGTTGAAGGCGCGGCCGAAAAGCTCGATCCAAAATATTTAGATCTATTTCCCGAGAAAGAAAAGAATTTAGAGCTTGCGGACCAACTGACCAAAAAAGGGCAATTGACGGGCATCGATTATTACCTCATGGATGATCCCGGAAAATCAGTCGCACTCGGTATAGAGAAAGCAGATCTCTACCGGCAGGATATACGCGCGTTTCGAGATGTCCAGTCGAGCCGTGATTTGGCGAATGCCTTTTTTGATGACTTCGAAAGGCAGATGGAAACCATAGGATCAAGGCGATTCGGAGAAGATCTTAGGCGATTACTCGGGGAATGGAAAAAGTTTGAGCAGGGAAGGCGGGATTTTCTGCCTCATGTGAAGAGGATTGCGAGGGATGCAAAAAGAATCATGGGCCTAGACTTGGAGAGTTTGTTCGCGCAGGTGGAATGGCCGCATGTCACGCGGTTGCTTGTTTTGCAATCCATGGAAAAAGAAATCGACTTCGAAAAGGCCGAGAAAGAAAAAGCAGATCTCATTCAATTCTTAGAACAAATCAAAACCGATAAAGGTCTTATCGAGGATGTCCGTGATTTAGGGGAACGCAAGATCTCGATGGCGAGAATGACAGCCAGCGGTAAAGAAAAAGAAAGGATGCCGCGCTACCTTTTAGAACGTCTTGTCGAGGAGGCGGGCCCGAAGGGTTTTTATTTTCATGATTTTCCGGCATTCAGCTTGTATGCGGGGTATCTGATCCTGAAGAGTGAATTAGAGACACGGGCACTTTTTAGTGAAATTGAGAGGATTTTTACAAAATTACTTGACGAATTGGCAGTCCGCGAGGAGGAAAAAAACCTGCTTGAAATTCACCGAGACCTGGACCTTCTCAAGAAATTAATGCAATTGGAGTTGACCCGCGAGGATTGGACTCGGACGGATTACCGTAAGGAATGGATTAATCCTAGAACCATGGCGCGAAGATTGGAAAGTATCAGGGACCTGGGTGTCATTACAAAAGAACAAAAAGCCCGAAGTGCTTTGATGGATCAAGGCGAAAGCCTATCGAAGCCGTTTGACAGGGCCTTTGATTTTTATCGATATGCGCAAGAACGCGAACGGAATTTCTATCAAACAATTTCCAAAGAGATGGACGAACGTCATATCGAAAAAGCGGTCCTCATCACCGGCGGTTTCCATACGGAAGGCCTGATGGATATGTTCCGGGAGGGTGAAATTAACTACGGTGTTTTGATGCCGAAGATTACTACGAAGGGTGATGCTGCGAATTATCTCAATGCCATGCTTGAAACGGATTCCACCATTTTTGATTTTGCCACGATTGAAATTATCAGCCGGCTGCAATCGGCAGCACAGATGACTTTGCAGGACGCGGATCTGACTCATCAGGTGAAAGTGGTGGTCGATGCCTATTTCCGGGTTTTACAGGAAGTGGGTGTCCGTGATTACGATACTTGGCGAAGGTATATTCAATATTTTAACGATTCGCCTTACGCGCAGGAGAATAAAATTCGTGTGGTGGCACAATCCGAAGGTCTTGATAGCGCTATGATTGAAGTGAATGGAAGGCCCATCCAAACGCCTTCCGGTGAAAACGCCCTTCTTCAATTTAAACTCGTGAAACCCAATATGTGGGCTGATGAGGTAACGATGGTTGTAAGTGTTAGCGGTGTCCAAAAATTGGCCGAGCAGGTCCAAAGCCGGAGGAGGACAATGCCTCAGGGATTAGGGAATATCGGGAAACC
This sequence comes from Candidatus Omnitrophota bacterium, assembly GCA_016930235.1. Taxonomy (GTDB): domain Bacteria; phylum Omnitrophota; class Omnitrophia; order Omnitrophales; family Aquincolibacteriaceae; genus JAFGHI01. The sequence continues at coordinate 7,098 of JAFGHI010000027.1, forward strand.
GATCTCAAGCGGTTTGAAACAAGGCGCAATGGTCCGAGAGACTGTCGTCGACATAGGGTCGGTCACAGTCGAGGCTGGGACGCTTGTTGCCAAGCGTTCCGAATTTCGCGAACAAGGTGCTCAAGTCCTTCAAATGGGAGATAGCATTTTTGTTAGCAAACAGATTGCCGATTGGATGGCAAGTCAGAATCTATTAAACGAAACGCGAACGCCGGGTGATATTCAGGTTATGCAAGGAGCAACGCGGTTAGGTTTTGCTTCGCAAGAAGTGGTTTCCACACTAACACAAGCCTGGTCCATCGCAAGTTCCCATTCCGGATTGTGGGAAGGAAGTGTTCCTGGACTTCAATATGGAAATGATATCTTTGTCAGCAGCCAAGTCGCCGATTGGATGACAAAGGAAGGGTTATTGAGCAAAGAAAGCATCCCGGACGGTTTCAGGATTATGCTGGGCGAGACGCTTATCGGATTTGCCTCGCGTAGC
>JAFGHI010000004.1 GCA_016930235.1 Candidatus Omnitrophota bacterium
CGACGAATAGATGCCCAGTTTTAATCCTTTGGAATGCACATAGTCCGCTGTCTGCTTCATGTCGGGGAATTTGGCGTTGGTGCGGATTTCCCCGCTGGCGCTGCGCTCGGGTTCTTCCCAGCCGTCGTCGATGTTGATGAAACTCCATCCGTGATCTGCGAGACCGGATTGCTCGAACGCATCGGCTGCCGCACGGACTTTGGCGTCGTCCACGGCGAGGCCCCAGCAGTTCCAACTGTTCCAGCCCATCGGCGGCGTCAGTGCAAGCAAATTTCCGATGACGATTTTCAGTTCGCGGGAGGCTTCACCCTTGGCGTTTTTTGCAATCAACTTGACCGGATATTCGCCGGGAGTTGAAACCTTCCCCGTGATGACTCCTGTGTCGCCGTCCAGGATTAATCCTGCTGGGAGTCCCTCCGCCTCGAACGTCATGGGCCGGACACCCGTAGCTGCGATCCGGCAAAGGAACGGATTTCCGGGCCGTTGGCCGTAGACTTTGGCGCCGTTGATCCTGGGTTCTTCGGGAGCAGGCGGTGTGAGAATGTAGGGGATTTCCTGCGATCCGCTGAGGCGCAAGCCGGATTTCGCCTCGACGAACAGGTAATTGACCCGTGTGGGCGCCTCGCCGGATGCGTCGAACTGAAAAGCGTAGGAAAATTCTCCCCTTGGGTTCAGGGCAACTGATTTTGAACTCGAATACAAAATCTTTTGAGGATCGAGTTGTTCCACTTCTACGGTGAGCGTTCCGCTGAAGTCGTATCGGAGCGCGCGATTGCGGACAAATAGGGTTTTCGTGTATTTGGAATCACCCAAAGGCATGAAGGGGGATTTCTGGTAATCCAGGACGATGTAATCCGGCACATCCCTCATGTTGACCGTCGGGATATGCGAGTACAGGCCGCCCCCGCCGCCATGATCATGGACCCGAACGGCGATTGTGTTCTCACCACCCCAAACGAGACGGGGATCGTTCGCGGCCAGAACGTATTTGCGTACAATGTTGTAGGTATTCCGAATTCCCGTGAAATTTTCCGGAACCGGTTGAGGGGAACGGACGATGGTCTTCGCATTTTGCCCGATGAGTTTGCCGTTTAAAAAGGTCTGATCGGTATCGTCGATCATGCCGAGAACGATCTGAAGGCTGTCCTTCAAAAACGCGTCGGTGCGGATTGTCGCCGGAAGCACGAAAGTATTTCGGTACCAGGCGTACCCATCATATCCGGCGAATCCCTGACTCTCCCACAACTGGTCGGGACGTATGGTTGTCCATAAAGAATCGGCAAATTGAGGCCGAGCCCATTCCAGATTGTCGCCGGTTTGGAATTTCCAATCCGATGCAAGCTGCAAGACGGGAGCCTCTTTCTGGGCGGTACAGCCCAAAACGAGTCCGATGAGAATCAAGACGAACAGATAAATGGCAAGACGTTTCATGTTTCCCTCCAGGATGAAAGTATGTATGAAGCTTCCTTCGTTCTTTATGAATCAACTTGTTTTCCGTTTGCTTCGTTTCGGTTTGGGAATCGGAAGTTCTTGCGCGGTGATTCGGATTAATTTGCTGATCCAATCCCGGTCTTCGAATGCGTCTTCGATCAGAAAATACATTTTGGCTCCGGGGTAGGGCGGCGCTTCGGTGATTTGGCCGATGTAGGCTCTGCCGCCTTCGGTCGGCTTTACAAAAAGCTGGTTGTCGCAAACAAGCGCCACGACTTTGCCGTCGCAATAAACCGCATACTCGCCGAACATTTTCCTGTAGGTGATGATTCCCGCGCCGCTCATCTGATCCGCGACGAATTCGACGAAACTTTGGTCAGAAGCCATGTTGATGCCTTTCGTGGGGGCGATGATTTTCTCGTGCAGCGAACACGCTGGGCACGCATCCGATTTTATGAGACGAAAAAAGGTTCGGGCATCAACTCAAAATTTTCAGAATATGTTTTGCCAGATTTTCGTCTATCTCTCGATGTCTCGGAATCGGCTGTTTTTTACCGGTCTTTGGGTTTAAGTAGAGATCATGCCTTCCCCCTGAGCGGACAAACACACAGCCGACATCAAGAAGTTTTTGAATCAGTTCTCGACGTTTCATACCGCAAGTACAATTTCTTTGGTTTCATATTGGTCAGGCACATCATCGAGAAGCATCAGGCGATAAGCGTCTATCATGTTTTCTTCAAGTTCTGTAAGGGTTTCGCCCTGCGTCATGATTTCAGGGTGATCGACCAGCCTGCCCACCCAGAATTTTTCGCCTTTCCAATAGACCATTTTCATTTTTGTCTGCATAGAAATTTCCTCTGTTTTTTTCCTTGACCACGCGGGTTATAAAGCCCACTTTTTCATTTCACTCCGAACGAGGATGTCCGGGGTGATCGGAGGGATTCTGGTTATTAAGGCAATCCTGTGAATATCGGTTCTTGATCGTCCTGGGGTTCTGCCCCAGGACGTTTAAATGGGAGGGCTAAGCCCTCCCAGATTTTTCCGCACCAGGGCACAGCCCCGGTGCGATCAGGAACCCTGTCCGATTGGATTAATATTCCGATTTTATTTAAGGTCTAAAACATCTTCATAAAGTTTCTTTAAGTGCTCGTCGGACATATCCAAGATTGGTTCATACATGAATGAGTTCAGGTGAATATTCTCCGGTGTCATGAGGATCACTCGCTGAATGGTTTCCATTTGGACAATATCGCCACTGAATAGTTTCTTGTACTTTGCCAATAGCTTGGGTGTTTGATTGGAGTCAATATTTTCTACGAATTTAGAGTCATTAATTTTCTTTACCATGAATTGTTCAGCAGTAATTCGTATTGCAATAGAGAGAACAATTTTATTTTCGAAATTTATGCAATCCCCAACTTTGAGGCATTCGCTCGCCTCATTATGAATAATATCAATCACCGCTCTCTTTCCATCAGCCGATGTACCAGTTGTACTAAATACCGTGTTGTAAATCCCATCGAGTTCTGCTTGGGTAATGATAGCAGAGTCGCTCTTCCAGTGCAGAAGAGATGTGAGTTTGATGAAATCAGGGTCTTTGTCACCTTTAGTGAATTCTATTAAGTTGCGGATAAAAGGGATTGATGCAATTTTCTTTTTCGAATCAGTAAAGAAATGAGGCTTCCAGTCATTAACAAAAATGTTCTGGATACCAGTTGCCTTATTTAAAGAAATACCTTTGTTGTTTCTCAAAGCCATAAGGCAATGCGAATAGTTGACGAACCTGCTGTTTATTGTGCGGAAAAAATCGAAGTTGTGCGTCAGAATGATCTGATTGAAGTGGGGTTCTTCGGCAATATCTTTTAGGTATTGAATGATAGCATACTTGTTTTTGTAGTCAAATGAGTCAGCGATGTCATCGACAACAAATATAGTTTCCTGCTTCGCTTTTTTTCGAGCTTCAACTTCAAAAATAATATTAAGTACATATAGAGCCTTCTTCTCTCCCGTGCTTAGAACTTGCATCAATGCGGCCTTCTCTACTGGTGCTTGGTCCTCTCCATCCTCAAAGGTGAACCCGAGACTAAGCATTGGCTCCTGACCTAAAATGACGGGGACTCTATTTTTGGCGATAAGTTTAAACGGGACAAAAAAACGGCTATTGAAAATCTCAATAACCGACTCCCACTGAGTTCGCTGTTTACTTGCTTCCTCCTCGATCTCCTTCTTCCTTTTCTCAGCAGCCTGATATTTCTCAATCAAATCTTTGTAGAGTTCAATTCGCGCTTTGAAGTACGACTTCCAAATTTCTTCTTTAAAGTTCTCAATGTTTGCTAGTTTTGGAAGAAGCTCTTCATGTTCTACCAAGTAAGCCTCAAAGTCCCGGACATTAACGTTTTTCTTGATCAGCTTTTCAATGTCCGCAAATTTTTTCCTGAGTTCCTTGTCATTTGATATGCCCTCTTTTTCCTTCGCAATCAACTCCTCAAGTTGATTCTGGCTAGTGATCTCCAACTTCTCTTGGGCATTCAAATTCACTGAGTGCTTGGCATCAAAGAACCCATTGTCAGCAAGGCTCTTCGCAATAGTGGCGGCGTTGTAGTAATTGAATGTACCTTTTTTAAAATATGTTGAGGCAGCCAAGAGTTCATTGTATTTCTTGATGTAGCTCTCAATCGCCGTCTTGACGTCTTTGGTTCCAAGAAAACTCAGAACTTTCTCGTCAAATATCGTATCGTATTGAATGTCGGCAAATGGAGCATCTTTCTGAGCTATCATTTCATCCTTGACGCGGATTAGAGCACGATAAAATTCGTCATCACTCTTGGTGAATGTGGAGGAAATCTCATTCTCCAAATTTTTTTTCGAGCCAGATTGCTCCTTCAGGGCTTTTAGGAACAGTTCCTTAGATTTGTCGATCTCTATGTGAAGATTTTCGTATTCCTGTCTCAATTTACTGTCTACAAGCAGGGTCGATGTTTTCTCGGTGTGGGCAAAAAATTCGTCATAGGGGCGAATGACAAGAACGCTTTCCTTGGGCAAATCAACACTATTCTCATCGGTGATTTTTCTAGTGCATACTCGATCTGGGAATATCCGATCCTTGGATGCGGTAGCGTCAGCAATATCTTTGAAGGTTTGCGCCAGCGAGGTCTTCATCGACCCATTGGGGGCATAAATGGCGTAAGCTTTGTGCTGAGAGAAATCGAATTGATCCTGAAGCTTCTTGATCCCGTAACAATTTTCCACGTCAATATTCAGTTTGTTCATTCCAATCCCACTCTCTTTTGTTCTCAATATTCCAATCTATCAATATTTGCCTCCATCCCAAATTCAATTTGGGATGGAGCGGAAAGAAAAGTGTAGACGCACTATTGTCCTGGGCACTCGTGATTTTCGTGATCGGAGAATTTCACCGCACCACGCCCAGCCCCATGAACCAGCCCTGTTCTTTTTTGCAGAACGGGCATTTACCCGGCGCGGTTTTGCCCTTGTGGATATGGCCGCAGTTCAGGCATTTCCACTCGATTTCCTTTTCGCTCTTGTAGAGCGTCCCGTTTTCCAGTTTATCCGCCAACAGGGTGAA
>JAFGHI010000028.1 GCA_016930235.1 Candidatus Omnitrophota bacterium
CAGACCTATTGCGGGCTTTTTGTTCGACGCCGCGAGAATGAGCGGGGTGAAAAAGCGTTCCGGAAACTTGGTAAGATCCGCTCCTTGAAGGATCGTGCTTTTTTGGCGCGTTCTTTATCCGATTTATATGGGCATCTCCAGAGTATTCTTTTTCGAAATGACAGCATGGGAATGGCAGCATCTTTGGAATCGCGATTTCCTTTTTTGGGAAATCCTATGGTTGAGTTAGGGCTGCATATGCCGCTTCAGGCAAAATACCGCAATCGGATTTCGAAGTGGGTGGTCAAAGAAACAGCGAGGCAATATCTCCCTTCGGAAATTGTGGATGCCCCAAAGAATGGTTTTGTTGTTGAGCGGCACAGTTTTGAAACAGGCCAGCTATTATTAAAGGATGGTCTTATTTGGGATCTTTTTGGGTGTGCTAAAGAGACGCGGAAGGCCATTCTGGAAAGAGTGCTGCGGGGGCCTGATCTTATTTTCCCATTTACGAGTTTGGAGATTTGGGCGAGAATCTATATCGGGAGTCATACGCCGGAAGAAGTGACAGCTGAATTGCTGCGAAATCATGCTGTTACAAAAAATTAGGAAGGTCCTTTTGTATGAAAAACTGGCAAATCGTGATGGAGGGGAATTTTAAGTGGGATTTCGGGCCGCCCATCTGGTCTTCTGTTTTTTTGGGGTCGAACGACCAAATCTTTTGCTATGAAGAGATAATCCGCCAGCTCCGGGGTTTTTGCCGAGAGGAAATGGAATTGGTTTCGGTGATCGGAGGGATGAGGTTTTTATCTTTTTTGGAAGATCTGGAGTTTTCCCGTATTACACTTTTTGATCAAAACATCAATGAACTCACCAAAATCATACGGGTCGAAGAGTATTTAAGCAGGACCCCTTTTGAGAAATTTGACCATTTTCATGAATTAAATCAGTCGATTTATGAAAACCCATCGGCGTTTTATTTTCCGGAAGATCTTTGTCGGAGAGGAGTCCAGTTTAAAGTTAGCGATGATTCATTCCGGTTTCATTATGAAAAAAAGAGAGTGCCGCTTTATACTGTTTTAAGCCCTTCGCAATACCCTCATTACCGGTGGGATCCGCATCCGGAGGCCTATGAAAAAGCCAGGCGGAATTTAAGTGAAGTAACAAATCGGGAACTTTATACTCAAATTCCCTCAATCAACGCGCAGGGCCGTGTTGTTGTCGCTTATTTGTCTCATTGCAAGATTAATTGTGAAATGTTGGTAGCTAGAATACAAAATGCGGCTTTCATTATTCCTATCTATAGCATTCATGCGAAGGAAGCAGGATCAAACGAAGAAGCGCTCAATCCTCATCGTTATTGGCAGCATCGGGTTGATCAATTCAAACAAGGACGAACACTGCAGATCTGGGCGCCGGAGGATAAAAAGCTCGTAGGCAGCCGTTTCGATCAACCCTTTGAGCTGGGTGTTGAGGCGAAGGTTTTTATGAAAAAGAATTTCAGGCAATGTTTTGATACAATTGTTTTACATATTTTCTTTGGAAAGTGTCAAAGGGGACCGAGGAAAAAGAGAGAAAAACTTTTTTGCGATGTGGTGTCCAAGGCCGGAGAACTGGCCCAACGTGTTATGGTGACGGAACATTATCAAGAATCGGGACAGTTCGGGGAATGCAAGCACCTTCCTCAAAAATCAGAGATTGTTGAAATGACGGGTCAATCGCTGGGGAATAAGTTCAATTTACAGCACATCGGTTTCAGTGCCGGCCGGGGTGCCCCTGATCGGAATCTCCATATTATATTCGATAAAAAACTGTAGTTTTTGGGAGGATTCAATGTTGAAGAAAACCCTTTGTTTTGCATATGATTGCTTCCGTTTTCCGACTAAATGAAAAGGAAGAAATATTCTATCTTGTTCCAATTGGTCAGCCGCAGGATTAATCATTATTTGAATCGTGGAGGGCAGCTATGAGAATAAATCGATTTGTTTCTTTGGTGGTTCTTGTGTCATTGGGCGTTTATCTTGGAATCATTTCTCCTCTCGAAGCGGCTGAGGGACAAGAGCAAGATCAGCCTTTTTTTAAGCTGCTTCCCGAGATCAAAAAGGCGGTCGTCTTCTTGGGCGTTTTGGATTCGTCGGGAAAACCCATTGTAAATGCTACAGGTTTTCTTGTCCGTTATGAAGAGCATGCCTATTTAACAACAGCGAAGCATGTCGTTTATAACAGTGAAACAAATGAATTTCAGGATGAGGATCAAGTGGCTTTGGTTAATCTTAAAAGCGGGAAAGTTTCGGCCCGGGCCATCCAGGAACTTAAGAAGCGATTTCGGATTGAATGGATTTTTCATGAAGATCCCGCGGTTGATCTTGCGATCCTCCCTTTTCCGATCAATGCCGAACAAGACGCGGTTAAAGTTGTACCCGACCGGTTATTTCTGGAAGCGGCATCCGTTCATGAACTAGCGGACGTTTTTTTTCTGTCTTCCCATCCGGGCATGATTGAGACACAACCTCTACGGCCCGTCATTCGAATGGGCGGCGTTTCTCTTGTAGAAGGCGACAAGACCTTTTATATCGATGCGGCCTCTTTTCCCGGCAGCAGCGGCAGCCCAGTTTTTTTGAAACCCTCGCCCTTTAACTTTTCGGATCGAGGGATGACCCTTTCAACGAAAAACATAGGCATTGAGTGCATCGGGATAGTGGGGGAATTCATTCATTATAGCGAGGTTGCCGTCAGTGCCCAGACAGGGCGTCCCCGGGTTGTCTTTGAACAAAACACAGGGATGTCCCGGGTTTGGTCGGTTGAATACCTCCAGGATATCTTTCAATCCAAGGCCTTTAAGAAGCAGCACCAAAGCTTAAAGGACAAGGATATTTGATAGAAATTCAGGATTTTGGGGCTATCAAAGGGGCCCCAATATTTTTCTCTATTAGCGACGTTCCTCGTAGCAATTCCCCATCATTTTTAGTACAATAACCCCTCTAATTAAGGAGACTAAGAGCGTAAAATCCATTGCCGAAGGGAGTTAAGTTTATGAAAAATTATACCAAGCTTGGACATGCAGAGTTAAAAGTACTCGGCAAAACTGTCAAATTACCACTTTATGGGGGGACTGAAGACGAAAAAGGCATTGATATTTCACAACTTCGTGAACAAACGGCTTGTATCACATTAGATCCGGGGTATGCCAATACGGGTTCCTGCACGAGCGGCATCACGTTTATTGACGGGGAAAAAGGGATTTTACGTTATCGCGGATACGCGATTGAGGATCTCGCGAAAAATGCCAGCTTTTTGGAAGTGGCTTATCTTTTGATTTACGGGGAGCTTCCGAATCCAACGCAGCTTTCCGCTTTCGTCAATAAAATTACCCGGCGCTCGATGATCCCCGAAGGGATGAAGAGATTTTTCCATGGCTATCCGGAGTCGGCGCATCCGATGTCAATCCTTTCGGCGATGATATGTTCTCTTTCGGCCTATTACCCGGATTGTATCCACAATCATCCCGAAACGATGGATCTTAATATCTGTCGGATTATTGCGAAGATTCCGTCCATTGCTGCGTTCTCCTATAAGCAGTCCATCGGACAACCGATCATCGAACCGATGAACAAGCTGAATTACACGGAAAATTTTCTGCGGATGATGTTTGCGGTGCCCACCGAGGAGTATGATGTCGATCCGGTGGCTGCAAGAGCTCTCGAGATGATTCTTATTCTTCATGCAGACCATGAACAAAATTGTAGCACTTCAACGGTTCGTATTGCGGGCTCAAGTCAAGCGAACTTGTATGCCTCCATTTCGGCCGGCATTTGTGCTTTATGGGGATATTTGCATGGCGGCGCCAACCAAGCTGTGATTGATATGCTTCGCCAGATCAGAAACGACGGTGGGGACGTTAAGAAATTTATTCGACAAGTGAAGGACAAGAAATCCGGTGTCCGGTTGATGGGATTCGGCCATCGCGTTTATAAGAATTATGACCCCCGGGCAAGTATCCTCAAGAAAGCCTGTGATGATGTTCTGGCAAAGGTAGGGACCGACGGGCGCCCGCTTCTGGATATCGCCAAGAAGCTGGAGAATGCGGCTCTTCATGATGATTATTTCGTTGAGAGAAAATTGTATCCGAATGTCGATTTTTATAGCGGTATCATTCTCCGCGGAATCGGAATTCCTTCGGATATGTTTACCGTTATTTTTGCGATAGGCCGTTTACCGGGGTGGATAGCCCAATGGCTTGAGATGCGGGAATCGCCAACCTTCAGGATTGCACGACCCAGACAAATTTACACGGGGAACAACCTGCGTAAGTATGTTCCCCTGAAGAAAAGAGAAACGTTATCCAAAAAGGTAGCGAGTATTCTCAAGATTAAGGGTGAGCCCAAGGCGAAAGAGAAAGTAGAGTGGAGCCGCCAGTAAAAGGGATATCCTTTTATTGAAAATCAGCTTGTGATATCAAAGGGAGCCGTTGAAAGGGAGGAAATTCCATGAGTGGACTTTTCGGAGTTGTGTCAAAAAAAGGGGATTGCGTCAGCACATTGTTTTACGGCACAGATTATCATTCCCACCTGGGAACGGAGTTCGGAGGGATTGCTGTCCTCGGGGATGATTTTACCCGCCAGATTCATAATATCAGCCAATCTCAGTTCAAATCGAAATTCTATGAGGAATATAAGCACATCAAGGGAGATAAGGGGATTGGCGTCATCAGTTCCTTGGATGAACAGCCTATTTATGTGCACTCGAAGTTTGGTCCTTTTTGTATTGCCACCGAAGGGCTGGTCGAGAATGCCGGAGAGTTGGCCGAGGATCTTTTGAAAGCGGGTGTTTCATTTTCCGAGGTCGGACGCAAGGGGGCGATTAATACCACGGAGTTAATCGCCAAATTGATCAATCAAGGGGATGATCTCACGGACGGGATTCAAAAGATGTTTTCTGTGATCCAGGGATCCTGTTCACTGCTGATATTGACCCATGACGGCATTTATGCGGCGCGGGACCGGTTTGGTTATACCGGTCTGACGATAGGAGAAAGACCGGATGCTTTTTCTGTTACGTCTGAAACCTGTGCTTTCCCGAACAATCGTTTCGAGATCAAAAAGGCACTTGGCCCCGGCGAGATTGTCTTGTTGAATAAGAAAGGGATCAAACAGATAGTTGCTCCCTCAAAAAATGAACAGATTTGCACCTTCCTATGGATTTATACGGGTTTTCCGGCCTCAAGTTATGAAGGGGTTAATGTCGAGGTGGTCCGCGAAAAGTCGGGACGCTTCCTGGCAAAAAGGGACCATGATATCGAAATCGATATGGCCTGCGGTGTTCCCGATTCAGGGACGGCCCATGCTTTGGGCTATGCTATGGAATGCGGGAAACCGTATCGGCGGGCACTCGTCAAATATACCCCGGGTTACGGCAGAAGTTATACTCCGCCTTCGCAGGAAACCCGTGATTTAGTGGCAACGATGAAATTGATCCCGATCCGGGAAATTATCGAAGGAGCCCGGCTGGTGCTCTGTGAAGATTCGATTGTCCGCGGGACCCAGCTTAAGAATTATACGGTCAAGAAACTTTGGGAAGCGGGGGCCAAGGAAATTCATGTGCGCCCGGCTTGTCCGCCTTTGATGTTTCCTTGCCGTTTCTGTTTGTCGACGCGAAGCATTGATGAACTGGCAGCACGGCGTGCTATTCGCGATCTTGAAGGTGAAGACATTGAAGATGTAAGCGACTATACGGATCATACCACTCAAAAATACCAGGAAATGGTGGAGTGGATCCGAAAAGACATTGAAGTCACAACGCTTCGGTATCAAACCATTGACGATATGGTGAAGGCCGTTGGATTGCCCCGCGAGAAGTTGTGCCTCTATTGCTGGACGGGCGAATGTCCAAGTTTTTGTTCCACCCAAGGAAGCAAGTGCGCTGAAGCGCTCCAGGCCGCGACTTAATGAAGTTGCCCCCAGTTTTTGTTTAGAGGCTATCACGTGTGTCATGTCCTCTAAGCGAAATGATCCGATTTATACGTGAAGGCGAGGTTTTGATGAATCATTCCCAAGAAAAAAACCATTTTCAATATCTCTACGGTCCCGTTTCGTCGTGGCGGTTGGGGATTTCGATGGGGATCGATCCGCTCTCCCAAAAGGAAAAGAACTGCACTTTTGGTTGCGTTTATTGTCAATTGGGTGAGAGGGGTGTTTTTACGGATGAAAGACGCGTTTTTGTGCCAACCCACGCCATTTTGGATGAAGTTAAAAGATTGCCGAAACTCGAGATTGATACCTTTACATTTTCGGGCCGCGGGGAGCCGACCCTGGCAAAGAATTTGGGGGAGATGATCCAAGGGATAAGAAACATCCGCCAGGAAAAAATCGCGGTGATTACAAACTCGTCACTGATACACCGGGTCGATGTTCAAAATGATTTACTCGGTGCGGATTTGGTGTTGGCAAAGCTGGATGCTCCTACGCAGGAACTTTTTAACCGGATCAACCGTCAAATGCCCCAGATCCAGCTGGATGCCATTCTTTCAGGATTGAAACAGTTCAGAAAGAAATTCACGAAAAAATTAGCTCTCCAAATTATGTTTATTCAGGAAAATCAGCCTTTTGCTTCCGAGATGGCCATGCTAGCCAAGACCCTTCAAGTTGATGAGATCCAAATCAATACACCCCTGCGCCCTTCGGGCGTTCGGCCTCTGGGGCAAGACGACATCGAAGCCATCAAAAAAACCTTTCAATCCCTTTGTGATACCCGAACGGTGATTCTGAGTGTTTATGATGTAGAAAAAAAGAATGTTGCCGCCGTTGAGGATGGCGAAACACTCCGGCGTCGCGGAAAGTCTTGATCCTCGCGGGCTTGCGAGTCTTCTCGCAATTATCGGCTCAACGTTTTAGGGGTTATAACCGATTCATTTTAAAGCCTTTTCACCGAAGGTCTACCCGTCTAGAATAGACGGACGAAAACCGCTTAGGAGGGATTATGGGCAGAATGGCTATTGTGGAGGGTGTTAGGACGCCCTTTATCAAATCGTGGACTCTTTTTAACGATATCCCGGCTCAAAGACTGGGGGCTTGGTGTATCCAGGAACTGATTCAAAAAACAGAAATCGATCCAACCCTCGTGGATGAGGTCATCCTCGGTTGCGTCGGAGAACCCGTGGAGGCCGCCAACGTTTCGAGGGTCGCGAGTCTCTATGGAGGTATCCCGGAAGAAAAACCTGCCTATACCATCAACCGCAACTGCGCATCGGGTTTTGAGGCGGTGACGAGTGCTTACGAAAAAATCAAGCTAGGCAGAGATTCTGTTGTGTTGGCTGGGGGAACAGAATCCATGTCGAATGCCCCGTTTATTTTTTCCAAGGAAACAGGGAATCTGCTGCTCCAATTGCAGAAGGCGAAGTCGCTTGGGGCAAGACTGAATGTTATTTCAAAATTCCGGTTTAAACATTTCGCTCCGATCCCCGCTTTGAAGTTGGCTTTAACGGACCCCGTTTGCGGATTGGGAATGGGCCAGACGGCGGAAGTCCTGGCCAAGGAATTTGGGATCTCCCGTGAAGACCAGGATGCCTTTGCGTTGCGAAGCCATCAGAAAGCGATTGAAGCCAAAGAGAGATTAAAAGAAGAGATCATGCCTGTTTTTGTTCCTCCGAAATATAAAGAGATGATTCAGGAAGATAACGGCCCTCGGGAAAAGCAATCGATGCAGGCATTGGCCAAACTCAAGCCGGCTTTTGACCGCAAGAGCGGTACGGTGACGGCCGGCAATTCTTCTCAGATTACGGATGGGGCTTGTGTGCTTTTGGTGATGGATGAGGACAAGGCCAAATCGATGGGCTATGAAATTCTCGGGACGGTTCGCGAATATGCATACACTGGTCTTGATCCGAGCCGGATGGGTTTGGGCCCCGTTTTCGCGATTGAAAAAGTTTTGCGCTTGGCATCCTTAAAACTTCAGGATATGGAAATTGTGGAAATCAATGAGGCTTTTGCCGTTCAGGTTTTGGCATGCCTTGAAGCCATCTCTTCGGCTGTCTTTGCGAAGAAATATCTTCCCGGAAGCGGACCTCTGGGAAAAATCAATACCGATATTCTTAACGTCAATGGCGGAGGGATTGCCCTTGGCCATCCCGTGGGTACCAGCGGTGCCCGCTTGATTCTGACCTGTTTAAAAGAAATGAAACGACGATCATTGCATCGCGGCCTTGTCTCCCTTTGTGTCGGGGGCGGCCAGGGCGGTGCCATCATTCTTGAGAGGTAATTATGCCGAATGTGTGGAAACTGAGAATCGAACAAAATTTTGGGATCCTGGAGTTTGATACTCCTGAGAAGGAGGTGAACGTTTTAGATTCGAAAGCCATGGAGGAATTAAGGGGGATCTTAAAGGATGTCAGCCAGAAGAAAGAAATAAGGGCGCTCTTAGTGGCCAGTGCGAAACAGAAAATCTTCATTGCCGGGGCGGACATCAAGGAAATTGACGGCATACGCGAAAAGAAGGATGCCTTTGACAAGGCCGAGAATGGCAAAGCCATTCTTCAGATGATCGAAGATTTAAAGATTCCGACCATTGCGGTCATCAACGGCGCGTGCCTTGGGGGTGGATTCGAGCTTGCCCTTGCCTGTGACTGGCGTGTCGCTTCTTTTTCAGATAAAGTCAAAATCGGACTTCCTGAAGTCAACCTGGGTATTTTACCGGGATTCGGGGGTACGCAGCGATTACCCCGATTATTGGGATTGGTCAAGGCTCTTCCTTTGATTTTGGCGGGAAAGATTGTTTCATCCGAAAGCGCACTTAAAAATGGAATGGTGGATCGCCTTTTTTCGGAAGTGACCTTGCTGGGCAATGCCGTTCACTTTGCCGAAGAGGTATTGAAAGGTTCAGTCAAGAGGAGAAAGCAGAAAGCCCCTTGGTTTCTTGAAAAAACTCCGGTGGGCCGCGCTCTCGTTTTCCATATGGCCAGGAAGGATATCTTGAAAAAGACGAAGGGGCAATATCCTGCGCCGCTTAAGACCCTGGAAGTCATTCAGAAAACTTTCGGGAAGGACTCAACAAAAGGATACAGGTTTGAAAGTGAAGTTTTTGCTGATCTTGCCCTTACGGCGATTTCCAAGAATCTCATCAAATTGTTTTATATGCATGAACGCTATAAGAAGGTGGCATGGACTCAATTTGAGGGAAAAGTCCAAAGGGTAAAAAAATGCGGCGTTGTGGGTGCTGGCGTTATGGGTGGAGGGATTGCGCAGCTTGTTAGTTACAAAAATATTCCCGTTCGGATTAAGGATATTCAGCCCCAAGCTCTGGGTGGGGCTTTAAAAGAGGCCCAAAAGATTTATGATCAGGCCAGAAAAAGAAGAAAACTTAAGAAGCACGAGTGTGAATACAAGATGGGGCTTATCTCGGTGGGTTTGAGTGATGACGGTTTAAAGCGGGCCGATATGATTATCGAAGCCGTTGTGGAAGATATGGGTATTAAAGAGAAGGTTTTTGAGCATTTGAGCCGGATCACGGAAGCCCCCACCGTTTTGGCTTCGAATACTTCGGCGCTTTCGGTAACCCGCATGGCTGAAGTATCGCGATATCCGGAACGAGTGGTGGGTCTTCACTTCTTTAATCCGGTCAGCCGCATGCCGCTCGTCGAAATCATCAAAACAGATAAAACTTCGGATGAAACGATTGAACGGACCATTCGCTTTGCCCGGGATTTGGGGAAGATTGCCATCGTGGTCAAGGATGTCCGTGGATTTTTGGTCAATCGGCTGCTCTTACCTTATATGAATGAGGCGGCTTTTTTGATGGAAGAGGGAGTTTCTCAAGAAGCGATTGATAAAGCAGCGGTTCAGTTTGGGATGCCGATGGGCCCTATTGAGCTGGTCGATCACGTCGGGATTGATGTAGGGTATAAAGTAGCGCATATCCTGCATGAAGCTTATGGCGAGAGGATGAAACCCGCGAAAGTTCTGGAAACGGCCAAAGACAAGGGATTGCTGGGAAAAAAATCGGGCAAGGGATTTTATCTTTATAAGGGCAGGAAAAAAACTCCTAATCAGGATCTCCAGAAGACTATCGGAAAGAAGCTATCGATGAGTTCCGATGAGATTCAAAAGCAGCTGATTTATATTATGGTCAATGAAGCGGCGCGTTGTCTGGAGGAGAGAGTCGTTGAGGAACCTAGCTCCATCGATGTTGGGATGATTATGGGGACGGGCTTTGCGCCGTTTCGGGCAGGACTCCTTCATTATGCCGATGATGAAGGGATCGGAAAGGTTGTCGAGGGCCTGAAGAAAATGAGCGAAAGCAAAAGAGCCGGTCGTCTTCGGCCTTGTGATTATTTAGTTAAAATGGCAGATTCCGGGAAAACATTTTATTCCTAAAAGGATAGGACAAAAATTTTCAAGGAGGGCGTTATGTGCTGTGAAAAATTATCTGTTCGAGGTGCGGCGTATGCGTGCGGATTGATTTGGGGCGGTTGCGTTTTGCTGGTTGGATTGGCAAACATGGCTTGGGCGGGTTACGGGCAGGCCTTTCTTGATTTGGCTGCCTCGATCTATCCCGGTTATCATGCATCACCAACGCTTCCCTCCGTTCTGGTGGGTTCGGCCTATGCTGTCTTGGACGGCGGCATCGGGGGCGTTTTGTTTGCGTTTCTCTACAATCTTTTTGCCCGTTCGAAGAAGGATTAAAATTATCGTTACGGAATTGCAAGTGCCGTTTTGGCTAAGCGGGGCCGTGTCGGCCATTTTCATGATATTTTTAAGTGGGTTTTCACCCGCCGCGACAAAGGATAACCAGTGAACCTGGTCAAACAGCTTTTTCAGGATCCGGTCGGGATGCTATTTTTGATCATCACGATCGGTATTTTAATCGGCAGGATTCCATTCGGAAAATTCCGGTTGGCCGGTTCGGGCGTGCTCCTGGTCGGTTTAGTCTTCGGGCATTTCGGTTTTGTCCTCCCTAAAGAGATTCAAACGATCGGCGTCGTTCTTTTCGTTTACGCCGTTGGGTTGAATGCCGGACCTCACATCGTGGAATCGATCAAAAAATCCAAGGGCCATTTTTTTATCATGGCCGTCATCATTGTCGGGACAGCGGGCGCATTGAGTTTGATTTTCCGGAAGGTGTTTGGGTTGGCGCCTGAAATTATTTCCGGGCTTTATGCGGGAGCCATGACGAGCACACCGGCTTTGGCTGCGGCGATGGAGGCTGTAGGCAATTCAACGCCGTCCGTGGGTTATGGGCTGGGTTATCCTCTCGGTATCCTGGGGGTTATTTTTATGGTCCAGTTACTGCCCGTTTTATTTAAGATTAATATTGAAGAAGAAGAAAAGAAATATCAGAAGGAACGGGGCTTGGCCCCGATTGAAAGAAGATCTTATCGTGTGACGAACCCGAATGTTCTTCAATATACGATGGATGAAATCCATTCTAAATTTCATTTCCGTTTTCGCATCCCGAGAATACAAAGAGGGGAGCATGTTTTTACGCCGCAATCGGACGAACGTTTAATGGAAAATGACGTTGTGCTTGCGGTCGGGAAACCCGATGATTTGGAAGATCTCAAAATGCTTTTCGGAGAACCCGTCAGTCAAATTGTGCCGGAATCGGAAGATACGAAATCAAGGTGGCTGCTTGTTTCATCCAAACAATTTGTGGGCAAAAAGATGGGGAGCCTCGAGATTTCTCACCTTTACGGTCTTGTGATCTCCCGGGTGCGGCGAAGCGGTGTTGAGATTGTTCCCGGAATGAACTTTGTTTTGGAGGCGGGGGATGAGATCCGGGTTTCGGGAACTCCTTTGGATCTGGAAAAGTTTAAGGATTTAGTGGGCCGCGACCGCTCAAGCGTCTATGAAACCGATTTTTTCTCTTTTGCGTTAGGTCTGGTGCTGGGTGTTTTGGTCGGGTTTATCAAGATCCCCGTGACCCATGAACTTTCCATCGGTTTTGGGATAGCCGGCGGGCCGCTTCTGATCGGGCTTTTATTCGGATATATCGGCCGGTTTGGCACTATCACAGGACATATGCCCAAGGCGGCAAAGTTTGTTGTCGGTGAGATGGGGCTCTATCTTTTTCTGGCCGTGGCGGGATCCCTTGCAGGGCAGCATTTTATGGAGATTTTGAGGGCCCAAGGAATCCTTTTGATCTCCTGCGGATTTCTGATAACATTATTACCTATTCTTATAGCAGTTATGGTCAGCCGATATGTGCTTAAGATGAATCTCCTTGTGGTGTTAGGGATGATTTGCGGAGGCATGACAAGTACACCGGCCCTGGGAGTTGTGACAAGTAACACCCGGTCGGATGTCCCGGCACTGGCTTATACTGGGATTTACCCTTTAGCGGTTGTTTTAACCACTTTGATGGCGCAGGTGATTGTACTTTTCTAAGAGGGAAAGATGACGATGTTGATTTCGAAGATTAAGGATGCGGAAAAGATTATCCGTAAAGACATGACCAAGGAGGGGATACGTCAGTCTTTTCTTTCAAATTTGCATTATAGTTTGGCCAAGGATGAGTTTACGACGACCTCACATGATAGTTTTACCGCACTTGCGATTGCTATCCGGGACAGAATCGTTGAGCGATGGATTACCACCCAGCAAAGCTACCACCAGCAGAATGTCAAACGGGTTTACTATCTCTCTTTGGAATTCTTGATTGGCCGGCTTTTGGGGAATAATATCCTCAATCTTGATCTTGAGGATGAGACGAAAAAGGCCATGGAGGATCTTGGGCTGGATTTGGAGAAATTGAGGGATCAGGAGCTGGATGCCGGATTGGGGAATGGCGGATTGGGAAGACTGGCCGCATGTTTTCTTGACTCCATGGCGACGATGGGCATTCCCGCGCACGGGTACGGGATCCGGTATGATTATGGCATTTTCCGGCAGAAAATCATAAACGGTTATCAGGTGGAAGCGCCGGACGAATGGTTGAAACTTGGGAATCCTTGGGAATTTGCCCGGCCAGAATATGCAGCGGTCGTGCGTTTCTATGGGGACACCAATGTTTATCATGATCAATTCGGACGGCTGAGAGTCGCCTGGTGGAATACACAGGATGTGGTTGCCATGCCCTTTGATATTCCTGTCGTCGGTTATAGCAATGATGTGGTCAATACGCTTCGATTATGGTCCGCTAGAAGTTCCGAAGAATTTGATCTGGCTTATTTCAATAGCGGAGACTATGAAAAAGCGGTTTACGACAAGATGTTTTCCGAAAATATTTCCAAGGTTCTCTATCCGAATGATTCCAATGTTTTGGGGCGTGAGCTCCGACTCAAACAGGAATATTTTTTTACCGCTGCCTCCATTTCGGACATTGTCAGGCGTTTCCGGGTTGAAAATAAGGATTTCAGGGATTTTCCCAACAAAGCTTCGATCCAGCTCAATGATACACACCCGGCCTTGGCGGTGGTTGAACTCATGAGGATCCTGATTGATGAAGAGCTCCTCGATTGGGATACGGCCTGGGATATTACGGTCCGGACTTTTGCGTATACAAATCATACCGTCATGCCGGAGGCCTTGGAAAGCTGGGCGGTTCCTCTCTTCGAGAGATTGCTGCCGCGCCATATGAAGATCATTTATGAAATTAATGCGAGGTTTCTGCGCGAGGTTGCCAATGCCTTTCCCGAAGATCATGAGCGTCTAAGACGCATGTCCTTGATTGAGGAGAGGGATCCCAAGAGAGTCCGGATGGCCCATCTGGCGATTATCGGGAGCCATTCCATCAACGGTGTTTCCCAGCTTCATACGGATTTGATCAAAAGGAATATTTTCAGGGATTTTTACGAACTGTATCCGGAGAGGTTTAATAACAAGACGAACGGGATTACCCAAAGGCGATGGCTTAAGAAGGCGAATCCGAAATTGTCGGATTTGGTGAGTAAGATGATTTCCGATAAGTGGGTGACGAATCTTGATGAGCTGAAGAAACTGGAGACGTTCAGCACGGATCGATCCTTTCAGGAAAAATGGCGGGACGTTAAAAGACAAAATAAGATCCACTTGGCTCAGATGATTACTCAAACCAACGGCATCAAGGTTCCGATGGACTCCATTTTCGATGTGCAGGTTAAAAGGATCCACGAGTATAAACGGCAGGTCCTTTTTGCACTCTATATCATTTCCGAATATCTGCGGATGAAAGACAGTTCCAAAGAGGTTCATTCGCCTAGGACTTTTATCCTGGCGGGGAAGGCTGCTCCGGGGTATGCCATGGCGAAGCTCATCATCAAATTTATCAATTCCATTGCCGAGGTTGTGAATAATGACCGCAAGGTGCGCGATTGGTTTAAAGTCGTCTTTCTTGAGAATTACCGGGTGTCGTTAGCCGAAAAGATATTCCCCGCAAGTGACCTTTCGGAGCAAATTTCAACGGCGGGTACTGAAGCTTCAGGAACAGGATGTATGAAATTTATGGTCAACGGTGCCTTGACCGTGGGGACTTGGGATGGGGCCAACATTGAAATGGCGGAAGCCGTTGGGGAAGAGAATATCTACGCTTTCGGGCTGAAGGCGGATCAGATTCAGGAAATTAGGCGGCAGGGGTACAACCCTTCAGCGTACATTGAAAAATCGCCGATGCTTCAAAGAGTCTTGAGAATGATCCGGAACAATTTCTTTTCCTACTCGGAACAGGGTATTTTTGAACCTATTTTGAATAATCTGGAGGGCCCCGATCCCTTTTTGATCTGTGCCGACTTTGATTCTTATTGCCGTATTCAACAGAAGATATCCAAAGATTATCTGGACCAGGAGACGTGGACAAAGAAAACGATCCTGAACGTCGCAAGATCCGGCAAGTTCTCAAGCGACCGCACGATTCGAGAATATGCGAAGGATATTTGGGATATTCAGGTTGAAGGGCGCAAGTGAGATTTATCTTTAAAGCCGTTATGGAATCGAAGCGAAACAAAGGAAAAACGCCATGAGCACCAAAGGAAAAATATTGATCGTTGACGATGAGCTTGCGGTATGTAAGGTTTTATCGCTTTATTTTAAGAAAAGAAATTATCCTGTTGCCGAAGCCCATAGCGGGAAAGAAGCTTTGGAGAAGGTCCGCGACGAGGGGCCTAAATTTATCTTGCTGGATTACCTGATGCCGGGGTTGAACGGGCTTGAAGTCCTTGAGCAGATTAAAAAAGAGTGGCCCGATAAGGTTGTGATCATGATGACCGGCGTCGATGAAGAATGGATTTACGAGAAGGCACGCGCATTAGGGGTTTATGATTTTTTAATGAAACCTCTCGATTATGAATATTTGGAAAAGTTGATCGTGACGAAATTAATTTGAGCAAAGCTGTTGAACCTGCCGTTCCTATTTCTTGAAACCGTAAAATGACCTGTACCCTATCCGCCATGTTCCTGATTGTAACGGGGTGGCTCCTTTTCTTCCTTTTGTTTTTAGGGGTGGGTTTTTCTTTGCGGAAGGTTTTCTTTTCGGGATTGAAAAATGATCCGGATATTTTTAAGTCTTTTTGGACGGGTCGGGCCGCTTCCATCTTCTTTCTTCAATTCTGGCATCTTGTTTCAGCTGTCAATTTGCATGCTTTGATTGCTTTGGGTCTCGTTTCCTGCTGGGGATGGTTCTCCGTTTCAAAAAAGCTCCTTCCTTTGTTGCCTTTTTCAAAAGCATCGTGGATCCGTCTGGTTTTGTTTGCGGGCGTAATTTTTTGGTTGGCCAACCGTGCTTTGCTTGCGCCCGTTAACAGTGACAGCGGGACTTATCATCTTTCTGCGATCCAATGGATGACTGGATATCCTCTGGTGCCGGGGCTGGCCAACTTACAGCGCCGGCTTGCTCTGGGATCATATTTCCTTTATCCGGCGCTCATGGAAATCGGGCCTTGGCTCCATCGATCGCATCATCTTGCCAATGGTTTGCTCTTGTTAGTCTTATTCGCGCAAATCGGGGTAAGTTTCAGGAGGCTTACGGGTAACCGGTCTGCATGTTTGACGGCGGATCTCATGACGGTTTTATGGATGCTTCCGTGGATGGGTTTGGCTTTTGGTATCAATCTATCGAGTCCGTCGCCTGATTGTTCGATTGTTGTGCTCGGATTGCTGGTTGCGGTTTATATTTTAGAATTATTTTGTAGGCCTAATGGGGATAGAAATGAACAAGAGTATAATTTATTTGTCATCGTTTCGCTTTCGATAGCAGGGATCGTGCTCAAATTGAGTTTTTTAGCATCGGGTGTGATCGCGATCTTGCTTGCCGGGTGGCTTGTGAATAAAACAGAGATCGAAAGGTTATCTGTCAAGGGGTGGACAGGGGCCGCGAAATGGATTGCGTTTATTCTGGGGACTCTGGGGATATGGGCCTATCGCAATGTGATCATGACGGGCGTGCCTTTTTACCCGCTTCCGTATGGACGCTTTCCGGTTGACTGGCGTGTCCCTTATGGGCGCGTCGAAGATTTTTCGAATCATATCTTGAGTTGGGGGAGGCATCCCAGGGCACCGTGGCAGGAAGTTCTCGGGAGTAGGGAATGGTTCGGGCCGTGGCTTACACAGATGGCGCATAATGTCTTTGATATCCTGACCCCCTTATTTTTAGTTATTTTGGGTATCGTCATTCTTCTTTATGAAAGGCTTGTTGTTCGGAAGGCCGATTCTTCAAAGTCTATTCCAGGGATATTTTTAGTTCTACCAGCGGGGGGGCTGGTCTTTTGGTTTTTGACGGTCCCGAGTGTTCGCTTTGCGGGAGCCAACTTCTGGATCTTAGGGATATTCTTCCTGACCGTTGCGTTGTATTCTGCCAATCAGATCCCTGGTTTTGTTCGTCGCGGTTTGGGACCTTTGCTTCTCTTGGTGATTATTATCAATGGTGCATCGGCCGTGTTACAGGTTTTTCCCGAGTCCATGCCGAAAGGAAACAGTACCCTGAAAGCTTTCAGATTATTGTTTCTCGAGAAAGGGTGGTTGTTAAAAGGGGGAAAAGAAGACGGGTTTTATCCTCTTCCCGAAGTGAAAACCCGGGACTTCATCACAAAATCGGGATTAAGAATTTATGTGCCGGAAAAGGGATCCCATTGCTGGGATACGCCGCCTCCGTGCACCACGGCTCCGGATCCGAATCTTAGCTTGCGCCGGCAGGGTGACCTTCGTTCCGGTTTCAAGATCGGATCAGGAAAAACCTTATCGTAGGGGAGTGCGGAGTTGCGTTCCGGAGGAGTCCCTTTTTCGTGCTGGCATAAATCCCGTTTTTCCGGGAAAATATCACTGGATGAGGAGGTAATTCCCGTCGATAAGAACAGGAAAGGCTTGATCATGACTGAAGGAGATAAAGCATGAATCCAGAAATGACATATCCCGTGACGGATCAGCAATTGCATGAAAAGTTAAAAAGCCAGCCGGTCCTTATAACGGGGGCAGACGGTTTCGTGGGATCACATCTGACCGAAAAACTGCTTGAACTGGGGGCCCATGTCCATGTTTTGGTTCGCCCCACGTCTTCGGGAATGCTCCATAACATCGGGCATATTCGCACTAAGATTGTTACGCATCGCGGAGATTTAACAGATAAACAGGCCATTTCCGTAGCTTTGAAGGCGCTCAAAACGGACGGGGGCAAGCCCTATATCTTTCACTTAGGCGCTCAGGCGCATGTGGGGGAATCCTGGGACCGTCCGTACGAAACCTTAGCCACCAATGTCTTAGGAACGATCAATCTGCTGCAGTCAGTGGTGGATGTGGGACTTCAAGTGGAACGGATTGATGTGGCGGGGTCTTCAGAAGAATACGGCAATATCCGCGAGGATGTTCGTCAATTGTATAAGTTTGATGAAAAGGGCGGGCTTATTTTAGATGAGACATCTCCCTTAAACCCTCAAAGTGTTTACGCGACTTCCAAGGTTGCGGCCGATTTTCTGACCCGCAATTATTTTAAATCCTATGGGCTCCCGACCATTGTCACGAGAATGTTTAACAATTACGGCCCCCGGCAAAACCCCCGCTTTATTACGGGGACGATTATTACACAAGCCCTCTGCCGGGATGTCGTTAATCTGGGTTTTGTGGATTCCAAGCGCGACTTTTGTTTTGTCAAAGACGGTGCCCGCGGCCATATTCATGTCACCTTGTATGGGAATCCCGGTGAGACCTATGTTTATGGGTACGGCCAAAATGTCACGATTTTAGAATGGTACAACATGATCATTGAGATTGGGCGGGAAGAAGGGCTCTGGAAAGAGAAGGAGCTGAAGATCAACCAGGAAAACCGGAGCCGGTTGGGTAACAGCGAGGTCATGGAACTTCGTGTCGGTTATGACAAGATTAACAAGTTAACGGGATGGAAACCCGAATTTTCATGGCGGGACGGTCTTCGCGAGACGATTCGTTGGTTTTGCGATAATCGGCCTGTGTGGATCGGCCGGGTGGATTGGTAAGAAACGGGGTCAAAGGAATGTCTTCCTTTTGGAAAGATAAAAAAATATTGGTCACGGGCGGGGACGGGTTTATCGGGGCCCATGTGATCAAAAACCTTGTTCAAAAACGCGGAGTTGCGAAAGAGAACATTGTTGTTCCCCGTCATGAGGATTATGATCTGAGGAACCTTGATCATGCAAGACGTGCTGTTTCAGAGTGTGATTATGTGATTCATTTGGCAGCTCAGACGGGTGGCATTGCTTATAGCCGTGCTTATCCGGCAACACAATATCAAATCTGTTCGATGATTGATCTGAATGTCCTGGAAGCTGCAAGGGCGGCGGGGGTCCGAAAAGTTATCTCCATCGGGAATATCCTGGTTTATCCCAAGGACTCGCCTTTGCCTTTCCATGAAGAGGGTGTTTTTGACGGAAAAATTGCGGACACCCATTTGGGGATCGGACTGGCAAAGAGGAATATGCTTTACCTTGCCGAAATGTATTCGAAAGAATTCGGAATGGATGTGGTGACCGTCATCTCGGCCAATGCCTATGGTCCGGGGGATCGTTTTGATCCTCAAATCTCTCATGTTATTCCGGCCACGATTATCAAGTGTTCACAGCTCAGTGAGATTGTGGTTTGGGGGGACGGAAGCCCGACGCGCGATTTTCTGTATGTGGAGGATATTGCCGAGGGCCTTCTTTTGGCGGGTGAAAAACTGGAAGGGTGCCAATTCGTCAATATTGGTTCGGAGAAAGAAGTTAGCATCCGGGATCTTGTCCACCTTATTGCGAAGTTGATGGATTACAAGGGTGTGATCTCATTTGATTCCACCAAAGGTGGGGGGGACCCGAGACGTGTTGCTTGCACGGATAAAGCCAAAACGCTGCTTGGATTTAGACCCGAAGTCGATTTGGAAAGCGGCCTAAAAAGGACGATTGAGTGGTATCGTTCCTGGGTGGCTCAGAAAACCTGAAATAAACCGTTAAGAGGAAGCAAGTGTCGCAATTTATTTATCAAATGGAACCCTGGTTTTCAGATGAGGAAAAAAAGGCACTCGCCGATTATTTTGATCGGGGCGGTTGGGCGACGGAATTTGAAAAAACGAAGGAACTTGAAAAGAGCATTGCCGAATTTACGGGTTCCAAGCATTGCGTGTTTACCACAAGCGGAACAGCGGCCCTCTTTTTGATCCTAAAGGCTTTGGGGATCGGGGCCGGGCATGAGGTAATCGTCCCTGATTTTACGATGATCGGTACCGCCAATGCCGTTCATTGGGCGGGGGCCGAACCCGTTTTTGTGGATATCCATCCTTCCAATTGGTGCCTGGACCTGGATGGGGTTGAAAAAGCCATCACGCCTAAGACGAAGGCCTTGATCCTGGTCAGTTTTAATGGCCGCTCACCAAAGATGAATCGAGCAAAAGAAATCGCGGACCGCCATAAAATATTTCTAATCGAAGATGCTGCCCAGTCCTTGGGCTCGCGTTCCAAAGGACAGCATCTCGGGACATTCGGGATTGCCGGGATGTTTTCTTTCAGCGCTCCTAAAGTGATCACGACCGGACAGGGAGGGGCGATTGTGACGAGCAGTGACGAGCTTGATCAAAAGATCAGGCAACTGAAGGATTTCGGCCGCAAGCAAAGCGGGGTCGACGAGCACCCCGTGATGGGGTACAACTTCAAGGTGACGGATATTCAATCCGTGATTGGGATTGAACAGATGAAAAAACTGCCGTGGCGCCTTGAAAGGAAAAAGGAAATGTATGCCTTGTACCGGAAAGAGCTTGAAGGTGTTGATGAGATCGAGTGGGTCGAAACGAATTTGGAGGAGGCCTCACCGTGGTTCATCGATGTCCTGGTGTCGGAACGGGAAGAACTTCGGGAATTTTTAAAATCCGAAGGCGTCGGAACGCGGCCGGTTTATCCTCCCATCCACAGTCAAGGCGCTTATGGGAAAAAGGGTTCTTTCCCTGTCACTGAAAAGATTGCCAAGCATGGTTTATGGTTGCCTTCCTCGTCATTTCTGAAAGATGAAGACATCATTCAAATCTGTCGGAAAATAAAAAAATTTTATCTAGAAGTATAACCAAAGGAAGAGAATGGCCCTTCAACTACATTTAGGTTGCGGAAAAAGATATATCCCCGGTTTCATCCATGTGGATGAGGATGATTATCCGCACATTGATCACCGCCATGATATTTGTACACTTCCCATGTTTCGGGATCGCTCTGCAGATCTGATCTATGCCTGCCATGTCCTTGAATATTTTGATCGTCAAGAAGTTGTCGGTGTTTTAAAGGAATGGCATCGGGTCTTAAAGCCGGGAGGGATTCTCCGGCTTGCGGTTCCGGACTTTGAAGCCTTAACCCAAGTTTACGGGGATACGCATGACCTCAGTTTGATCCTCGGACCTCTTTACGGCAGGATGGCTACAAAAAGCCCTGCCGGTGACAAGGTGATTTATCACCGGACGGTTTATGATTTTACCCAGCTGAAGCAACTTCTGGAATCCACCGGTTTTACCGACGTCAAACGCTATGACTGGCGTCAGACCCTCCACAAGGATTACGACGATTTCTCCCAGGCCTATATCCCTCATATGGATAAGGAAAATGGCCTCTTGATCAGCCTGAACGTCGAATGCGTTAAATTTGACCGATCATAATATCTTCAGGTTTTACGCAGTTTTTACCTGCCCCTGATATGCCTTTGACATGGTTCTAATAGCATTTAAGCTGTGTTCGATCTAAGCCGAAGGATAATATGACTTTCAACCATGAAAAAACGATTCGAGTAAGGAGAAAAATCATGAAAAAGAAATCGTACATCATTTTGGCTATCATGACAGGCTTTCTGTTGTTGGGATCTCATCCATTAACCTATGCGGAAGATACCCAGTTGATTACGCTCGTTAAGGATTTACAGAAGCAGGTGATGACGCTTCAGAAAACGGTTTCAGAGCAACAGGTCAAGATCCTTGATCTTGAAAAGGTCCGGGTTGAACGCAAAGATGTCCAACAGGATATTCAAGTCCCCGAGGATTTTATGGTCAATCTAAAGGAAAGCATTGGGGATTCGGACAAGTGGCTCAAAGATCTCAAATTCTCCGGAGATTTCCGGCTCCGCTACGAAGCGAGAGATATGGTCGATAGTGCCGGAAAGGCGACCACTTCAGCGATGCGCGACCAAAACCGTTTCCGCTACAGGTTGCGTTATGGATTTACGAAGAAGTTTAACCCCGATATGGAAGTCGGTTTCCGGATGGCTTCTATTCCGGGTGAGAACGTTGTGCCCACCCGGACAACGACGAATACAACATTGGATAACCAGTTTGCTTTTAAGGACATTGCGATCGATCTTGCTTATGTCAAGTATACACCGGGATGGGCCGAGGTAGGACCTGTCCAAGGGCTTGAGATTACGGCCGGTAAGTTCAAGAATCCGATCAGTCACCAAGCTTCGTGGATCATTTGGGACGGGGATGTGACGCCGGAAGGTCTTTATGAGAAAGTTGACGTAGGCCTCTTGAAGACGGATGATTTGGAAGTCAATCTCTCAGCGCTGGCCGGACAATGGATCTTAGAAGAAGGAACGGCCTTGGCGTCTCACGATGATGCCGAACTCTATCTGTGGTCCGGTAATTTGACGACGAAGGTCAAGGGGATTCTCAAATATCCTATCGAGACACGGCATCACGTGACCTATTATGACTATCGTGATTTTGCGAGCCGTCTGGGGAATTTCGGTGCTGCCGGCAACAACTTTGTGAATGGTGCGGGGACTCTGGCGGCGGAAGATTTCAACATATGGGATATCTACAATGAGGCTTCGTTCCAGTTCGATGAGCGTATCCCCAAACTGACGCTGTTTCAGGATTATGTGGAAAATGTCAGCAATCATGCCTGGGGAGGCCTTGGCGAGGAAGAAAGCAGTGCCTGGGCGCTAGGGGCCAAACTTGGTAAAGCCAAGAAGAAGGGGACTTGGGAAGTCAGTTATACCTATGCGCAGATTGAAGCCAATGCTGTCCCAAGCGTTTTTACGGACGGTGATTTCACGGGGACCAATGAGCGGGGCAGTGTGATTCGGGGCTCCTATGCCCTTACGGATAGTCTCAAACTTAGCAGCGCAGCGATTTTTACTAATAACATGCGTGGTGATCAGGATGCCGAGAGACGACTCTTTCAAGCCGATTTAATTTGGACCTTTTAAGCAAGACGGCAGGCATGTGAAGTCCTGATGGGTGTGAATAGATTTAATTTTCCCCGGAGCTTTGCCGTTATCTTATCTAGGAAGACAAATATTTTACTTTTCGAGAGGTGGATCGAGGAGTAAGATAATCCCTCTCGATGGGGGGAAAGGTTGACTTATGTGGTTTAAAGCAGACAGACGGCGTTCCAAGAGGCTTAAAGAGATTTGCCTTGTTCGGTATCAAATCAAAGGGGCCGAGCAGGTTGGAGAAGGTCAGCTGGCGAATGTCAGGGACATATCCGCAAGCGGGATTTCGATGCGGAGCGCCGAAGCCATTCTCCCAGCGACGCATCTTGCCGTCACCATTAATATCCCGACGAGTCAAGGACCGGTTAACGCAGAGGGGATTGTCCGCCAAAGTAAGAAGATCTTCGGGACACAACTTTACCGTTTGGGGATAGAGTTTGTCCGGATTTCTGAGCCGGACTTGGAGAACCTTAAAAGGTATCTTCGGGAGATCCAGTAAATCTTTTTAGAGCGGGATGTTCTTCCCAATCATTCTTGATGATCCTATCAATATTAAGTGAGGTTTGCTGTATGCCAAAAGGGCAGGGGCTCAGGCGACAGAAATGTGTGGCACGTCTTGTGCGCGAAAAGCGGTTTCAATTAAAAGGTAAGTTGGAAACCCAGAAGAAGAAGCCGTGAACTTAGCCGTTAGAAAGGAGCCTCATTTTATGGGAAAGGCTGGCCTTCAGGTTTCAAGGATGATTCCGCTGTTTTTGTGTATGACTTTTTTATTTTGTTTAGCGGGATGCAGTCGGATGAACCGAAATCGACAGGATGAAATGCCCTTTATGCCTTTAAGGAATATCGATCAATCCCTGCGGGGCCTTACCATTGATGAAAGCAATGATCCTTCCAGTTTTTCGGGGGATTGGATCATGAATGAAAATTAATCCTGCCAATCAGCAGTTTAACCTTTTAGTTTTTTCCACTCCGTCACAAATCTTTGGAGATGTTCGGTCATCTTAGGTTTTTTACGGGGATCCCGTAAAATGTAGGCAGGATGGTAAAGAACCATCACTTTTGCCTGCGGGAATTCCGTGTGCGAAAAAAATGAGCCCACTTCCTCTTTCATTGAAAAATCCTTTTTATCCCGCAGCGTATGCTTCAAGGCGACGGCCCCCAGCAGCAAAATGAATTTGGGAGATAATAATTTTAATTGTTCTTTGAAGTAGGGGCGGCACGCATTGACTTCCTCAGTATTGGGCGCCCGATTTTCCGGAGGCCGGCATTTGACGACATTAATAATGAGACTATCACGGTTGGTTTCAAAGCCAAGTTCCGCAAGCATTTGATCCAAGAGCTGTCCGGCCCGTCCCACAAACGCCTTGCCCTGCATATCTTCGTTGGCTCCCGGGGCTTCGCCGATCATGAGGACCTTCGATTCTGGATTGCCGCGGTCGACGACAATATTCGTTCTGGAATGAAAGAGTTCGCATTTATCGCAATTGGAAGCTATGAGGGTCTCTTTAAATTCCGGGTAGGAGCGGGAATCGAGGACCTTATTCTGGGTGGTATCAAAGAGATCAAATTGGGACATGATGCACCTCCGTATCCAGTGGAAACGCTCCTTGGACGGATATTTTAAGCGCTCTTACTTCGATAAAAAAGCCTTTCTTTTTCGGGGATGTTTCCTGCCCCGGTCACCGTTATAATAGTTCCCTATGAGACAATTCAATGGCTTGCATTCATGGGACGTGACGTATCACGAGGGGTGCCGGATCCAGGAAATGTTAAGAAGGCAACTCGTCTTGAAAGACGAGTTCAAGGCGCTGAATCTGATTGCCGGTTGCGATATGGCGATTGATCCCGAAAACAATTGGGCTTATGCCGGAGTGATTGTCTACGAATGGCCTTCCTTAAGAGAAGTCGAACGCAGAGCGGTCAAGACAAAGTTGACGTTTCCTTACATCCCGGGCCTGCTTTCTTTCCGGGAGGCACCGGCCTTGCTGCGGGCCATTTCAAAATTGAAATCAAGTCCGGACCTCTTTATCTTTGATGGGCAGGGAACAGCTCACCCTCGTGGTATTGGAATTGCCTCCCATATGGGTTTGTGGCTCGATCGGCCGACGATCGGATGCGCAAAGTCCCGGTTGATTGGGCGGTACAAAGAGCCGCGAGAGAAATTCGGGAGTTATGAAAGTCTTTTTAGTGAAGAAGGTAAAATACTGGGGGTCGTTTTCAGGACAAGGGATTCGGTGAGACCGGTTTTCATTTCACAGGGACACAAGGTCAGTCTTAGAACATCCATCGATCTGATCAAAAAATGCTGTGACGGGTACCGGATCCCGAAACCGACGAGGGAAGCCGATCATTATGTGGAAGCCTTTAAACGGAAATCAAGGAGAGACAAGAAATGATGGAGGCTCGAGAATTTTTAAAGGGACAAGTCAAAAACATGTTAGCCTGGGTTGAGCGTGAACAAAGTGCGGGTGAACTCAAAAGACAGCTGGAGCATGCTGATGAGGAAGTCCGTGCCGTTGACAAAAAAGTCTTTGTGAAGGAATGGAGCATGCTTCAATTGGCCCTGGCCTCGACCCTTTGGAGGCTTTGCTGTGACCAGTATGATATTCGGGATGAGGAAAGCGGCAAGTTGTTCTTGAGAGAAGTGATGAAGCGCTATGATGCCGCGACTCAGGTCCAGGAAGCCGCGTGTTTCAGTGATTATATTTGCGCACCGAATGTGGATTCGGAGGGTTCCTTGATTCTTTCGATGTCGCAGAAGTTATTTGACCGCCTAGGGCTGGAGTCCGGCAAGCAGGAAGGTGACCAGACCGTCCAGATCAAAGAGTCCTTTAAGATCCTTCTTTATAAGCTTGAAGGGTTCCGTTCCGCCTTCGAACAGAGGTTCGCCTCATTTTTCTAGACCGCGCCCGGTTGCTTACACAACTATCCAAGTTGTGAAGCAACGCCCTTGCGCATTGGGCGCAAGGGTACTGCCGCAGTGTCCTTTTTCAGACTTCAGACGTCAAACCTCAGAGCCCAGACAGAAGAAAGCCAATGGCGAGCCCCTTTTCTCCTGTCTTTTCGAGGATCGTTCGGACCACGAAAAATGAATTCCGGTTGGAGTGGTCCTTACTGTTGCGAGGCGCTATTTTCCATTCCATAGAAAATAGCACCTCTTAACTCCTCTTTAAAGACAAGGAGAAAAGTGTTTCGAGATCCAAGCTTCAAGCCGCAAGCCTCAAAAAGCTTTTTGTAGCCCGAAGCCTGTAGCTTGCAGCCTGAAAAGGCCACCGCCGCGGTGTCCTTGCATCCATTACGCAAGGACGTCGCTTCACAACTTGGATAGTTGTGTAAGCGAGCGGGCGCTAGCGGT
This sequence comes from Candidatus Omnitrophota bacterium, assembly GCA_016930235.1. GTDB lineage: Bacteria > Omnitrophota > Omnitrophia > Omnitrophales > Aquincolibacteriaceae > JAFGHI01. The sequence goes on from JAFGHI010000028.1 coordinate 25,912, forward strand.
TTCAGATAGACTCTCGGGCTATACCTTCGCGAGAAAAAGCCGATAATCATAGAAAGGAACGACTGTCTTTAAGGGAGGTCGGCAATGCTTCAATTGTGGTTATTTGTATTGCTGGGAGGAGCTCTTGGGGGGTGGATTGCTTGGAGCGCTACCCGTACGGCTGAGCGCAATCGATTTACAGGACGGGTCAAAGCCCTGGAGACGAAACTGCGCCTGACACAAGGTGAGGCCGGTACGCTGCGTGAAGAGCTTCAATCGGCCAAGCAGGAGTTGGCCCTTGTCGATGCGAGAATTGAATCCGTCAGGCTTGAAAAGCTCCACGCCATTAGCCGTCTCCATCACAAATTCAGAAAAACTATTTTGTTTGTGGGGACGGTTTATTTGGGGGTGGGGCTTGCCGGCGGGGGAATACTGGGTTGGCAGACCGCAAGCTGGAAACACCAAGCTGAAAAGACATCCAGGACCACCGAACTCCAATTGACTGCGGAACTTTCCAAGCTTAAAGCAGAACTTTTCGAAAAAGAATTAAAGGACCTCCGTGCCAGCATTCAGGCCACCCAGAGAGAAATCATGGAGGAGAGGGTCTTAAAAGCGATTGCCCAGACAAAGTTAAGTATCTTTCTTGAAAGCCTTTCCCGGCAAAAAGGTGTTTCGGGATTTGTCGTGGATTACGAAAAATTACGCGATAACTTACGCAAGGAAACACCCCTCCAGGAAGTTGTCATGGAGCCACTTTCAGCACTTACTCCCGCAAGGGTTTGACGTCCGTCCAAATTTTCAATACCCCGCAATTTTTGATGACTAGTTCTTTCTAGCAGGAAGGGTCATTCCTAAACATTCCCTTAAATATACAAGCATGCGGTTTGCGAAAAAAGTCCAATTAGTGTATCTTTCCCTATCTTGTTATCTCATCGCGAGTTAGCTTTTTAAACAAGGGATAGAATGCCGGGCACATTCAAGACAAAAAAACATAGTCTAGCTTCTCGTCTTCTCTCTACATTTCTGTCTGTGAGCATGATCCTGCTTAATCTCTATGAATTTTCTCCTTCAGCTTATGCCCAGGCGCAAGTGTTTGAAACCTACCAGCTTTTACCGAGTGGATCCCCGATCCAAATATCCCCTGAGTTAGGTTCTGTCGAGGAGTTTCTTCGGGGTGAATCGGGGAAAGCGATGATCTATATCCAGGATGCCCACGATTCGTTGGACGCTCAAACGAAAATTGCGGGATTGATTCAATCGTTAGTCCATGACTATGGGGTCCAAACTGTTTTTGAGGAAGGTTATGAGGGGCGTGTCCCGACCGACCATTACTTTGGATCCATTCAGGATCCTGAGATTAAAGAGAAGGTTTCTTATTATCTTCTTGACCAGCTTCAAATCAGCGGTGCCGAATACGCCCATATTAACCGAAAGAAAGATTTCAAACTCATCGGGGCCGACAGCATTGATTTGCATCTTAAGAATGTGGAGTGGTACCGCGAGAATGAAAGACTCAAGAAGAAAACAAACCGTGACCTTAAGAGAATCGAAAAAGAAATCCGGGGATTATCCCAACGATTATTTTCCAAAGAGATCCGGGAATGGTTGGATTTAAGAGACCGTTTGGATCATGACAAGCTGGATCTTTTCCATTACCTTCAAAGATTGTACCTCTTACGCCCAAAATCAGATCGCGAGCAAACCTTTCCCGAAAAATATCCCGCCATTTCAGTTGTTCTCAATGTCTCGAAACTGAACGATCAAGAAGCGCAGGATTACGAAAAAAGATTGGACGGGACGCTGCTTTTTAGAGAGATTGAGGGCTTGGAGAGGGAAGTGACGGGAAATTATCTCAAAAGCCAGAAAGAAATCGATCTTTTCGAATATGTCGCCAAAATCAAGCGTTTACAGAAGCTGACGGATCTCGGTATCACGCAGGCAGAATTTCAAGTCGTCCGCGAATCTTTAAGCGGTTTAACCACTCGCCGAATCGGTCAATATCTCGCCGAAGAAAAGAAAGAAGCCCTTGTCTTATCCAAGAGATGGGAAACGAATATCCAAAGTGCCATTTCGTTTTACGAAACGGCTTACCAGAGAGATGAGATTGCCGAGAAGAAGATTGATGAATTTGTCCAAAATCCGGATGAGAAGATGGCCGTCATGGTTTTCGGGGGATTTCATACGCAAAATATCAAGGAGAAGCTTCGCTCGAAGGGCGTGTCGTACTTGATTGTGACTCCGAAGATGGAGGCCTTTAACCTCGAACACGAGAATCGTTACAAAGATTTGATGCGGACCGTGAGCGGATTTCAGGCCGATGATGGTACAGTTCGCGAAGCCACACCGCCTTTTCGTCTCTTAGAAGCACCTCGTGCTCAACTTATGACTCAACAGGATCTCGAGCGGCGTATCCAACTCCTGTCTCAAGTGGCCACTCGCGGCAAAGGTGAACCCCGCTTTCTCCTCCACAGGCGTTTAGATTTGGTCCGAAGTGAACTTCGGGAAAAATCTCATCGGTTTGAAGTGTCCGATTTGATTGATGTTACGACACCCTTCGGCCGTCAAAGGATGGTGAGCGCTTATGAGAGGCTGAATGGTTACGCCAGTGCTGAAGAATTGGCCGCAGAACTTGAGATTACGACCGAGCATGTCAAGAGCCCCAATGAAGCTGCTTGGAGATTGTTCCAGAAAGTGGATTGGGAACAGGTTAATCGCGAACGCGAGGAGCAAGGCCTTTTTCCTTTTTATCCAAAGTTGATCGGTGCAAAATCAAAACGGGTATGGAATAAAATACTGGCCCATATCGAAGAAAGAGGGGGTATTTCCACGGTCCTCGAGATAGCCAATGATTTGGATTTGACCGAGTGGACTGTTTATGATCATGTCAAAAATATCGATTGGGATCATATCAACAGGGTGCAGGTTGCCAAAGGTCGCGTTCCGCTATTTGTGTTCTATCGAAAGGCGCCCAACAATACCGTTCGACGAGTCGATCAAAAATTGGGCCTTTTAGGCAATGGGCTTAAGTATCTTCGCGAAAATGGGGATATTTATGACATTCTGAAGTTAACGGAGAGCTATTATTACCAGCGGCTTCGTGATGCAGGTTTACCCGTTTCCGGTTACGATTCCCGCGGTTTTCGTTCCTACCGGCTCTACACGCTTCCCGTCATTTATTGCCTGTTCCAGGAACAATTTAAAAGGCTTACAAGTCATGGGGGGCCGCGGGAACAGGCCCTTCAATTTTTGCAGGATACGCTGCGGCTGGTGATTAAAAAAATGCCTTTGGATTTAATACCCGTCGGAAGTAGTAAAAGGATCCTACCGCGTTCGGAAATCCTTCACGATTATTTTCAGGTTCAAGTACCGCGTGCAGTCATGATCAGCGTCGATCAATTCGCGGCCTTTAATGCCGAAGGTTTCGAAGCCAACCTGAATCGTGTTTTAAACTGGGATTTTCCGCTCGTGGAGAGTATTTATCCGGTGGATCGGATTGGTGGAGATGAGAAACCCGTCGTCAATATTTCGGATTATATGACCGTCATGCAAACCCTTCGGGAAACAGAGGAAGGCTTGGGATTTCAAAGCGTGGGCCGCGCCGAGTTAAGAAAGGGTGAGTTTGATAACGATGCGATTCTTGAGGTTCAGCAATATTTTCAATCTTTTTATGACGGAGCCTCGATTTTCACAAAGTTTCAGGATCTTTATCGTGAACTATCACCCATGCAGCGCGAAGCATTCCTCGTTTATTTTCAATACCACCGTCAAACGGGGAATTGGCCCGCCAATCAGGTTGTAGCAAGGTTATTGGATAAGTCACAGATGATCACTTCCCGCTACGTGATGGAAGGACTCCTTCCCAAGGCCCGAGATTTGGGAATTCCTTATCTTCCGTGGAGAAAGGTAAGAAGACAAGAGGTATCATTGAAGATGGTTGAGCTGGATCAAGATGACTCCAATCAACTCCACAACGCTTTACTCGGCGTCACCCGCCCCACGGATCAAGAAATTGGAATGGCCAGTCAGTTGTTTCAACGTGCTTTTATGAAATTTGGGACAGATGTGCTAGGCCGCGCAAAAGAACTCTACGCACGACTAAGTTCCGGCGAGCGTCTCATGTTTCTTACGCTCCTTCAAGCCCAGCGGCAGTTTGATTTTTGGGTGGGTGACAATGTCGTCCTCTATCTTCTCAAAACGAGCGGGCATGTGCCGTCAGATTATCCGCAGACCTCCGTTCAAGCGCTCACGCATCGTTTAGCTGAAAAAATAAACGGGCAAGGCTATTTCCAGCTTCCTTCTTCGAGAATCACCGAGTCTGTGCATTTTGAGGACATTGATCTCGAGGCATTCGAGACGGGTTTTGTCCAACTTGCGCGTGTTTTTGAATATCGCTCGGAGGTTCGGAAAACTAGTTTGATAAGGGGAAAAACGAAAGATGTTAAGAGGCAAATTTTTCAAAATTTGTGGAAAGCTGTAGAAATTGTGGGCTGGAGCGGTGCTTTGATTGCTGCGGGGTTGTGCTTTGCTTTTCTCCCGGCTGCTGCGATCATTTCTTTTCTGCCCATTTTTCTGGAGGGTTGGGGAATTGTCGGTTTTTCGATTATTGCAAGCCGGTATAAAGGGCAGTACCTTAAACAAATAGCGATTATGGCCGGGGGCGTTGCCTTTCTTTTTTTGGCTTTTCACGTTATGCTTCCGTCTTTCATCCCAACCTTGAATTTGTCCCGTGATGTTGTGAATGTTTTTGTGAGCATCGGAATTTCATCCGCCTCCGTTTTCTTGGGGGTCTTGTTATCAAAATTTGTGAGCGGAAAATTATTTCCTAGATTGCAAGATAATGAAAAGTGGGGAGTTTTGTCAGCTTTGAAATGGGCTCTTGGGGTGGGGATAGGTGCTGGTTATTACCTCTATTATATGCTGTTCCCTTTTTTAAGAGAGAATATTACGGGCATTCAGGTGCCTTATTTGGGGCCAGAGACATCCCTGGCGACTTTAAGATTTGCCTTTGATATCAGCGTTGCCGCCTTTACGACTCAAGTCCCCTTAGCCATTGTCCTTGGCGCGGCCTTCGGAGAAAATCAGTCTTTGAAAGGGGACCTTCAATCTTTTCGTAAATCCCGGATGCTCCGGTCTTTCTTGAGTATTTATCCTGTTCTTTTTATTTTTTGGTGTTCGGTGATGATCCCCTTATGGTTCTTTTTCCCGGCGGTTACCCTGGGGTTTAAAATTATTCATGCTTCCGTGACCGTTTTGTGGAATGGGATTTTCCGTGTGATTGTCGCTTGGATCTTCGGCAGTGTGCATATCAAAAAGGACGTTGAGTGGATTGACGGAAGGAAAAAGAGGGGCCGAATGAATCCATTCTTATCAAGAATCAGCTATCCCTATCCTGTCCGTCATCATGAGCGCCGGAGGAAACCCGATAAAGCTCAAGTGCCGTCAAGTGAGTCCCCGAATCGCATTGAACTCCTGATCTTCGATTTGGACGGAACTCTTCATGATTCTCCTCTTCTGGAAGAGGCCTATAAGCAATCGGCCTATCGGTTATATCAAGAAAGGTTTGGCGGATCGCTTCAAGATGCAGAGAAGATGGTGGAAGCCCGTCGCATACGAATCCGTGGTCCCCAAAGACATGAAGGACAAACCGAGGCTTTAGAATCTTTTGGCATTTCTTATCCTGAGATAGCGGAATATTACGAACGGTTGGCGTCTGATGTTCCGAAATATGTGAGCCCTAACTCGGTCTTGGAAAAGGTTCTCGAATCACTGTCACAGAAATATTACTTGGTCGTAGCGACCAATGCGCCGGAACGTATTGCCAGGACGGTCTTAGCAGCTCTTGGAGTGTCCGATTTAATTGAAAATGTTTATGCGCGAAACCAAACAGGGTTTCACAAGCCGGATCGGCGCTTGTACGAGCTCATCGGGAAAGATTTCCGTGTTGCTCGTGATCAAATCGTTGTCGTAGGTGACCGTGATCAAGTGGATCTTGGCCCGGCGCGCGAATTAGGGATGCATGGTGTTTTAGTTGCCAACCCTGACGATCTGGCCGTTCGGTTAAGAATCGAAATCAAACAAATTGAAGCCGCGTTATCCCAACGTTCCGAAGGGCGGACATTTTCTAAAACAGGGAAAGCTGCTATTTGGAAAACCATCCAAGTCCTGGGTTGGTCCGGTGCCTTTTTTGCAGCTATCGCATCTGTTTATTTTCTGCCTTTCATGAAAACCATGTTGGCCTATTTGCCTGTGATGGCCGAAGGCTGGGCCATTATTGCGCTCTTGATTTATTCCAGCCAATTCAGAGATCAAAATCTGAAACAATTCTCCGTTGTGTTTCTCGGCTTTGCCATGATTTTCGGATTCTTTCATTTCGGATTACCGGTGGTGATGCCGGGGCTTGAGATGAGTTTTGATCCCAATCCGATCAAGATTGTATCGGGGATGCTGATTCGATTCACCGCCATCTTTATCGGGACTTTTCTTTCGGAATATATTCTTAATAGAATGAGGGCTCCTTCCAAAGGCGAAACGGTTAAGTGGAAACCGAAAAGTGCTATACGGTGGGCGCTTGGGAACGGTGTTCTCTACGGTTATTATCTTTATACGGTTTTTTATCCTTATCAAGCCAATGCCTTTCAGAATCTGAGTCTTCCATTTTTCAGTCCTGAGAGATCGATCTCCATTCTTAAAACGATCTTTGATCTGAGTTTTGTTACCTTTCTGACTCATGCAATGTTGATCATTGTTCTGGGTGCCGCCTTTGGTGAAAGCAAGAATGTTCTTAACGATTTAAAGAGCGTTACCCGGGGTTGGCGGCCTTTTTTTCAATCCCGTACGATCAAGACATTCAGGATGTTTTATCCCGCCAACTTTCTCTTTTGGACAATCCCGCTTTCAACACTTTGGTTTTTCTTTCCTCAACCGACACTTAGTTTCAAACTGGTTCATGGGCTGATGACCATTGTGCATTACCTATTTGTTCGCTCTCTCGTCGTTTGGCTCTTTAATGGAGAGGAAGCCTCAGAACAGCTTGTTCAAAAAGGGGACAAGTCAGAATTGCGAGGTCACGAAATCATCGAAGCGGATCTGCCTCAGGCTAAAGTGGCGGAGATTGCGGCTTTTTCCAGGAGATTGAGACAAAGGGCCGAGGAGATTCTCCGGAAATATCCGGTTGAAAGGAGACAGGTCAGGCTTAAAAAAGAAGATAACACACCCGTAACGCCGGCCGATTTGGAAATTCAGGCAGCGTTCATGAGGATGGTCCTGGCGCAATATCCGGATCATTATGTGTGGGGAGAGGAACGTTTAAGAGGGAAAGTCGTTGCAGCAAATGAAGCGAACCGCCGCTTGGCCGATCATATCTGGATCATTGCTCCGATTGACGGGACAAAGGGATTCTCAAGGGGGAATTATATGTACGGGGTATCCATCGCCCATTATTTTAAAGGGCGTCCCGTCCACGCTCTGATTTTTCTTCCCGAATATCGTGATGGGGTGACGCTTGAAGCCTTTCAAGGCGTTCCGGGTGTTTATTTGAACGGAGGTCTTAGCCCTCTTGTTTTACCGAGGGGAGAAAAATTGCCTGGAAAGCTTAAGGCAAGTGTCAGCGGGGCAAAGGATATTGCAGATAATCTGAGAAAGAATATCCGTGAGGCCGTACGTCACGCTCTAGCAGGAAAGGGGGCTGGAAATGTCGGCTTTGCCCACAGGCATCGTTCGGCAATTTTTCGAACGGCGCAAATGATCCTGGAAGATGCGTACGTTTTTTCCGCAATCCTCAATTATGGTCAAGGAGGCCCCAAGATGTGGGACATTGCTGCGACATCTTTTCTGGTTGAAAAAGCGGGAGGTGAAGCGCTTGTCCTTGAACAGGCTGAACTAAAACCGGCCTTGGAAATATTTCACCGGGACATTTTGGGAAAGCCGGGGCATAAGGAATATTACGACTACGCTGAGCTAAAACCGGGTGTGGTCCAATGGGTCAAACCGATCATTCTCCGAGAGGTTGAGAAGGACCAAGGCCGAGGCGAACTTAGAATCAGTTACGTTCCGAATGCAGTGTTCGGGGATCAAGGGAGTAAAGGGTGGCAAGAGGTGCGTCCTGAGGTCGAAACGCAATTACTTTATTGGCAGGATTTGCTGCGTTATGCGAAGGCTTCTGAATTCGAGTTTCTTCTTTTCCTCTTGGATGAGATTAAGAAGACGGCGAAATGGATTGATGACTATATTTTTGAGGCCCCCGAAAAAGATGTTTTGGTGGATCAATACCAAGAACTCGACAAAGAAACGGATGCGCTGCTTTTGGATCGAATTGTTCATGAGCCGGATTATTTTTCGGTCGAGCGCTTGTTTAAGATTGCGATCGACTTTGGGATCGCTGAAAATTTGATCTATCGTTCCGTCGTTCGGAGAAAAATCGGCTTTTGGCCATTTGCCCGGAAATATTTCCGTTTTAAAAGAAAACCGCTGACCATGTTTTCTTCTCTCGAAAGAAATGTGCTGTTTCCGCTGGTTGCGGGATTTTTGGTTTACAGCCTGCTTCAAATTTATGACCGTGATTGGCAGATGGGTGTTTTTTTGACGGGAACAATTCTTTTTGCGGTTGCGGCAATCATCCCGTCGGTGCTTTCGGTTTACCGTTCGCGATACAAGAGTTGGAACCGGAGCATTCAAGGGATGCTGGATAAGCTTGAAGAAATCAATCCCAATACTTCCTGGCCTCCCCGGATGAAGGAATTAGAAGAACGGGAGGCGAGGGAACTGGCCGTCAGTATTTACGGGCGGCTGGAAGGGATTAGCGTGGCCCAGGCCGGTAGACAATGGAGTACCGGTAATCCCGTCGAAGGTTTGGGAAAAAGTTATGCCATCGAATCCAATGAGATTACTTCCGGGAAAAATCTCGGACCTGGCTCTACGGTGATGCGTGTCGGACCCCTTATTTTTATCCGATTACAAGAGGGTGGTTCGCAAAAGCTTCAGCGGCGGATTGAAGCAATTCAGCGTCAGTTGGGAGATCTCTACGAAACGTATGCCGGCAATATCCTTTTTATCCAGAAGCCCGATTATTCGAACAAATTTGTTGGTCTTGCGTCTACGGAGGCCGCGCTTTCTCCATCTTCACTTCATGCGGTTGCCGTGATGCTGTCTCAGGCCGAAACGATCTGGGGGGGGACGGTAGGCGTTTTCGGGGCCGGGAACGGAATTTTGGCCGCGGCGGCGCTGGCCTTGGGGGCCCGAAAAGTTTTTCTCTTCGACCGTAAAGAACGCGAATTGGAAAAAGCGGAGACAATTTTAAAGGCGCAAGGTTGGCGGGAATTCGACGGTGAGGAAGGCGATTTTGTTATCAAAAAGTTGGACTTAACAAGTTCTTTATTCAGTGAATACGTCGAAGAAGAAGATTTGCCCAACCAGATTCAAGTCGGGATTGCCAATATCGGCCCCTGGGCCATTTACAGGAACGCGAATAGGCGGGTGGCCGAAGAGGTCAGCCAGTGGTCCGGGATGGAGCTTTTTATCAATTCGGGTTATCAAGGGGAAATGACCACTCGCCTTGGCCATGAGCAGGAAGCCCGTAAGGTCCAGGATTTATTCAAGGAAAATGGCTTTGAAACGCATGAAATCATCAATCCTAAAAATAGAATTATCGTTGCGGTCCGCCAGACAAGATCGGAGTTGCGGGAATCCAAAGAGAGTTTTCCCGGCGCCGGGAAAATTGATGTAACAAGCGGACAAAATCAAGGAAGTTTTCCAGACGTCTGGAAAACTCAGGTTCATGGAGTCAGCAAAGGTTTGCGTTCGGAAGGGCGTGAAAGCAAAGGGAATTTTCCGAACGTCCGGAAAATTCAAGAATTCCGGAATTGGCTGGCAGGGATTCATTATCTGAGGGACCCCGCCGGGGATTTTCGTCTTATCCAAAAAGAGATTCGGCGATTAGAAGATGTGCCTCTCACCCAACCCTCTCCCCAAAGGGGAGAGGAGGAAGAAGGGGCTAGGGGTATTGATACCCTCTCCCTCCCAGAGGGAGAGGGAAAGGGTGAGGGTGATGAGCTTTCTCAATTAAAAGAATTATTTGCTTCGAAGCTTTTATCCGAATTGGTAAATCATCCGGATACCCATACCGCCAACGATCTTCTTGCGATTGCGCTTGAACTGGATTTGAACCGGCTCCGGATTCTCCAGGTCTTGAATCAATCCCCGATGGGGTATTTGCGCTTTGCCTGGCGGTATCAGCGCTTTGAATCGTCACACGCACGCGGTCGCAGAGTAGGAGTCTTCGGAAAACTGCTCGGCTTGTCGGTTTCTCTGTTATCTCTTTGGTTTATCTCGAGTGCCGTTAGCTATTATGCCTCACCCTGGTGGGCTCTTCTTTTCCTCGGTGTTTTTTCGATTGTGTATTTTCAAAATAAAATTCCCGATTGGCTCGGCCCCTATGTTTATTACAAATATTGGAAAGAGTCCCGGGAGGGTATGAAAGACCGTGTCAAGGCCATGATCGGACGCGAAGAAAAACCCTCGCGTTCCGAGCTGCACTCATCTCCGACTGAGCTGCACGAAGATATCCCTAATCAAATCGTGACGGTGATCGGCGATGCCCTCAATGCGGAAGATTTTCAGATCGGGACCCTGACCTGGGTGCCGATGATGAGGATGATTTCAGAAGAAGGCAATAGATCTTATTGGGACGCCGTTTCGAAAATTCTCCGGGTTAAAGATAGCGAAACCTTCTTTTTAGGCTCAAGGTTTCAAGAGCCGGCGGAAATTATTTCTGAACTCGATTCCTTACTTCGTCAGGCTTTTCTGGCTGGAGAGATTGTGAATCAAGCATCGGTTGCTTTCTATCATGTGTATACGCATGTGGCACAGCCGGATGATGGGACCATTCAGGCGGTAAGAGACGTTTTGGTTCAGGCTTTAGACGATGAGCGTGACCGAATGGTTTCAATAGCTACCTTGGGGCTTTTGTATTGGGCAATAACCGAAGGATTCAATGGGGGGCTGGAAACAGAATCCTTCAGTCAAAATAGGAGCATTCGGCCGGTTCTTGAGAAGCTGCGTGCCTTTTCTCCGAATGCCGGGAAAGAAGAACTGATGCAGGCAGTCGGGATGTCAAACGGGATTGTGACTCTTATGGAGTCTGCCCAAGTTCCCGGTAAGGCGGGACATTCCGCCGAGGAGGAAAAAGTCGATTCCGGAAGTTCGCTTTTTGCGGAGTTCGTGGTGTTGATTTCTCGAGTCCTTGGAACTGCGGTAGCGCAGAACAACTATCCGGACATACAAAAGAAGGCTTTGAGGGTCCTCAGCGATTTTTTAGCCCTTGGTCTTATGCCGGATGAAAGTGAGGAATGGGAGGAGCTTGTGGCTTTAAAAACGGAGAAAACGGAAGAAGTGCGCCAAAGACTCCTTCTAGCAATGAACGCCGAGGATGCCGCTTTGCTGCTTTATTTGGATGATCTCTTAGGTGAAAAAGAAAGAAATGAGATTTTTGATTTGGTTTTGGGGGAGCTCATTCGTTCGGCCGGGAAGCTTTCGGGGTCCGCTAGCGTTCGAGCGGGGGCCGTTCAGGCAATGGAGGATTGGTTTGACGCGCTTAAGAAATTGATACCGAACGAAGTTCATCAGTACGTTTTTCGCCTTCAGGATCTCTTAAAACCCAATGCCGGGAGTAGTTTCCCGATAAGAGTTGTCATAGCTTTTTACCTGGCCAGGACTTTTCCTCGGATGCTCCGTAACAGCCTTGACCGCCCTGAGCGTGAAAGTGAAATTAGCCAATTACTACGGGATGGATTGAATTCCGGAAATGAATACCTTGCCATCCTTTCGGTGTCGACTTTGTTGACCTTGGCCAAATATGTGGCCAAGCAGGAGTTGCGTCCAAGGTCCGAATTGAGAAAATCCGGCAGCCAAGCTTCAAAAATTGTGGAGAGAAATGATCGACTTCTTGCGGAACGTTCGGAACTCCGCTCCAAGCAGCTTGATATCGCTCAGGCGGTGGAGCTTCAGGTCCAGCATTTCGCGGCAAATCCGGCTGAAATGTTCTTGCTGAACCCGGCAAAACTTTTTCAAGAAATGGCCGGTGCTTTTCCGAAAGGCTATACAGGGCCTGCTCTCGCTACCTATGAGCGCCGTTACCCCGAGATTTTGAATGCTCTGGAAGCGGAAATCGTAAACCGCAAACTCTCGTCCGGTGAAAGATCCCGCATCCGGACGGCCATCGATTTTTGGTGGAATGATCATCCCAAGAAGCAGCATTTAAGACAAGAGCTAAAAGTAGAATCCGACCGTTTACCTAAAATCTCCGGGATTGATGAGTTGAATCAAACGGTTTTTAATGCCCTTCGACAGCGCGATGTTGAAACAGCCAAGACGGTCATTGCGGAGATCGTGGCCCGGGCTGAAAAGCAAGAAATGAGCGTGCTCGAAAAGTCCCACTTCATCGGGAATCTTACCTATTTGGGGGCGCGGCTTGCCCTTCAGGGTCATCCGGAAGAAGGGCTTGCTTATGCCAATCGGGCGCGGGATTTGTTTTTGGAATTCCCGGGAGAACAAGTAGCCAGAAAGAAGGCGGTCCATTTGATCAATGCCTTTGATATGATTGCGGTCGGATATCGGGTCGGAGGGAATTATGAGAAGGCCGGCCTTGCCCTTCAGGAAGCAAGGAAATTACTCGCTGCCTATGCACCCGAGGTCCTCTCGGATCATCATTTTCATTTAGAACGAAACGACCGGGAATCTCAAATTTTACGTGACTTACGGATCCGCCATGAAGTTTCGGATGGTGCGGCATCAGCCGGATATTTGAGCGTCGCAGAAAATATATTGACGGAGTTCCTGGAAGTTTATCCCCTCTATTCCGGGATTGAAGCCGCGGACGTCTATCTTGTAAGGAGCATAGAAGGCTTAAATCGTCTGGGCATAAAATTTTCAACGGTTGATGATTCTCTGCGCGTCATCGAAAAATCTTTTGGTGCCCTCGAGCAATATGCCGAAACTTATCCGGCTATCCTCGACGAAGTGAAATGGATCTTCGGAACGGCGCTTAATTTGGTCAAAAGGTATTCAAATCAGGCCGAAGACCCGGTAAGGTCCCGCCTTTTTTCCGTGCCTTCCAAGATTGTTGCTTCGACGGTATACCGGAAGTTTCTAGCGCCCGGCAGCGTTTCGCGTTTGCAAGCCTTGGCTTCTCGAGCGGGAGTTGAAATTGAAGTTATTGCCGGGGAGGATAGTCCCGATGATCTGACGCAGGATGTTGTTTCTGGCCCCAAGCCGGATGATCTTCGGGAGTTGGAGGCAAAGGTGCAGGCACTGGAGGAGGAGGTGCGTCAGCATCCCGAGGCCGTTGAAAAAGTGTCCGAACTTATCGGTGAGTTGATCCGCTTGACTATTCGCTTGGCTTCGGCAAGCAAGTTGGAGAGGGCCAAAGAAACTGTTTCGAGGGCAAGGGAAGTGCTATGGGGACAAGAAAACTTTGTCATTCGGAGGCGTGCGCTTGATGTTATTAAGGCGGGAAGTATCTTGGGATTGACATATCAAAATAATGGGAAAATCCAGGAAACCGCGGATACTTACGGAATGGTTCTTGAACTCGTTCGAAGGTATGAGAATGAAATCCATGAAAATCCCTGGGAGAAAGAGGGAAAGAATTCCCACATGGCTTATGCTGTGAGGGGACATCATAATTTAGCGAAAGCATTGATCGACCGCGGCCAAGCCGGTGATGATAGACGGGCAGAAGAGATTTTAACTTCGATATTGTTTGTTTTTAATGCCTTTCCCGAACTTGAGGATTTAAAGGGCCAGCTTAAATGGGTCATGGGTAATTTCCAGCGTCTTGCGCTAGCGTTCCCGGATTTGGGTGATTCAATCCGCAATTTAGAGCGCTCAATGGAGCTCCTGCGGCAGCACGCCGAGAAGGTCCGGGTCGTACGGGAGCAGTCCCCCTGGCTCTATTCGGCTGTCTTGAGGATTATCCATCGGCACCGGCTGCTGGGACGTCAGGAGCTTGAACCTCTTTTTCAGATGGCGGAGGAGATTGCATCCAATCCGCTTTTAAAGGAATATCTCAGGCGGGAAGATATTTCTTGGCACGCAGACTTAAAACGATTCATGCCTTTTGCGGAACCAGTTCCGCAAAATCCTGTCCCTCCCGTATCCGATAAACCGATTAACTGGGATGCATACACTCAAGGAGACGATCAGGATCGACCGGCGGATGCGAAGAGCCGAATCCTGGATTTGCTCGAACAGGCGAAGGACCTTTCGAAAAATTCACTGCCGATGGACGCCGCTCGTGCTTACGACGAGGCTAGGGCCCTTTTTGATCAAAATCCGGATCGTCCGAACGTCCTTCGATTAGCGCTGAGCCTGGCCGGAATGGCGTTATACATTTCGCTGGGGTTCAAAGATTATCAGAATATGCACATGATGCTGAAGTACTACGATCAAGCGAAGGCATTGTTTGACGTGCATCCCACGAAAGCGATAATTAGGGGAAAGCTTTTTCAAATGATCCGGTCGCAGGTTTTGCTGAATGCAGCATTAGGCGCCGAGATGGATGAGAAGGGATACGACCCCCGCTTAAATCAGAAATCCCGGGAAATTCGCGAGGACGCCCGTGTGCTTTTCCGAAAACATCACGATTTCATTTTCGGATCGTTGAGGGGGGAAAAATCCGAAGTGGAGTGGTGCATCGGGTATATCTTGAATGGCATTTTGACCACCTTGGATGAATTCATGATCTCGATGCGGGAGGAAGAGGTCTTGAATCTTTTTAGTCTGGCATACGGGATCGAAGAACGGTTTGGCCGTACCGGAAAGATTCGTCCCAAAGAATGGAAAAAGTTTGAGTACGTTTTGGCGAAGGCTGAGGGCCTCCGGTTTGATCTAAGCTCCGTGAACCCGAGGGAGAAGAGATTGGCCCGTGAACGGGCCGCTGTGGATGTCGAAGTAGGGGAGACAGAAGAAACAGGAGATATGTTTCAGGATGAATCGCGGAATATGCCTTTACCTCAAAATACGAGGGCAGCCAGGGCATTTGTCGAAAGAGAAAAGCATAAGACGACCGATATGATGAGCGGTCAGCCAGGCAAAGGTGCTGGTAAAGGGAAATGGGTTGGAGAAGATAAGGGGAAGATGGGGATTGATGAACGGGTCGCACAGCTTCGAGGGGCCGTTGGGAAGGATATCAATGGAAGCAACCGGGATGAAGTCATGCGCTTCTTGGACATCCTGGGGCCGAAGTATTTGAAAAGCTTAAGGCGAGGCAGCATGAGTCCCGCGAATCAGGAATACGTTGGTAAAATCATTGCCGGTTACGGCTGGAAATCGTCCGAGCGCTCGGAACTCCGTAAGCAGCCGGACAATGATCATTCTCTCGTTGAGTTTGATGTCGCTAATTTTCGCAGGCGGCAGCAGGAGGGAATGAAAGCGAAACTAAGGCAGGCAGGTTATCAACCACCGGCGGATGATTTTTCTGTGGAGCAAATCCTGGAAGATTTGTTGAGTATGTATAAGCCTGTTGTTGTGGATTTTGCGGACGGGCACCCCGAAGTGATTCCGGAATCCGTTTTGAACCCAGACGAAATAAAAATCCTCAGCCGGCGCATTCGGGAAATCAAGAATATCTATCCGAAATTGAGCAAGAAATCCCGCGCAATATTGCTCTATCCGTCAATTCTAGCGGTACTGCTTGGGGTTAAACCGGCTTATCTTGCTAACAGGAAACTCTTGGGCCTTAAGGCAGCAAGGGAACCCGGGCTTTTTGAAATGATCCATTGGGAGGCTTATCTAAAATCCGTTTTGAACCCGGGAAAACGTACTGCGGGTGATTATTCCAGTCCATTGGCACAAAAGAAGCTTGAAGAGGCTGGTTTTAAAATCGATGAACCGGATGTCCTTCCCCTTTTAAGGGAACTGGTCCGGTTAGATGAGGATAGTCGAAAGTGGCTCGAGGCAAGTTATAGGGCGCCTTATTTATTTTCACCCACGCATTTTGGACAGAGGATCGTTCGTGAAGGAGATTTCCTGGTCCAAAGAGGTATTCTCCGGCCCGAAGATCGGGCGTTGGTGGAGTCGATCCGCCGCTATCACGAAACAGGGCAGTTCCAGGAGGAATGGAGGCAGTCTGTCCAGTTATTCGAAGTCCTTTTGAGTCGGGAGTTTTCCGAACTTCAAACGAGGGTTTTTGAGGGATTTGTCTTGGGTTATCCGCTCGAAGATATTTCCAATTATGAAAATGTTGGGATTACGCAAATGCTTCCCAAGGAAGTTTACATACCGTTGATGACGCTTTATACGGGAATTTTGGCTCACCCGCGGGGGCATCATCAGGGACCCATGCGAGAATGGTTGGAAGTGATCGCCCGGGTTTTGGATTACGCTTACGTACAGTTCAAGGATCTGGACGGATTTAAGAAGATTGCTCAAAAATGGGAACTCCCGGACCCCTATCGGAATCGATCGGAATTAAGAGCGAGACGACAGGCCGAAGACCGGCAACCCGAGGAAAAGCAGATTTCATCCCTCACCCTAACCCTCTCCCCTCAGGAGAGAGAGCAGGGTGAGGGGCAAACTCGCTCCGACACCAGACAACAGACATCAGCTCAAAGGTCGGAGGAAATTCATCCAGCATCCAGCATCCCTGCCCGACAAACGGCAGGCGGGCAGCATCCAGCATCTCTTGATGTCACCGAACTCCTCGAAACGCATCAAAATACGGGGACGCTTACGGTCAGCCGTACGGAATTGGATCGTTTAACCCCGAAACAATTCGAGACTTTGTTTGTGGCTGCTTACACCCAGCCCAAGATCCGGTTTATTGTTTATGACGATACGAATCAAAGTTTTAATGCCCAGGTTTCACAGTTCATGGCTCTGAAGAATGTGACGGTCACCGGAGACCGATTCGACGAAGCCGTCCAAAAATATTCGGTGCCGAAGCGGAAGATCGTCAGCTTATTGAAAGATCAAAAAGCGCAAGATTATGTGCGGCTTCTCAATGATGATTTAAAAGAACGTGTGCGGTTTGTTCGAATCGAAGGCGGGGGCGAACTTATTTTCCTGGCCCTGCTTTATGTGATTTCGGATGAATTGCCTTTTGTGACGGAAGTTAATTTTTATTTGGAAGATCCCAATCGCGTGTATTTGGGTGCGCTCCTTGATAGTTATTTGGCGGATCAAATGATTTTCTGGTCCGCATAATTTAATTTTTAATTCATAATTCTTAATTCGTTAAGAATATTGGCTCTGGTTTTTTTAGGAATTAGGAATAAAGAATTGGGAATTAGTTTTCGGCCTGGTGCCTCTAACAGTCGGAGATCCTACCTTGCCCGGCAGATCCCTCCGTGAGGGGGCACCACGGCCGTTTTTTTTGGACCCATGACTCATGACCCAAGACTCACGACTAAATCTTATTTGTTCTATTCATCTATCTTTTGTCGTGGGTCCTGGGTCTTGGGACATGGGTCTTTTTATTGTGAAGTAGCTCTAGACTTTCTCGCTGAAAAAGAGGAGAATAACCCTTTATCATAACTGGGGTTAGATCATGTCAGACTATCCTGCGAACCGGGAAAAGGAAGATTCTTCAAGCGAACTCTTGGATCAGGCGATCCGTTTGGAGCGCGAAGCCCATCATCTTAAGGAAGAAGGCAAGGTGGATCAGGCCTTTTATGCCTTTGACCGCGCTGGGTCCAATTACCGTCAGATCAAGGAGCCTTTTAAGGCGGCTATCTGTTTCGCCTCGGCGGCCTCCTGCTGGAATATTCATACCGGGCGTCAGCCTTTACGGAATGCGGCGACTCGCAATGAATCGGCTGCGCACGAAGCCTTGGTTGCAGGACACTTCAGTTATGCCCGTTCTCTTTTCCGGGAGGCAGCGCTTCTTTATGAACTGGAAGGCAATTACCATAGCCAATCGCTCTGTTTTTACGCGGCCCAGAATTCTCATGTCCGTCATCTTTGGTCCATTTTCTGGAAGGGCCGCGAAAGTGAAGGGTTTGGACAAATCGAAGTCAAGGTCTCGTGGGTTCGCCGTCTTTATGTGCTGCTGAGATCTTTCCTGGGGCTGATGAGCCTTTTGATTTGGGGGCACGGAGAAAAACCTTTCCGGACAATTTTGACGGCAGGGGTCATTATCGTTGCGAGCGCCGTTGTGTATGTCTTGTCGGGACTTGTTTCTGCGGGCGGAATGAAAGAGGCGCTTAATTTTTTCGAAGGACTTTATTTTAGTGTGGTGACGTATACAACATTGGGGTACGGTGATTTGACGCCCCTGGGTTGGGCAAGAGGTGTCGCGATGTTCGAGGCGTTATCGGGGATTATCCTGACGCCGCTTTTTCTTGTGGCCCTCTCACGCCGTTACCTACGCATCTATCATTAACCGCTCGCCCCGTAAAACGGGGCTCGCCCACCGCGGCGGTGGCCTTTTTTCTGTAAGGAATGTTTGAAAAGGCCACCGCCGCGGTGGGCGCCAGCGGTGGAGGAATTTATGAAACTTATCCTTGTTCGGCATGGAACGGCGACGCTTGAAAGTGTCAATCCGGAGAAACCCCTTTCGGATCGGGGACGTGCGGAAGTGGAGAAGGTCGCCGGGTTTTTAAAGGCGAAGCATTTGAAAGTCGACCGCGTCTGGCATAGCACCAAAAAACGGGCGATTGAAACGGCCCAGATTTTGGCGGAAGCTGCAGAGGCCGGCGGGGCATTGGAAGAAGTGACCGGTCTGGGGCCGAATGATCCGGTCCAAGACTTAATGGAAAAGATTTCTGGTTATGCGAAGTCAAATCCCGAAGGGACCTTGATGATTGCCGGTCATCTTCCATATCTGGCCAAGCTGGCGGGATATCTGGTGACCCGGTCCGAAACAACCGATCTCATGGAATTTCCCACAGCGTGTGCCGTATGCCTTGAGCAGGAAGGGGACCGTTTCTGGAGAATCGGCTGGATTATTCATCCGGGAATTATTCCATAAGGGCCCGTCAAGGTTGATATGGACCGTTTCGAGATCGAACAAAAATTCAAGATTGAGGGGCCATCCGCCTTTAGGAAGAAGCTGAAGAAACTAAAGGCCAAAAAGATCCGGTCCGGTATTGAACGGGATCGATTCTTTGATTTCAAGAACGCCCTTCGTTGCCGGGGATGCATTCTTCGCTTAAGACAGAAAGGGGACCTCGAAGGGCTTTTGACTTTCAAGGGGCCTCGCTTCCCGGGACGATTTAAGAAACGGCTTGAAGCGGAGGTAGGGATTTCGGAAATCCGGATGGCCGAAAGGCTGCTTCGGCTGGCGGGATTCAGGCCGGTGACGGGTTATGCGAAAAAGAGGGAGGAGTACCGGATCGGGAAGACTTTGGTGACTTTGGATTATCTTCGGGGCCCCGGATGGTTTCTAGAGATTGAGGGAAGCCGCAGCGGGATTACGGAAATCAGGAGAAAGCTGGGGGTTTCCGAAAGGCAGTTGGAAGAGCGTTCCTATCTTCAAATCGCCAAAGGGATCCGCGGGAAATATGCGGCTTAATTTTATAAGCGCACGAGGTGTCGTTTGAGGGCTGTGATTCAAAGGGTGAAAGAGGCGTCGGTGACGATAGAAGGCAAGGTCTATGACACCATCGGGCCTGGCCTTTTGGTTTATTTGGGGCTTCGTGAAGGGGACACTTCCGAGGACGCGTCCTGGATGCGTAAAAAAATCATGATGGCCCGGGTCTTTGGGGATGAACATGGCAAGATGGGAAGGTCGGTTCAGGATATTCAGGGCGAGATCCTGTTGATTTCACAGATTACGCTTTATGGCGAGATGCGCAAGGGGAACCGTCCGGATATGACGGTCAGTATGAAACCCCAGGAGGCCAAGGATTTTTTTGAGCAGTTTGTGAAGCAATTGTCCGAGGAGTCCAAGCTTCCGGTCAAACAGGGGCAGTTTGGCGCTTCGATGGAGATCCATTCCACCAATGACGGGCCGGTCACGTTGATCCTGGATTCACAAATGCGGGAGATGTCGCGGCGGTCATAGATAATTTTGGTAAAAAGGGGTTCAATATGAAATCGTATACGAAACATTTGTGGTTTAATACAAAAAATAGAAGGGAATATATCAAGATTACTTCCGAGGTCGAAAAGGCCCTCCAAGCGAGCGGGATCCAAGAAGGTTTGTGTCTTGTCAATGCGATGCATATTACGGCGAGTGTCTATATCAATGATAACGAACGGGGGCTGATTCAGGATTATGATGAGTTCCTGGAGAAACTGGCGCCCTTTAGCGTTGAAAAGTATCGGCATAACCGCACCGGCGAGGACAATGGCGACGCGCACATCAAACGCCAGTTGATGGGGCGTGAAGTGGTCGTTGCGGTGACGAAAGGAAAACTGGATTTCGGTCCGTGGGAACAAATATTTTATGCCGAGTTTGACGGCCGTCGCAAGAAACGCGTCATGGTCAAGATCATCGGCGAATAAAAAAGCGACACCGCTCGCTTCGCTCGCCCACCGCGTAGGTGGCCTTTTCGCACAAACCGAACGTTAGGAATGTTGGAAAAGGCCACCTACGCGGTGGGCGAAGCGGTGAGGATTTGAGGGATGTATAGATTAGGAATCGATTTGGGCGGAACAAAAATTGAAGGGATTGCCCTCACGAAAAAGAAGGAGGAAATCTTCCGGTTCCGGCTATTGACCGAGCAGGAAGGTGGATATCAGCATATCCTCCATCAGATCAAAAAGGTTTATCAAACGCTTCTTCGTGAAATTACGGAAAAGCCCCATACCTTGGGAATGGGGACTCCGGGGGCCATTTCCCCAAGAACGGGACTCCTCAAGAATTCCAACACCGTTTGTTTCAACGGGAAATTGACAAAAGAAGAGTTAGTGAAACTTCTTGGGAAGGATTTCATCATCGAAAATGATGCCAATTGTTTTGCCTTGGCCGAAGCGCTGCAGGGTGCAGCCAGAGGTAAAGACCTTGTCTTCGGCGTCATCATGGGGACAGGCTGCGGTGGCGGGATTATTCATCAGGGAAGGATCCATACAGGACTCCAGGCCATCGGCGGGGAATGGGGGCATATGGTGATCGACCCCAACGGACCGCTTTGCTATTGCGGAACACACGGGTGCGTCGAGACCTTTATCAGCGGCGGCGGCCTTCAGAAACAGTATCGGCAAAAATTTGGCGAGTCGCTTCCGCTGACGGAAATTGTCCAGCGTTATCGCGAAAAGGACGAAAGGGCACAGTCCTTGATGAACGAATTTTTCGAACGTTTCGGACGCGCCATGGCCAATCTCATTAATATCCTGGACCCCGATATCATTGTCTTGGGCGGCGGCGTTTCGAATATCGATGAACTTTACACCGAAGGGGTCGAACAAGTCCGGAAAATGGTTTTCAGTGACAGCCTGGAGACGCCCATCGTCAAACATCAATTAGGCGATTCCGCCGGCGTGATTGGCGCCGCCTTGATCGGCATTTAAAACATTTTAGATTTTGGATTGCGGATTTTCGAATGACCTTAAATGACGGATAGAGGATTCTAGTTTTGTGTAAATCCAAAATCCAAAGTCTAAAATCCAAAATTATCTAGTCCGAGAGTAATCCATGCAGCGATTCAAGAAGAAAAAAGAAAAAGAGCGTTTCTTAAGGAAAAAAGAGGCCCGCGAAAAAAGGATCGAAACGGGCAAGGGCAAGCGGCCCGCCAAGCCCAAAGAACGCCCGATTTACGTCGGCGAGGAAGAGACAATCCGCCGGCATTTTGCCCACCTGACCCGTCTCCTTCAGGAAGAAGAACGCGAGGACAAGCAGCGTTTCAAGACCGACTATCTGGATAAAAGACCCGAAGAACGCGAACGCACAGGAAAAAGCCTTTACCGTTTAGGCCTTTACGGGATGCATTACAATCCTTCGGGGCAGCGTCTCCTTACCTTTGGTTTCGTGAGCGGAAAATTTCTCCCGCGTTATTCGATTACCGTCGGCGATGTTGTCCGCTTGTCCGCTTATGGCGGAAAAGAGGCGGATTGTCCTGTCGGGACGGTTTATGAAAAGGAGCCGAAGCAAATTATCGTGGCTTTCCGGGACCAACTCCCCGGTTGGGTCGGGCGGGAAGGCCAGTTTCAGCTTGATTTGTGTGAAAACCGAACGACCTATGAGCGCATGTTCGATGCCCTCGGGGAGGTGAGCAGTGCTTCCCACAACCGGACCGCTTATTTAAGGGATTTAAGTTTGGGACTGCGCGGGTCCCGGTTCGGCGATCCTGCGGCAAGCGAACAATTTAAATGGATGAATCCGAACCTGAACGAAAGACAGCAGGAAGCCGTATGCCGCGCGTTTGAGGCAGAAGATGTTTTTTTGATCCACGGGCCGCCGGGCACGGGCAAAACCTGTGTCCTTGTCGAAATCATCGGGCAGGCCAGGAAAAGGGATCAAACGGTCCTTGTCTCGGCACCCAGCAATGCCGCCTGTGATCATATCGTTGATTGCCTGGTCGAAAAAAAAGTGCCGGTCACACGGTTAGGACATCCGGCCCGCATGACGCCTTCGATCCGGGACCATACCTTAAGCTACAAGATCGCCCGTCATCCTTATGCGAAGTTGATCGAAGAACATGAGGCCCGTCTTGCGCAAATGAACCGGCAGGCGGATCGCCGTAAGGACCGGAGGGTCATGAGCTTTGATGAGAAACGTGAAATGCGGGATGAATTCCGCGATTTAAGGGCCGAGATCAAGCAATTGAGGGCGGAAATCTTCCGGCAGGTATGGAATGAATCGGATGTGGTGGTGGCAACGCATACGGTGAGCGGGGACCCCGCCTTAAAAGGAAGGACCTTTGATTGGGTCATCATCGATGAAGCCACGCAAGGGGTGGAGCCCAGCACCTGGATTCCGGTCTTGCGTGCGGGTAAGCTGATCATGGCCGGTGACCATTGTCAGCTGCCGCCGACTGTTTTTTCGAACCGCACGGGAAAAGGAAGCCTTCGTTATACGCTCTTTGAACGCTTTTATAATGTCCTCGACAAGGCGTGCCAGATCCGTCTCGATGTGCAGTACCGGATGCACGAGCATATCATGAGGTTTTCCTCCAAGGAATTTTATGAAAATGAACTGGTGGCTCATCCTTCGGTCAAAGCACACACGCTTGCGGATCTTCCCCGGATCCAAAAATCGGAGGCAACCGATTCGCCGATTATCTTTTTGGATACGGCAGGTCTTGGGTATGAAGAGAAAGTAGAGCCGGGTTCGGACAGCCGTTATAACTCTGAAGAGGCCGGGCTTGTGCTGAAAGAATATGAAAAACTATTGGTCCTAGGGGTTTCCCCTAGAGAAATTGCGATTATTAGTCCTTACAGTGCCCAGGTGAAACTTCTGGCGGACCGGATCTTCGGGGAGGAAAAGGGCCTGCCGGGTCAGGGCGGGCTTGAGATTGACAGTGTCGATGCCTTTCAGGGCAGAGAGAAAGAAGCCATCCTTGTTTCCCTTGTTCGTTCAAACTTAACTGGAAAAATCGGATTCCTGGCCGATACACGTAGAATGAACGTCGCGTTGACACGTGCCAAAAGGAAATTGATTGTCGTCGGAGACAGTGCGACGATAGCGAACCTTGAATTTTATGCCGGCTTCATTCAATATATAGAATCAATTAAGGGTTATCGAAGTGCTTGGGAGTATGTGGAATAACAAGAAAGACCGGAGACTGAAGACAAAAACACAAGTGTACTTGTACTAAATGTTCAATGCATTAGAAGATAAGACATACAACATTCAACGTTCAAGATTAAACATTGAACAAAGTTGAAGGGGTTATGCGAAAAGACTTTTTAGTTTTTGGAAGTCCGATCATTGAGCAGGCGGAGATCGATGAGGTGGTTGCTTCGATGAAATCCTGCTGGATCGGGACCGGACCGAAAGTCCATCAATTTGAGCAGATGTTCGGGGAATATAAGGGGTGCCGCCATGCGATTGCCCTTAATTCCTGCACTGCAGCACTTCACCTTTCCATGCTGTCGATCGGGATTGAACCAGGGGATGAAGTGATTGTTCCGAGCATGACGTTTGCGGCAACCGCCAACGCGGTGATTCATGCCGGCGGGAAACCTGTCTTTGCCGATTGTTTGAAAAACGCCATGACAATCGATCCTGAAGATGTCCGGAGGAAGGTGACGCCCAAAACAAAGGCGATCATCCCCATCCATTTTGCCGGGCGAATGTGTGACATGGATGCGATCATGCAAATCGCGAAAGAGAAGAATATTAAGGTCATTGAGGATTGCGCTCATGCGATCGAAAGCGAATACAAAGGCCGGAAGGCCGGGATGATCGGGGACCTGGGTTGTTTCAGTTTTTATGTGACGAAAAATGTGATGACGGGGCAGGGCGGGATGGTGATCACGGAATCCGAAGATTATGCCAAACAAATCAAGATCCTGGCCCTTCACGGTTTAAGCCACGATGCCTGGAAACGCTTCAGCGATTCCGGTTATAAACACTATCAGGTTGTTTATGCCGGATTCAAGTACAACATGACGGATATGGAGGCGGCCATCGGTATCCACCAGCTTCCCCGGATCGACCGTTATTGGAAGCGGCGCGAAACGATATGGCGAAGGTATCAGGAAGCTTTCGAAGATCTTCCGGTTTTCAGGCCGCCCGAGGCGGAATCTGGGACACGTCATGCCTATCATCTTTATCCCCTTTTTCTTGATCTTGACCGTATCCAAATTACCCGCGATGATTTTCTGGAGGAGATGACGAAACGGAAAATCGGTGTGGGTGTCCATTATCTTGCGCTCCATCTGAGCCCCTTTTACCAAGAGAAATTCGGGTATCGGTCGGGTGATTTTCCCAATTCGGAATGGATATCCGAAAGGACCGTCAGCATTCCCTTATCGGCCAAGCTGACTGACGAGGACGTCCAGGATGTGATTGAGGCGGTCACCTCCGTCCTCGCTCAAGAGAAATGAAAATTCTTCTGGTCGGCATTTACGATACCGTGACTGTTTCGCTCGCTCCGTATGTTCTTCGCTCCTATGCCGAACAATTTCCGGTGGCATCCCAATTTGAAATTATCACCAAAGAATTTTCGATTTTCAACCAGTCGGTTGAAGAAATGACCGTGGAGATCCAAAAAGAGAAACCGGATGTTGTCGGTTTCAGTGTCTATGTTTGGAATGCGAACGAGGTCTTCGAGATCATTCCTTCTTTGGGTGCCTTTGTGATCATAGGGGGGCCGCATGTCACAAGCATCGAAAAGAAGCTCCTCGAAGAAAATCCGGGGATTGATGCTGTTGTGACAGGGGAAGGCGAGATCGTTTTTAAAGAACTTTTAGATTTTTTTGCGAAAGAAAAAAAACTTGAGGATATCCCAGGGATTACCACCCGTGAGTTCCATACGCCGCCCCGGAAAGATTGTGTGGAATTGGATTCCATCCCTGCTTTTTATGAGCGTTTGTTTCGTGAGCACCCCGGCGTGGAATGGATCGGTTTTGAAACCTCCCGCGGTTGCCTGATGAACTGCAAATATTGTGTTTGGAGTACGTCCAGAAAAATGAGGACTTATTCGCTTGAGCGGGTCAAGCGGGATTTGGATATTATTTTAAATCAAGCAAGTCTCAAGCATATCTATTTTTGTGATTCCAATATTCTTCTGGGCCGGAAGAGGGCCAAAGAGATCTTCTCTTATCTCATTTCCCGGAACACCCCAAAATCCATCTGCTATGAATTTCATCCCGACCAGTTGGATGATGAAATGATCGAACGGTTGTCGCAGTTGCCGCATCAGGAATTCAATTTCGGGATTCAGAGCGTCAATCCTCAGGTGTTGAAAAGGATGAGCCGTCACTTTGATCGGGATGTCTTCTTAAGAACCCTCGAAAAAGTGGCTCGATTCTTTTCGGAATCCCAAATTACGGTTGACCTGATTTACGGCCTGCCGGGAGATAACCTGGAAGGTTACAAGGCCTCTCTGGATTATGCGATGTCTTTGGAAGGTGTCGGGAGGATTTTGACCAATCCCTTAATTGTGCTTCCCGGGTCGGGGTATTGGTATGAAAAAGACAAATATGGTATCAAACTTCAAGACGAGACGAGTTATCTTCTGAAGGAAAACGCAACATTTACAGAAAAAGAAATGTCATTGGCGCGCGAATATTCCTTTTACGTCTCGGTGCTTTATCTCAACCGACAATTAAAAAAGGCCTTTCAGGCTTATGTCCGATCCGGGCAAAAAGGATACTTGGAGACGCTTGTGGAGATGATGAAGGTGTTTTTCGACCCTTTTGTGCAGGAAGAATTCCCCGATATGATCCCGTCCATTCGGGAGGGATATGAAAAAAGAAACCGTGTTTTTCAAAGTGTCATCGAACGGTATGATGAGTGGGTCGAACATTTCAAGCAATCGACGGAACATGCTTTTGATCGCGAGTTGGAAGGGTATCGCGATTCTTTCTCACCGCATTATTACAAGCTTAAAGCTTTTGCCGGTCTCTGAAGCCGAGTGATTCCTCAGGAAAATTTATGTGCTTTGGGGTTTAATCCAGTTCCCGCATGAATTCCTGCATGACTTGACTCACTCGCTTGACTTCGGTGGCGCGTTTAAAGGTGAAGCGTTTTTGCGTCTTCCAGCCGGTTTCGTTCCGCTGCCACTGATAGAGCGCGATGAAGGGCCTTGAGGTTTTGGGGTCGCGAATGAGGAGGACGGCGGCCCACCACTTGTCCGTTTTGGCCAGATTGTAGGCGTTTAAGATATGGTTTCGGTAGTAATCGGAGACGGGGTAATCGTATTGGACGGGAAAGCTTGACTGCTCCATCAGGCCTCCTTCTTCTAGATGATTGTAACATGCGGCTGGTCTTCGGAGATGGGGAAAAATTGCCGACAATTAAGGCGGGACCGTGAGGGTCAAGAAAGGGGGGGCAGGTGGCCGGGCGTTTCGTTTTTTGGAGTCTTCTCGGGTGTTTGCTTGCGGCATGTGCCTCGACACCCAGTTTGACTTCTTATCTGGATCATCGGTGGGAATTGAGGAAAGGGGACTATTTTGAGCGGCAATATATGGCCGAAGGGACGCATTTTTCTTTATATCATAAGGCGAAGGTGATGCCGGTTTCTCTTGAATATCTCAAAGATCCGGAGGATTTTGAAAGGGAGGACTTGAGGCAATTAAGGACGGAATTTCAATCCATTCTGGAAGCGAGATTATCGGAGGTCTACGAAGTTTTGGACCAAAGGGTCCAGCCGGATTATCAGACGGTGGTCATCAGTCCTGCTTTGACTTATATCGATACTCCGGATCGGGTGACCCATGCGGTGTCTTCGGCTGTGATTCTCATTCCGTTGACTAGCGGCGTTTCGGCCTTTGAAGCCAAAATCACGGAGGGAGAGACTGGAATCATACTGGCTGAGATTGCCGAAAA
>JAFGHI010000029.1 GCA_016930235.1 Candidatus Omnitrophota bacterium
CTTTTCGAATCGGTTTTGAATCAGGGGCTTTCCCATAACAATGGGGACATAAAAGGCCCCCCTGACGGGAAGAAAAATAACCCTCTTCAAGGGGGGATTTTCCGCATAGCAGGCAATTCGTCAAATGCGGAAGCCATCCGATTTCATTAACCAACTTGATCTC
This sequence comes from Candidatus Omnitrophota bacterium, assembly GCA_016930235.1. Taxonomy (GTDB): domain Bacteria; phylum Omnitrophota; class Omnitrophia; order Omnitrophales; family Aquincolibacteriaceae; genus JAFGHI01. Next base: position 164 of record JAFGHI010000029.1, read on the forward strand.
AAAAAGACGGGCCAAACGCCTGCCAGGCAATGAAGCAAGATAGCGGAAAGAAAAATCAAGCAGGTCAAAAACCCCTTCGTGAGGATCATGGACCTCACTCAATTCATCGACAAGTTCGGAAAAATAGCTTGCATAAGCAATGGACTCAAGCCGGGTCCTTAGAGAAGGATAACTTTCCAAGATGGAAGCCTCCGAAACTAAATGAAGGTCCGATCTTTGTTTTTCGTAGAAAACGATATCGACATGGGTAAAGAGCTCAAAGAGCGCCCCACGGGTTTCTCTCTCTTGACGGACCCCTTTGGCGAGTCCCCGGAGTTTTCCGAATGATTTTGAAAAAAAAGTAATGATCAGCGAGGACGAACGAAAAGGCTGAGTTTTTAAGATAATCGCTTCTGTTTTTTGTATCGCCATATGAATACCGCCAAAATACACGAAATTTCACGCGAAAGAACACTCAAGGAAATATTTCATCTCACAACATAATGTCGCTCAAGCGCCGGTCCGGGGAAATACTTTATTCCCTAGATTAATGACCTTATATCTGGATTCAAGAAAATACTATTTCTTTCAGCATCAATGATATCGAATTCGATTATCAACTTTCTAACGTCTTAGCGTTTTTTTGCGCGAGATTTTGCGTTTTTTCGCGATCCTTCCAATATCTTCTTCAAAATCTTATTCTGTTTCATTTCCATCCTGCGTGATCCAACCTTGGTTCCGTCATCATAACCCATCAAATGAAGAATGCCATGGCAAAGATAAAGCGCACACTCATCCCGGAAGGAATTTCCGTATTGAGGGGCTTGACGCTTCACCGTATCCACGGAGATCATAACATCCCCAAGAAGAGGCAAACTTACCTTGGGAAGAGGCCTTCCTTCAAGCTGGCTGAAGGCAATCACATCCGTAGGCCGGTCATGCTTAAAATACTTCCTGTTAAATCCCCGGATCCTGGAGTCACTCACCAGGACAAGACTCAAGGCAGCTTTTTCCCATCCAAGAACCTTAAGAATTTGTTTGGCGGTTCGGTGGAGCCACTTTTTAGAAACGGGCCTTTGGTGAGTTTCGAACCTAATATCGATTTCGTAACGGTCTCTGCCCATTACTTATCGTGGTTTTGATTATTGTTATTGTTCGGGGAATCAAAACGGAATTTATCGAATTGCCCGTGCTCGAAGAGATCCGGTTTATCCGGTACTTCCGGTGAGGTCGGATAATTCACGCGGGTATGAAAAATAGCCATCAAATTCTTGACAAAACTCTCTTGGATCCGGTGCAAATCCTTCAAAGTCAGGTCACATTCATCAAGCTGCCCGTCAATAAACTTGTCGTTAACGATCTTCCGGACGAGCTGACGTATGCTTTCAGGAGAGGGATCCCTTAAAGACCGTGAGGCGGCCTCGGCCGAATCCGCAAGCAAAGCCACTGCCGTTTCCCGGCTCTGCGGCTTGGGACCGGGATACCGGAAATCATCCACGCTGATGCGTTCACCCGGCTGCGCTGAGTCCATCGCTTTCTTATAGAAGTAATAGACAACGCCCGTCCCGTGATGTTCGGGGATGAACTGTAAAATCGGGGCCTTAATCTTGTTTTTCTTCCCCAGCTCAATCCCGTCTTTAATATGATTCATAATGATCAAACTGCTCATGGTCGGGCTCAATTTTTCATGCCGGCTTGTTTCTTTATCCTTCTGGTTTTCCATAAAAAATTCGGCACGCGCAATCTTTCCGATATCATGAAAATAACAGCCGACCCTGGCCAGAAGAGCATTGGCATTGATTGCTTCACAAGCCGATTCGGCAAGCGTACTGACGACAAGACTGTGATGATAAGTCCCCGGGGCCTCCACAATCATCCTTTTTAAGAGCGGGTGATTCAAATCGGACAATTCCAGCAGCGTAATGTCCGTGGTCAAATCAAAGGCAGATTCAAACAAAGGCAGAAACAAGAAAAAACACAGCGGCGTTGTAATAAAAAGACCGTTCACGAAACCGGGCAAGCTGCTTTGAAATGATTCCAGAAGCGGATATTCCTGAAAGATTTGGAACGCGAACAAAACAGCAGCCATGGCAAAACCGACGGCGAACCCGACCTTAATAAACTGAATCCTTTTGCGGATCCTTGTGCTCGCAAAGGTTCCCGCAAAACCGCCCATGATGCAGGCCACAAGCACATCGGGTGAGAACTTCGCAATGGGGGCTATAATCATACTGATCACAATCGTGCTCACGATCCCCAGCCGCGGTGTTGTCAACAAAACCAAAAGAAGCGGTGCTAGAGCCGCCGGCATCAAATAAACCGAGGAAGCAGGCCATACCGCAAAAAGCTTACACAGGGCTGCCGACAAAATAAAAACGCTATGAATCAGAATAAGCGTCTTCAAAGATAATAAGGCGCGCCTCTCGAAATAATAAAGTGCGCAGAAGCAAACGAGATAAGCAAGGAAAACAAGAATGCTGACCGACCCCAATTGATTAAAAATCGCATACTTCTTGATCTTGTTTTGTATCTCATCGATTTTCATCTTGATCCCGGCGGTCACAAGCATGCCACGCTGGGCAATCAATTCATTCTTTTTAATCGTCTCTTCGACGGGCTTTATCGCTTCAGCCGCCTGATTCCTTCGCGCAAGAGTCTCTTTGTTATCGAAAATCATATTAGCTGAAAGAAGTTTTTCAAATATTTCCAAGATCGCGCTTCTAAGCTTCTTATTCTTTGCCGCCTCTTTCGGCAATATTTCCTCGGCCTGGATAAGGGCTTCTTCACGCGTTAACACTTCATCGACATGCGCGACTCTTTCTGTTTTCTTGTCCCCAGCTATGATCGTGATAATTTCTGTTTCGTCGGATAATATTTTATCCTGGTTTTCCTTGCTGATGATCCCAGGATCAATAATTGTTTGAAACAAGAACTCGAGATTTTCCCGAATCTCGGGCAGCTTAGCTTCCTCGACGAGAAACTCGATGGACGGCTCTCGGATTTCGACCGGAAAATCCTTGGGTTTAATTTCAAAAGAAGCTTTCGGTTCTACCACAGTCACAACCTCTGCCTTCTCTAAAGCAACCGTCTTGGCTTCTACGGGTACCGACGGCTGCTTTGCAACCTGGGCGGCATTCTTCGCAGCACGGTACGACTGGATAACTTCCAAAATCCCATCCGTTTTCTTGCGAATATCCTCCTTGTTTGCGGGATCAACGATATAAACCGGCAAAACAGCTTCGCGGGCCTCATCCCTTAAAAACTCCGTAGCTGTTTTATCTTCATAGGTCAGTTCAAAAGGAGAAAATAGGGTTCGAGGAGCCGGTTCGCCAATGATAAATTCATGACTCATCATCCCCTCATGGCGTTCGAGAATGACAACCCCTGTCACCAGGAGAAAAGAAAAGAGGAAGATACCCGCCCGGCCCAACCAAAACAAACGGCTTTCCTTAGGCGGCCCGCCTCGTTTGGCCAAATTGGACGGTTTTTTAGCGCTCGTATCTTTCATAGGCTTTGATGATATCCTGTACCAAGGGATGTCGCACTACATCGGTCTCATCCAGATAAATGAATCGAATCCCTTTGATATTCGTTAAAATCTGGCGGGCTTCAACCAACCCCGATTTTTTTCCTTTGGGCAGGTCGATTTGAGTAATATCACCCGTCACGACTGATCTCGAGGAAACACCCAGGCGCGTCAGAAACATCTTCATCTGCGGATGAGTGCAGTTTTGAGCTTCGTCCAGAATGACGAAAGCATCGTTTAAAGTGCGTCCCCTCATATAAGCCAGCGGCGCCACCTCAATCACTCCGCGATCCAAATAACGCATGACTTCATCATATTCCATCATGTCATAAAGTGCATCGTATAACGGCCTCAAATACGGATTCACTTTGGCCGCAAAGTCTCCGGGTAGAAATCCGAGACTTTCTCCGGCTTCCACGGCCGGACGGGTCAAGATAATTCTTCTGACTTTCTTTTTTCTTAAATGATCGATCGCCGAAGCCATCGCCAAGTAGGTTTTCCCCGTTCCGGCAGGACCGATACTGATGACAATATCCAAATCCCGTATGGCTTCCAAATAACGGGCCTGATTTTTTGTCACCGCGCGAATGATCCGGCCCCGGTGATGGAACTCAACGCTGCCGAATCCCTCTAAAGGAGGCACGCCGCCATGATTCAAGTAAGGCATCGCCGATTCCGGACGAGATACTTCGGTTCCCCTACCTTTCTTCCGGCCGCGCAATTCTGCGAGCCGATCCAGAAAAAAACGGTAGGCATTGGCGACATTCGTTTTATTGCCGATAATTTTGAGCCTAAAATTCCGCGCTGCAATCCGGACGTCATATTCTTTTTCAGCGTACCGCAAGTTCTCGTCCAAATGACCGTACAAAGCAATGGCTTCATCATTTGAATTCAATTTAATCGTTTTTTCCATACCTCATCCTTACTTTTTGAGTGCGATATGTAATTCCTTTAACTGACGCGCGTCGACACCGGAAGGAGCATCGGTCATCAGGCATGTTCCTTTTTGGGTTTTCGGAAAGGCAATGACATCCCGTATGGATTCCCTCCCCAGCAGAATGGCAATAATCCTGTCCAATCCCAAGGCAATCCCCCCGTGCGGAGGAGCCCCGTAACTTAAAGCCTTCAAGAGAAACCCGAATTTTAATTGGGCTTCCTCTTCCCCGATCTTAAGGACCTCAAAAACCTTTTGTTGAATATCCTTTCGATGGATACGAATACTGCCGCCGCCGATTTCCGTTCCGTTTAAAACCAAATCATAGGCCCTCGCCCGAACTTTTCCGGGGTCTTTATCCAAAAGAGGCAAATCCTCCGGCTTCGGCGAAGTAAAAGGATGATGGAGGGACTGGAAACGCTGTTCGTCTTCATTCCATTCCAGCAAGGGAAAATCTTTCACCCACAAAATTTCCATCCGCTGTTTGTCGATCAAGTTAAACTTTTCAGCTAAGTGTACCCGTAAAGCCCCCAAAGCAACGGCCGAAACCTTAGGATCGCTCGCTACCATAAAAAGGATATCCCCCGCTTTTGCGCCTAGCTTTTGGATAACTTCCTTGATGGTCTTTTCGTCAAAAAATTTCTGGATTGGGGATTCTACTTTATCAGGGGCCAAAACCTTCAACCAAGCCAGCCCCTTTGCACCGAAAGTCTGGATCCACTCCGTGAGGTCATCAAAATCTTTGCGGGAAAAAACAACCCTCTCGGGGACAGGAAAACAAATTCCCCGAATTTTCCCTTTTGCCTGAAGACAGCTATTGAAAATCTTAAACTCGCAGCCTTCAAAGGTCTGGCTCAAATCGCATAACTCCATGCCGAACCGAAGATCCGGTTTATCCGAACCAAATCGCTCCATGGCCTCTTCATAAGGCAAACGCCGGAAAGGTCTTTCCATGCGAATTCCCTTGGCCTTTTCCATCACCTCGACGACCATCCCTTCGACAACATTCATCACGTCTTCTTCCTCAACAAAAGACATTTCCATATCAATCTGGGTATGTTCCGGCTGACGGTCTTTTCTCAAATCCTCATCCCGGAAACACCGGGCAAGCTGGTAATACCGGTCATAACCGGCCACCATGAGAAGCTGTTTAAAAAGCTGCGGCGACTGCGGCAAGGCATAAAACGTATGAGGCGTCAACCTAGACGGGACAAGAAAATCCCTGGCGCCTTCAGGAGTACTTTTGGTTAAATACGGTGTCTCAATTTCTAAGAATTGCTGGTGGTCCAGATAATCGCGCACGATTTTCGAAACCCGATAACGGAAGGTCAAACTCTCAACCATATCTTTCCGGCGAAGATCAATAAACCGGTACTTGAGACGAAGTTCTTCATTGACCCCTGTTTCTCCTAATTCAAAAGGCGGCGTTGGGGAAGCGTTTAAAACCTCCAAATTCAAGGCAAGAACTTCAATTTCCCCCGTCAGAAGTTTGGTATTGATGGTTCCTTCCGGCCGTTTCCGAACCCGGCCGCGGATCTGAATAACATATTCCGAACGAAGAGATTTAGCCTGTTTATGCACTTCCGGATACTCGCTCGCACTAAAAACAACTTGAGTAACGCCCCATCGGTCCCGCAGGTCCACGAAGATCAATTCCCCGTGGTCCCGGTAAGTATCCACCCATCCGGCCAAGGTCACTTCCCGGTCAATTGCCCGTATATTCAGTTGTCCGCAACTCGCTGTCCTCATCATAATGTCAGTTTTCCCTTCAAATAATTGGATATCGCTTCTTGCTTCAATAAAACTTGCTCGCCGCTTGTCATATCTTTCACGGTCCATTGTCCGTTCTTCAATTCTTCACTGCCCAAGATCAGCACAAACCGGACCTTCCATTGATTGGCCTTCTTGAGATGACGGGTTAAAGAGGTTTCACCCGGCTGCATTTCGATGCGAAACCCATGTTCGCGAAGCACCAAGGAAGTTTTCTCGAAAAATTGAACGGCTTCCCGTGATGATTCAAGGTTGGCCAAATAGATCCGCCGATTCTGCAATGGATTGAAAAAATCGGTTTGTCCTTTTTCTAAAACCGCGAGGAGACGCTCGATTCCGAGACTGAATCCCGTCGCAGGCACATCCGGGCCGCCCAATTCCTTGTAGAGCCTATCATAACGGCCCCCGCCGGCCACCGCATCTTGGGCCCCCAATGCCTTATGAGCAATTTCAAAAACGGTTCCATTATAATAATCAAGCCCGCGAACAAGCCGGCGGTTCACTTCATAGGGAACCGCCCTTTCGCGCAACGCTTGCTCCAATGTTTTAAAGTCATCACTCAAAGGTGAAATCTCTTCCCACGGGGCCTGCTCAATCATCTTTTGGCAAGATTCGGTCTTACAGTCAAAGACACGCAAAACATTCTTCTCGAGCCGCCATTGACAATCGTTACATAATTTTCCTGACACCTTGGAGAAAAACTCCCTCAGCTTCTTGGCTGTTCTTTCCTGATTTTCGGCAGTTCCCAAATCATTCAAACGAATCCTGAGGTCCTGAAGGCCCATCCCGTTTAAGAAATCATAAAGAAGAGTGATCGCTTCCAAGTCACAAGCCGGTCCCGACTGGTTGATCATTTCGATGCCGATTTGATGAAATTGACGTTTGCGTCCCGCTTGAGGCCTCTCGGCACGAAACATGGGACCCCAATAATATAAATTCCAGAATTTGGCTTGGGTCAATAGCCCCTTTTCAATGACTGCACGGGCCACAGAAGCTGTCATTTCAGGACGAAGCGTAATATTTCTTCCTCCACGGTCTTCAAAACTGAACATCTCCTTGTGCACGATATCGCTGGCTTCTCCGACCGACCGGGAAAAAAGATCCGTATATTCGAGGACCGGCGTACGAATTTCCTTGAACCCCCTGGACTCAAAAAAGAAACGCGCCCTTTCCTCCAAAAACTGCCACTTCTCGATTTCCCCCGGGAGGATATCCTCCATCCCCCGAAGGGATTCAATTTTACGCGCCATAAACTCCTTCAGACCTTAAAGTTGAGATCATATCATACGATCAGGGACCCCGCAATAACCGCCATAAGCTTGATCCATCTCTCCTCAGCCTTTTTTCCGGTTCATTTGCAGGAAATGGACTATTTTTCGGACAAGAGCACGGGGACCCAAGCGAACCGATTCCATAATCATCCAGTTCATAAACCCCGGGACAATCACGGCTTTGCCTTCTTTCAAACCATGATATCCGGCAAGGGCCACTTTTTCGGCACTCATTTTGCCCAACCGCAAAAGGCGCATCTCTTGAATCCCTGCCTTCTCTTGAAATTCCGATGCCGTTGGGCCAGGACAAAGAACACTGACCGTCACACCGCTTCCTCTTAATTCCTCCCGAACAGCCTCTGAAAAGGAAAGAACGTAGGCCTTGGTTGCATAATAAACCGCCATGAGCGGCCCGGGTTGAAAGGCTGCAGTCGAAGCCACGTTGAGGATTTTGCCTGTTCTCCTTTGCATCATTCGCTGAGAAAACTTTTTGGTCAATTCGGTCAAAGAGGTCACATTCAGCTGGATTTCCTCCAACTCTCTCTTTAAATCAATCTCCGGGAAAAAACCATGCGTGGCATAGCCCGCATTATTGACCAGGATATCAACTTCGAGTCCCTCTCTTTGGATTTTTTCAAAAAGTTCGCTGCCCGATCCTGGTTGACTCAGGTCCTGACGAAACACTTTGACAGAAACGCCGTATTGGTTATTTAATTTTTTACCCAACTCCTGCATTCTCTCTTCACGGCGGGCTGTCAAAATAAGCGAGTGGCCGTTCTTCGCAAAGACCTTGGCAAATTCACACCCAATACCGCTTGAAGCTCCCGTAATCAGCACCCTCTGATTTTTCATCGATAAATGACTCCATGTTTTACGTTGGACGTTCAACATTCGACGTTAAACGTTAAACTCGTTAATTTATTCTTCCTTAAACTTATCCACCTCGTAACGAAAAACTTCGGCCTGGCGGCATTCTTCCGGAAGAAGTCCCGCTTTTTCACGTGCACAATACATAATGAATTCGATCGGCAACCACTTCTGCTCAACCGCCACTTCCGGAAGATAGGTTCCGCTTCGCGTACCGAATTTGACATAAACCCCGTGCTTACCGATTTCGATTTGGTTAAAATTCTCAACCTTTTCCAAATCACCCAGCACCGAAATCTCAATTTTTAAGTCTTTTAGCTCCGGCTTCGTCACCGGATCGAATCGTGTGTCTTGAAAAGCAGCCGCCAGTGCCATACGCCTGACATTTTCATACAAAGCATCTTCTGAAAAAAAAGTCCCGACACATCCCCTCAATTGTCCGCGGAGCCGAAGAGTCACAAAACATCCCCGATGAGTCATCAATTCCTGATCCTGTGTCTCAAAAGGAAAGGTATCGCCCGACTCCAGTTGTGTTTGAACGGATTTTCGAGCAAGCGCTAAGAGAACTTTTTGATGATTCGAAGACAAATCCGGCATTCTTGACTTTCCCTTTCTTGACTGAATCAAATACAACGTTGATTGAGCGCATCCTCGTAGTACTTCATCATCTTTTCTGCAACCACCCTCAAATCATGTTCCCGGACGGCTTTCTCGCGGCCCATTTTCCCCATTTGACGGCGTCTATCCTCATCCTCGAGGAGCGATACAACCGCCTCGGTTAACGCCTCGACATCTTCAGGATCGACTAACAATCCCGTTTTTCCGTCCTCAACTATTTCGGGAATCCCTCCTACGCGAGTCGCAACAACTGCTGTTTCACAACACATGGCTTCGAGAATTGTGCACGGCGTATTGTCCCACCTTGATGGAACGACTAAAACCGATGCCCTTTGAAACCAAGGGATGGAACCCCTATGAAATATCTTGGGGATCGTCATTGTACCTTCAGGAACATCCAGAGCCAAGGCTGCCACATCCAACTCCGATCCGCCGATTAAAGCAAAGGAAGATTTTGGAAAACGTGCTTTAATTTTGGGTATCGCTTTCAGAAAAATATCCGCTCCTTTTCGTTTTTCAATCCGGCCCGCGAATAAAACAAGGGGGGGATCATCCTTGCGTCCTGAAGGCACAAACAAATCGCTGTCAACAGAGATACCAATCTCCTTGATCGGATGCCTAAGAGCACAGCTACGTTGAATATAATCCCCCAAGAACCGGCTGGGAGAAGAAAGAGCGTGGGCCTTATTCATCGACCAGGTCAAAAGTTTTTTCTCTAAATGATCCGCAAACCTCATTTTCTCCCCCACAAACTTCCTCCACGTCCACTCCGTCGAGTGCAAACGCATCGTATAAGGAATCTGTTCGACCATGCTAGGCAACAAGAAAATTTCCAGGGCTTCGATAAGATCGAAACGATGTTTTTTATGCAAACTCCGAACTTTGCTGCAGAAAGATCTGGAAAATTCCATATTTCGAAGAGCGGTCCCGACAGAGCCCCTCTTCAAGAGCGCGAGATAAACATAATAATGCCAAGGCTGGACAGGCGTTTCATAGACATGACATTTTCCGACATCCGTCCAGGGTTGGAATCTCTTTTCCTTTGTTACATACAGAAGAGAGACATCATGACCTTGTTCGCTAAGGGTTTTAGCCAACATACACGTCGCAATCTCGCTCCCACCCCCAGGACAGACCGTGTAAAGTATATTCATTTCCGTAACTCCGGAATAAAATCAGAAACTTGATTCGTCGATATCGTTAAGATTCAAAAACAAAACCAGCATAGCCTACAACCCGTTCATCATCCCCGGTCGCGTCAGCACTTGTGCGGTAATCGACAAGCGTCGCCCTTTTGATGCCCAGAACCGGACTCATCACAAGGAGCATATAAACAGGAACGATACCGCACATGGAGATATGATATTGTTTAACTGCTTTGACTAAACCTTCCGCATCAAGATTTCCTATCGCACGCAGCGCATAAGCATCCTTCTTGCGGGTAGATTGATCCCGGTCAAAATGGCTCATATCATTGGAAACAACCATCATAAAATTCACCCCCGATTGCATCAAAACTTCCCCTAACTCTCGGGCAACCTCGCGGATCTCGGAAAAATCATGGGCCCCAACCGTCAAAGGGGCTATTTGAACCTTTGGATTTTTGATTTGTAGCATCGGGACAAGCACTTCAAGCGAATGTTCGGATGCATGAGCCTCAGGATCTTCTTGAATGGAATCGACTTTGAGTATTTCGGTAGACAAATCGCTAGCAATGGGGACAGTCCCCAAAGGACTCTCCCATTCCCCTCGGGCATATAACGCAAAATCAGCCCCAACCCCATGATGATTGGGCCCCATAAGAACAACTCTCTCGGGGATATTCACACGCGCTAATGTTAAGCAGGCCGTCTTGCCCGAATAAACATAACCGGCATGAGGCAAAATCACGGCACGCGCAGGGATCACTTCTTCAGAAGATTTTAGATAGGGCTCACAAAACTCCTGAATACTCAGCGCATCGGAAGGATAGAAACTACCGGCTACAACAGGTTTTCGAATCAACATGGGTCCATCCTGAAATGGTCCAGGGGATTCTATTTCCTCTTTTTGACCGAAGACTTTGCGGCTCTCTGTTTACGCCGTCTTTTTTGGCAGGGTTTCTCGTAATGCTTCCGGGCTTTGAGCGTCTTCATAATCCCTTCACGCTCGATCTTCTTCTTTAAACGCTTTAACGCCCGTTCGAGAGGTTCATTAGCGCCGACCTCAATTCTAACCACGCTTCCACATCCCTTCTTCTTGATATCTTAAGATTGGAAAAACGAAGGGTATTATACGTTATTCCTCCTTGGGGTCAAGGCATGAGATCATCCGTGTGATTTCGACGGATCAAACACCACGAAAATTTCAAAAGTCAAATCTCAAAAAACATATCCGTTTGGGACTTGCAGGCTCGGGTGTTATTCCCTAGAATACGGCGATGATTACCGCCAGTACCGTAAGCGACTATCAAGAAGCATTTTTGAGGCTCTTTTATCCTTCCTATTGCGGATTGTGCGGAACCTTCCTTGAAATCCATGAGAAACATTTATGCCGTACCTGCTTGGACCAAGTTGCAAGCCGCCGTCATTTGCAGGAGGAAACCCTTTTAACAAAACGCTATCCTCCGCTGAAAGAGGCCTGGGCCCTCTATCCTTATGAAGGCCCCATTCGGGATATCTTAAAGGCGGTTAAATTTCAGAAAAAAAGGTGGCTCCTGCATGTTTTTAATGAAGCTATCGACGAATGGTGCCAATCGGTCCTCGGGGAAACATCTTACGATTGTTTGATTCCTATTCCGCTGAGCCGGAAGAGAAATCTTGAAAGAGAATTTAACCAGGCTGAGATTATAGCCGGCAAGATTTCCCGAATCACGGGAATCCCCGTTGTCAGGAATCTTCTCGCAAAGAAATTCTCAAGTCATCCTCAAAGCGACCTTGGACGCGAAGAACGCCTTGCTAATGTCTGGAATTCCTTTAAAATGACAGCCAAAAGGAAATATCCAGCAAAGTCCGTTCTCCTAGTTGACGATATTTTAACGACTGGAGCGACCGCACAAGAAGCGGCCGAATGCCTCCAAGCGGAAGGAATACGGCATATCGGGTTCTTGGCGTTAGCCCATACCGAAATGGAATCATGAAAGTCTTAGACCGTTACATTATTCGAGAGCTTTTTGTTCCGATCCTCTACTGCAGCGTTATCCTTGTCTTTTTAATTCTGATCGCAGATCTCTTTGACAACCTGGATGAGCTCTTAAGGTATTCCACCCCGACAAGGATTATCGCGCAATACTACATGGCGCTTATCCCCCAATCGTTTGTCGAGATCATCGCCTGGGCTTCCTGGCTCGGGACGGTCTTTTTACTTGTAAATTTGGGGTTTCACAATGAAATCACGGCGATGAAAACAGCGGGTCTCAAGATTACCACGATTATCCGCCCCATCCTTTTCCTTGGTTTCCTGATCGGAATCTTCACCTTTCTGATCGTCGACCGAATTGTCCCCCGGACATCACAAACGGCGGATGAATTAAGGGAAATTTATATCGAAAAGAAAAAAGATGAGCGGTTCGAACAGGTTCTGAATAACGTTACCTTTTACTCCAAAGGCAACCAGCTTTACTACTTTCGGGTCTATCATAAAGAAACCGGAACCGCAGACAATATCATTGCTCTTTGGCTTCCCGACCAAACGCGCCGCTTCGGCCGGAAAATTGTAGCCAGAAACGCCCGGTGGACACAGGTGGGTTGGGAACTTGACGGAATCACCGAATACCGGATGGACGAACGCGGAAGGATTCTCGGTGAACCTCGCACCTATGGGAAAAAGTTGTTCCCGGAAATGGAATTCTCTCCGGCAGACTTAACCGCTGCGTCAAGCAAGACATCCTCATTAACCTATAAGGAACTTAAAAATTGGATCGGTAAACTCGAGGAAAACGGAGTTGATGTCCGCTCGGAGTATGTGGACCTTCACTATCGTCTGGCCGCCCCCTGGCAAGGACTCGTGATGATGCTGTTGACCATCCCTCTTCTCGCAAAAAACACCCAGCGAAAAGCTATTGCCCTTCACGTTCTTGTCTGTGTCGGCATTGTTTTTGTTTATCAAGTTTCAGGGGCCATCGGTGTGGCGCTAGGAAAAGCGAGCAAACTTTTTCCCTTCGTGAGCGCCTGGGCCGGCAATATTATCTTTTCGGTCGGTGCCCTCATGCACCTTGACCGGGCCAATCACTGAAAACAGCATTTAGCATGTAGGATATAGGATGTAGAAAAATCATTTTTAAAAACCCCTTTGATTCCGCATCATCGTTCATCCATCCAGCTGCTATCCAATAAAAAAAGGTGACGGCATTTCTCCCGTCACCTTTTTCGCTTTTCTATATCCCATATTCTACATACTACATGCTATATGCTACATGCTTGCCCGCCATGTTTTGGGCGGGCTATAGGCTACTCGATAATCGTTACGCTCTTCATCACGACATCTTCAAGGGGTTTGTCCCGGTTGTCCCGCTTGACATTCGCGATGGTTGTCACGATATCCAACCCTTCCGTCACCCGGCCGAAAATGGTATGCCGGTCATCCAGCCAGGGTGTTGGAACTTCCGTAATAAAAAACTGACTTCCATTGGTATTCGGCCCCGAATTGGCCATGGAAATAACTCCAGGCTGGTCATGGCGCAGTTTAGGAGAAAATTCATCTTCAAACGCATAACCCGGTCCGCCCCGTCCCGTCCCTGTCGGATCTCCGGTTTGGATCATAAAACCAGGTATCACACGATGGAAAATGAGCCCGTTATAAAAGCCTTCCTTAGATAATTTGACAAAATTTTCAACGGTCTTGGGTGCTTCTGAGGGATAAAGATCCGCCGAAATAACACCTTGGGATGTTTCAATCTTAATTTTCACGATTTTGTTTTCAACCTCCTCTTTGGCTTCCTCTGCCGCAGTTTGTTCGGCCATCTTCACGGCCTCTAGTTTCTGTTTCTGGTCCATGACAGACTCGAGCTCAAGATCTGCTTGAGGAACGGACTCGCAACCTGTCAAAATTAAAAGAGCAATCAGCCAACACATTCTCATCGGACATTCCCTCCCTTAGATAGTTTCTAGATCTTCCTGTAAATCCCGGATCTCTTCATTCCAAGACGGCGGTGAAACATTCTTATCTTGAGTTTGCTCCATATCAGGAATTTGAATCACACGGTCGAGATGAGGTATCCTGGGCATACTCCCCAAACTTGCCGACAACCCCTGGAATTGAAGCGCAATCTCTTTTTCCCTTTTTTGCTTTTCTGATAATTCAAGCCCTTGGGGCTCATCACCAACAACTTGAGCCGGAGAACAAAGGAATAAAGAAACAAATCCCGCCATACAAAGACAAAGAACGTTTCGCCTAAATTTTTGTCCCGCTCGCGATAGAAGCCCCTTTCGGGACAATAACGATCCCATCACGGATATGATAATTTTCCCCATCTTCTTCCTGTAACTGCTTGATATTGGAGATTTCAACATCGTCGCCGATACGAACATTTTTATCCAAAATGCAATTTTGAATGCAGCAATTTTTCCCGATCCCCATGGCCTTCATCCCTGCCGGCCGGGCAGCTTCATAGAAATCATTTCCCATCAGAACGCTTTTTTTAATAACGGTCCCTTCCCGGATGACCGACCTCAACCCTACAACCGAATCAGTAATGGTCGCACCTTCCAGGATACACCCTTCGGGAATCAAAACATTATTCAGTTTTGAATCAATAACCTTGGAAGGCGGCAGGAAACGGGGCCGCGTGAAAATCCGGCGAGTGACTTCCAGGAAATTAAAGGAGGGTTTTGGTTTCGTCAGCTCAATATTGGCTTCGTAAAAAGACCCGATCGTTCCGATATCACGCCAGTAATCGTTGAAGATATACCCGTAAACACGATGTTTGGCAATGGCTTTGGGGATAATTTCTCTCCCGAAATCAGCCTCATTCCCTGAAAGGACTTCGATTAGACTCTCAGCCCTAAAGACATAAATCCCCATCGAAGCAAGGTATAAATCCTTCTTCTCATCCACCCCGAAAGCCTTCCGCATTGTCACCGGTATGCCGAAAGACCGTATATTTTCTTTGGCTGAAGGTTTTTCCCGGAAAGCTGCGATTTGACCGTTTGCCTGAAGCTGCATAATCCCGAAATGGCTGACGATACGCTTGGGAACCGGAACCGTCGCGATGGTAACATCAGCGCCCTTTTCCTCATGAAATTTGATGATCTCGCGGTAGTCCATCCGGTAAAGATGATCCCCTGAAAGGATCAGCATCGTATCATTCAAATCCATCCGGTAATGGGACATATGCTTCCTGACCGCATCGGCGGTACCTTGAAACCAGTCTGTATTGGAAAGTGTTTGTTCGGCCGCCAAAAGCTCCACGCTTGTCTGATTGAAGGATTCGTAGGGATAGGTGCGGTGAATATGGCGATGTAGCGACGTCGAATTAAATTGCGTGAGGACAAATATCCTCCGGAATCCCGAATTGATGGCATTCGAAATAGGGATATCAACCAGCCGGTATTTTCCCCCGATCGGGACCGCCGGTTTGGAGCGGTAACTGGTCAGCGGGAAAAGTCTTTTTCCCTGTCCCCCGCCCATAATCAAGGTGATCACCTGCCCGTTCATAATTCATCGCTCCGGCTCTTTAGGAAATCGATTTTTTGAAAATGCTTCCAGAGGACTTCGCGAAACGTGTCATTCTCTTCCATGAGGACCTCAAGACGCCTTCTTAATCTCCGGACAAATTTTTCCTCGCTCGGGACTTTTTCTTTGTTCAGAAAAAGGTCCAATCGTTCCACATACTGGCTGATCACACGGGCATTCTGGGTAATCTGACGTTTCAAAATCGTCACTTCTTCGTCCGTCAGATCCGGCGACTCATGATCCAGTTTGGTTGAAACGGGTTTTGGAAGTTCGTACCCTAAATGAAAAATCATTTTCCGTGCCTCATCAAGATATCATGTAATGTCCGAATAAATTCTGTCTTACCCAAAACCCGGTCACAGCCGGCCCTTTGGGCTTCTTCTTTTAACGCTGATTTGCCCTGAGAAACAAAACCAACCGTCGGAATCCTTCTTAAAGTTTCGCGATCGGCCATCGCCTTCACTAACTTGTAGGCCTCTTGCTCCTTGGCATCCCAATCCAGAATGATAAGACCCGGCCGCGTCTGTTCCGCACAGGTTAACAGCGTTTCAGCTTCATCCAAAATCTTCACCGGCAAGTGAAGATTTTTGGCAGCCTGTACCAACCGGGTCGCCATTCCCATATCCGCCAGGAGCGCCAAAACACCTCCTTGGGGAGCACTTCCGCCGGGAGAAGACCTGATTTTATCATCGGCAAAATAAAAGGAATCCTGATTCGCCAGGGGACCTCCCTTCACCGTTTGATCTTCTTTTAACATCTGGGTTGCAAGCTTATCTTGGTTTAAGACCCATTGCAAGCCTCAAGATTGCCGGATTTTCCTAATCAAAGCCACTTTTTTCTGCGCTTCTTCCTTCAATGCGAGCGGTGAACGAATTCCCGAAAAAAGTCTTTCGGCTTCGTCCCACTCGCCCCGGTCAATCGCATCCATCGCGTCCTGATAAGTACCCTCGATCTCGCTCAACACGGGCTCGCTAAAACTTTCTGCGACAAGCCGCTTCGATTCGAGATCCCGCCGCAAAACCCCGATATCCGTAACAGCCGGAATCCCGGGTTCTAACAAATCCATCAGCGTTCTTTGAATGTCCGGATCAATCTGAGTTACCGAGGAAGGATACGGCGGTGAAGCCTCAACCAGCACGTTTGGCTTCTCTAAAGACTCTAAGATGACCGTCAACTGAGTTATTTTATCCAAAGACTCAAGCCATAAATGGCGGCTTAATAAAGACAAAAGTTCTTCATATCCTTCACCCAGCATGGTTTCCTGATCACGGATCTTTTTCTCGACCATCATCCCATTGAGAGCGCCGATCTTGGACAAGGTATCCTGGATGAAGGGCCGCAGCATCGTTAAAATGACGCCTCGGTGTTTCTGGATATCCTCCGCATAAATCGGAAAAACAAGCGATTCGACCCACAAATTCCTCGCTTGGATTAAATTTCCCTTTTCAAAAGCTTCTTTTCCCGGAAGGTACTTCTGCTCAAAAAGATCGTCCAACTTCCCGCGATAGCTGCGCGGAAGAGGCATTTGATAAAACCTTTCCTGTTCGGCCAGGAAATTTTTGAAATTTTGAAGGCTCCACGGCTGAGATGACAGCTTTTGGGAGAAACCCGTCCGGAATTGAACATGATGGCTGAGGATTTTCTCCTCTTCCTCGCTGACGGCCCGGTCTGCTTGGAAATCTGTTCTGCGCTTTAAAAACAACATTTCTTGAGCGTTCAGCTTCCCTGAAGCTTCTATTTTATTTTGCTCCTCACCAGGCCCGCGAATCACCCTCTTGTCCTTCGAGGAAAATTCTGAAGTCATTCGGTTTTTGACCTTGTTGAAACTGCTCAAAAGAAAAGGCACACCATGGTGAAGCATCAAGAAAAATATCAAAAATAAGCCAATCCCCACGCCGACCGGCTTGAAAGAAAACGGGATGCGAACTGATTTTTTTTCTGAAGGGCTTTTTTGCGAAAGGTTCGAAACCTGACGGGATTCTTCAAGTTCACTTTCCTTCTTGACGGTGGTCGACCAAAAACAAGAAGGGCATTCCATATTCTCTTTTTCTTCGGCTTCAAAACTCCGGCCGCAATGAGTACAATGATATCGAGTCATCATGAAACACATTATGTCGTTTTTGAAACGAAAATTCTAGTCCAGTCTTTTGAGGGCCAAAACAGGAGGGTTAGGCAACGGATTTTCGGGAAATCTTGGGCTGACTTTGGTCCGAAAGCAGCTGGGTCATCGCATGAGCAGGCAGGGGTTTGCTGTAATAAAACCCCTGCATTTTATCGCAGTCATGATCACTCAAAAAACGCATTTGCTCCTCTGTCTCAACACCCTCCGCAATCACTTCTAAATTGAGATAATGGGCCATTGAAATGACAACCTTGGCAATAGCGGCATCATAGGTGTTCGTTTCCAAATCGGAAATGAAGGATCGATCAATCTTCAGAGTATGCACAGGAAAACACCGGAGGTAATGGAGCGAAGAATGTCCCGTCCCAAAGTCATCGATAGAAAATCGAATCCCGTAACGGCGAAGCTCGTAAAGCAACGCGACAGTCTGTTCGATATTTTTCATCATCATGCTTTCGGTCAGCTCCAACTCTAAATATTCAGGCGACAAACCCGAGCGTTCAACCGCTCTGCGGATGCGTCTTGCCAGATCGGGACGTTCAAACTCCCTGGGTGAAAGGTTACAGGCAACCCGCATAGGCTGAAACCCGATTTCCTGCCAATTCTTGTTTTGAAGACAAGCCGTCTTAACGACCCACTCATCGATCGCCATAATCAGTCCCGACTCTTCGGCAAGGGGAATAAACTGATCCGGAGAAATCAAACCGCGCTTGGGGTGCTGCCAGCGAAGGAGCGCTTCGGCCCCCAGAACGGCCCCGGTCTTCAAGTCAACTTGAGGCTGATAAAAAACCTTCAATTCATCGCGGTCGACCGCATGCCTCAACTCATTCTCAAGCTCAAATCTTTCCGCCAATTTTGAATTCATGGAGGATGAATACAACTGATATTGGGCCCGGCCTTTCTCCTTGGCTCCGTTCATGGCCGTGTCGGCATTTTGAAGCAACGATCCGCTATCCTGGCCGTCATCGGGAAAAAAACTGACGCCGATACTTGCATTCATAAAGAATTCATGACCCATTACAAAGAAGGGGCTTTGAAAAATCCTGAATATCTTGTTGGCTACATGGATGGCCTTCTCGTTTTTGTCTAAATCCGGAAGTAAGATCACAAACTCATCGCCCCCGATACGCGAAACCGTATCCGTTTCCTGGACAGCCAATTTCAGCCGTTGGGCAACTGCGTGGAGAAGTTGATCGCCCATGCTGTGTCCGAAGGTATCATTGATCCTCTTAAAATGGTCCAGTTCCAGGAAAAGAACCGCTAATTTTTGCTTCCGGTACCTGGCGGAAATAACGGCCCGGTTCAGGCGGTCGATGAGAAGCATTCGGTTGGGAAGCCCCGTCAAGTGATCGTACCAGGAAAGCTTGTTGAGTTTCTCTTCAAACTTTTTCTTCTGGGAAATATCATTGATGACTCCCGTCATCCGGGTAATGTTCTCTTTGGGATCGGTGTAAAAATGTCCCCGGTCCTCAATCAGGACCCAGCTTCCATCCGGGCGCCTCACCCGGTATTCCAAGCGTGAGGTCAATTTTCTGGCAGAAATAAAACCTGTAGGGGTCTCAAACCTGGGGAGATCCTCAGGGTGAATCAGTTCAAGCCAGTGCTCGAGGGAACCTTGAAGTTCCTGCCTAGCGTACCCCAGAACCTTTTTCGTGTTTCCTTCAAAGGATAATTCATTTTTGGCGGGATCCCATTCATATAGAACCTGTTCTGATGTATGTAGCAGAATATCATAACGCCTTTTGGATTCCGAAAGGACCTTTTCCGCCTTCTTCCTTCGAATCGCATCCGTCAAGATTTGCGCAAGAAAACGAAGATCAAAGTCCCTTTTATGCAGGAAATCCTGTGCCCCCCTTCGGACAGCTTCGAGCGCTGCCGACCGATCATCTAAAGCCGTCAGGATCACAATAGGAATTGCGGGGTATCGTTCCTGAACAGCGATAAACGTATGGACGCCTTGACTGTCGGCGAGACCCAGATCCATTAATACAATATCCGGGTTTTCTTCGGCGAGATCCTTTAGGCTTTCTGACAGTGTCGAAGCAAAGTGAAGTGAAAATTGAGAAGTTTGAGAATGATTAAAACAATCTTCTAACAGCAGCTGATAATCCCGGTTATCTTCCATCACAAGGACTCGCAGAGGACCTTGACTCATTGTGATGCCTCCCTTTCTTTCCAAAACTAATGCCGCCGGCTGACGTTTAAGCTTCCGACTACCTAGGGGAAACCCTTATGATTTTTCACAAGTGATACGGCACCGTCGCCGAATTTAGTTTTGAAAGAACGCAATGCCGGATATCAATCGTCTAACGCGATTTCAGGCGGGCAAGAAAGCGTTTTGGAAAGCACTTTTCGGATAAGCAGGGTCATTTAGAAATCCACTTTCCTGCCTCCCTTGCGTACCTATTATTTTATACCTGTTACGAAACGGAAACCAACACCTTTCTCATCTTTTTTAATGGATCTTATCCCCTTATATAGCAAACAGTTAGAACAACATCATTATAGGACTATGCGGTCAATGAGATTTGCGAAAAACTTCCAGTCGGATGCTTCAGGGATACCATTTTCCCGACGTCAGGAAAATTCATTCACCACTCATCGCGCTTGCACGAGATTCGTTTGCCTGCCGGCCGTCAGACCCACCGCTAGCGCCCACCGCGTAGGTGGCCTTTTTCAAGCTACAAGCTGCAAGATTCAAGCTTCAAAAGTCTTTTGCAGCCTGAAGCCTGTGGCCTGAAGCCTGGAAAAAGGCCACCTACGCGGTGGGCGCTAGCGGTTTGAAACATAGAATAGGTATTGTTCTCTACTTCGCGACAACCCCCACTTTTACAACCGCCTGATATTCGATGGATTTATTCTCGCGAACGGCTCCACGGTGTTCAACCACTTCAAAGTAATGAACCGTCTCCCCCGAGCGAATAACCCCATCGACAGCATCCTGGGTGGCTTCGCCATATCCATTGGGTGAACGTCCGACAACCTCAACAATCTTATACATGGGAATAACCCCCCTTCATCAATCGCTTAGCAAAATAAGAGAAATGTTTTTTTTGATGATTTAGTCGGCATAACTTAATTCTTGGATTGAAAGTTCCCGCATTTCAGGAATTGATAAACCCAAAGGGCCCTTTTTCTTCCCTAAATCGCGAATCTCCATTCCTTGAGAAACTGAGAAAGCTACCACCGGCCATACTCGTCGGGAGACCAAACGAAAACAGGAATGGAAACACCTTCTTCGGAATCATGATAGAAAGCTGGGTGACCAATCAATCTCAGATCGCGACGGGACCAAACAATAATTCCCCCACAAAGAATACCCTTTGACCCTGAAGGTGACCGATAAGTTGGCGCCAAGAAAAAGAGCGTTACGACAAGATAGCTAAGGGCTGGAATATCGAATGTCGTAACGCTCTTGATACTCTTTAAGTTCCGGGACTGACAAAGAAGACCTTCAACTCCTCAAAACCATGCGATTCAACCGTTTCAAAAACAACCCGCGTTGAATTATTTCTTCTTGATATCTTCCAGCAATTCAACGGCCCGGGTAAAAAGCTTGCGGATCTTGATCAATTCAATCGCGGCCGCAGTCGTAGGCACGGTCACGATCACAAACAAAAAACAAATCGTTAAAAAATAAAGTTGCTGCATAATCGGTCCCCCTTATTCTGTCTTCTACTAATGTTATCTTCTCCTATCGGCTATTTCATTTTGCAACTGTAAAGAATCTTAAGTCCAAAGAAAAAACCCTCTCTAAGAAGGCTTCCTCTTTAGGCTTTTTAAACACCCTTTAACCGATCTTAATTTTAGACGCGTCGCCGCCCATTTCGCGGAATTTGCTTGCGTAGACCTGATAACGTTTGGTCAACTCCGATATCTCGGAAGTGACTTTGGAGACATCTTCCTTAATGGCCTTCCCCTGTTCGCCCAATAAATCTTTAGGTGAAAGGTCCTTTAATTTGGCGCGGATCTTATCGGCTGCCGCCTTTTGATTTCCGATTTCCTTGGCATAAGCCTGCGCCGTACTCTGGAGCTCATCCAGCGACATTTTTTCGGCTTCCTGTCTGATCTGGTCAACCGGTTTCTTAGAATCCGCTTTCTTGGCACAACCGGATATTGTGAAGATTGCAATCGGTAAAACAAGTAGCAACCATCGCATTTTCATAATATATTCCTCCTTGGGGTTATGGATATCCTCGATATCCAGCGAATGATAATACAAAAAAGTTTTGGTTTTTACTGTGATGAAAAAAGACCGCTTAAGCCTTCCTTAATCTCCTCCATCTTGGAAGCTGCCTGAGCGGAAAAAGCCGTCGAAAACTGATCCAAGTCCGGCATTAGGGCATTGAGCCCGACCTCCTGCAAGGTTTTAAGAACGATTTGCTGAATCACACGGTTCGGATCGGTGACATCTTTAAAAACCTGGTTTTGGATATTCATCGGAAATTCGCGGACCCGCGCTTCCCCGCGGCTGTTATCCACATACCGCCCGCGGCCGACACTAACAATTAATTCGTCGATCATAAGAGAAAAAGGGGTTCCCTTTGCGGCGGGTTCCTTTTCGGGCGCCTTCCCCGTCGTCGGAGCCGGCGGGGCTCCTTCTTCACGTTTCAACATAGCCTTCAAGGCCGGCAATTCCAGAAGATTGGTCTGACCTTCGGCCCCCCTTTCAATGGTTATCTGATCCATGTTAAACCGGATTTGTTCAATGTGGATTTTTCTGGCCAGAAGCCCTTTCAAATCATAACGGATAAAAATTTCCGGGACAGACGCCATTAATTTTTCCTGGAACCCTTCGGGATTGTGGATCTTCAAGCCATAGATTCCAGCTTCACCTTTGAGAGGGTTAAAATGCAATTTGGTGGTCTGGACAGAAACTCCGAGGGCATCGGAAAAAACCTTCGAGACCAAAAAATGTCCCGCAAGATTCAGTCCCAAAACCACAATGACAACGAAAAGTAAAAGGGTGGTCAGAAATTTGATCATGGACTCTTCTCCTATCGTGACGAGTTAAGGGTTTGCATCCCGCTCGGTTGCGAAACAATATGGATGTCCCGCTGCGGGAAAGGGATCTTGGCGCCTGCCACCTGAACGGCCTTGTAAACCGCTAGGTTCACCTTATGAAGCGTCTGATAATATTTAACGGTCGGGACCCAATACCGGAAGCCGATGTTCACCGAGGAATCCGCAAATTCCTGAATACCGATCTGCGGTTTAGGATCTTTTCCGACCTCTTGAAACCCGGCCAGCGTCTGTGAGATCGCTCGAATCGCCGCCTCCGGCTCGCTGTCGTAACTGATGCCGATCACACTTTCGACAATCCGGTTGGTCTGCGAATTATGAATAATCTCTCCGACAATATGTTTATTGGGGATCGTAATCTTAATCCCGTCTTCGTCGGTCAGGATCGTGCAAGCCAGCTTCACTTCAGTCACAACACCGCTCACGCCCGCAACGGTAATCGTATTTCCCACAACAAAAGGACGCGTGATGATAATGGTCAAACCAGCTCCATAATTGGAAAGAGGGCCTTGGATGGCGAAGCTCGCGCCGAAAGCCAGGGCACCTAAAGCTGCCACAAACGGCGCAATCGTGATCCCGAATTTTCCGAGGGCGATAATGATGGCAAAAGCCAGGATGACGATCTTGACGACACCGACCAGGAATTTTGAAAGCGTGATATCGAGATTCTTTTTCTCAAATATTTTCAAAAGAAGACCTGCCGTCCAATTAGCCGCCACCACTCCGATCACGAGGATGATTAAGGCACCGATTACCTGGAAACTATAATTGACGCAAAATTCAATAGCGGTATTAATTAGCTGCTGAATGGCTGTTAATTCCTTTTCCATGAGGACACCTCTTGTCAGTTAGGTTAGAAGACTTGTTCCGGGGACTGGCCCCGCAAGGCCATCCAATTTATAAGAAATAAGCCTTGGGCGCAAGAACGAAAATAGGACGAAAAAATTCCCTGCGAGGGAAAAGCCCGTTTCCAAAACATCCGTCCCAATGCATTCAAACCTTCGTGTTATTGCTTTTGAATGCGGCGGTTATTGGCCTTACGTTCGTTTTCGGAAATGCATCGCTTTCTTAAGCGGATATTTTTAGGTGTGATTTCAACAAGCTCATCGCCTTCAATAAATTCGAGTGAAAACTCCAAGGTCTTTTCACGGGCCGGCGTGAGCTGGATGGCGGCATCGGCGCCCGAAGACCGCATATTGGTCAGTTTCTTTTCGCGCGTGGCGTTGACGACAAGATCATGGCCTTTATTATTCACCCCCACAATCATGCCCTCGTAAAGTTCCTCCTGAGGGTTGACAAATATTTCACCGCGGTCCTGCAATCCCCACAAGGCATAGGCCACAGCCTTTCCGGAACCTTGAGAAATCAAAACACCGCTTTGCCGTCTGGGGAGTTCCCCTTTGAAGGCCTGATATTCAAAAAAATTCTGGCACATCATTCCGGTCCCGCGCGTCATGACAAGCAAATCGTTACGGAAACCAATCAAGGCCCTTGAAGCAATCAAAAATTCAAGGCGTATTGTCCCAACCGCACTGCTCTGCATATGTTTCAGTTCGGCTTTACGGCTGCCCAGCGCTTGAATCACGGCACCCTCAAAACCAGGGTCCACCTCAATCACGACCTCTTCAACAGGTTCGAAAAGTTCATCCCCGAATTTTTTGAGGATGACTTCGGGCTTTGAGACTTCAAGTTCATAGCCTTCACGGCGCATGGTCTCGATTAAAATGGCGAGATGCAATTCCCCCCTGCCTGAGACTTTGAACCGTTCACCGTTTTCGACTTCCTCAACTTTGATCCCGACATTGATCATGGCCTCATGTTCTAACCTTTCACGAATATGGCGGGCCGTGAGGAATTTCCCTCCGTCCTTTCCCGACAAAGGGCTTGTGTTGTGAGAAAAAAACATGGAAATCGTCGGCTCATCGATCTTGATCGTCGGCAGCGCTTCGGGTTTTTCGATGCCCGCCAGGGTATCACCCACCCGGACCTCTTCAGCGCCGGCCAGCGAAATAATATCGCCCGCTTCGGCTTGATCAACTTCAATCTTTTTGAGACCCTGATAAGTCAGAATTTTGCTCACCTGACAGCGGACCACACGCCCCTCATGTTTCACGATAGCAATGGGATCTCCCACTCTCACGCGACCATGAAAAATGCGGCCGATCGCTATACGCCCCACATAGGAGTCGTAATCCAACATCGTCACCAGCATCTGAAAAGGCAACCCGGGATCAGCAATCGGAGGCAAGACACGATGCAAAATTGTGTCCATCAAAGGCTTCATATCTTGACCTTTTTCATCAAGATCGAGTGTGGCGTGTCCCTCTTTGGCCGAGGCATAACAAATGGGAAAATCGAGCTGCTCATCCGTCGCATTGAGCTCGCAGAAGAGATCAAAGGTCATATCCGCAACTTCGTGGGGCCTCGCTCCGGAACGATCAATCTTGTTGACGACTAAAATGGGTTTCAAATGAAGCTCCAGGGACTTTCTCAACACAAACTTGGTTTGCGGCATGGGGCCGTCAAAGGCATCCACCAAAAGAAGAACGCCGTCAACCATTCTTAAGATACGTTCGACCTCACTCCCGAAATCCGCATGTCCCGGAGTGTCGACAATATTCAAACGGACACCTTTGTAAAGGAACGATGCGTTTTTGGAGAAAATCGTGATGCCGCGCTCTTTTTCAAGGTCGTTGGAATCCATAATCGTCGATTCCCCTTCCTTAAATAGATAGGCCCCGCTCTGTGCAAGTAAAGCATCCACAAGCGTGGTTTTTCCATGATCCACATGGGCAACAATCGCAACATTTCGAATATCCTTACGGCGTTTTTGATGCGGCATAATGCGCGCCCTTCTTTGGAAGCAATGATGCCGGCCCGACACCAAGATTGGGTACGGCATTCCTATATATAGAAGCACTATTAAATAGAAAAAGCCCTCTTTCGTCAGAGGGCTTTTTCTAAAAAATCACTGTCCTCCTTCGCTTTTGCGACCGCAAAAGCTTCGGCGAACCACCAGCCTTTTTGATCATGAGAGCTGATGAACCAGCCGAAGCCTCGGCGAAGGCTGGTGGGGAGTAGTGGATTCGAACCACTGAAGGCCTAAGCCAACAGATTTACAGTCTGTCCCCGTTGACCGCTTGGGTAACTCCCCCGAATTCCTTAATATCAAGACGAGCTGGCGGAGGGGATCGAACCCCCGACCCGCTGTTTACAAAACAGCTGCTCTACCAGCTGAGCTACGCCAGCACAAAACTTCTTGGTCCAACAAACTTCTATTGCGGTAATAATGCCTAACTGCGCAATACCCTTTGCCCGCAGTCCCTTTGGGACGCCAGCACGAAGGGGCATTCTACAAGAAAGGTCCTGAAAAATAAAGGCGAAACCGCTACCGCCCACCACGTAGGTGGCCCCGTTAGACTACAGACAGAAGACTTACCATTGATTTTCGTTGATTAAGATATTCATGACTCGAATGAAGCAAATAAGCATCCGCTAGACGCTTTTCTTGTGTCTTCTCGAGGAGTTAAGAGACGCTATTTTCAATGGAATGGAAAATGGCGTCTCTCGAACAGTAAGGACCCCTCAAACGGGCATCTATTTTTCGTGGTCCGAACGGTCCTCAAGAAGACACAAAAAAGGGGCTAGCCCGTCCAACAAGATGGCAGGTTTATCCGCCACGTTTTTGGGAGGGCAAGCATCCTATGTTAGGAATGTTGGAAAAGGCCACCTACGCGGTGCCCTTGCGCCCATTGCGCAAGGACGGCGCTTCACAACCTGGATGGTTGCGTAAACGACCGGGCGAAGCGGTTACGCGCTTGTGGCGATGGATTCTTCGACGAGTTGGGTAAAGACAAGCTGGGCCGTAACGGCATTGATGCCGAAGGCCAGACGCCCGCCCTTTTGAGAGAGGGTAATTAATTCATCGTAGCCTTCTAAATTTAAGCGCCGCAGGAGTTCGGCCTTTAACATATCCGGATCTGTCTTCAGCTTGATATCTTCCGAAAGGTCCGCCATATGAATGAGAGCGCGGCTCGTTAATTTCCCCAACCAGCGCAAAGTATCCGGATCCTGGCGGAGTTCTTCGATCCGGTCCACAAAAAGCGGCTGAAAAGTATCATGAAGGATTCCCGCATCATCCCCCGTAAGCATGGCCATGGGAACAAAGTCCTGCTCATCCCCTCGAAGGACAAGAGGACGATGGACATCCACAGCACGCGTCTGGACCCCAACCCCTTTGAGTTGACCGACGACATGCTGTGGCAGGCGTCCACCATCTTGCAGCATCTCACCCACTTGACTCGCATCAAGCCCGGAAACAAAACCTTCAAAAAATGCCGGCATCAGTTCTTCATCGAATTCCTCCGGTATCACGGCGCCGATGGCAAAGCTCTGATTCACTTGTCCCATCGATGCATCCAAATCATTCAAGACCTTCAAGACCGCATCCCGCTCCGAGAGATTGACCTGCGCTAAGAGTCTTTGCTCCAATTCCGCAGCATTCTCCCGGTATTGTGTGATGAGCGAATCCACAACATCCGGATTAATCAGAACACCCAAAACTCTCTTCGACAATTTCCCAAGCAACGGAAAGAGCGCAAGCGCGACGGATTTTAAGCTTACTTGGGACGAAGATGCTGGAGAAAAGTCCTTTTCTGCTTCAAGCTTCAAGCTGCCGGCTTCAGGCTCTAAACTTATGTCTTGCGGTTTGAAGCCTGTAGCTTGCAGTCTGAGTTCCCCTCGTCCCCCTGCCCCCTGTCCCTTGTCCCCTATCCCTTCTTCCAACAAAGCATCCATTTGTCTAAATCGCTGCACAATTTGCCTTATCGAGGTCCCTATATCCACCACCAAATTTCCAAATTGCATTCTGAAGGCGAGCAACTGCGCACCCATAGCCAGCTGAGCTTCCTCGTCAGCATCGCCGGCCGTATTAATTGCCACAAGAATAGCTTCGCTATTTTGTATCCAACTATCCTTCAATTTAGCAACCTGCTCATGATAATGTTTGATCAAACCCTGAACTTCCTCAAAGAGCGCTTGCCACTGATCGCGAGCCTCTTGGGAAAGATTAACCGATTCGCGGCGCTCTTGAATGCTCCTATATGTTTTATCCAAGTCATCTTTTGCAGCAAATATGTCACGAATAATCCCGGCAAGATCATTAAACCACGTTTTCAATTCTTCAAAAGCTTGCGCGGTGTTTGAATCACCCGCATTTGGTTCACGAGAGATCCGCAGCTCGGAGCGTGAATCCAACCGATTCACGTCCCGAGCAGTACTCGATTCGGATGGAATCGAGTGAAGCTCCGACCGGTCTCCGGTCTTTTTTTGCATTTCCGCTATCTGTGCTAGGACATCGCGACCGTATTTGTGATCCCCGAAGAGGAGTTTAAAGCCGGTCAAATATTTACCTATTTTGCCTTTTCGAAGATCGGCCGCGATATCATCCAAATGTCGGACCACTAAACCACTGACCTCCTCGGTCTGATGTTCCTTAAAGTGATCCTGAATCGCAGCGGATTCTTTTTCATCTAAAAACACCACAAAGAGATAATCCAGCTCCCGATTAAGCTCCCAATAAGGCGAGCCGACATGGAAAACACCGTCCTCATCATAATAAGCCTGATCCCCATAAGATTGCCTTTCAACCTTCTTAAAGAAAGGCGTTCCCTGAATCCGGTTTACAACCGGCATTAAACGTTCGCGCATAATCGATATGCCCGATGCGTCAAAAGCCATTTCATCGCCCACTTCATCCACGCCTGTCTCAACCGGTTCATCGCCCAGTTCTTGATGACCGCCCGGGATATCCGTCCAACCACGGTCACTACGAACCTGCGCAATCACATCTCCTTCCGGCGTCAAGAGAAGCACATAAATCACACCATGCCATTGGCCCCTTTTATGCAGTTCATGGAAAGCAATAATACGCCCCGTAAATTTTCCGGTATCGGGATCAAATTCAGGCAAATAACTATCCCACCCGCCTCCGGGCAATTTAATTTCTTTATTCACACCAATCTGAACAATCTCCCGAACAACTTGTTCGGATGTCACATCAAATTGACCTTGCATTTGGTTCATCACATCCGAAAGTTCGTGAATAGGATTGGTTTTCAATAATTCAAATAACGCATTGTGAAATGCCGTTTGGTCAGCGATTCGTAATTCCGATCGCTCCCCTGACCCTTGATCCAGCAACGCCTCCATTTGAGCCAAGGTTTGAGAACTTTGTTCCACCAACGATTTAATTTTCTCCAGCTTGGTCTTTGCCATCTCAATAATTTGAACACCCTTCGCGGTAAATTCTCTCAGGGTTGCCAACGCTGTTGCCTGACTCCTCAACTCCAATATCTTTCCGATTGTCGGATTATGCTCCTGCATATAACTTCTTAAAGCACCGATTTCTTCAACGCCTTGTTCGATCTGCTGACGAAACTGCTGTTTAAGCTTTTGCCATTGAGCCTTAACCCGACCATCAAAATGCACTTTCGAACGACGAACAACCAACTGGCTCAAACGGTCACGAACGGCAACCGTTTCTTTTTCCCGAAAAATACTCTGAGCAAGAATTCCCAAAAGCCCTATCACCATCACACCAAATTTTTGCACGATCATTTGTTCCGCCATGCGATCAGGTTGAGGTCTCTTGCCCCCAAAATCATCCGTAATTCTTAATTCGCTACGCACAACGGAATCCGTAGTCCGTAGTTCCGAGCGTCCCCCCGTCTCCCGCCCCTCGTCTCCTGCCCCTTGCCCCTTGCCCCTTGACCCTTTCATGATCCGATCAAACACCCGGATCAATCCCTCGTCGCCAACCTGACGTAAGCGCTGATGTACAAAATCAACCGCCAATACAGGATTGATCAGGCCTTTTACAATCACATTCATGATTCCAAGGTCACCGACAACCTTATCTTCAACCGCTTCAGTTCCCTGTACCGCGATTACAGCAGCGGCATCTACATTCCCTGACGGGACGATTTCCTGGTTCTCCCTTCCTTCGCCGCTTGCTGTCACGATCGAAATATGCTGACGCCCCGTTGAATCCCGGAATTGGGTATCAAGAACCTGTGTATGCGTGAGATAAAGATACTCCAAATTCGTCAACTCCGATAAAGGCGTAAGATCGCTGACTTGCGTAGCAGTGAGAGCGAGAATCCTCAAATGCGTCAACCTCGATAAAGGCCCGAGATCCTTTACGTCGGTACCAGTAAGATGAAGAATTTCCAAATTCGTCAGCCCCGATAAAGGCTTAAGATCGCTTACCCGTTTATCCCCAAGATAAAGATCCCTCAAATTTTTCAAACCCGATAAAGGTTTGAGATCGCTCACTTGCGTATTAGTGAAAACAAGTAGCCTCAAATTCGTCAACCCCGATAAAGGACGAAGATCGTTGACTTGCGTATGCTGAAAAGAAAGACCTTCTAAATTCCTCAACCCTGATAAAGAACCAAGATCAGTTACTTGCGTACTCGAAAGTATAAGCTTCGTCATAGCTGT
This sequence comes from Candidatus Omnitrophota bacterium, assembly GCA_016930235.1. Classification (GTDB taxonomy): domain Bacteria; phylum Omnitrophota; class Omnitrophia; order Omnitrophales; family Aquincolibacteriaceae; genus JAFGHI01. The sequence continues at coordinate 30,427 of JAFGHI010000029.1, forward strand.
CAACCCCGATTCCGAGATCTCCTCGAGCTCCTTATTGCTAATCGCTGTACCTCCCAAATGAAGTGTGAAGGTATGGTCATCTTGATCAATGTTTACCAAGAGGACGTCTTCTTCTTTGTCGCCAAGGAATCCGGCGGCTTTCCACTTTGCGATCAATTCTTTCGCACGTGCAATCTGCTCATCAAACGAAAGCCCTTCCTGCTGTTTTTCTTCCGCTCCTTTTGCAGGGACGATTTCCTGTTCCAGCTTTTTTTCACCGCTCGCTGTTGTAATGGAAATATGCTGCCGCCCGGTCGAATCCCGGAATTGGCTGTCAGAAACCCGTGTATCGAGGAGCCTAAGTAATCCCAACTTTGTCAACCCGGATAAAGGACTAAGATCACTCACTTGAGTATATGCGAGATAAAGTTCCGTCAAATTCGTCAATCCCGCCAAAGGACTAAGATCACTTACGTGGGTATCATTAAGATTAAGAAATTCCAAATTCGTCAACTCCGACAAAGGACTAAGATTGCTTACTTGAGTAGTATTGAGATAAAGTTTTTTCAAATTCGTCAACTCCGATAAAGGGCTGACATCACGCACCTTCGTGAACTGAAGGCCAAGGTCCACCATATTTTTCAAAACAGAAAGAGCCCGAAGCTCCTCATCTCCGATGTCCGTAAATGCCAAATTAAGCTCAAAGGTATGGTCACGATAATCCACTTTTTCCAAAATGTCCGCTTCGTCTTTGGCGCGAAGCAATCCGGCGGCTTTCCACTTTGCGATCAATTCTTCAGCCCGCGTAATCTGCTCCTCAAACGAAAGCCCTTCCTGCGGTTTTTCTTCCGTCCCTCCCGGCGGGATGATTTCCAGATCCGTCCATACCTCATCATCGCCTTTACCCCATTTGACAGTCAGTTTGCGGGTCTCAGATCCCCGGAATTGCCCCCCGAATTCGTCAGGCGCAATGCGCAACAAATCCTTGGCCTCGATATGGATAAGGTTCGGTAATCGCCACAAAGGTTGAACGCTCCGGACTTCTGTCTTGTCAATCATGAGCACCTGCAACGAACTCAACTCTGCTAAAGGACTCAAATCCACAACCTTCGTAGAGCGAATATCAAGATCTTCCAGCTGATGAAAATCCGCTAAAGGATTTAAATCGCTCACTTGTGTTAGACCTAAATCAATCCAAGTCAAGCAAGTCAGTTTCCTTGCGAGACGTCCCAACTCCCGAAGCTGCTCATCGCCGACTTTGCCTTCACCCGCTAAATTTAAGCCGATGCGATTCTTTGCGGGTAAAATACTGACTTGGAACTCGCTCATACCCCTGGTGGTCATTAAAATTCCTTCGGCCTGCCACTTTCGAAGCAGTTCCAGTAACAAATCACGCTGCTGTTCCAGCGAAAGCGCTTCGGATTGCTCTGTCTCCTCCTGATCTTTCCACCTCATATTCCGCTTATTTCTTTCATTATCGGTTACCCATAAACCTGTACCAGGCTCCGTCCCCGGGAGAAGTTCGTCGAAATATTCTGTGACATCAATATCTGTTCCTTCCAAAACCAGACGGTTCAAAAGCCTCAGCTTTCTCAAAGAACCGAGCTTCCCCGGATTTTTAACATGAGCCAGCACGATAGCCTGAAGGCTCTCAAAACCCGTAAGGGGTTCCACATCCCGGACCTGCGTCCCCGTAAGATCGATTATATCTAGATTGGGTAAATTCCTTAAATTCTCCAAAGAGGTAATAGGATTCAAGCCCACCCAAAGCTCGCTCATCCGGGTCAATCCTGACAACCGGGCTAATCGCTCATTGGTGATTCCCTGCCGGGACAAATTAAGGACAAACATCTTTTGAGCGTCCTGACGACGATCGATGTGCCTTTCGTCAACCGGGATGCCCCATTCGACAAGAAGCGCTGTCACACGCGCAAGCTGCTCTTCATATTCACGCCGGACAGTGTCCGGTTTAACGTCCGAAACAATTTCGGCGTTGTGAACGGTTGAGCCGCTTACTGTTTTTACTGTCAATTTTGTTTCATGATCAGCTTCCTGCCATTGAGAATCAGGCACAGGCGCTCCGACAAATCTCAGAAACTCAAGACTTATCACTAAAGCTAAAGGCCGGATATCGTCAACCTGTGTACCGGAAATATCCAAGCGTTTAAGGCGCGGGCAACGCGCCAATTCATCAATATTTTCAACGCCTGAATTTTGGAGATCAACATTCACCAAATACTCAAAACGGGAGAGAGACTGTACCGCTCTTACAAGAGTTGAGGACAAATCCAGGATTTCTAAACCTTTGAAGCCTTCCAATGCCGTCGTATCCGAAAAAGGAGTTTTCGACAAATCAATAATATGAATTTTTGACGCTCCCCTCATCCGAGCCAGCTGACGAACCTGCTCATTTGTAACATTGGATCCACTAAGAAAAATACCGCTAACGTCTTTATTACCCGGATGATTATCAACGACACTTTGAGAAGTTTTCCCGGCCTCCAAAACCAATTCGCCTGCCTGAATCCACCCGTCAATAACTTTTCTATATTCTTCGATACATTCTTCCCCCGTTAAATCCTCCTGTGGCTCTTCTTCTTGGGCGGGTTTGATGGATTTGTTCTCACGCACAAAACCGGAAGTCAAGACAACCGTAAGATTCTGCTCGTCAGTCGCCTCCTGAAAATCACTCATCGTAATATTGGACTTTTCAATCGAAACCTTCTTCAAAGTCTTTAGATGGGCTAAGTCTGAAAAATTCTTGACTTGGGAATCCTCAATATTTAACTCTACCAAACTTTGACTTCGAGCAAGCGGCGCCAGGTCACGGACCTGACCCCATCCCATACCTAAATCCAGAGTCTCAAGATTCGGAAGATCCCCTAAGGGCGTGAGATCATCGACGGAGGATCTGTTGAGATGAAGTATCCGAAGCCCTGTTAATCCCGAAATCTCAGGGATACGATGAAGCCCTGAAACATTCGTGAGACCCAATGAAACAATTCTTGTCAGTCCTGCTAATTGGGCCAATTCCCCGTTCCCGATATTCTGATTATAAAAATCAAGGTGTAGTGTCTCTTCATCATCTTTAAACCTTAAGACCTCTCTAATATCGCTATAAATACTGAGACGCCCCTTTTGTTTCCAGTCTTCCAAGAGCTCCATCACACGCGCTTTTTGATCCGCATAGGACATTTCCCCTGACGGCTTTCCCTTCTCCACCTCATAAGACATGATCAAGCGATCATTCCCGTAACTCCCATTGGGATAAATGCACAAATCAATTCCCATTCCCATACCAGTTATCGCAAAAATATCCGACGGCACTTGGGTCGCATGGAGGTTTAGGAATTCTAACGTATTCAATTGATCGCGGACCGGATTCAAATCGCGGACCGCGGTATTGGCCAGCGATAGCTTTTTCAAACCGCTCATCCCGGCAATCGGGCTAATATCCGTTACCCGAGTATTTGCAAGATCCAATTTGATTAAATATTGAGGCTGTAAATTACCGAGTTCCTTAAGTTCCTCATCGCCGATTCCAGTGCCGCTTAAATTAACGTTATAATGGATGCCATCTTTATCCAAACTGACGTAATTTGCGGCATCGCCGCCAAGAACCTGACTGACCAAATTCATGACATTCGCTTGCTCTATAAGCGCTTTGACTTCATCCGGCTTCTCCTCGATTGCGACAATTCGTACTTGATTAATTGGGCGGCCGTCGGCTCTTACGACCGTAGCAATACGGCGCCCAGAAGAACGAAGCTCCGAACGCAGCGGGCTTTCATCAGCTTCAAATTGCCAGTCCGGGACCTTTGTGCCCCCGACATTCAACCATTCCAAGGTACTATTGAGCGGGATAAGCGCATTCAGGTTGGTGACTTGAGTATGTCCCAGGTTTAATTCCTGGAGCTTCAGCCCGGCTAAGGCATCGACATTCGAAATGGGGTTAACGGACAAATCAAGACGCTTTAGGCTTTTCATTGACGCAAGAGGCGCCACATCGGTAATCCCGTTGGAGCCAAGATTTAACTCCGTTACATAGTTTAAACCGAGACCCGCAAGCTGCTTGAGCATGTCATCACTGACCACTCGATTGAATAAGTTCATCCTATAATGGACACCATCTGCTTCATCCTTGATTACTTTCTCCGGAGTCCCGTACATGGCCCCTTGTTCAACCCAATCGTCGAGCATGTTCCTAAGCGCCAATTTTTCCCGGGCAACTTTCCTTTGATCGACTTCCTTCTCTTTCTCCGCTTCCCCTTCCCCCGCCGGCACGATTTCCTGGTCGAGAATCGCATCCACATGTCCTGTCGCCACGATCGCAATCTTCTGATGCCCGGTAGATTGCCGGAATTGGGTCTCAGGCACTTGAGTATGCTCGATCCAAAGCATACGCAGTGCTGTCAACCCAGATAAAGGACTCAGATCACTTACCTGCGTGTGATTAAGCTGGAGACTCCACAAACTCGGCACCTCTGATAAAGGCCGAAGGTTCACAATCGGCGTATGAGAGAGCTCAAGAATAGCCAACTCTGTCAACCCGGACAAAGACTCAAGATTGCTCACTTGCGTATAAGCGAGGTCAAGAGAGCGCAAATTCGTTAACCTCGATAAAGGACTTAAATCAATGACTCCTGTACTGTTAAGATTAAGTCTACCGATATTCCTCAAAACGGAAAGCTCCTTGAGCTCTTGATCGCCAATCTTTGAATTTGCCAAATTAAGTTCAAAGGTTTGCTTGTCGTAATCCACGTATCGCAAAATAAACCCTTCCCCCGCCGTGAGTAACCCGCCCCGCCGCCACTTCGCGATCAACTCTTTCGCGCGCTCGATCTGTTCATCAAAGGAAAGCTCGGCCGGTTTTTCCGCCTCTGCCTCTTCGGACGGGATGATTTCTTTGTTGGGAAAAACTTTCCCATCAGACGCCGTAATCATAATCCCCCAACCGCTTCTAACATTCCTGAATTGTCCATCGCCGACGGCGGTCCCAAATAAATTAAGTTTTCGCAAGCTATGATTTAAGGATGCCAGCGACGAAATATCCGTTACGGGTGTCCGCGTAAGAACTAACTCCACGAGAGAACCCATATCGGCTAAGGGGCGCAAATCGCTGACTTGAGTATCCTGCAGCTTCAGCTTCGCCAAGTGCTTGAGTTGGGACAAAGGTCTTAAGTCAGATACGGCTGTCCCCCACGCTTCCAACCGCACCAACCACTTAAGCGCTGATACGGGCCCTAAACGTGTAATCCGTGTCTCGCTGATGTTCAGAACAGCGATCCGGGAAAATTTTGACAGGCGGGCCAAATCTTCATCGCGAACACGGGTATCTTGAAGATCGAGGGAAAATGTTTCCGGGTTGCCGGTTTTTCCTATCAAACTATCGATATCACGAGCCCTCTTCCCCAATCTCCCTGCCCCGTTCCATTCTTGAAGGAGTTCTTTCATCTCCGCTATTTGCTCTTCTAAAGATAATTCCGCTGCCTGTTCCCCTGCTTCTTCGCCCTCGGGCGGGACGATTTCCTGATGCTGAAGGGGCGTATAATCATTAATACCAATCCAAACTTCAAGATCTTGAAGGCCGCTTGAGGGACGGAATGTTTGATCATAAGATATTTCGGTGTCGGTGATCCACAAGCGCTTGAGGCCCCTGAGCTGATGAAGTACCCGGATATCCCGGACCTTTGTGTCGTCAAGATAAAGTTCTGTCAATTTTTTCAACGCGGCCAGGGGTTTGACATCAGTCACACCTGTCCCTGAGAGGTTCAAAGAACGGAGACCTGTTAAAGTCGATAAAACGCCGATGTCCGCCACTTGTCCGCTCCAGTAAAGGTCCAAACAGTTGATTTTGTCCATCCCGCGCAATTTTTCGAGTTCCTGGTCGTTAAGTCGGCTGCGTATCAAATTCAGACTAATCTCACCCTCCCCCAAAATCAGTATGGGGGTACGCCTATCCGGAGGATCATCAACCAGTCCCCGATTGATCCAATCGTCAACGATTGATACTATTTTTTCATACTGCTCTTGGGCGGTCATTTCCCCCGGTGAAAGGATGCGCTGATGGTAGAGTCTCAAATCTTCACGAACGAAGATTTCGATCCCCGTTTCATCGCCGGTAGGTTCATATTGGCCTTTAAACCTATCAGCCTCACCGCTCATAACAATATCAAGAAATTTGAGATCCGGTAAAGAGCTTAACGGCCGGATATCAGAAACACGCGTATCATCCAACCACAATACCCGAAGCCCTGTCATCTTGGTAAGCGGTGTCACATCGCTGACCGGAGTCTCACTCAAATTAAGTTCAACCACCTTGGTCAAACCTAATTCAGAAAGTTCCCTGACCATTTCATCATTCGCCGCGTTTCTTAAATCAATATAAATACCGCCCTTTTCGGGTCTATCGTAGACAATCAAACCCAGGTCCTCATAACCTCGCAACCAATCATTTTTCTCCTGCCATTTGCGGACAAGATTCTTGGCCGCTTCGATTTGTTCTTCAAGTGAAAGCTCACCCGGGGCAAGGATGCGTCGACCGGGATTGACATTGCCCCACCTATCGATAATGGTCACTCTCTGTTCGTCCATTCCCACTGCGGTAACAAATTGATCACTGCCGACATCCGTCCCAACGATGTTGAGATGCTCTAGATGAGGAAGCGCACTCAAAGGCCGAATGTCCGAAACCTTCGTCTCTCCTAAATATAATGCCTTGAGACCGATTAAAGCGACAAGAGGACTTATATCTCTAACCGAAGATCTGTTTAAATCTAGCCCAACTACTTTGGTTAAACCTAACGCGGCAAGTTCCTTTATCACCTGATCATTTGCGAAGGATCCTAAATCAATCGTAATACCATTCAGCCTAGACGAATATTGCACACGCTTATCAGCATCAATTGTCACGAAAGTCAGATCTTTGTCCAATTTACGGATAAGGTTCTTGGCGGCTTCGATTTGTTCTTCGATTGAAAGTTCCCCTGGCGGGAGGATGCGTTGAAAGAGCTGAGTGTCACCATAACGAGTAACAATCGTGATGCCCCTTTTACCTACGCCTGCGACAGCATCTTCGAATTGATCGTCTTCAACACGCGTCCCCTGCAAATCCAAGTAACCCAAATGCGGCAGCACGTGGAGAGGCCTGATATCCGAAACGGGCGTGTTGATCAAAATCAGGTGCTTCAAACCTTCTAAACGAGCCAAAGATTCGGTATCGGTAACTTGGCTATTCGATAAATCAAGTGCGACAAGCCGGGTTAAACCCAAACTAGCAAGCTCTTTTATTTTTTGATCACCGATAACATTGTGGTTAAGAACAATCCCAAAACCACCCGCCTCAACATCAGAGCGATTCATCACAGCAACGTCAGCATCGATAAGGTCGAAACGATCGCTTTCCTCATTTTTCCATTTGCGGATGAGATCCTTGACCGCGTCCTTTTGCTCTTCAAGCGACAGTTCCCGCTCCGGCGGTTTGGCTTCGCCAGGTAAAACATCAACACCTTCGAGCTTGGCTTTGCCTTCTTCTGCGGCATCCAGGCCCCAACGGAAGGCGGCATAAAGGTAGGAGCCTTCGAGTTTTTCCTGGACTTCGGCGAGGGTCATGATGAGGGGATTTTTGATATGCGGTTTTTTCTTGAGGATATTCACTAAAGCCGCGCGGTTCTCGGGAGGTTCTCTATTACGGACCGCCTGAAGCGCCCCGCGAAGCACGGGAAGGTCCGTGATCTCGGTGATGATTTCGCCCGGATCGACCATCACTGCTAATTCAAATCCCAATTCAAAAAGGAAACTAAAAACCTCTTCCTGGAAATCATCCATCTCACCGCCGCCGGTAAGGACAATCGTCCGTTTTTCGCGCGTTACAATACCGCCCAAACTGCGGCGGGCTTGTTCGATATCGCGCGTCCTTAAAAGACTTTCGACATCGATATCCCCTTCGCCTCCGATCACGGTCCCGGCCTCGGCAAAGAGATAATAAAAATAGGCGGCATTTTCTTCCAGGAGCTGGCGGAATTGATTGCGGATCTTTTGCCAGCGCTTATCAACCGGCTTTTTCTTTTCGACGGCACGGACAACTTCTGCCCTTTCCCGAACCTGCTCCTTACCGACAATCACAAGCTCATGCTCTTCCAAAGGCCTGAACTCACGCTGCCCCATTCCGTCGGGATGGATGGATTGCAGACCTTCATACAACGCATCCACTGTCTCGGGAGCCGGCATACCGGGAAAACCAAAACCCGGCATTCCTCCCAAACCGCCCATCGCGCCCAAATCGATAAGCCCTTCAAGCCCCTGCGGACCGCCCATCCTATCTTGCAAACTTTCGAACATCTCCCCTTGCTCTCTCCTTTGCCGGACAAGTTCCCGGATCCTTGCGACCCGGGTTTGTAAGTCCCGGATCTTTTTTGAACGGGCGCTATCGTCTGTCCCATCTCCTTCCGTTCGAAGTTCAGCCCTTTCCCCCGATTCGAAATCACCGAAATTTTTTTCCAACCAATCTATCCAAAGGCGGACCGAGTGGGAATGTTTGGGATTGTCCAATTGCTGCTCCATTTCTTCGAGCCGTTTTAGAGTGGGTCTGACAACCGGCCTCAAATGATTTTCCATTTTCCCAAGCTCCGCCTCGATCCGTTCAACCGCACGCCGGAATGAACGTTCCTGAACGGATTTGACATCTTCGCCCGAAATCAAATTGGCCGCTTCAAGCTCTAAAGACATCCGTTCGAGGATATCGGTATCTGCTGCCCCGTCAGGACGGTTTTCCCACTGATCGCGAAGGGCTTGAAGCGCTGCCTTAGCAGAAGGTCCCCCCTCCCCGGCACCCGGAAGATTCATCCCTTCACGGCTAACTGATTCGGGTATCGACAGATAATCCTCGGCCATCTCCTTCATGATCTGCCCCGCACGCCATTGCCGGTACTTGATCTCCTCCTCGTGCGCGGTTTCGGGTACCTCACGCAAAATAGCCTGGACCCGTTTCAAATGATCCAGAGCCTTCCCGACGGGATTCACCGGGAAAAGCCAGCCCAGGGAACCGTCTTGGTCAATTGCCTCGGCAAAACCACGTACGTTTTCTTCCGTCACCAATCCCTTGGCAAAAAGGATCAGCATGTAACGGAAAAGCTGGCGCCCCGAAATCCCGAGATGTCCGCTCACGCTTCCCACGAGCAGTTTACTCAATAACGCCATGTCCTTTTTGTTGACGACCTGGGCCATTAACGCTTCGTCAAAACTGGCCTTTTCCGCTCCGAGGAACGGGAAAAAAGCATGCCCTCTTAAAGAGGAACCGATCCATAAACGCTCAAGATCCCGGTAAAGGGTAATCACGTCATTTTTGTTTTCCTCCGGGCCCGCAAGTGAAAACATATCCTGGGTCCCGCTGAGTAATTCCATAAATTTCTCAAAAAATTTTTCGGCGTTTTCCCTTCTGACTTCCATTTCGGGTGAAAGCCAGTCGCGCGAAAAAAGCCCGAGACCGGCCATCACAACGAGCGTATCGACGGCCTTCCCGCCTGCAATCAATTGCGTACTCAAAACAAAACGGTTTTTGGCGGCCTCGTAATAAGTCCTCTGGTCTTTTTCGTTAAGAGCAATCTCGACCTTGCCCATAGAAGGCGGAAGGATATATTGAGCAATCCTCTCAAAAACTTTGGCGATATCCACATAAGGTCTGCTTTGATAATCCAAGGGATCCTGACTTAAAACGGCCTCGGAATCCCGGCCCGAAAGCTGCCAATTCAAAAAGACAGGTCCGTAGGCAAACCGCACAGCATCCTGCCACCTTCCTGAAGGATGGGCATCCAACCAATGCATGGCGCGGAAGATTTCGCGCGTCGTAGGACGATATTGCGGATCTTCAATCTGATCTTGGACCCAGCCGTGAAAATTGACAAGGTTATCGATCATACGCCCGTCGATTTCCCAACCTTCGGAACGGGCATGCGTTCTCGCGATTTCCCGGAGGCTGTCCGGACGATGGCTGTCCAAGAACAAAGTCCAGGAGCGGCTCATGAGGGGAGATGAAATCCGGTGGCGGCCCGAAAATCCGACCTGGTTCAAGGTCCCGAAGAATAAAAACCCCGGATGGGCCTCGCCGGTAAGAACATCATTCAATTTCCCTTCCAAGATACCCGTCTTCAGAAAATTCATCTCCCTTAGAATAACGATCGAACCCTCTTTCTTCGCCCGCTGAATAAGCAATGCAAGACGTTTGTAGTTCATCGAGGCATTCACAAGGTAATATTTCCGTGCCCCGTCAACCGAACGGGCTTCCCTGGAAAATCCGTCCACCAAGCCGTTGGCCACAAGGACTTTTTCCAAGATATAGTCTTTGCCCCAGCCGGAAGGCCCGATATCGATCGAAGAAACCTTCCCTAAAGCGGGAAGAGTTCCTTGCATCCTTTCCCGACGTAAAGCCAGCACATCCGTGACATCCGAAATCAATTCATTGGTTTCGTTAACGAGGGAAATCCCGGCCTCCATAAACTTAGCGGCTTGAGGACTGTCTTGAAAGATCTGCTGACGGCGCTCGGCCTCCATTTGCGGAATCGAAACGCCAAATTTTCTTTCCACCAGAAAACGGAGCGCCTCGCGGTCCTCGGGGCCAAAACGTCCCCGGTAAACAAGCCAGGCTTGAAAAAGAATATCTTCGCGCGTCGTTTCGCCGTTCGTGAAATGAACGATCCGGTTGGCCACTTCCTGAATCTCGCGGATGGAAAATTCATTGTCCGGATTCATGCGACGGAACATTTCGTGGGCATCCAAGATGAGATTCCTGGCCTCGGTGGAATTTCCGCGGTAATTTTTCAAATAACCGTCGAGCAACTTTTGCAAAAAGGCCCTCTCAAACTCCTCAAAAAGAACCGTGACGCCTTCTTCTTCGATCACTTCGATGGGATGGCGGTCCTCGGTCGATTCGAAATTACCGGTCACAACGGCAACGTGATCGCCCAAAACATGGCGTTTGCCGTGAATCCAAATCCCGGCATCCTCTTCGGTCATTCCTCCGAGAAAATCACCGAACCCCGGGTCCGCGAGATTGGCCTCATCCCAAAAGAGGGCACCGCGTTTGGCCTGGCCCCATCGGGCAATGGTCTCTTGAGTATAAGTGGTATTACCTTTAACTTCGCTTTGACCGCCCAAAACATCCTGTTCGGTGACATCAGAACCTGTCGTCATCGGGCCGAAAACTTCTCCGGCCTCACGGTCATAGCCTAAAACCCCGGCCAATTCCCCGAAGAGATAACTCTTTCCGGTACCGGGCGAACCTTTAAAC
>JAFGHI010000030.1 GCA_016930235.1 Candidatus Omnitrophota bacterium
CGCCCACCGCGTAGGTGGCCTTTTCGACCAAACCGAACGTTAGGAATGATTGAAAAGGCCACCTACGCGGTGGGCGCTAGCGGTGGGCGCCGGAGGCGCGCGTTTGGAAGTAACTGTGGTACAATACGTGACTTATGGACTGGAAAGAAATCGCAAAAAATGCCGGCTGTGTTGTTTCTTTGCTATTCCTCGTCCGGTTAAGTTTATGGAATTTCCGTTCCTCGCGCACGGAAGATAACCGTCAGCCCTTTCTTGGATTATCGATCATGATCTTCGCCCTTGCTCTTTTGATTCCCTTCACTTGGATGTCGGATGATCTTGTTCTGCGGCCCGCCTTTCTGGTCCCATGGAATATCCTGATTTGGCCGAGTGTCCTGATGGGGATCATTCTTTCGACCTTGAGTCTCATGGAATTTTCGGAAATGAAAAGACCTTCGAAGAAAGGAAAGCGTCTGGCATGGTTAACGCTGGGACTTTCCGTGGCCTTTTTTGTCGGTGCCGGCGCTGCCGTTTTTTCCCGGTTCGGTGTCATTCAGGACGGCAAGATACAGTTCAATTTCGATTTACCCAAGCAAGTCGAAATCAATCTCGAAGAACAGATGCAGGCGGGTCTCCTCTGGGACCTGGACCTCAATAAGAAACAATTTTATTCCCCCAAATTTCATTACACGGTGGATTATGCGGGGACCCAATGGCAGCCGTGGCCCAGCCTTTTGAAGGAATATCCCTACGCAGAATTCACCATGAAGCGCGGGGACGATTCTTTTTTTATCGTCATTCCTGTTTTCTTTGACGCCACCGAGCCGCGTCAGGATGTCTTCATGGTTTCGATGATGAAGGAGGTGGGGATTGATTTGAATGCGGATAACGTCGGCAAGTGGGAGCGCCAGCAGCAGAATGGCTATGAAGGATTTGTTTTCGATTTTGAAAAGGAGGCCGAAGAAGCCGAGTTTCGTTACCGTCTAAAACTTTTAAGCGCAGAAAATTATGGTTATTTGATCCTTACCGGAACGCAATTAAAAGGAGAAGAAAAAGAGAAAGTGCTTGATCGCATTCAACAGAATATTGCCATGGATCCCGCACCGAAGGATTTTCCGGATCCGGAGAAATTTACCGCGCAGGAAAAGACCCGGCACGAACAGTTTTTCTACGGAGCCGGTCAGGAACACGGCCGCCTGGAAGAATATGACAAAGCGATCGAATATTACGAAAAGGCGCTGGAATATGATTCCCGGGACCCCGATGTCATCCACGACATCGTTTTTGTGAACGTGGACAGGGGGAATCTTGAAGCGGCGAGAGATCTTCTCATGACTTTCCAGGAGAGTCTGCCCAATTTTGATGAATTGATGGAAGCTTTTCAGGCCTACATCGAAAATTCTGAGGGCGAGGAAGAATTCGAGGATGTGCTGGCCGAGAATCTTGAAGGACTCGAGAAAACGAAGGATCAGGAAGAAGCGACGGATGAAAAGGATCAGGGTCAGGATAAGGAAGAGGAAGCTTCAGAAGATGCCCTAGAAGATGATGAGTCAGGTTCACCTCAACAGAAAACCTCGAAGGACAAAGAAGGGCGCGATATACAAGAAGATGACGGCGGTTCACGGGGACCGGAATCTAAAGCAAAACAGCATGGGACGGCCAGGTCGGGCAAGAAGGGGCAGGCCGCTCAGGACAAAGTGCCGTTGCCGCTCGATGAGATTATTCTGCCCCCTGATTTCACTATCAAGGTCTTTGCGGAACGTGTTTCCGGGGCTTGGCAGATGGCGATGGGTTCTCAGGGGACCTTGTTTATCGGTTCACGGAGTGCGGGAGTCGTTTATGCGGCGGTCGACCGCGACCGGGATCATGTTGCCGAAAAAGTTTATGCGGTGGCAGGGAACCTAAAATCGCCGTCCGGGGTGGCTTTCAAGGACGGTGCCCTTTTTGTCGCATCGAAAGGAAAAATTACACGATATGATCAAATTGAATCGAAATTGAAGAACCCTCCGGAAGGGAAAGTGATTCGGGATGATTTGCCGAAGGGTGAATTTAAAGGGATCAAGGCTATACGTTTCGGTCCGGATGAGAGGATTTATTTGTCGGTCGAAATGCCCTGCAACTTTTGTGTCCCGGAGGACCCGCGTTTGGGGACCGTCCTGAGGATGAGCGAGGATGGCTCTGAGGAAATGATTCTGGCTCGCGGGGTTCGAAGCGTGGGCGGTCTTGCGTGGCATCCCAGGACGCAAAAATTATGGTTTACGGACCGGGGACGTGATTTACTCGACCGGGATATTCCCAGGGATGAAGTCAATCTTGCTTCTTGGGAAGGACAGCATTTCGGTTTTCCTTATTGCTTCGGAAATAATGTTGTGGATCCGGCCTTTGCGGCGAAAGAAACGTGTGATGACTATACGATTCCTCAAAGGGAATTGGTGGCCCACGGGGGAGCCGCCGGGCTGACTTTTTATACGGGATCCATGTTTCCCATGAAATATCGGGACCAAATTTTCATTGCCGAAAGCGGTATCCAGGACCGGAGTGAACAGCAGGGGTATCGAGTCTCTCTGGTACGGTTTCAGAAAGGGGATGTTCCGGCGTATGAAGTTTTTGCCTCAGGCTGGCGACGCCAAGGCGTTGCCTGGGGACAACCCGGGGATGTCCTTGTGGACACCGACGGGGCGTTACTCGTCTCGGACATGCTGGCCGGTGTGGTTTACCGGATCGTTTACGAGGGATAAATTATTGCTTGTTGAAAGTCCCGAAGAGGCTTTAGAATAAGACTTCTTTAAAGGAATTCGTATGCGGGGAGATCCCAAAAGAAAAACAAAGCCGCTTTTCGTTGTCGAGGATGATCCTGATCAGCAGGAACTCTTAAAGCTGATGTTGGACCGGGTTTGCCTTCCGTCCCAGGTTGTTTGTTTCTCGACGGGTGAGAAGTTAATGGAGCATATGAATAAGCTTGTTTCCAAACAGGGCCTCTCCGATGAAGAGATCCCGACATTAATTACGCTTGATCTCAGACTCCCGGGCGTCGACGGTCTTGAAGTCCTTCAGGTGATACGTTCGCACGATAAATTTAGCAAGGTGCCGGTCCTTGTTTTAACGGCATCCCAGCTTGCCGATGACGTTAAGGCGAGTTACCGGTTGGGCGGAACCGTTTTCTTGAGGAAGCCCTTTGAGGAAGAAGAATTAAAGAATATCCTGCAACAGCTTCGAATCATGGGCCTCCTGAAGGGATAGCAGCGTTTATCAAGCTGTTTACTTGAGAGCCATTATCCCGATAACTCCCTTGGAATCCCGGACATTTCCCGGTATACTACGCGCCTATGCCTAAGACCTTATTCGAAAAAATATGGGACAAACACGTCGTAACGACGCTTGCGGACGGGACTTCTGTTATTTATATCGACAGGCATCTGATTCATGAGGTGACGAGTCCTCAGGCGTTTGAAGGTCTCCGCCTGGCCGGCCGAAAGGTCCGAAAACCGGAGCTTACCTTTGCGACGATGGACCATAATGTCCCGACCGATAACCGCCATATTATTGCGGATGCCATCTCACGTGCCCAGGTCGAGACTTTGACTCAAAATTGCCGGGAATTCGGGATCGAACTTTATGATTTAAAGAGCGACCGGAACGGGATCGTTCATATTATTGGGCCGGAGTTGGGGATCACCTTGCCGGGTCTGACCATGGTTTGCGGAGATTCCCACACAGCAACTCACGGCGCTTTTGGGACCTTTGCGATGGGGATCGGGACTTCGGAAGTGGAACATGTCTTGGCGACGCAATGTCTCCTCATGAAAAAACCGAAGACTTTCAAAGTTGAATTCATCGGACGTCCGATGAATTGTGTGACAGCGAAGGATCTCATCCTGAAGTTGATCGGAGAAATCGGAACGGCCGGCGGAACCGGCTATGTCTTGGAATATGCCGGGGAGGCGATTCGCTCGCTTTCGATGGAAGGGCGGATGACGATCTGCAATATGAGTATTGAAGCAGGAGCACGAGCAGGTTTGATGGCACCCGATGAAATAACTTTTCAATACATTCAAGCTGGAGATCGCCCCTTTGCGCCTAAAGGCGGGGATTTAGAGAAGGCCATATCTTATTGGAAGACGTTGCCATCCGATCCTGATGCGAAATTTGATCGTGAGATCACAATCGATGCCTCCCAGGTTGTTCCACAGGTGACCTGGGGGACAAGTCCCGGAATGGTGACGGGTGTGGATGGAGTGGTTCCGTCACCGGAGGAAGTCAAGGGCTACAGCGCGAAGGATGTCGAAGCGGCCCTTCATTATATGGGCTTGAAACCGGGGATGAAGATTACGGATATTAAGATTGATACCGTTTTTATCGGAAGCTGCACGAATGGGCGGATTGAAGATTTGAGGGCTGCGGCAAAGTTCTTAAAGGGCCGCAAAGTGGCTAAGGGCGTACGCGTCCTTGTCGTGCCGGGTTCACAATCGGTGAAAAAGGCAGCTGAGGGTGAAGGTTTGGATAAGATTTATAAAGAAGCGGGGGCCGAATGGCGGGAATCAGGGTGCAGTATGTGTCTGGCCATGAATCCGGATCAATTGAAGCCGGAAGAAAGATGTGCATCGACCTCGAATCGGAATTTTGAAGGACGCCAGGGGAAGGGCGGACGGACTCATTTGGTGAGTCCCGAGATGGCGGGAGCAGCGGCAGTTGCAGGCCATTTCGTCGATATCCGTAAAACTTAACCGCTCGCCCCGTAGAACGGGGCTCGCCCACCGCGGCGGTGTCCTTTTCCTCATGAGAAAAAAGGACACCGCCGCGGTGGGCGAAGCCTCGCCGGAGTCCGCAGGACGGAGGCGGGCGAAGCGGTCAAAGGAGTTTGAAATGGAAGTTTTTAAAACACATCGGGGGATTGTGGCAACACTCGACAGGGCCAATGTCGATACGGATGCGATTATCCCTAAACAGTTTTTAAAGTCCATCAAGCGCACAGGATTCGGAGAGCATCTTTTCAGTGATTGGCGGTACCTCGAAGACGGCAACCCCAATCCCGAATTTTCACTCAACCGCAAAGAATTCAAAGGCGCTTCGATTTTAGTCGTAAGAAATAATTTCGGATGCGGCTCAAGCCGCGAACATGCGGTTTGGGCGGTGCGTCAGTACGGATTCCGCGTTGTTGTTGCCCCCTGGAAGATGGAGGGCAAGACCCAAGTCCCGGCCTTTGCGGATATCTTT
This sequence comes from Candidatus Omnitrophota bacterium, assembly GCA_016930235.1. GTDB lineage: Bacteria > Omnitrophota > Omnitrophia > Omnitrophales > Aquincolibacteriaceae > JAFGHI01. Next base: position 5,194 of record JAFGHI010000030.1, read on the forward strand.
AAGAATAATTGCGTCAAGAATTCTGTTTTAACGATTGAACTGGCCGAAGAAGAAGTCGAGATCATCTTTCAGCTCGTTTCAAAAAATCCCGGTGTCCAAGCGACCGTGAATTTGGAAAAGGAAAGGTTCTATCTGCATTATAACAAGGAAATGACCTTTGCCTTTGACGTGGACCCGTCTGTGAAGAGCCGTCTTCTCAGCGGATTGGATGATATTGGACTCACCCTGCAGAAAGAAAAAGAGATTTCGGATTTCGAAACCCGACACGACCCGCAAATCCAAAGATAAACAGGAAAAAATATTTTCCCTTGTTGATTAACGTCATCCTGAGCGGAGAAAGAGATCCGAAATCTCCGCGAAGGATCCACGAACAGAGATTCGTCGGTCGTAAAAACCCCCCGTCAGGATGACGCATTGACAGGTCAAATTTCAGTTTTCGGGATTCAACAAAAATCATCTTCTAACATCTTATAACAGTCCTTAGCAACGACTGATCAGAACAAGTTTAATTCCGCATCGAAAATCAAAGATCGGCAAATCAGAAGAATCGCATTTTTACTTTCTAAAACCCTTGATAAGTCCTTGAAATACCATCCGGTTATGTTATCTTTTACAAGTATTTCATCCACCTAAATCCAAATCGGGAAAGCGATTATGCAAAAAGGCTTTAAAAAAGCGAAAGGCATATTTTCGTCGGTTACATGTCTACTTTTTTTAATTACGAATCTATGCAACCCTTTACCCCCGAAGACAGCCTACGCTAACGACCAAGAAGCCTCATTCCTCACAGAACAACATCTGGGCGGTTTTGAGATACCGGCAGAGTGGGGCCGCGTGACAGAAATCATGAAGTCCGCCGAGACGGACTCTCTTATCCTTCATATCCAAACCTCTCACCGCCATTATGAAGCCCAAAAAAATATCCAGGCCATCCTTAAATATCTTTCTGAAAGATATGGGGTCCATCAACTCTTTTTGGAAGGAGGCTGGGACAAACTCGAGCCCGAGCTTCTGAGATTGACTCCTGAAGACGAAGAAACAAATCTCCGCATTACCGATGCCCTTTTGAAGGCGGGCGAAATTACCGGGGCCGAGGCCTTCCTGATCGATAACGAATCACCCGCTGATGGCTGGGGCATCGAAGATTATGAAGCCTATGCTGCCAATGGCGCTGTCTTTAAGGAAATCATACGGCAAGAACCGTTGATTGAAAAAGGTCTCACGCAGGTTAAAGCGGCTTGGGAAAAAGAGGCCGCAAAATATTTTTCTAAACAGCTCCGGGATTTTATCCGCAGGGAAGAAGCCTTCCTGGCCAACCAAATCTCCATGAGTGATTGGTTGGATCACTTAACGCAGGAAGCCAGAACCTGTCTCCACCTGGATTTGGAAAATGTCTGGCATCAAGCAACGTGGCCGATACTCGTACGTTACGCAAGACTTAAGAAAGTCGGAGAGTTATTCAACGAAGAAAAGATCCGGGAAGAATCGGAAGATTTTATTATAGCATTACGGCGTCTTCAGATATCCGAGGAGATTGTCAAATCCATTCAAGAGACCTTAGGATCGGAACTGAATCAAGGAAATAGAGCTCAAGCCCGCGGAATCTTGAGATCCCGAACCCAAGACGGGGAAGAGATACCCGCTTCAGCGACACGTTTCCTCTTTGAACGGTTGTTTGATGTCCTGCCCGAAGACTTCTCAATGGAATTATTCCCCAATCTCAAACTTTTCATTCAGCAGCTTGTCCTCATAAGCGAGCTTGAAGGCGAAAAACTGGAAGAGGAAACGCTGCGGCTCACATCCTGGATCACCGAAGCGCTGGCTGACGGGGAAAGGGACAAGGAGCTCGTCCGGATGCTCGAGGCCATCAGGCATTTTGAGAAACTCTTTTCGCTTGAACTCACCCGCAAGGAATATCTCAACGCTTTTACGAGCCGCGGAGAGGATCCATTCAATCGTTTGTGGGAAGAAATTTTCAGCGGTCAGAAATTGAAGGCGAAAGACAAAGCATTGAAGGAAGGACTTCAAGCGCTTTACGCCAAGGCCGTCCAGTTTTATGAAGGGGCCGTCCGCCGCGAAAAATGGATGGCCGAAAATACGCTCTCTCATCTCCGGCAGCTGGAGAATCGAAAAGCGGTTCTCATTACCGGCGGTTTTCACGCGGAGGGCCTTAAAGATGCGATCCTGAATCAAGGGGTTTCCTACGTCCAGATCACACCGCGCGTGACCGACATTCCCCAAAACACGCGGGAACTTTACCTTCAAATGGTTTTGGGCGAGTACCTGCCTTCTAATTCCAAATACGAGGCTGCCTTGAGATTACAAATGCAGGATTGGCCTGGGATGGAAAGCGATAGCTGGCCGGGCCCTTCTCAACAGAATGTCGCCCGGCATATGCTGGATATTGCAGGCCTTCAATTGAATGGCGATGCAGAGCTTGACCGGCAGTTAAAGACATCGCGTCTCGCTCAGCTGGCCGGATTACGCTCTGAACGGCGAACCGTTCGGTCTGAAGATTTGAATCCCCCGAATCGCTGGCAGGGTCATCGGTGGGATGATTGGGATGCAGATCACCTTGTCCAAACGGTCCAATCGGACACCGCCGGGAATTATGAAATTACGATTGATGAAGCCGAAGAAATTTTGCGACTTGTCCGGCAAATTCAAGGTCCTGAGCAGCCAAATCCACGCCTTGTAGTTGAAGCCTGGAAAAGCGGGCATGCCCTTACGATCGAAGAGGCAGTCGAGATGAGTCATTTCTCCAATCGGATGAATGGTACGGGTACCGTTGATTTGGATAAATGGCGGGATCAGATTGTCCAAAGAAGTAAAGACAAGAAGGGTAAAGTTAAACCGCTCAGCAGGGAAGAAGCTTTCCAAATCTTGAAGCAGATCGCGGAAATTCGTCTGATGAATGCCGATACGCGGCTTCTACCGATGCCGCTTCTGATCGATGCCTTTTTTGCTTTCGGTTCAGTGAAAAAGTTGAGGGAGATGCTCTTTGACGTGGCCTTTGACTACGTTCCGGAACCAACAGGGAAAACAGCTTCGCGCCGGGGCAGCAACCAAAAAGCTGCCGTGCAAATGAATTTGAGTGGTCTTATAGAAGCGGCCAAAGGGGAGAATCCGAAGGTGATAGATTGGGATTGGGGTTTTAAGGCCCTTGATCGGTATTATGAGCAGCATCGAATTCATGTGAGCGCGGCAAGACAGCGGAAAACAAAGTCTGAGCTGCGCTTGTCTCCAACCGAGACAAGCACTGCTCGGGACTCGATGCAACCGCCGAGTGGAACATCAAGTTCCACCGGCGTAGTACCTGCACACGAAGTACAGGTGGGGCCATCTCGCTCCGAGCCGCACCAATTTCCGACCGAAATTGGTACTGCTCAGTCCTTTGGGCCGACCGCCCAAAGGGCCGAGCTGCGGGAAGTAAGTTCCGCTTGGCTCCTGGCTGCCGCCTCGGTTTTCGTCATTGGTTTGGATATCTCCTGGCGGATACAGTTAAGGCGGAGGGTGACTCAAATTTGGGAAGGGCATGTTAAGCGGGAGCTTTCCGATCCGGATTATTTTAAAGGGCCGGGAGCCAATGAGATGTTTTTTGTCAACGAATCGCGTAAGTGGACGCGTAGACTCGTAAAGGCCATTTATTCCACGACACATGATTGGAAAGCATCTCTCGTTTCATTGGATGAATTGTTGTCGAGAATCCCGCAGGTTTCGGTTTCGCTTATCCGCCGCAATCGCCGGAGCGGAAAGAATGAACATTGGTATATTACCGTTCCCGATTCGGTTGAGTTAAAGCGGTTAGCCGAAGATTCTTCAAGATTACGGTCAATCATCATTTCTCATTCCGAATTAAGGACGGAGGATGAATATTTTCGTCAATTGGTGGATGAACATCTCGAGGGGATCAGGGGTGTTTACGAGAAATTCGAAGAACGTCTTGATTCGATTGCCGGGCAACATGGCATTGACAAACTCGGATTGCGCTATGCGGTCTTGTTGGATGTGATGAGATATAACACCCTTTTTTACGGGGATATTCTGGAAGGCCCGGGTTATTCCGGACTTTCCAGAGACGACCGTGCATTTCTTTTTGGGATCATTTTGACTATTTGGCAGATGGTTTATGATGAAATCCGGCAGTTATGGACGGAATTAAGCCGGGAATCGAATCCTTTTGAAAGATTGGCTCAGGTCCTTGACGAGACGGGGGAATTCCGCGCTGCGCTTCGGGTGAATCATCAAGAGGCGCTTAATTTAGTTATTCATGCGTTGGAAAATTCGGGTTTCGTTACCGGATCGGGAAAACAAACTGCCTCGGATTGGGTGGATTATATTATCGCCAGCGCCGCGAGATTTGAGGAAGGCCGCGTTGGGGATATGAATCAAACCCGGGAAAACATTCTTCTTCTTAAGGCCTTATTTGATGCCAAATTTCATTATTATCACCAGTTAAACAGGTATCGGGATAAAAGCATATCGAGGACAGGGGGCCGGGTTTCGATAAGTGCGTTTGTGGAAGCGCTTCTGCGGCATGACGGGGAATTTCTGCGTGCAATAGATCGGGACGATCAGCCGCCCCGCTCCGAGCTGCGTACCTTAGGCTGGGAATGGGGATTGGCATTGGGTGCGGTTGTTTTGGGGGGTGTGTTTTATGCTTTGAATGTTTATTTGAAACGCGCTGAGTTTTTTGAACGAGTTGAACAGATCTGGGTGGAATCCATCCGGGGAGTTTTGAAAGAATCTCATCATCCGGTCGAGCCGGGGCATGAGGATCAAATTCAGGATGATTCATGGGTCGACCGGCACGAATCCCGAAGGTTGTTGATGGAGCTTGCCGGGGTTTTAAGGAAGAAATTCCGCAATGATCCGAAGGCCATCGAAATCTTAAACAGGATTGCGCGGCAGATTTCAGATTACACAGAACCCATTGTGATGCGGGAAGGTGACAGGACGCCTCTTTACCATTTTAATCTTCCCGATCCCCGTCAACTGAAAATCATGCTCGAACAGCCGGCCAGACTCAATGAATGGATCCTGAACGCGAAAAGTAATTTTGCGCCCGACGAAATCGAGGCAACCCGATTCCAAAGGTCTGAGTTGCGCACAGGCGACATCGTTTTCCACGCTGAACCAAGTCCCTTATTGCCCGCTATCGAAAAATTTTATGGACAATTTCAGCAGACCATCGGGTGGATGCTCGAAGGACAGCTTTCGGGTGTTAAGGAACACCGGCTTGTTCGGGACATGTTAACCGACATGGCGCAATTTCATCAGAGCGAACGCAAGTGGCTTCGAGGCGGAGATTTCAAAAAACTCACATCCGAAGAAGAGGCCTTTCTCTTTTTCTCTTACCTGCTCCCTCTTTGGCGGATAATCCATCAAGAGTTGGAGCAAGTTTTCCTGGAATATGAGAAGGGTAAGCAGCCTGTCAGCGGGTTTTATGCGTATTTGACCCAAACACCGCGGGAGATCAGCGGGCGCATTTGGCAGCGGCATCGGGAACCGTTTGGGAGGGCGGTGCAGTTAATCGGACAACATGCCGCAATCCGGTGGGCGGATGATCGGCGCCTCGGGGCTGATTTTATTGACCGTGTGATTGACCGGCTCGTTCAATCTACGGCCGGGGTAGTTCAAAGTTTGGAACAAGAAAACAACCGATACGCCGCTATGGCGATTTTGAACTATCTTTTTAGGAGCAGGCAATTATTTTACAAGGAGTTTTCCGATTATGTCGCCGATTATGCGAAAAAGAACCTTCGGTCCCTTAGGCCCCGGCATGTAAATGAAAATCGTAATTTATTTTATCAAGCGCTCGAACAATACGAAGATACGCTCCTGCGATCAGAATTGCGGAAAGGCGTGCGCTCCAAGACGACGGTTCAAGGGGAACTGCGCGAGGTTGAAACGGCAATCAACGGAATTTCCCGCGCCTTGAGTGATCCGGAAGATGGACTTGATGAGGAAATTGCAAATCGGACTTTGACAGAACTCAACACACAAAAGGATCGTTTACTTGAAGAATTGCGGGATTTGGAATCCCGTTCCGAGCTCCGTCACGATCCGGTTTTGGAATGGCCGATGACCGATCCTAATCGAGATTTTAATCAAATGCTTACGGATTTTACTTTTTACGCTGCCAGGCAATATCACGATGGAAGCGCAAGATTAATGACGAGTCCTTCGATGATGGGTATCCAATACAAGCGCGAGCAATCCTACGACAGCGTTTTAATTCGGCATAATCCGCAGGAGAATGAACTCGTTGTTGTCGGCAAAACGAGTCGCATTGATGAGCCCGATGCGGTTTTGAAATATGTACAAATCGTTTTTTCTGATGAGGATCTTCGTGTTTATCAGGGCCAGGCGGGTGAAGAGCATGGGGAAGTTGCTTCGGGTTCTTCAGAAGAGACCAGGATCATTGCGGAGCCTTTAAATGGTATTCGCTATCAAAGCGGTCGATTTGAACTGGTCGTAAGTCCACAGGCTTTTAGCTTCCTTAAAGCTCAAGAAGTGATGATAACCGGATTGACTTATGTGGAAAAGACGTCCGAAACGGAAATTCGCCCGCGCTCGGAACTTCATGAATCCATCTCGCCGGTATTGGGATGGGGCGGAACCGTAAGTATCCTTTTAGGCGCCGGATTGTTTCTCGTGACGCTGGGAGGTTTGGCGGCAGTCTTCTTATTCCGGCGATGGAAGGCCAACGGACGGTATGACAATTATCCGGGTGTCAAATCCCATGTGCTGGCAGCCGTGAAAGCGGATCTTCGGGTTGATTTTTCTTCAGGGAAAAGGGAGATGACCGAAGAGAAAATGGGCGGAGACGTTATTGACATTGATTATGATGACGAATTTTCAATCGACTGGGCCGCGTTACCGACGCCTCTTCTTCAAGATCTATATCGGCAGCTTGCTGAACAAAGGCGCCCTAAGATTGAGTTTGTATCGGGCGGGCCGCACGTGATTGTCAACCATGTTGAGCATCGCTTCTCGATGAATCGTGGCAAGAGGCTGCCGTCCCGCGTGATAGCGAAAAAGACTTTCGAGATCCGTTCTCCCCGTTCCGAGCTAAGGGCGGGATCTGTTTCACCCCGCGACTTTTTCGGTGAGGCGTTCGGTGATTGGGATAATCTTGTGCAAAGGATTCAAAGAAGTGAAATCACGTATGCTGCGATTAAACCCCTCGGACACTTCCCCGAAGAGGTGCAACTTGCGATCCGTTATCAAATTATCAGGACTTTTGTCCAGGCAGGATTTCTTGTCCATATTGGGAGACCGATTCGATTGACTCGCGAAGAAGCGGAAAAATTTTATACGGTTCATCAAGGAAAGCCTTTTTTTGATGCATTGGTTGATTATGTCTCAAGCGATGTCTATGTCCCGCTTCTTTTGGAGAAAAAGGATGGTCCTGAAATTATTGATCATGCCCGCGAAACGATTGTCGAAATCCGAAGAAAGGCACAGGCCTCTGAGTTAGTTCGAGGTGCTGAACTTATTCCACAAGGTGTCGAGACGAGGGTTTACACGCAAAATCTTATTCACGGCAGCGATTCACCTGAGAATGCGATTTATGAGGTGGGTGTGATTTTGTCCACAGAAGGTGCGCGTTCGGAAATGCGGGGAATGACGGACCACGTGCAACGGACCACGGACCGTGAAAATTTACTCCTCACCCCAACCCTCTCCCCAGCGGGGAGAAGGCAGGGTGAGGGGGCGATCCACCTGGGTCATGGGTCTTGGGACCTGGGTCTTGAACGATCTGAGTCAAGAACGCCTTCCAGTGCACATTGGAGCTTGGCGGATCCAGAATTTCCCCGTGGTGGTGTCATCCTGACCGATAACTATATCCGCTCCGATATGAAAACCTATTCCTTGCCGCATCACAGGAAGATTGCGGTTCTGGAAAGACAGGAAGGAGATCATCTGCCTTATGCAGGAAAATTTGTGACGGCGATCCAGCAAGCCGAGTTGGTAAACGAAGTTAATATCATCAGCCTTCAGACATCCGGGAGTGTGCGGCAGACACTCGAAAACCTGCTGAGCGGATTCGAGCCTGATCTCGTTCTGGTACCGGTCTCCTCCGGCTGGCCGGAAAATGAAGTCGCTTCCTGGATTCATGATTATGTCCAGGTGCGCGGGAGCCCGCTTGAGGTGCTTCTTTATCCTGTTCCTCTTGAAAAGAATGATCAGTTTTTTTATACGCCCATTTTAGAATATGACTTCGAAAAGATTATCCTGCCCGCAGTCAAAGTCCATCATACACAAAATCGAAGAACTCAATATGTGCCGGCCGTACGGCATCTCCTGCGATTTTTGGCGGCCCGCGCCAATGCGGAACGCCGAGATGGGCCGTTGAGTACTCCCGTTGCCAATGCCTTTGCGGTGGAACTTATCCGTAAAGGGGAGGTCCAACGTGTCTTGTCTAATCGTAACCAAATGGCAGAACTGGACAAACTTGTTCCGCTTATTGTGATTTCGCCTCATCCGGATGATGATGTGATCGCGGCCGGGGGATTGATCCGCAATATTTTAGCGACGACCGGCGTTGAGAACTGGGTTTTAGGAAGAGGGTATACCGGGGTAACGGGCGTCGGGGATTTGACACCCGAAGAAATAGCCTGGGGGATGAGAGAACTGCAACAGATTTTCAAACCCGGCGGTGATTTCTACGACAAAACCGGTTTCGTTCCGGATCTTTACGGGCGAGTCTTAAAAGAAACGCCTGAGAGTCCAAGTCAGGAAGTGCGGTCGATTGTCGAGTACCAAGTGGATCTCCTGGGCCATTTGCCTGCTGTCCAGGTAAAAATTAACCAATGGGAACTAGGGGACAACGTCCAACCTGTTTTTGGGGAATTGGTTAAGCGGATTATTCGAAGGAAAGAGGTTGAAGAGGCTTCGCGGATTTTATCGCGGGATTTGGAACGCCATGTATCGGTGAGATGGTTTGATCTTCATTCAGTGGCTTTTCCGCATGGTCTGGCTCCCCGGGTGCCCGATTGGATGGTTCAGCAGGATGAAGTTGTTATTCTCGAAGAGTTCCAGCATTTTTTCAACGAACATCGTCAGCAAATTATGGCGTCCCAGACCCACGGGGTTCCCTGGAGTATTGTCGTTCCCCATCCCGAAGACCAGCATCCCCATCACAAGACGACGTCTCAAATCGTGATGACGGTGTTACAGGATTTATCCAGGCGCGAGGGGATTGAGATTCAATTGATTGAATACCAGTCGCCCTGGGCCGGCGGGTTTGACACCTATTTTGTGACAGATACCGAGATCCCATCCGAAGCTGTTTCTCCTGATTCCGGATTAGATCGTTCCGAAGAACTGTCGGCGATGGAGCAGTATCAACGGGCCTTAACCTTTCTTGTCGGAGAATTGGCGGGTCGGTCTTTTGGTTTGAGTTCACCGACGCCCGAACAATTAGGCGGCCGTTTTACGGAGAGTTTTAAACGACTGGTTTTTGAGCCGGTCCGCTCGGAGCTTCGTAATGATTTTCAAAAAAGAGCGGGTGATCTCCTTAACGCTTTGGAAGGATTTGACACAGCGGTTCAAACGGCTTTTAAGGCTGTCGCTAAAGATGTGCAGAAAATTGATGAAGAAGGTAGTCGCTTTCAAGTGACGCTGGGCGGTTTTCTTGGGTCTCTTGAGCGCGTCAAAGATTTGCTGCGGGCCGAAGATCTAGACCGGAAGGTGTTCCTAGATGCTCACGCGGCTTTGGAAAAAATTCAATCCGGGATGAAAGAGTTAATCGGAGGTTACAATCCCAAGAGGGCATCGCTCGGCGAAGTCCGGACTGCCGGCAATCAACTTGACGGAATTATTAAAGAACTTGCGGCATTTCTGGGGGTAACAAAGAAACCTGCTGCCAAAACCGTTCAACCGAAAACCGAACCGCCCACTGAAAAAGTTGAAGGCACCGTGACGCCCCGTGAAAGTCATCGGCCGTCGATCGAGGTTAAAAAACATCAGGGGGTTGACGGTTTTGGTGCCGTATCAGCGCCGCCGGCTGAGTTTTTCGAACTTGCCAGCGGGCTCAAGCAAAGCGTTTTATCCGAGATGCTTTTGGATCCTGAGATCAATGCTATCGGGAAGGTAAAGGGCCCGGCTGCGGAGCTTGAAAAAGTAAAGGGCAGTATTATTTGGGTCGAATTGGGTTCCGAACCGGAGACGGTGGCCAAGCTTGTCATCAACGGTTTAAGGTCCGGTAAAGAAGATAAGTTACCGGTCAAGTATGGCTTTTTAATCGTTTCCTATCGCGCCGCTCCCGGATCGCCCGAAGCCAAGATGATCGTCCTTGTGCCTGAGACCGTTCCGGCAGAGAGCCCGCGGTCCGAACGGCGTGTGAAGGTTGAGGAATTGAATCGTCATTTGCGGGAACATAAAGCTCTCGACGGTATTGTTGTAGCATTACATCATTCCTATCGTGTTCGAGCGAAATGGGTTAACGCCCCGGCCGGCTCCAATGTCAAAGGTTACTATGTTTTTCTCTCACAACCTGCGGATTGGGATGAAGGCCTTGAAGAAAGGTCCGCACCGGTTCAAATGTATCTGGCCACAGAAGGAGAAATGCAGCAATATGAGTGGGAGATCCAACATCTTATGGACGAATCTTGGACGGCTCAGGAACGGAAAGGGGTTTATCTGCCGTCTGATTATTTTCTGTCCAGGAAGAAGAAAAAGAAAGTGGATCTAGCCTTAAAAAGCGAAGACGTTTTCAAGAAGGCGGCCAAAGCCATGGCGTTATTCACCAGCCACCACCAGATCGTGATGGATATCCGTGCCGCGGTTTTCTCTGAACTCGGGGACTTCCAGTATGGTGCTGAAATTAAACCGTCTCAACAAAGCGATTTTGGTCCGCCCGCAAGTCAGGCACCTCAAAATATGATAAAGCTCCTTCAATATGTGAAGGATCATCAATATGAAATTCTCGTTGGAGTGCAGGATATTGATCGATCAATGGGGCGGATACGATTGGTTCTAGGTGGTTCGGATGAAAAAATCGGCAGTGTTGAAGAAGATGTAAAGACCGATTTGCCTGGATTGTCATTCCAAAAAGCAAAGGTGATTAAAGAATATCCTTCCGGGGGCAGACAGGTTCAACTTGGAAGAAAGGTGGTTATTCTTCGTGATTTTCATCAATTGAATGCGCTTTATCAAATTCTCGTCAAGCGTTTCCGTCCTGAATGGTGGAAGGGGGATTATCTCGTGAGTGTGGCTGAAATCGAACGCGCCCTGGATCAGATGCAAGGGGCAAGGGGCAAGGGGCAAGGACGCTCCGAGCTTCGCGATGATAACCAATATGTCGCCCGGGGAAACGGAACGATTCGTCTGGTACCGAGCGAGGGGAACAAAGCCGAGATTCATATCGTCCAGAATGATGTCAGGCAATTTACCTTTGAAATGATGTCCGGATCGGCGCAAACCGTGGTCGATAGCATTTTGTCCGGCATAGGATCTCAAGCGATTGAGGCCGTCTGGATTGGCAGTAGCGGCCACCTTATGGTTAGTGTCGGGGATTTTAACCGTTTTGTGGTTGATCCGGTTTTGGGGACGGTCGAGTTCAAACGGAACTATGTCTCAGCAGCTAGCGGTGTAATCGATCTCAAGGTGGAGCGGCGACATCTTGATCATCTAGCGGTTACCGTCAATGGGGGGCAATTTTTTACGCATACGGTTAAGAGCGCAGTAATCACTCTTACGGCGATTGAATCCGTCAAAGGCGAAAGCGGTTATGACGCGGTCTGGCAGGATGCGAACGGTAATCTTATCATTCTATTAACGAATGGTTATCGGGTGCGGGTGGACGCAACAACCGACGAAGTTTCTGCTATGCCAGCAACAGGCTTGGACGAACTCCAGCCTTTAAAGGAAATGGGCCCTTCGCAAACAGGGACATCCGAATGGGAAGGCGAAGGAGAACAATTTCTGGTTACCTCCCGTCAGGGTGAGATTACCATTGAGACGACGGATTCGATTTTTACCGTTGCAGTTAATTTAAACGGGAAATCAGAATTTGGCTGGGCGTTCGCGAAACCGGCTGCTCAGGTTGTGGATGAAATTAATGATGTCCGAGCTCAGTTTGGAAGTCCTATCGGATATAAGGCTGTCTGGGGGGATAAGAGAAATCGTGATCTTGTCATTGAGCTCGATGACGGCCGGATGATCCGGGTGAAAGATCAATCGGGTGAGATATGGGTTCGCCGCGCAGATGCCGGCGAAGGGACCATTGTACTCGAGTCGACTGGAAATTACGGGGTAACTGTTCTTTTGGACGGTAACTATCGTGCTGAACTTGAATATCAACATGGTGCCAGAAGGTCTGCGGAAAGCCTTCGGGAACATCAGGGTACATCTCGGATTGCTTCTGTTTGGTCAAATCTGGATACAGGTGTCCATATTTTTTACCTCGATGATGGAAGAATGCTGACAGCTGACAACCAAACCAGTGAAGTTACGGTCACTGGTGTCAAAACCGCTGGTGAAGCCCGACCGGCGGATTCTGTTTTGTCCAAACTTCCTCCCGGTGCCGAGAAAGTCGTTGATAACGAAAACGGTTTTATCGTTTTAGAAGTCAGTAGATACGGTAATATCCTTGTTTATGCGGGTAATCGAGATCGTGCCTACGAAATCCCAACCGCTAAAGATACCGGTCATGCATATCGGGAAGTCCACCGGCTTCAAAGAGGGGCAGACATTTCTTCCATCTGGAAGAATCCAGAAACATGGGACCATTTTATTGTTTTAAGTGATGGCCGGGTGATCCAAATGAATTATGCTACTCATGAAGTGACTTTTATGAGTGCTGATACTGCCCCGGGAAATTTGCCGGGCGCGACAAAGATTGCCGACTCAAACGATGGTGAGATCATGCTTTCCGCAGCGAGTACGGCGCTTGGATTGTTAGTTAATGACGCAGTAAAAGAAACCTTCTTTATTGTTAATCCTCTGATTGTGGCACAAACATTTAATAGTTTACGCAGAGGCAGTTCGATCAAATCCGTTTGGGGTACAAGCGAGGAGCTTTTCTTTAATTTAGATGATAAAAGGGTGATTGTTATTGTCAGAGAAAACGGCAATATTTATGTCGAAGGTGAAGAACCTGTTTCAAGTTCATCGACGGCAGTTAAAGAACATCCCAATGCCGACAAAGTAGCAGATTGGGGAAATGGCGTGATTGCATTAAGAAGGAATATCCTCGATGAAATCATGGTTTATGAAGGCGATCGAAGAGTCTCCATCGTTCATATCCCCAGCAGTTCATCGGAACAAGTATGGAATCAAATCCGAAGGCTCAGGGCATCCACGGAAATCGTCGCGGTCTGGCGGGAACAGACTTCGCTCGATTGCCTAATTGACTTAAGTGACGGAAGGACGATACGCATCGAGGACGAGACCGGTCGTATCGGTGTGGAAGGCGGAGATGCCACAACGCCTGCGCCGGCAGCCCTGGTCCCGCCGGCTTCTTCTTTTATCCCTCAGGAGGCCGTCTTGGTCGTGGATTCAACGGAGGGAGGTATAGCCTTAGAAGTTACTTTAGACGGGGATATTGATATTTACATCGGTGGTCAGGTGGATAGAGACAGAAGGATTGATAATACGACTTTAAGCAAGGCTAAAGAAATTATCGAGAAGTTAGGTGATCATACAATCACTGCGATTTGGTTAAAGAAAAGCGAGTCAAATTATTATTTGGATAAGGCCTATTATTTCGTTTTAGATAACGGACAAACGGTTGTTTTTAACGGTCGAACGGGTGAGGTATCGATCGAAGGTGTCGGAGCCGCTCCGGCTGGAGCTGACGTGACAGCCAAAGAACACCCTGGATCAAGCAGGGTAGCGGATCAAAAAAATGGCGAGATTACAATCCGGTGGGATACAGATGATCAACTGGAAGTATTGGAGGGGAGAAGTCTCGCTCATACCATCTTTTTACACGATTTCGTAGCGGATCGAGTTCTGTCACAGATCCAGGGATTACAGGGCTCAAGCCGTGTCGTTGCCGTTTGGGAAGAAATTTCCACGCTGGACACTCTTATCGATCTAAGTGACGGAAGGACCCTCCGAATCAATGAGATTAATAGCCGAGTCACGGTTGAAGGAGAGCCGGTTGTCGCTTCGGCTGCTAGGGCAGGCAGTAGTCAATTAGCCGCGGCCAGTGCGGATGAGATGCTGGAAATGGAACAGGAGGCGATTGATGCTAAATCCAAAGCTGAGCCGGTTGCTTTTCAGGTTACTGTGGACGAAATACGGGAACGAGGAGTGGATGTTGTTCTTAGAGGCGAAGACCGTTCCGAAGTCAAAGGTTTTATTTTCGCGGATCAGTTAGATCAAGATCTCTCACGTTATTGGTGGGGCAATACCATTTCTCCCGTTTATCTCGTCTCTTATAAATATAGAAAACCCGAGCACCAAAGAAAATCTGCTCTATTTACGATGCGGTACGACCGTGCCTTGCGTGAGCGGCAATCAGGGACCCGTCAGCGGATGACTCGTCCCGAAGCACTGGAATATGTTCAAGACGCCTTTCAAAATGGTACGACGGTTGAGGCTGTTGTTCTAGGGGCATCCAGCAAGGGGACCGGCATCAATTTTATGATCGGCGGTGTTTTGAGGGCGTTTATGCGCGACCGATACGCTCGACCAAGATCCGGCGAGGTGAAAGAACTTCATGTTGTGAAAGTTGATGTTCAAAGCGGGGACGATGTCTATGTCGAATTAGGTGAGACGGATCATCAATTGAGAAGAGGCAGGTCTGATTACCGGCGCTATATGCCCGAAGTGGATCAAGAAACGGCCATGTCGGAATTAGAAGATGCTTTGCAGCGGGGAACAACGGTTTCAATCAGGGCAGGCCGTCCCAATGAGCGTAGAACAGGACTTAATGGTACGTACAGGGGAGCGGTTCATGTTTTCTATAGGGATGCACAAGCGGCGGCTGAGTGGTCCCGACAAACACCTGAGCAGGATATCGATGGTCTTTATGTTGTCCAAAAAGTAGAGAAAGGGCCAGACTCCTTTTATATCTTGCAGCGCAATCGGCCATCAGCTTCGGGTCCAAGATCTCAGCGCAGTATGGGAAGGTCAGGCAGCGGCGGGTTGTTCACTAGCAGTGGCCCGGCCGGCCTCTCACCGTATCGTAGAAAGGGTGGGCGGACTCCCAAAAAAAGCAAACGGCCCGGCCGCGGCGGATTGGATGGCGGCCGGCGACGTTCGGAGCTTCGTATCTGGAAAAATGGGGCGCTTGGGGAGGATCAATTAGAGATTTATTCCACGCGTGCTCACTGGGAAGGCGCCGAGAAGATGGCGGTTCCCCGCGAAATAATCCTTCACTCAGGCCGGGGTGAATTTGTTTTGCTTAACTTGAAGGCAGCGGGGCGGGCGGAAGATCAGCCAAGCCACAATGTTTTAACCTATTCCATGGTTGCTGCCAACAGCTTGCCTTCGTTATGGGAAGAAGGTCTCCAAGTTGGCAATTTCAAGGTTGAAATTGATCAGGAAGGCCGTCCTGTCAGTCAGGGCATTCGGATTGAGATTTTTAGTGATGTCCAAGATCAATACGCGTACTTGGGAGAGTCTCTATCGCAATGGATCAATGCTGCAACGAATGGCGGCGAATTTCCTTTTACGCTTCAAAATTCCAGATTTGTCACGTTCTTGACCACCAACGTGCTGCCGACCATTAATCCTCTTGAGCAGCCAGATCAGGGGAATGATCTTGTAGTTGATCATGTCTCGTTAGTCAACTATGCCGATGATTTGGTTCGTAAACAAGCGGAAGCGGTTTTGGTCCACAGTGCGACCGGCGGGTTTGGTGCTCGGGGAATGACACCTGCCTTGGCTCAATCGATTATCGAAAGCGAAACCCGGGCCATGAAGGAAGTTGGATTAACCGTTTATGCCAATGTTACACCCACGCGTTCTCGAGGGTACGAAGAAGATTATGAGAAAAATAAAGGTGAAGCCATTCAGGAAATGCTGCAGAATGCCGGGATTGCTGAAAATGCAGGCGCTGATGCGCTTGTTTTGGCGCCTCTTACCTTCTTAAGGTCCAGCGAAGAGATCACGGAAGTTGTCAATCTTTTGGTTGAAGCCACAGATCTTCCTGTTGTTTTCTACGATAATCCGGGTCTTCACTTGATCCCGGGTCGGGATATCGACGCAGCTGTTGTCGAAAGTTTGTGGCGGTCCGGTCAAATCGCGGCGATTAAGGTTAGTACAGACCAATTTGAGATTGTGGAGGGGTATCTCCGGACAGGCATTCGTGTTTATATCGGGAATGAAGGTCTGATTGCCCGTGCCATGGAAAAGGGCGCCATTGGTTCTGTGGGTTCGACTGGAAATATTCTTTCCCTTCTGCAGGATTTACCCGTCACGAGAAATCTCGATAATCTTCAGTATTTGCAACGTATCGTGGATGACCTTCGGGGACCGTTGACGGTGGATCAAACAAAGATTACGGCAGCTATCCTTTATGTTTTAGCGAAAGAAGGAATTGTTCAGAATGTCCTTCTTCCGGGCGTCCCAACGCTTGAAGATACGGAAAAACAAGCTATTGACGAAGCCCTTGTCAAAGTCAATCGATTGGAGGCTGGAAAGAACGCAGGTATTGCTCAAGCGGCGCTTGAAAAAAAGGTTGTCGACCGTTTCATAGAAGATCCATTAGGTTATGTGAAATGGTTAAGAGATGAGGCTGATGATGCGACTTTGACTCTTGCGATCAATCACATTGAAGGGGTGCTGACAGTTGAAGGGAATCGCAGGATTTTGGAAAAGCGGGGTGTTTTAGAGGAGATCGAAACGGTCCTCGATGAAATTTTTGCCGCCCATGAATGGCCGGAGGAGGCTTTTCAAGTCGGGGAAGGGGTTGTAGACGCTGCTCAAGCGGATTTGCAAAGAGCCCGGCAGATATTGGTCGAACAAGTTGTTCGAAAGTTGTCTGACGACCGCCATGCCGAAATGCTGAACCGGTTTTATGAGGAAGGTGTTTGGAGGTCTCTTTTGGCAAATGTCGCTGAAGCGATGGCGGCGGTTCCCCGTCATCTGTATGCCTCTCGCTTTAACGGAGCTAATGCGTACGAAAATGACATCGTCTATATCGGACGCAGACAGACGATTTCCCAGCCGTCGTTAATAGCGATGATCCTTTTGTTCCTTCATTTGAAGGGTGATGAAAAGGTTCTAGAGGTCGGCGGCGGATCGGGATGGCTGGCATCTCTTTTGGGGCAGTTGACGGAAGAGGTTTATTCGACGGAAATTATTGAGCTGCTTCGCAAGCGCGCCGAGCGGACGGTTCAAAAAATGGGAATTCAAAATGTCCATATACTTCAAGCCCGGCCGGACGTGCTCGGTTATCCGGATGCAGGACCTTATGATGTGATTGTCGTTTCAGCGGGGAGTTCTCGCGCGACGGTCCCTGACGAGCTTGCCAATCAGCTCGCTGAGGGCGGGAAATTGCTGATTCCGTTATTGGATGAAGATGCACAGGCCTTGAGGGAACGCGAGAATGCAAAAAGACTTTATTCGCTTAAAGTTTTTGTCAAAAGAAATGGTGTGTTGGTGGATATTTTTGATATGAAAGCAATGGGGTATCCTGTTTCCTTTGTGCCGCTTATCTTGCCCGAGCGCGCAGAGTTACGCGCGATCAACATCAAGTCAGAGACTTCGAAATCTGCCAATCAGTTAGTGATTGAAGTTGGTGGCAAGAAAAAAAGTGGGCGTCATATGAGAACAGTTCCTCGCTCATTTACTTTCCCGGTTTGGAGGGATGCCGCTCAACTTGTGAATGAAATTGAGGCGATTGCTGCCACGGGAAACCGGCATTATACGGGCGTTATTATTAATTCCGAGCGTGGGCATCTTGTAACGCAATTATCGGAAGAGGCAACAACCCTTGGTACTAAAGGCTGGCATAAGGACGGCATTTTTAGTGATCTTGAGAGCGGAGATCTTGTGATTCAGTTATCCGATGGGGCATCGATCCTTGTTTCGGGTATGGATAACTATGCTATGGAGATTCCACCCGCCGGTATGACGCGGGAAATAAAAATGAGACGAAGGGTCAAGTTGAATGGATTGGTCCCCAGCATTCTGTCGGTCAGTGCCGAGGGTGTGGTTCAAGGGAACCTGCTTGTTGAGCGCTCTTCGTCCGAAATCATTCGTGAAATCGAAGGCCTGATAGGCGAGCAGTTTTGGACGGGTGAGCGGTTTTTTGTATCGGCGGAGGTTTCGCCTCAAGAAGATGTTTTAGAATTGGTTTTGAATGACGGCCAGAAGGTGGTGGTAACGGAAGATGGTAAGCGTGTCACGATCGAAGAAGGCGGGCGTATTGCCGACCCGTTTTTGCTTCGGTCCGTCGTCCGGCTTGTCGAAGAGTGGGAAGATTACGGACAGGTTCAGATCAATGCCAGTGTCTTGGCGGCGGAGATGGGGATCAGTTCGGATCTTACGGTGACGGACCGGGATGTTGTTCGTGCGATTCATCTTTATAATCAAAGTGGTTCCGAATACGTTTTGGTTGATTTACCCACCGAAATAGGAAGTACCTTCCAAATCTTACCGCGTTCGGAATATGAAAAGGTGGTTCCTCCCGAAGACCGCTCAGAACTGCGGTCAGTAACGGACCACGCAGAACGAACCATGGACCACGGGAATTTATCCCTCACCCCGACCCTCTCCCCGGCGGGGAGAGCCCGCCTGCCAGCAGTCGGGCAGGGTGAGGGGGCGAGTGACGTGGTTCGTGGTCCTTGGTCCGTGGTCCAAGCTCGCTCCGAGCTTCGCAGGAGTGGGCATCACTATGAGACTATTCAAGGCAATATCTGGGTGAATCGGGAAATGAGTGAATTTCCGGATAAGCCCGAATTGAGTGAATTTGTGATTAGTAACGGACCTGAAATTAACTATGCCAATGTTGACGCAAATTTCCGCGTTCGTGTTCTATATTGGGATTATCAACGCGCAATTGTTCAAGTGAAAGTCCCGGGAGGCGAGTGGTCCGAGGAGATCCAATTGTATATGCAGACGGGCCGGCATGCGATTTCAGGGACAATTCTCATGGAACTTCGCGGCTTCGGGAAATTCGAGAGGCCCGAATTCGGCTTTTATGTGCCCGGGGAGTCAAGGGTTTTGAGGCGGAGAGAATTTGACCGCGGAGTTCAGCGGCGCTCTGAGCTGCGTGATGATTTTGTGCCGTATGTAAATGAGGGACAATATACGCCTAACCTTAAAGGGTGGTTAAAATTAGGGGTGGATGGAAAAGAGGGTGGACTTTACGAATTTAGCGAGTTCGTCATATCGGTGGAGGGTGAGCTCGCTGATTTCGATGATCTTGACCGGAATATCCGGATCCAAGTAACTGATTTTTCAAAGGCGGAAAAATGGGTGGAGTTCCTATGGAAATATCCGGGCCGGGGTTGGTCGCAGCCCGTAAAAATACGGATGGAATCGGATGAATTTCATATCACGCGGAATGCGATCATAAGATTTAGCAGTTTTGATCGGGAAGGTTTTCCGGGTTTTGCTTTTCGTGATATCAAGCGAAAACATGAAATCTTAAGGCGCCGGGCCTATGAGGAGATTAAAACAGGATTAGTTGTCAGCTATCCCGGCGAAGAGATTGATCTCAAACATCCGGAAAATAATTTGCATTTAGAGATTGCGGATGCAGATGCAGACCAAGGAAGAGCTATGATCAAGTACCACTCCCGAGGAGCGAACAGATGGACACGACCCCGAGATCTCAAGACAGATGCGATTATCAAAATCGACGGTTTGATTTCTGTGACCTATCGCGGTTTGGATAAAGAGGGAAAACCCCAATTTGAGTTTGAGCCCGACAATGTCAAAGTGATGCCCGGTCTGGAATACCGCCAGATCAGACAATCCGCCTACCGGCGCTCGCCATCAAAAAGTGAGCTACGGATCGAGATCCCTGAAATCGTGGAAGTCATCAAAGACCTAATTAAAGAAACAGATGGAGAAAGGCAGATTCGTATTACGAATGGGATTGTGGCGAACAGGCTTAATATCTCAGAGTCGGCGGTTACCACTTTGATGTTAGAAAAGGCCATCGGGCAATTCAATGAGTCAGATGGCACGCATTTTCTGGAGCCGATTCGCACGGAGATTGGGCATACGTATCTCGTCGAAACCCGTTCTGAATTGCGGGGCGAGTGGTTTAATTTGTCCGTTGATCTTCGAAATGGCCGGGCTCTTGAAAATTATAGTGAATTGGTCATTTCCACAACAGGGAGAGTTGATGTGACGGATGTCGATCGGAATATCCGCGTTGAGGTGGTTGAAAGCGATTGGCAGCGGGAATGGGTGACCATTCGCGTCAAATTACCGGGCGGTGAATGGTCTGAAGCGATTACTTTATTTCGAGGCGATACTTATCCGTTAACGAAGAGTGTGGATATTCAGCTTTTTACCTTTAACGGAAGTCGCGAACCTCGCCTGGGAGTTACGAGATTACCTCATGTTGGAGTCCTTCGCCGGCGGCTTTTTAACCGTGATCATAGAAGATGGCTTGAGCAGCAACCGGCGGTAAGAATAAGAGCCGAATTGCGCTTGTCTCCAACCGAGACAAACACTGCTCGGGCCTCGGCGCAATCGCCGGGTGGAACATCAAGTTCCACCGGCGTAGTACCTGCACACGAAGTGCAGGTAACGATGCCTCGCTCCGAGCTGCGGAGCAGAAACTGGGTTAATCTTCCCCTTGATGTTGAAAAAGGAAACCCCGAAATGGGCGAATTTGTGCTGAGTATGCCGGTGCTGGATATGCCCGGCAGCACGATGGATTATTCCCGCGTTGACAATAATATTAGGTTACAGATCACGGCCTTTTCGATGAAAGGAGCCTGGATTGAATTCAGGTATAAACTGCCCGGGCGTCATGCAAAATGGTCAAAGAACTATCGATTGCAGATGGGAGATGGACTTTATCCGATCACCGAAAGTGTTGAGTTTGAGTTGGGCTCGTTTACGGAGGAGGGTATCCCGGTCATTGGTTTTTTTGCTCCTCGCAGCGTTCGAATTTTCACAAGGCAAAATTATGACACATCCAATCGGCAGAAAACCGTCTGGTTTACTTTACGGGCGGATACATGGGCCGGTAATCTTACGGAGGATCTAAGCGGATTTGTCATCAATAAAGAAGGAGAGGTTGACCAAACCGATATCAATAATAATGTCCGGGTCCAGGTCATTGACAAGGATGTTAAAAAGCAAACGGTCACGATTACGGTTGCTTATCCGGGAGAACAGAAAATCCGGACGGTTTTGCTTCGAAGGCACGAAGAATATCCGGTTTTCCTAAACTTTTCTATCCGGTTCCATTACTTTGACGATGACGGCACGCCTTATTTCGATTTTACTAAAGACACGGGTTATAAAGTTCTTCGCAGAAGCGTTTATGGAAGGGGTCCTGTTGTGCAGCATTCTGAATTGCGGGAAAAACGTGTCGCACTTCAGGGGGCACAGGGAATGCCTGAATTAGTCGAATCATTTTTGCCGGAAGATGCGCAGAATGCGGTGTATGGTTACCGTGAAATTGGACGGGTAGGGGAGACAGGTATTTTTGCCTTTGCTGTCAAGGTGATGGATGGCATCCTGCCTTTATCGTTACACGGGCTGGCGGCTGCCGGTCCGTTCTTTACAGAACTTCTAAGTTTGAATGGGTTGGCCATGGCGGCTCCGGGCCAGGAATCGCCGGTGGTTCATACCCAGGCAGCACAGCAGGCGCTTGGTTTTGAAAAGAGGATGGTGGATGCGATCGTGCTTGGTCCCGATGCAGCTTTTCAACTGGCCATGCTTCCTGCTGTGCGTGCTGTTTATGCGGGAGTCCCTCTCTTTGTTGTCGGTGCGGATACCCGGCAGAAGGAACTCCTGGGGCAGTTTAATCTGGATCTCAGGCAATCCGCTCAGGCTGAAGTCCGGTTGATTGATGATGTCTCGCAAATCCGGGCAGAGCTTCTTAAGAAAATTGGGGACCGTAACATGCAGGCCTCATCGCTTCATTTGACAGCTCTCCTGACGGCCCGGGATTCCATGATGCTGGCCGAATCGCTTAAGGATCAAATCCCCAATACCATCTTTGTGACGGAGCGGATGGCCGAACATTTCCGCGCACAGGCCGGTGCTTATGTCGAAAGCCTGGTGGCCGAATTCCAGGCTCGCTATCGAGTCACTACATCAGCCTAACCGCTTCGCACACCGCGTAGGTGGCCTTTTCAGATATTCCTAACATTGGATGCGGGCCCCTTTTCTATGTCTTCTTGAGGACCGTTCGGACCACAAAGGATAAAGGCCGGTTGAGGGTGCTATAGACTTCAGTCATCAGGTTCTTTTTTTCCTTCAACCTTCGATACTTGGCCTTCCAACCGTTTTTGGGTTTATAGTCTGTTGTCTTCAGTCCTTAGTCTCCTTATCGCTTATTGCTTAACATGTTATAATGCATTTCTATGTATCGACTTCTGGTTGTTGGAGATAGCTATGAAGCCCACACGATTACCCGTTATTTCCGGTCGAAGAATCAGCGTGTATTTTGTTTGATCGGACATTCTGAGGCGGCTGATTCAATTCGGGGTATAGGGGCCGAACCCATCTTTGCGGATCTTCCGTCCGGGGAATTATCGCAACCATTGCCGGCTGTTCAGTTTGTAATTTTTGTTCAGCCGAATCAGGGGGAGAAGGATCCGTACTTAAAGGGGGTTTCGAATTTTTTGGGACGTCTCAAACGGAATCCGGCACCGACCTTTCTTCTCTGTGTGACGGGATTGGAGATCTGGGGCCGGGGGATCGGTGATTGGGTGGATGAATCGACGATTCCACAACCGGATACGCCATGGGGGGAGGCACTTTTAAAAGCTGAAAGACGGATTCTTTTATCAGGATATGCTGCCGGTATCTTAAGGATTGGCAAGGTTTATGGGAATCATGATTCATTTGTGAAAGCAGCAGGCGATTTTGAGAAGATAGATCAATACTTGAGTTTTCTCCATGAGGATGATTTAATGGGAGTAATGCCTCGGGTCTTAAAGAAGATTAAGGCCGGGGGAGTCCTCATCGCCTCGGAAGATGAACCGCTTTTAGAATCTGAAGTTAATCGTTATTTGAATGGAAATTTTGGACAGCCGGTTAAAAAACCGGTCGGGTTCGAGACGGGAATCCGGGGGGTTCGATTACGTAATACCGCGCTCAAAAACCTCGGTTACCGCTTCGCCCACCGCGTAGGTGGCCTTTTCGCACAAAACGAACGTTAGGAATGATGGAAAAGGCCACCTACGCGGTGGGCGCTAGCGGTGGTTGTGTAAGCGAGCGAAGGAGACAGGATGTCAGAAATCAAAAGACAGCATAAAGATTTATTGACGGTTGCGGGAGTTCGTGCCTTTGTCAAGGATATCTGCAAACAAGCCGTGCGGCCGGTCAATGTTTATCATTTAATGGTCAATTCGCAGTTTCAATTTAAACAGGCCCAGGCGGTTATCCCTTATCTGAAATCTCTGGGGATCGACACCCTTTATCTTTCACCTTTCTTTCAGGCTGTGCCGGGTTCTTTACATGGCTACAATTGCACCGACCCCAATCAAATCAATTCGGAGATCGGAACCGTTGAGGAATTCTATCGGTTTTCGGAAACTTTGAAACAGCATGGGATGCATCTGGTGGCCGATGTGGTCCCCAACCATATGGGGATTTCGGGTAACGGGAACAGCTGGTGGCTGGACGTCCTCGAAAACGGCCCGAGTTCGGTGTATGCCCCTTTTTTTGATATCGACTGGGACCCGGAGAAAAAGGAATTAAAAGATAAGGTCCTGCTGCCGGTCTTGGGGGATCATTACGGCAAGATTCTCGAAGAGGGTGAAATACGGCTGGAATTTAATTCTAGAGAGTTCAAACTACGGTATTGGGACCATTTGTTTCCCGTAGCGCCCGGGACGTATCCTCAGGTCCTGGAATACGGGACCCAGGAGCTTCAGGATTCGCTGGGGACTGAGGACAAGGATTATCTGGAATATTTAAGCGTGATCACGGCTTTCCGGAATCTTCCCGCCCGCACGACCCAGCATCCCGAAAAGATCGATGAACGCAACCGTGAAAAAGAGATCGCCAAGGACCGCCTGGAAAATCTCGTCAACAAATCAGAGGCGGTCCGCAATTTTCTGGAAGGCCGCGTCCGGCTCTTTAACGGCGAGAAAGGCCATCCGAGAAGCTTTGATCTTCTGGATGAACTTGTCAATGTCCAGCCTTACCGGTTGGCCCACTGGCGCGTGGCCTCCGAGGAGATTAATTATCGCCGCTTCTTTGACATCAATGAATTGGCCGCTATCCGCATCGAGGATTCGCGAGTTTTTAATACCCATCATCGTTTGTTGTTTGAGCTTGTCCATGACGGGAAAATCCAAGGTTTAAGGATCGACCATCCCGACGGACTTTATGATCCCCCGGTCTACTTTCAGAAACTTCAGCGGACGTTTCTTTGGAAGGCTCTAGAAAAGGAATATGAACGAATTTATCAAAAAGAATTGCTTAAGGATTCCGAGGAAGCCAAGGTGCTCGATCACTACCTTGAACGCGTTCTTCATGAGAAGAAGATGCTTGAGGCCAAACCGCTTTATGTGGTGGCCGAGAAGATCCTAGACCGTAAAGAATCGCTTCCGAAGGACTGGAATATTCACGGGACGGTCGGATATGAATATTTGAATGCCTTGAACGGGGTCTTTGTGGACCGGGAGAATGCCCAAAAATTTCAGGAAATTTACGAGGAATTTTCGGGGCTCAAAATCGACTTTGATCAGCTTGTTTATGAAAAAAAGAAATTCTTTGCTCTTGTCCATATGTCGAGTGAAATCAATACGTTAGCGCACCGTCTTGATCAAATATCCGAGACGGACCGTCGTTACCGTGACTTTACCCGTAATCACTTGGCGGTGGCGATTCGTGAAGTGATCGCCTGTTTTCCGGTTTACCGGACTTATATTTCACCGGATGTGACCCAGATTTCCGAACGCGATGAAAAGTATATTCATATCGCGATCGAAAAGGCCAAAAGGAAGACACCCGCGCTTTCGAATGCCCTTTATGATTTTTTAAGGGATGTCCTGATTCTCAAAATTGTCCCGGAGATGTTTTCCGATGAAGAAAGGATGTACCGCGATTTCGTTTTACGGTTCCAGCAGTTAACGGGGCCTGTGATGGCCAAAGGCCTGGAAGACACCTGTTTTTATATTTACAACCGTTTGATTTCCTTAAATGAAGTTGGCGGCGATCCGCTTCACTTTGGGATGTCCGCGGGGGATTTTCACCGACAAAATCAGGAAAGGCAGAGAAAATGGCCCGAGAGTTTTATCACATCTTCGACACATGATACGAAACGAAGCGAAGATGTCCGGATGCGGATCAATGTCTTGAGTGAGATTCCGGAGGAGTGGAAGGCCACCTTGACGAAGTGGGCCGTTACGAACGAGAAGCACAAGACCAAGATTGGCGGGTCTCTGGAGCCCGACCGGAATGTAGAATATTTTATTTACCAGACGCTGGTGGGTGTGTGGCCGATCGAGGGTGTGTGTCCCGAAGCGGAAGAGGCCTTTAAGGAAAGGATCTGGATTTATATGGAGAAGGCCCTTCGGGAAGCCAAAGGGAAAACCAACTGGATTAATTCCAATACCGAATACGAAGAGGCCGTCAAAAAGTTTGTTTACGGGATCCTGGGGCGTGGGGAAGGGAATTTTTTTCTCGAGGTTTTCCTTCCATTCCAGCAGCGGATCTCGATGGCGGGGATGCTCGGTTTGTTATCCGCCCTGTGTTTAAAATTCGGTTCCCCGGGTGCGATTGATACTTTTCAGGGGACAGAGTCGTGGAATCTCCGCCTTGTCGATCCCGACAACCGGTATCCGGTGGATTTTGGAGGTTGCGAGGCTAAACTCAATCAAATCTTGGCATCGATGAGTTCTTCTGCCTCTCGTGAGGAGGCATTAGGCGCGTTTCTATCCAAGTGGGAGGATCATGGGATCAAACTCTGGTTGCTTCGTGAGGGTTTGGGACTTCGCCGCAAAATGGCGGAGCTTTTGATCGAAGGAGATTATCTTCCTCTGAAGATAAGCGGCAAAAAAGATAAACACATTGTGGCTTATCTTCGAAGGATGAAAGGGCAATGCGTCATTTTTGCCGCGATGCGGTTTTTTATGGAAGCTTTGACGGAAGGGGGCGCCTTGACGCCCCATCGCGAGTGGTGGCAGGATACGGTCCTTGTTTTGCCTCAGGATATTTCCGAAAATTGCCTGGAAGATTATTTATTGCAGAAAGAAATCCCGATTCATACGGAAGGGGATGAGAAGGTGATTCGGGCCGGAGAACTTTTTTCGAGGCTTCCTCTTTCCATTTTGACTCAAAACACATCCAAGGGGAATTCTTGACCGTGCTGACGAAGGGAAAGACCTGGAAACTTGAGCTTGGAGCACATGTCCTGGCGTCCGAGAGGACACGATTCCGTGTCTGGGCGCCGCGCTGCCAGCATGTGGATTTAAAGATTTTATGCGGTCCGTCCGCAAAAATGATTCCGATGCAGCGTGAAAAAGACGGTTATTACTTTGTTGAGACAGGTGAGGCCCCTGCCGGCACCCGTTATCTTTATATCCTCGATCACGAGAAAGAGCGCCCGGACCCCATTTCCCGGTATCAGCCTGAGACGGTACACGGTCCTTCTCAGGTAATGGACCCGAATCGCTACGGCTGGCACGACTCCAAATGGAAAGGAATTCCGCATAAGGAATTGGTTTTTTATGAGCTGCATGTCGGGACTTTTACGCGCGAAGGGACCTTTGAAGCCGTGATTTCAAAACTTCCGTATCTCAAGAAACTGGGTGTGACGTGTGTGGAGATCATGCCGGTGGCCCAGTTCCCCGGCAAAAGGAATTGGGGCTATGACGGTGTCGGCCTTTATGCCGTCCAGAATAGTTACGGCGGCCCCGACGGATTGAAAAAATTGGTGGATGCTTGTCACTGCCAGGGTTTGGCTTTTTGTCTGGATGTGGTCTATAACCACCTGGGACCGGAAGGTAATTATCTGCGTGATTTCGGGCCTTATTTTAGCGAGCGTTATAAAACCCCTTGGGGGGAGGCCATTAATTATGACGGCGAGGCAAGCGAACATGTCCGGCGTTATATCGTCGAGAACGCTCTTTACTGGGTGAGCGAATTTCATGTGGATGCGCTAAGATTGGATGCGATTCACGGGATTTATGATTTTGGGACGCGGCATATTCTGGAGGAGATCGGAGACTGCGTTCACGAAGAAGCCCAGAGGTTGGGCCGTCCTCTTTATATTATTCCAGAAAGTGATCTGAATGAATCCCGAATTATTCGTTCCAAGGCAGGCGGGGGATTCGGACTGGATGCCCAGTGGAGCGATGACTTTCATCATTCGGTCCATACGATTTTAACCGGCGAAGAAATGGGATATTACCGGGATTTTTCGGGCCTTGCGGATCTGGCGAAATCGATCGAAGAGGGGTTTGTCTATGACGGAAGGTATTCCAATTTTCGCGGAAAACCGCACGGGGATTCGACCAAGGATCTTGCGGGTGAAAAATTTGTTGTCTGTATCCAAAATCATGACCAGGTCGGTAACCGCGCGTGGGGGGATCGGTTTGGGACCCTCCTTTCGTTGGAGGCCCAGAAGCTGGCAGGGGTCATGCTTCTCATGTCGCCGTATCTTCCTCTGATTTGGATGGGGCAGGAATACGGCGAGAAGGCCCCGTTCCAGTATTTTGTCGATCACGGGGATCCCGGACTGGTCGAGGCTGTTCGAAAGGGGAGGAAAGCGGAATTTGTTTCCTTCGGGTGGAATGAGATTCCGGACCCGAAGGATCCCTCGACGTTTGAACGGTCGCGTCTGGATTGGAAGAAGATTCGTAAAAAGCCGCATGTTTTTCATTGGAGGCTTTATCGTGACCTTCTTTGTTTAAGGAAATCCTGGGGAATGCTTGAGGAAATCAAAAAGGAGAAGACGAAAGTCCGTTTTTCCGAAAAGGAAAAATGGTTGAGTGTGGAATACACGACTTCCCATGGTGCCAGGAAGGGTATCCTTTATTCCTTTTTGGATCTTGAGCGGACAATCCCACTTCCTTTTTCGAAGAACCGGTTTGTCGAGATTCTGAATACCGAAGCCAAAAAATACGGCGGTTCGGTGAGCCGCCTCAGAAACAAAGTCCATCGCAAGCAGATCCTGCTCCGGCATTTTCAAGCTATCGCCGGGCAGATCCGCTAGACCCCTAGCACTTGTCCTCCCACCGCTTCGCCCACCGCGTAGGTGGCCTTTTCGTACAAACCTAACGTTAGGAATGATTGAAAAGGCCACCTACGCGGTGGGCGAAGCGGTTGCGATGGGTGTGGCGGTCACTTATAATGAACCTGCTCACCTCGATGGTGATCTCTTCGAATATTTCTAGCCGTAGCGACTTACCGGATGGAAAGAAAAAATCAAAATGGGATCAAGACCTGGCCGATCTCTGATCATCCAAGGGAAAAGGCGTGCCGCTTTGGTGTGGAAAAACTTTCGGATGCCGAACTCTTGGCTGTCATTCTCCGTCAGGGTATTCGGGGGAAAGATGCAGTCGTTTTATCGCGTGAACTCCTGACTCAGTTCGGAGGTTTACGGAAATTACTGGCAAGCGATTGGCCGAGTCTGGAAAGGATAAGAGGTCTCGGGCCCGCCAAAATCACGGCTCTTCTGGCGGTCAATGAACTCGCACGCCGCCAATTGAAGGAAAAGATCTTCAACTGTCAGGTGATCCGCGATCCTGAAACGGTTGTTGAGTTTCTTTATGCTTCCTTTCAAGGGAAAGTGCGCGAGATCTTCAAATGTCTTTTTCTTGACCGCGCCAATCGCCTTATCGAAGAACGGGATCTCTTTCAGGGGACTGTCGATCAATCGGTTGTGCATCCCCGCGAAGTGGTGAAGGCCGCGCTCGACTGCCACGCGACAAGTGTGATCCTGGTTCATAATCATCCTTCAGGCCGTGTCGAACCGAGCGTTGAAGATAAAGAAGTGACCCGCAAACTCCAACTGGCTTGTCAGACCGTATCCGTCGAGATCCTGGACCACTTGATCATTGGTGAGGGACAGTATTTCAGCTTTCGCGAGCATCAGCTTTTAGGCTGCGAGCGGATCAGCCAAAGGGGATAAAAATTCCGAAGAGAACAGAAGAGATGGGCTTAACGGACTAACGTGAAGCGTGAAGAGTGAAAAGTAAAGAGTCGGATATATTCGGTGTGTCGAAAATCGTCCAGGGCGGGAGGCTTTAAATAAATTTCAAAATTTATTATGCGGCTTGGCAATTTTTGTTTCCGGTTTGTTAGGTATTTTACCCTTCACCCTTCACATTTCACAACTGCACAAATGCCTTTTGCCTTCCTTCTTTGCCTCTTGGCCTCTTTCTTCCTGCCTCTTCAAGCATCTTGTCTTTCGTCCTCAGGCTTTATTTGGTATCCTATATTTGGAAACTTTCCTAGGGAGGGCGAAAACGATGAAAACAGCAATGATTCCTATTGCGGACGGATTTGAAGAGATTGAAACAATGACCATCGTCGATGTTTTAAGGAGAGCCGGCCTGAAAGTCGTGCTTGCCGGCATTAAGCCAGGTCCTTTGACAGGGGCCCGAAGGGTTCAGGTGGTTCCTGATGTTGCCTTGGCGGATGTTCAAGAAGATGATTATGATGCCGTGATTTTACCCGGCGGCCAGCCGGGTGTCGACAATCTCAGGAAAGATGAGCGGGTTCTTAAGCTCCTCAAGAGAATGAAAAGTGAAAAGAAACTTATCGGTGCCATTTGTGCTGCGCCGCTTATTTTGCGCGATGCCGGTCTTATCGAGGGGGTTCGTCTTACGAGTTATCCGGGCCTTGAAAAGGATCTCCCTGGCAGTCAATATTCCAAAGACCGTGTTGTTTTGGACGGATCCATTCTCACAAGCCGTGCACCCGGTACCGCAATGGAATTTGCGATCAAGCTTGTTGAAATCTTGGTGGGAAAATCCGTGCGGGACAATCTTACCGAAATTATGGTCGTCAAAAGTTGACGGATAGATTTAAAAGCTAAACCCTGAGCTGCCGTTCGGCATCCACCACATCCCGATTGATCAACTCTCGGGCATGAATCGCCCGCGTGCGAAGAACCTCAGAAGTGTGCGGGGCCCCTACCAGTTCGCGTAAAAGCTGGATCACCATCCGAAAATACCGGACAAGCTCTCCTTCATCCGTGGACGTCAACTCAAACAATTTGTCAAAGGAGTCCCCGCGTGTCCAGGCCTCCACGGCTTGGGCCAAATTGAAATGAGGGGGTTTGGTGGTGGGGCGGATCTTGAATTTGTTTTCGTAACGATGAATGTTCCGGAAAAAATGTTCGGACCGTTTACGTAATTTCTCATGACGCGGGCCTAAATGAGGCGGCCGGTCGCCCCGTCGCGGCTCAAA
This sequence comes from Candidatus Omnitrophota bacterium, assembly GCA_016930235.1. Taxonomy (GTDB): domain Bacteria; phylum Omnitrophota; class Omnitrophia; order Omnitrophales; family Aquincolibacteriaceae; genus JAFGHI01. The sequence goes on from JAFGHI010000030.1 coordinate 35,668, forward strand.
GATCATGGCGCATAAAAGGACATTGAGTTCGGCCTCACTTAATGCTTCCAGCATCCCTTCCTCCTGCATTTCTGAAAGGAGGAGCTCGTACCCGAAGAGGGAAGCTGCAAATTCACCTTTATGCGTCAGTCCTTGGGGCGTGAGGTAGCCCATCGCTTCCAAAAGTTCCAGCTTGCGTTTAAGCAGATGATATCCTTCCTCGCGTTTCTTACGGTTAGATTGAAACGAATGAAAGGACTGCGGGTAGATTTCGAGAAGCTCCCGTCCGAAATCCCGGTAAAGATTAAGCAGTGTTGCATACGTCGTATTGAATTGGCTCCGAATAGGTTCGGGTTTTCCGAAGATAATGCGTTCAACCTCATAATAAGGAATGTCCGGCGGAAAAATTCGGGAATAAACGAATCCGCGATCGTCCATCCCACGCCGTCCGGCACGCCCGGCCATCTGATAAAAGTCACGGGTCGTTAAGTGGCGGAAACCTGTTCCATAAAATTTTTCCAGTTCGTCAAAAATGACCGTTTTGGCCGGCATGTTGATCCCCAGGGCGAAGGTCTCGGTGGTGAAAATTACTTTGATCAGCCGGCTGGTAAAAAGCTGTTCGATCACCTCCTTTAAGGAAGGCAACATCCCGGCGTGGTGAAAAGCAATCCCCAGTTGAATGAGAGGTCGCATCGAAACAGCGGATCGCTCTGTTGTCAGGTCGTAGCGTTCAAGCAGGGAATCAAAAAGGCCCGTTACGGTTTTCCGTTCTTCTTCGGTCAAAAAGTCGAAGTGGTACGAAAGGATTTCGTAGGCAAGGTCTTCGGCGCGTTTACGGCCGAAGACAAAGTAAATCAGGGGAAGACGGTTTTTTTCGACGAGTTCTTTGATCAAGGGGTCGAGGCGGTTACGTTTTGCCCGAAGCGGAACAAAACCGCGGCGTCTTTCTCTCATATTGAGACGCCACTTTTCGCGGTTGAGGTAGCCCTCCCGCCTGAGGGCCCTCATGTTGTCAAAAGTACGGCCCTGGCATTGAAAAAGAAAACTTAAAGGGACCGGACGATGCTCTTCCCGAATGACGGTGACCTGGCGGTTCTCAAGTGTGCGGATCCAGTCTGCAAGCTGGTCAACATTGGGGACGGTGGCGCTCAGGGCAAGGATCCGGATCTGGGGAGGGGTAAAAAGGAGGGCCTCTTCCCAGACCGTTCCGCGTTCGATGTCGTCTAAGTAATGGATTTCATCGAAGATGACCCAGCCTAATTTGTCGATACGCGGGCGGCTTTCAAAAAGGGAGTTTCGGTAAATCTCGGTGGTCATAATCAGGATGGGGGCCTCGGTATTGATGGCGACATCCCCGGTCAGGATGCCGACCTTCTCTTCGCCGAACCGGGCCCGGAAGTCCCGGTACTTCTGATTGCTTAATGCCTTGATCGGCGCGGTATAAGCCACCTGTTCATTTTTGGACAGGGCTTTTTCGATGGCGGCTTCCGCAATTAATGTTTTACCTGCGCCCGTCGGTGCCGATATTAAGACAGAATGTTCTTTTTCGATTTCGGCAATGGCTTCTTTTTGGAAGGGATCTAATTCAATAGGCATAGGAGATTATTTTCGATATTATAAGGGATGTCAAAGACTAAATCCAAAAAGGGAGAGAAATAATCATGAGTGAACGCGAAGTGCTTTATGAAGGAAAATACCAGCGCCTGGTCCGGCAGGACGGCTGGGAGTTTATCGAACGGGTCAATTGCACTGATATTGTTGTCATTTTGGCGGTGACGGAAGAAAAAAAGATCCTCTTCGTCGAACAGTACCGTGTTCCTGTCCAGAATCATGTGATTGAATTTCCTGCAGGGTTGGTGGGTGACGAAGAACGCTATCGAGGGGAAGAACTCACGACTGCGGCCAAACGCGAGTTACTAGAAGAAACCGGTTACGAAGCCGAGCAAATGGTCCTCCTGACAAAAGGACCCATTTCGTCGGCTTCGATCGCGATCCTGATGTCTGTTTATCAAGCCAAGGGCCTCAAAAAGGTCGGGCCCGGGGGCGGGGACGAACTGGAATCCATCATCGTCCACGAAGTCGATATCGACTTGGCAGAAATGTGGCTCCGCAACAGGCAGAAAGAAGGTTGTCTTGTCGATCCCAAGGTTTATGCCGGTCTTTATTTCCTCCAAAAGATGGAGTCTTGATTCACCCAGCGATGAACGAAAAAGATTTGTCCCGGAAGAATCCTACCGATTTTGAATGTCTCCGCTGTCATGCCTGCTGCCTTCAGCCGGGGTTTGTTTATTTAAAGAAAGGGGAGGAAGAAACGATGGCAGCACATTTGGGACTTGATCCTTTTGATTTTGTGAACCGCTATTGTGAGCTCGAGGACCGGCAGAAGTTAGTCCTCAAGAAACATCCGGATGAACGTTGTATCTTTCTTCAAAAAGGGGGTTGCCAAGTCCATGAGGCGAAACCCAAGCAATGTCGGGATTTTCCTAAAAACTGGAAGACCGAGAAAAGTTTAGATTATTGTGAAGGAATGAAAAAACGGCGTTCCGCTAAAAAGGAGCCATCGTCTTTCGATGATTGATCTGAAGAACCCCGAAGTTCAGTTTGTTGTGAAGGCCGTGACGCAAGCCTCAAGACTGGCTCGGGAAATTCAACGCAAGATGGAAGGCTCATCGCTCGAAAAATCCGATGCCTCACCCGTGACGATTGCCGATTTTTCGATTCAGGCACTCTTCGGGCACCTTCTTGAAAAGGAGTTTCCCAAGGACGTCCTCGTTGCTGAAGAGGATTCTTCCGTGTTGAGGCAAAGCGGGGATTCCCGGCATTTGAAGGTGGTGATGGAATCCCTAAAACCTTACCTTGGAAATGTCGAATGCGAGCAAATTATTCGCTGGATTGATCGGGGTACCGGGAAATCGTCAGGGCGGTTCTGGGTCCTTGATCCGATTGACGGAACAAAAGGATTCATACGAGGCGGTCAGTATGCTGTTGCCTTGGCTTTGATCGAGAGAGGTGAGGTCCAACTTGCCGCTTTAGGATGCCCGGAGTTACTTCCGAGCGGAGAATCTGAGTTGGGAGGAACGGGAACGCTTGCTATTGCAGTCAAAGGGCAAGGGAGCTGGTCCCGTTCATTGTTGATGGAGGGTGATTTTCGTCCGATCAAGGTTTCAAGATGTAAAACGGGGAGCGATGCGACTGTGTTACGATCCTTTGAAACGATGCATACCGATGCCGTTTTTACGGAGCGTTTCATGAAGACCTTGGGTATGCATGCGGCCCCGGTCTTAATGGACAGCCAGGCCAAGTATCTGGCTTTGGCTTGCGGGAAAAGCGAACTTTTTTTCTACTTAACGCCACCGGCAAATCCGGATTTTCGGATGCACCTTTGGGATGTGGCTCCGGGTGCTTTGATCGTCGAAGAGGCCGGGGGAAAGATCAGTGATCTCATGGGTGAACGGCTCAACTTTTCTCGTGGGGTGACCCTCGAAGACAATCCGGGCATCTTAGTCACGAATGGGGTTTTTCACGCCAAGGCCGTTGAAACCATTCGTAACCTATTATCTTAAAATAAATTCGGGATAACTCCAAGGACCTTCAATCTACCAGGATTTGTGTTTAAAATCAAAGTGGACTGAAATAGTCTGGTTTGATATACTTTTCCGTATCGAATAGGAGAGTACGATGCGCTTTACGAAAAAGACCGAATATGGGCTCATTTGTCTGGTCCACATGGCGAGACTGAATGGCAAGAGACCGATCCCTCTCAAAGAGCTCGTGATCGATGAGCATTATTCACTTCCCTTTACCGAAAAAATTTTTCAGAAATTACGTGCGGCCCGTATCGTCCAATCCCAGCAGGGGAATCAAGGCGGTTATGCCCTGGCGCGGCCTGCATCCAAAATTACGCTAAAAGAAATTATCGAAGCGCTTGAAGGGCAAACGTTTGATATCTTTTGCCATTCGGAGAACCGGCGTGATGTCGTTTGTTCTCATTTTCCGTTATGCGGAGTGAAACCTATTTGGGAAAAGACAAAAAGCCTTATTGACGAGTATTATGATTCTTTGACGCTCGCGATGTTGGCAGAGGGGAATTTGGGGTTGGAGAGCAAGCTGCCGCCCCAGGGACACAAAAATGGTCGAAAAAGATCTTAATCTTCGTCAGTTGGTCAACCGGGAATATCAATATGGGTTTAAAACTCCCATTGAAGCCCAGAAGACCGTCCGCGGCCTGGGCGAAGAAACCATCCGTATGATTTCTGAGTATAAGCGGGAACCCGACTTTATGCTCGAGTTTCGTCTGAAGGCTTATCGGCATTGGAAGAAAATGGAAGAGCCACACTGGGCGCATGTAAGTTATCCGCCGATAAACTACGATGATATTATCTATTATTCCGAACCGAAACAGGCGAAGAAGAATCCTCAAAGCTTAGATGAGATTGATCCGGAGCTTCGCAAGACTTATGACCGATTGGGTATTTCACTGGTTGAACAAAAGCGGCTGGCCGGAGTTGCCGTCGATGCGATTTTCGATAGCGTTTCGGTGGCCACGACCTTTAAAGCGAAATTGAAAGAAGCAGGTGTCATCTTTTGTCCTTTCTCACAAGCCGTTCAGGAATACCCGGAGCTTGTGAAGAAATATATGGGGTCTGTGGTCCCTTATACCGACAATTTCTTTGCGGCCCTGAATTCAGCTGTTTTTACGGATGGTTCTTTTATTTATATCCCCCAAGGGACGCGATGTCCGATGGAATTGTCGACTTATTTTAGGATCAACACGGAACATTCAGGTCAATTTGAAAGGACCCTGATTGTTGCTGAAGACCATAGTTACGTAAGTTATCTGGAAGGTTGTACCGCCCCCCAATTTGATACGAACCAGCTGCACGCGGCGGTGGTGGAACTCATCGCGATGGACCACGCCGAAATCAAGTATTCGACGGTCCAGAATTGGTATGCCGGGGACCCCAAAACCGGCAAGGGCGGGATTTATAATTTTGTGACGAAGCGGGGAAAATGTGCCGGAGTGCATTCAAAAATCTCCTGGACTCAGGTTGAAACGGGGTCCGCCATTACTTGGAAGTATCCCAGTTGTCTTCTTTTAGGGGATCATTCGGCCGGTGAATTTTATTCCGTTGCGCTCACCAACGGCCGGCAGCAGGCGGATACGGGGACCAAAATGATTCATGTGGGGAAAGATACGAAGAGCACGATTGTGTCCAAGGGCATTTCAGCCGGACAGGCCTCGAACAGTTACCGAGGTCTTGTTCAAATCGGCCCACAGGCGGATCGCGCCAGAAATTATACGCAATGCGATTCGCTTTTGATCGGTTCCGAGTGTCAGGCGAATACCTATCCCTATGTGGATGTTCAAAATGCCACCGCACATTTGGAGCATGAGGCCTCAACGTCGAAGGTCAATGAAGACCAGCTATTTTATTTTCGCCAGCGTGGAATCGGCGTTGAAGATGCGATGGCTTCGATCATTAGCGGGTTCTGCAGAGCTGTTTTTAAGGAATTACCGGGGGAGTTTGCTGTGGAGGCGACTCAGCTTTTGGGACTTAAATTAGAAGGAACGACAGGTTAGCGGAGGAAAGGAAGAAACTATGTTGAGTGTTCGTGATCTGCATGCGCAAATCGAAGACAAGAAAATCGTGAAGGGAGTGAATCTCGAAGTAAAGCCCGGAGAAGTCCATGCCATTATGGGCCCTAACGGTTCGGGAAAGAGTACCTTTGCCAAGGTTTTGGCGGGGGATCCTCTCGTGGAAGTCACAAAAGGCGAGGTCCTTTTCCGGGGAGGAAATCTATTAGACAAGGCGCCTGAAGACAGGGCCTTGGCCGGTATTTTTATGGCTTTCCAATATCCGGTTGAGATTCCCGGGGTCAATAATGCCTCTTTCTTACGGATGGCCTACAATGCCAAACGGAAAGCAAAAGGCGAAGAAGAACTCGATCCTTTGGAGTTCGATGAATTTTTGATGGAGAAGGTCAAACTCGTCAATATCCCGCAGCATTTTCTCGACCGGGCGGTCAATTTCGGTTTTTCGGGCGGCGAAAAGAAAAGAAACGAAATCCTTCAAATGGCCGTTTTGGATCCCGCGTTGGCTGTCTTGGACGAAACCGATTCGGGATTGGATATCGATTCGCTAAAAGTTGTCGCAGCGGGGGTCAACCGTTTGAGGAGACCTGATAATGCGATCGTCCTTGTGACCCATTATCAGAGACTCCTTAATTACATTGAACCTGATTTTGTGCACATTTTCTGTGAAGGACGGATTATTTGTTCCAGCAACAAGCAGCTGGCCCGGGAGGTTGAAGACAAAGGGTATGATTGGCTGGTCAATGGGGCCTCCGAAAAGAAAGAGGGATAAAGATGGTTAAGGCGGGATCGTCGGGAGAGGTGAAAAGTTACCGTAACGCATTCAGCGTTCCGGTGTTTCCCGAAGGAAGGCCTTTCTGGATGCTTGAGAAGCGGAAACGAGCCTATGCGCGTTTCAAGGATCTAGGATTCCCGGCCCCAAAAGATGAGGCCTGGCGTAGGGATCCTTTGCCTGCGATTTTGGATGTTGTTCATCTTCCTCCCGCCGGCGATTTATCGCTTGATCCTGAAACCATTTACCGGAAGGCACTTATTCATAGCGGCTCAAAGGTATTTTGTTTTGTGAATGGGATCTATGACGAGGGATTAACAAATCCGGTCACGAATTCCTCCGCTCTAAGTGTTTGCAATTTAGGTCCGATGCTCAAAGCCAATGAACCCGGTATTTTGAAGGTCTTCGGCGCTTGTCTTGAAGAGGAAGCGAATCCTTTTGCCTGTATCAATACTTTCAGTTTTGAGGATGGGGCCTTTGTTAAGATTTCGAAAGAGCATCCTTCGCAAGAACCTATCCATCTTTGCTTTATTGCCAAAGGTGACGGTGCTATTGCCCCCGCAATTTATCCAAGAATCTTCATCTGGCTGGAAGACGGGGCCTCGGCCGATTTTGTGATTCAGCATTTGGGTTACGATGACCAACCATATTTTGTGAACGCCGTAGCGGAGATTTTCCTCCAAAAAGGAGCTTCCGCATCGGTCCAGATTTTGGAAAGGGGAAGCCCGGGGACCCATCAGTTATGTAAAATGAATTTCTATTTAGAGGAGAAAAGCAATCTTGATTTAACGATTTATTCGGAAGGCGGGAAATATTCGCGTAATGATTCGGAGGTTTTTTTCCGCGGGAAAGACGCTGCTTGCACTTTGCGAGGCCTATCTTTTTTAAGCGGCGACGCCAGGGTCAGCAATCATCTGACGGTTCACCACAATGTTCCCCGATGTACGAGCCGTCAGTATTACAAGAACATCTTGTGCGAAAGAGCTGAGGCCGAGTTTGACAGCTTGGTACGCGTTTGCCGGGGAGCGGTGGAATCCGATTCCAATCAGCTCAACCGGAATTTACTGCTTTCTTCAGGGGCCCGTGCCTATGCAAGGCCGCAGCTTCAGATTGAGGACGAAAATGTGAAGGCCTCTCACGGGGCCACGACGGGGCAACTGGAGGAAAGAGAGCTGTTTTATTTTCAAAGCCGCGGGATTTCGCTCGCGGACGCGAGGTATATTTTAACTTACGGCATCGCCGAAGAAATTTTACAGGAAATGAAACCGTTTGAAATCAGGCGCGAGCTGGAGGATCATGTCCGTCATGAACTCAAGCAATGGTTTGATGCCAACAAGCAGTCCTAAAGGAGAAGCGGGATGATGAGTTTAAATGCCTCAGAGGTTCAGGCAATACGCCGTGATTTTCCTATTTTATCGCGAATGATGAACGGCCGGCCCCTAGGTTACCTGGATAATGCGGCAACGACGCAAAAACCGATTTCTGTCATTGAGCGATTGAATACCTTTTACCGCGAGCAATATGCGACGGTCCACCGGGGCGTTTATACCTTGAGTCAGAATTCCACCTGGGAATGCGATGAGGTGAGAAAAAAGTGTCAAAAATTTTTAAATGCCAGGCAAGCGGAAGAAATTATTTTTGTCCGGGGTGTGACCGAGGGCATCAATCTGATCGCGGCCGGTTATGCCCGGAAGTTTCTCAAAGCGGGAGATGAAATCGTTATTTCTGAAATTGAACACCACGCCAATATTGTCCCGTGGCAGCGTGTCTGTGAGGAGAAAGGAACAGTTCTGAAAGTCATCCCCGTCAACGACCGCGGCGAAATTTCGCTGGAAGAGTATAAGAAGATATTGAGCTCCAGGACCAAGATTATTTCGGTTGCGCATATCTCCAATGCCCTTGGGACTATCCATCCTATCCGTGAAATGATACGCTTGGGCCATAACGCAGGGGCGGTCGTTGTGATTGACGGGGCTCAAGGGGCGGCTCATCAGAGAACGGATGTCCAAGAGCTGGATTGTGATTTTTACTGTTTTTCGGGGCATAAGATCTACGGACCGACCGGTGTCGGTGTCCTTTACGGCAAACGCGAACTCCTTGAAAAAATGGATCCTTATCAGTTCGGCGGCGAGATGATTGAAAGGGTGACATTTGAAAAAACCACTTTTGCCAAGCCTCCGCTCAAATTTGAAGCGGGAACTCCTGCCATTGCTCAGATTGTGGGCTTAGGGCCTGCGCTTGATTATGTTGAGAAAATCGGTTTTGAAAAGATCGCGGCGTATGAAAAAGAACTTCTCACCGAGGCCACAAAGAAGATATCTCAGGTTAAAGGGGTCCGGATTATCGGACAGGCTTCTGAGAAGGCCGCGATTATTTCTTTTGTGATGGAGGATGTGCACCCTCATGATATCGGAACGATTGTCGATCAATCGGGTGTGGCGATCCGAACCGGACATCATTGTGCTCAACCGGCCATGCGGCGTTTCGGCATCCCGGCAACGGCGCGTGCCTCGTTTACCTTTTATAACCTCAAAGAGGAGATTGATGTTTTAATCGGAGCTCTTCATCATGTTTACGAGGTGTTGAAATGATTCCGGAACCCAAACTTAACGATCTTTATCAGGAAGTGATCTTAGACCACAATCGCCGTCCCAGGAATTTCAAGGAGATCCCAAACCCGAGTCATTATTCTCACGGGTACAATCCACTTTGCGGAGATGATTTCCATCTTTATCTTCGGGTCGAAGGGGGAATCATCCAGGATGTCGGCTTTAAGGGACAGGGATGTGCTATCTCCAAATCAAGCGCTTCGATTCTGACTTCGATGATAAAAGGTAAGTCGCTTGAAGATGCAAGAAAACTTGCAGGCGATTTTATTGATTTTATGGTTGAAGAAAACAAGGGTGATTTAAAATCCCGGATCGGGCGGCTTTCCATTTATGAAGGGGTTAAAGAGTTTCCGGTCCGCGTCAAATGTACAACCCTTATCTTTCATGCGCTTCAGGATGCAGCGAAGGATTCCTAAGATGAGCTTGAATTTTCCGAACGTTCGGAAAATTCAAGGATAGAAAACGTTGATCTTTTATACCATGAAGTTTGCTCCTGAAGAAATGTGAGGTGGAAAATGAAAAAAAACTTTTTGATTTCGACTTTGTGGATGATTTTGTTGTGTTTTTGTTTCATATTTTCGGGCCAGGCTTATGCGGATGGAGTACCGAATCTTGCGCATCAATCCCCGACGGGATTGACGGGGATGGAAGACGGTGTCAAGACAACCGCCGAGGGCGGCACGACGACGCAGACACAAACCACGAGTGAAACCGAAACGCATCCCAGCGGGACGAAGGTCAAAACGACGACGGTCACCAAAGTCAAGGTTACCCATAAGGATGGTTCCAATACGGATACGACAACCACAAAGAAGGAACTGGAGAATCAAGAGACCACGAAAGACGGTAAAACCTATACGAAAACCAAGACGACGACAATTACCAAAACCGAGCGCGAAACCAGTGCCAACGGTGAAACGGATACAACAACGACAAAAACGGTTGGCCGTACGACCTATTCGGAGCCCGATCAAGATGGTGTTTCAAAAGCAACCAGCGTGGAGACAAGGCCTACGGTAGTCCGGGAAACAGATAGTGAGGGGAATGAATTTACGACTTACACCGATTCCGAAGGCAATCGGGTGACTGTTAAAGAGTGGGCGGATGGGGAACAGGTCGATACACATACGGAATATCCGAGTGGGACTCTGCAGTCGCATACGGATTTTAAAGACGGTTCATCGACAACATATACGACATATCCGGATAGCAGCAGTCACGAATTCAGCACGGATAAAGACGGCAATACGACCGAGGTCGACCGCTATCAGGACGGACGTCAGAAGTGGGAATACCGGGACAAGAATGAAAAGCTGACCAAAAAAATCCTTGTCTACAAGGACGGCCGGACCAAAGTGATTGAATATGATGAAAATGAAGAGCCGGTCAAGGTCGAGAAGTATGACAAAGACGGAAAATTGATTAAAACCGAGTACCCCCAAAAGGAAGATGATATCAGTTGGGGGGATTTCGGGGATGATGTGGGACTCGTGGCCGGCGGTGGGGCTGGGGCATTGGGCCGTGAGATTGCGGTGATGCCGGACACCTCTGCTGTGGGGGATCACGATCCGTTTCAGGACGACATGATGAGTTGACTTTTTTCGGGTAACGTTCTAAACGGTAAAATATTTTGCTTGGGGATGATAAACAACAATTGCTGAAGTCGATTGTTCGGGGACCAATTGAAATTCTTCGGTGAGGGAAACCCCAATTTTTTCCGCAGGAAGAATCTGAAATAGTTTCTTCTGATCTTCGAGATTTGGGCACGCCGGATATCCGAAGCTGTAACGCGATCCCTGATAACCCTGCTTAAAGATTTCCTCTTTGCTTGCTTGATCTAAGGTGTGAATACCCAAGTCACGCCGAATCAGAAAATGGACGTATTCGGCCAGGGCCTCAGCGGTTTCGACCGATAATCCGTGAAGATGAAAATATTCCGAATATTGATCCTTGGAAAATTTTTCTCGAGAAAATTCCGATGCGCGCGGACCGATGGTGACGATCTGGAAAGCTACGACGTCCGGCTTGCCGGAATCTTTGGAACGGAAAAAGTCCGGAATCGAAAGGTAAGGCGATTTCTTCTGCCGCGGGAATTCAAAACGTATGATTTCTTTTTTCTTCGATTCATCCAGAATGATAAGACTATTTCCCTCGCTCAAACAGGGGTAAAAGCCATAAATTACGCGCGGCTCCAGGATTTTTTCCTTAATGCATTTTCGCTTCAACTCTTCAAAAAGCGGTTCGACCTTCTCTTTAAGCAGCTTTTCGTAATCCGTTTTCGAGGTATTTCCTTGCCGGAACTGCCACTGCCCCTTAAAAAGCGCAATTTTGTTGATCCAGGGATAAACATCCTCCAAGCGGATATTTTTAAGAATTTGGTAGCCCCAAAAAGGCGGTTTGGGAACCGGATCCCGGTGAACCATATTTGAGAAAACGCGAGGAGCCTTTGTGCTTTCTAGAATTCCTTCCATTTTTTTCCCGCGGACCCGGATCGTTTTTGTTGCTTTTTCATTCCAATCGGGATCCGTGATCTGATCCATGATGCGGAGTCCTGAAAAAGCATCCTGGCCGTAAAAGACGTTTCCACGGTAAAGGCCGGCAAGGTCATCCTCGACATATTTCTTGGTCAGCGCGGCACCCCCGCAGATGACGGGCAAGGTGATGTTGCGATCATTCATTTCTTCCAGGTCCTGCTTCATGACGAGTGTTGACTTGACAAGCAGACCCGACAAACCGATGGCATCAGCCTTATGTTCTTCCGCGGCTTTCAAAATGACATCAATGGGCTGTTTGATTCCTAGATTGATGACCCGGTAACCGTTATTGGTGAGAATAATGTCGACAAGATTTTTTCCGATATCATGGACGTCGCCTTTTACCGTTGCCAAAACCATCGTGCCTTTTTCTTTGCCCGAGATCTTATCCATGTAAGGTTCAAGATGAGAGACGGCTTTCTTCATGACCTCGGCAGATTTCAGGACAAAGGGAAGCTGCATCTTTCCCGCCCCAAAAAGTTCACCGACCGTTTTCATAGCAACCAAAAGCAAGTTGTTAATGATCTCAAGGGGTGAATACTTTTTTCTTGCTTCTTCGAGCAGTTTTTCAAGTCCTTGGGCATCACCATCGATAATTTTGTTTTTAAGTCCGTCTTCCGGGCAGAGGGTTTCTTTTTTCTCTCCGGGGCTTAGAGTTTTTGACTGGACGGCGTCAAAATGCTTGATAAGTTCAAGTAAGGGATCCCGTTGGGATGTCCGTTTGTTATGGATCAAGTTCTTTGCCAGTTCCAATGCCGCCGGGTTGATTTTGTAGGGCGGCAAAATTCGTTTGGCATGTACGATCGCGGCATCCAAGCCCGCCTGAATGGCTTCGTTGAGGAAAACGCTATTGACGGTTTGCCGGGCCAAAGGAGATAAGCCGAAGGAGATATTGCTGACCCCCAGAATTGTCCGGGCCCCCGGAATTTTGGATTTGATCAGCTTGATGGCTTCAAGTGTTTCAATGGCTGCCCCATAAAATTCAGGGTCTCCGCTTCCCAAAGTGAATGTCAGTGTGTCAAAGAAAATATCTTCAGGCGAAATTCCGTATTTTTGTGTAGTGAGATCGAAAATCCTTTTGGCGATCTCGAATTTTTTGTCTTTGGTTTTTGCCATTCCTTCTTCGTCAATCGTGAGAGCAATTAAAGCGGCGCCATATTTTTTGGCGAGCGGGCAGATTGCTTCCAGGCGTTTTTCGCCGTCCTCGAGATTGATGGAGTTGATCATGGTCTTGCCGCCGATCAATTTGAGGGCGGCTTCGATTGCAGGAGGTTCTGTCGAATCAATGACCAGGGGAGCCGTGATCTGCTGTTGAAACCGGAAGATCGTTTCGTGCATATCCTTGATCTCATCGCGGCCGGTCAGGGCGACACAGACATCAATCATGTGCGCGCCTTCCTTGACGGCTTCCCGGGCGACGCTGATTAGGTTATCGTAATCATTTCGTTCAAGGATTTGCTTGAATTTTCGGCTTCCATTTGCATTGGTCTGCTCACCGATTAAAAGAGGGGGCGGTTCCTGCTGGAAGCTGACACTCGTATAAAGGCTTGCGCAGCCGGGTTGAAATATCGGGGCCCGCTTTTTGGGTTTGAGAGACCGGACACGATTGACAACCTCACGGAGGTGATCGGCTGTTGTCCCACAGCACCCGCCGACAATGTTGACTCCGAATTCTTTGACGAAACGCTCATGATAATCGGCGAATTCCTTCGGTGTGAGTTTGTAGTGGGCAACCCCGCCAATATTTTCCGGCAAGCCGGCATTCGGAACAGCTGAAATAGGTTTTGTTGAATTGTCACAAAGGAATCGAAGGGGGTCTGCCATTTCTTGAGGTCCCGTTGCGCAATTCATCCCTAAGGTGATTACAGGCAGCATCTCGAGGGATTGAATGACCGCGCTCATTTCCGTTCCCAGCAGCATCGATCCCGTTTGTTCAAACGTGACTTGCACCATGACGGGAAGTCGTTTGTTCTTTTTCTTAAAACATTCCTCGGCGGCTAGAACAGCAATTTTTGCTTGAAGAAGATCTTGGCATGTTTCAATGATAAGCGCATCCACACCGCCTTGTATAAGGCCGTCGATCTGCTCCTGATAAACAGGCAGGAGTTGATCAAAATGAATGTGTCCGAGGGAGGGAAGTTTCGTTCCGGGACCGATGGAGCCCAGGACAAACCTTGGTTTGGATTCCGAGCTATATGCGTCAGCCGCTTCTCGTGCCAGCCGGGCGGCTTTTTCGTTGATTTCAAAGGTCCGGTCCTGAAGGCCATATTCTGCGAGTGTGATGCTGGCGGCTCCAAAGGTGTTTGTCTCAATGGCATCACAACCTGCCTCGAGAAAGCCATTGTGGATATCACGAATGACAGCAGGCTTGGTGATGGCAAGGTATTCGTTGCAGCCATCCTTATGGCCGTAGTCTTCAGGCCGTAGTTTGAGGCGCTGGATGTTGGTCCCCATCGCTCCGTCAAGAACCACGACTTTTTCTTTAATCGCATCTAAAAAAGGACATGACATAAGTCGTTATTCTAACATAGCATGGGAAATCGAACAGGGGATATTTTATCCCAGCCGGGAGGGAGACGGACGATATTAAGCTTTGCAAGCTCTTCAAGCTAAGATATTATTCGTGACCATATGAAGATATCGGAATGTTATCAAACGGCGAAGCCGGCGATTTCATTTGAGTTATTTCCGCCCAAAACGGAGGAAGGGGAGAAAAAACTCTATGAAACCGTCGCTCAGCTGAAGACCTTAGATCCTGCTTTTGTGTCCGTGACTTACGGTGCTATGGGAACGACGCGCGTCAATACGCTCAGGATCGTTTCCGCCATCAAGAATAAAATCGGACTCGAAACGGCGGCCCACTTGACCTGTGTCGGCCACAGTCAGGACGAGATCGAAAAAATATTAGAGGAGCTCAAAGAAAATCATATCGAAAATATCATGGCCTTACGGGGTGATCCTCCCGAAGGTGAAAAGGAATACAAGAGCGTTCAAAACGGTTTTCGTTACGCTTCCGAACTTGTCCGTTTTATCCGCCGGCATCCTGTGTACGGAAAGGTTTTCTCACTCGCTGTAGCAGGTTATCCGGAAGGTCATTTGGAATGCCGTGACAAAAAAAAGGATCTAGAGCATTTAAAAAAGAAAGTGGATGAGGGCGCGGATGTTATCATCACACAACTTTTTTTCCAAAACCGGGATTATTTTGATTTTGTTGAGCGCTCACGGAGCGTGGGCATTCACATTCCGATTGTGCCGGGGATTATGCCCGTGACTCACGGTCCGCAAATTGAAAAATTTGCGTCCATGTGCGGGTCTGCGATTCCTGCTGTCATGAAAGAAGCGATTCTCAAATTCGGAGAAGATCAAACAGCGATCGAAGCCTTTGGCATTGATTACGCGACCCGGCAATGCGAGGAATTATTAAATCACCAAGTCCCCGGACTTCATTTTTATACCCTCAATAAATCGTGGTCGACTCAAAAGATCACACGCAACCTGGGTTTGGGACGCTAGGACTTTCTACTTCTTTCCCGATAGGGCTTCAGTCACTTCCACTTGGTGATAGGATTCTTCGATGGCTTTGCGGATCGCTGTCGGAACGCAGAGGACGGTATCGATTTGGGTGACTTTTGCGAGTTGTTTGATTTCTTCTTCCGGCCAAAGGTGAATCGGATTTCCAATACCAAGGGTGAGCTTATCGCGATAAAGTTCAATCGGAAGGATATTATATTTTTGAGCCACACTTTTAGGAATAAGGGCAACCGCCTTAGGATTAATGCGCGTACGGCTTAAATCCACAAACCGCATGACATATTGTTCTGCAAGTGCTTTGTAGAGAAGATGTTCGTGAACCAGACCTTTACGGATTAGGATCTCACCGATTAATTCCTTTGTGCGCTCCTGCTCCTCAAGGGCGTCCTTTAATTGATCCCAAGTTAGGAGTTTCTTTTGGATGAGAATTTCACCGATTCGCCATGACATAATGTTAGTAACCTATTTTGCTTGCTGATTTTACGTGGGATATTCATTTTTGGCAAGCTTCTTCATCCGGAGAGGTTCTCTGCCTTTGATTGACACTTCTGATCTGCCTGTAATATAATTCACGTTTAGTTTATAACCCGTTAAAAATGAACATGTAAGGAAAAAATGAAACATAAAGAATGTGCCTACGGCGGGCGGTTTCTGCCTATGGAGTCTATTGAGACCCTCAGAAAAGAGTTCAAAGAAGGCCGCCAAGTCAAAATTGCGGGGCGTTTGATGTCCCGGCGGATCATGGGAAAAAGTACTTTTTCGGACTTAAAGGATCAGAATGGCCGTATTCAAATCTACGCCAAGAAAGATGTGCTCGGGGAAGAACTCTATCATGTCTTCACCTCTTTGAATATCGGGGATATCCTGGGCATTGAGGGAATTTTGTTCACTTCCAAAACAGGTGAACCTACGGTGCGCATTGAAAATTTCAAGGTCCTCTCGACGATTGTCCGGACTTTACCTGAAAAATGGCACGGCCTGAAGGATATTGAGACACGCTACCGTCACCGGTATGTTGATTTGATTGTCAATGATGATGTCCGCAAGATTTTCAAAAAACGCAGTGATATCATCCGGGGGATACGCCAATTTTTAGACGACCGCGGATTTATGGAAGTGGAAACTCCCATGATGCAGCCGATTCCAGGCGGCGCTCGAGCAAAACCCTTCGTGACGCATCATAACGCACTTCATACCGATTTATATCTGCGAGTCGCTCCAGAACTTTATCTCAAAAGGCTCTTAGTCGGCGGGTTTGAGAAAGTCTATGAAATTAACCGGAACTTTCGCAATGAAGGGGTCTCCGTGCGCCATAATCCGGAATTTACGATGCTGGAAGTTTATCAGGCTTATGCGGATTACACGGACATGATGGAAATCACCGAAGAACTGATTTCCGGTTTGGTCAAGGAATGCTACGGCAAAGAGGAAATTCCTTTCGGTGACAAGACCCTTAACTTTAAGCGGCCGTGGAAGAGGATCTCTTTCTATGATGCGATTCAAGAAAAAACGGGTATTGATTTCCGCAAGATAAAGATTCGTGAAGGGGCCAAGAAATTAAAGATCGAAAGGTTGAGCGAGCTCAATGAAATGGAAGAGGTCGACATCTTAAATGAAATCTTTGATGAGGTGCTCCAAGACGAATTGTGGCATCCGACCTTTGTGATTGATTATCCGACGGTGATGACGCCTTTGGCCAAGGCCAAAGAAGAGGACCCCGATCTTGTTTACCGATTTGAGCTTTTCATTGCCAAGATGGAGTTAGCGAATGCCTTTTCGGAACTTAATGACCCGATGATCCAAAGGGAACGTTTGACGGTTCAAAAAGAGATGATCGGAGAACACAAGGTGATTGATGAGGACTTCCTTATGGCTCTTGAATATGGGATGCCTTCAGCGGGTGGTTTGGGGATCGGAATTGACCGCTTGGTGATGCTGTTGACAAATCAGCATTCGATCCGGGAAGTGATTTTATTTCCGCAGCTGAAACCGGAAAAACCGGTCGCTGATTTGGACGGTGATGATGACGAAGGAAAAAAATAAGAAAAACGGGTCAGGGATTTTAAAAGAGGTTTTATGGGGTTCGAAAGCTTTATTGCAAGCAAACATCTGACGCACCGGAGAAAGACGGGTTTTATTTCGCTGATTTCCGTTATTTCCATGGGGGGTGTGGCGGTCGGTGTGATGGCCCTCATCGTTGTCTTGGCGGTGATGAGCGGTTTTGACCGGGAGTTGAAACAAAAGATTGTCAACGTCCAGCCGCATATCCGGATCGAAAAAATGGGCGGATTAGACGATTATTGGCAAGTGGCCGAACGCATTGAATCCCTCCGGCTTCCAGGTTTGGAAAGTCTTTCTCCTTTTATTGAAGGTCAAGCCATTGTTCGTTCAGCGAAGAACGCAACCGGTGTTCTCTTAAAGGGGGTTGATGATACCAGCGAGAATTTGACGATCTTTGAAAATCACATGGTCTATGGCAATGCGGATATGAGCGATGAGGTGACGATTAAAGTCAAGAGGAGTTTTCTTTTCCGCAAAAAAGAGATTGAGGAACGTCAAGGCGGGATTTTAATCGGTGAGGTTTTAGCTGCCCGTTTAGGTGTGCGGGTCGGAGATGATGTCATGCTGATTTCCCCTTTTCAAAAGAAGACGGGTTCCTTTACCTTTTCTGAAGCCGAAAGCCGGCCGTTTAGAGTCAAAGGCATCTTCCGCGTCGGCATGAGTGATTTTGATTCGACGTTAGCGCTCATCAGCCTTGAGCAGGCACAGAACATGTATCATCTCGAAGGCCGTGTGACGGGTTTGAGCCTTCGATTTTTTGATGTGGACGATGCTGAGAAATGGAAATGGGTTTTAAGAGGAGAATTTCCAGGCAATTATGTTGTTCGATCGTGGTATGACATGAACCACAATTTTTTTCAGGCGCTCAAGGTTGAGAAATCCGTGATGACCATTCTCTTGGCCCTCATTATTTTGGTTGCCGTTTTTAATATCGTTTCGACCCTGACCATGACGGTTATGGAAAAGACCAAGGATATAGGTATTCTTCGTGCGATTGGTGCGACCAAGGCAAGCATCCGTAAAATATTTGTGATGGAGGGATTCGGAATCGGCTTTGTAGGAATTGCAGCGGGGGCGATTTTGGGGCTTGCCTTAGCCTTCAATCTGAATGAGGTGTCCGAATTTTTGAAAAGAACGACGGGACTCGAGGTCTTTCCAAGTGATATTTATTACTTTGATAAAATTCCCGTTGAGATCCATTCTCAAGATGTTTTATGGACGGTGACGCTGGGCTTGATTGCTTCGGTTTTGGCCGGTCTTTATCCTGCTCATCGTGCGGCCAATCTTAAACCCGTGGAGGCATTACGGTATGAATAATTCGACCCATGATCTCCTGAAGGTTTATGATTTACGGAAGAATTATGAAATGCCGAGTGATGTCCTGCAGGTTTTGAAGGGAGTCGGTTTTTCAATGAAAGCCGGAGAGGTGACTTTTATCGTTGGGCGATCCGGGTCCGGAAAATCGACATTGCTTCATTTAATCGGAGGATTAGACCAGCCGACCTCCGGCAAGATCCTTTTTGAGGGCGAAGACATCGTTACGATGAAGGAAAAAACGCTCACGAAGATTAGAAACCGGCGTTTGGGGTATGTCTTTCAGTTTTATCATCTGCTGCCGGAACTGACGGTTTATGAGAATGTTATTCTGCCCAGTATGATTGCGGGCAGGTGCGAAAAGAAATGGGTCCGTGAAATTTTGAGGCGTGTCAAATTGCTGAGCCGGCAGAATCATTATCCCTCAGAGCTGTCGGGCGGAGAACAGCAGCGTGTTGCGATCGCGAGAGCTTTAGTCAATCAGCCGGCGCTGGTGTTGTGTGATGAACCGACGGGGAATCTTGATGTTGAAACCTCCGAGGAAGTCTTTTCGTTGATCGGCGATTTGAACCGGGAACATCACCAGTCTTTTTTGATTATTACGCACGACGAAGCTGTGGCTTGGCGTTACGAGCGGGTTTACCGTTTGGTGGACGGGATTTTGTTGAAGGTTGACCGGAATCAGGAGCATGCACGTTCAACCGTTTAAAGAATAGAATTACGGAATGGGTTTTAAAAAAATATTAAAAGAGGAGAGATCCATGGCGCTTCAAGTTTATTTGAATGGGAAATGGGTGGCAAAAGAGGAAGCAAAAATATCAGTCTTTGATCATGGGCTTCTTTACGGAGACGGGGTTTTTGAAGGCATACGGTCTTATCAGGGGTTGGTTTTTAGATTGCAGGAGCATCTTGACCGGTTATGGGAGTCTGCACATACGTTGATGCTCAAAATTCCCATGAGCAAGCGTGAGATGGAAAAGGCCATTGTGGAAACCTTGCGCATCAATAAACTTCTTGATGCCTATATTCGTGTTGTGATTACACGGGGTGTCGGGGATCTCGGACTGGACCCTGACAAGTGTAAGCAACCCACGATTTTTATTATTACGGATAAGATTGTGCTTTATCCGAAGTCTTTTTACCAGAAAGGGCTTGAGATTATTACCGTGCCAACAGTGCGGAATTTGCCGGAAGCGGTTAATCCGTCGATTAAGAGCCTAAATTACCTTAATAATATTCTGGCGAAGATCGAAGCGAAGAATTCAGGCTGTGCGGAAGCCTTGATGCTGAACCACCAGGGATATGTGGCGGAATGTACGGGAGACAATGTTTTTATGGTGAAAGCCCCCAAGTCTTCGAAGGGGATGAGTCAAGTCGTGACGCCGCCTGTTTATTTAGGGGCCCTCAAAGGGATTACACGCCAAGCGATCATGGATTTAGCGGAGGCCAGGAAATATGAGGTTACGGAAACGATTATGACGCGGCATGATCTTTTTAATGCCGATGAGGTTTTTCTGACGGGAACGGCGGCTGAAATTATCCCTGTTGTGAAAATTGACGGGCGTGTGATCGGGACGGGAAAACCGGGAAAAGTGACCGAAGCGCTTTTACGCGATTTCCATCGTTTAACGCGAACGGACGGAGTCCGGTATAAAATCGGATAACTATTTTTTGTTTGAAGGAGTCCAAAGAGAATGGTTTGTAATCTTTGCGGGACAAAAGAAGCGACGATCCATTTGACGGAAATCATCAACAATCAAATGATCGAGATCCATATTTGTGAAGAGTGCGCAAATGAAAAAGGCACGGATTTTAAGACTCATTTTAGTTTCGGCGATCTTTTAGGGGGAATACCGGAATCCGGAAAGTCGCCAAAAACCGGCGAGAAGAAACTACCCAACCGGTGCCCTTCCTGCGGCTTGACTTATGAACAGTTCGGGAAAACGGGACGTTTAGGGTGCGGTGCCTGCTATGACAGCTTTGCGCGTTTGTTGATCCCTTTGATTAAACGGATTCAGCGCTCGATTCGTCATGTGGGCAAAAAACCCGGTAAGGTCCTGAGCGAGCAAAAAAGTCCGCAAACTCTCAAAGATTTACAGGAGCGTTTAAGGAAATGCATTCAAGGTGAGGAATTTGAAGAGGCGGCAAGGTTGAGGGATGTGATTCGGCAAGTGGAAGAGAAACAGAAGAAACCTAAAAGGGGTAAAGAATGAATCCGCTGGATGCATTGGTCGAACAACCGGTCGAATGGCTGCGTGTCAGCGGGCCCGAGAGTGATATTGTCGTCAGTTCCCGTTTGCGGCTGGCCCGGAATCTTTTTGGGGTCCCTTTTTTGCAAAAGCTGGAGAATGAGCAAAAAGTCGAGGTTATTGAAACCGTCGAAAAGGCCATCCGAAGAAGCCCCCGGATGAAAGATGCACACTATCTTAAACGCGCGCAGTTAAGTGAGTTGGATCTGCAGTTCCTTCTTGAACGGCATTTAATCAGCCGGGAACATGTCGAGGAGAAGGGAGAAAAGGCCGTTGCGATTACCTCCAACGAAGTGGTAAGCCTGATGGTGCTTGAAGAGGATCATCTGAGACTCCAGGCTTTTCAGGCGGGGTTTAGTCTTATGGATACATGGAGGATTATCAATCAAATCGATGATGATCTGGAAAAAAATTTAAATTATTCCTTTAGTGCTTCACTGGGTTATTTGACGGCATGTCCGACCAATGTCGGGACGGGATTAAGAGCTTCTTGCATGTTGCATTTACCGGGCCTTGTTTTAACGAAACAAGTTCACAAGGTCCTTCAAGCGTTAGCTAAATTGAATTTAACAGCGCGCGGTTTATACGGTGAAGGAACTCAAGCCACGGGGAATTTTTTTCAATTTTCGAATCAAACAACGCTGGGACAAAACGAGGATGAAATTATTGATAATCTCGCTGCGGTCATCCGGCAGGTCATTGAACATGAAAAGGAAGCACGGCGTTACTTGGTTGAAAAAAAGAGAGTGAAATTTCAGGATCAAGTCTGGCGTGCTCTGGGAACTTTGAGGTCAGCCCATGTCATTTCATCCACGGAGGCGACACAGTTGCTTTCGTTGGTGCAATTGGGCCTCCAATTAGAGATTTTGAAAGGGGCCCTGACGAAACAGGAGTTAAATCTTTTGTTTCTCCTGATTCAGCCTGCTCATTTGCAGAAATTATCCCGCAAGGCCTTGAGTGCGCCGGAACGGGACATCCGAAGGGCAGAGCTGATTCGTCAGAAATTCCAGAAAATCTCACTTTAGTCGATGCATTAAATGATTTGTCAATAGTGTCATCATCAATAGGTCAAGAATAGGCCATAGGAGCCTTTGGGAGGTTGAGAATGTTCGATCGTTTTACGGAAAGAGCAAGGAAAGTCATCATTTTAGCGAAGGAAGAAGCAAAACGGTTTAATCACGATTATATCGGGACTGAACACATCTTGCTGGGATTGATCAAGGAAGGGGAAAGTGTTGCTGCGGCGGTTTTGCAGAATCTTGGGTTGTCCCTTGATACGATTCGATTGGAAGTCGAAAAACTGGTCCAGTTTGGACCCAGTACCATCGTTTCCGGAGATATTCCGTTTACTCCGAAAGCCAAGAAAGTGATTGAACTGGCAATGGATGAGGCGAGACGGCTGGGGCATAACTATATCGGGACAGAACATCTTTTGCTGGGCTTGATCAAGGAAGGCGAAGGCGTAGCGAGTCATGTTTTAATGAATGTCGGCCTTGATTTAAACAAGGTTCGTGCAGAAGTCATTAAGCTTCTGGGTTCGTCAACTCCCAGCGGGTCGGGGGGCGGACCCGGCGGGGGAGGCGGGGTTGGAACGGCGCGCGGCAAGACAAAAACTCCGGCATTGGATTCCTTCGGTCGTGATTTGTCCACTTTGGCACGGGACGGCAAGCTGGATCCGGTTGTCGGACGTTCGGATGAAATCGAGCGTGTGATTCAAATCCTTGCGCGCCGTACGAAGAACAATCCGGTCCTTTTAGGCGAGGCAGGTGTGGGAAAGACGGCCATTGTGGAAGGTCTTGCTCAAAAAATTATCGCGGGGGATGTTCCCGAAATCTTAGCGGACAAGAGGATTGTTGTTTTGGATCTCGCGCTGATGGTTGCCGGAACAAAATACCGTGGTCAATTTGAAGAACGTATTAAAGCCGTGATGGATGAAATCCGTCGTACAGAGAATGTGATGATTTTTGTCGATGAGATCCATACCTTGGTAGGAGCAGGGGGAGCGGAAGGCGCAATCGATGCTTCGAATATCCTGAAGCCGGCCCTCGCACGCGGTGAAATACAATGCATTGGTGCAACGACGTTGGATGAATACCGCAAATATATTGAAAAAGATGCGGCGTTGGCCCGGAGATTTCAAACAATCATGGTGGATCCGCCTTCGGTGGATGAGTCCGTGCAGATTTTGAAGGGTTTGCGGGACCGATACGAAGCGCATCATCGAGTCAAGATAACCGATGAGGCCATTGAGGCTTCGGTGAAACTTTCGGATCGCTATATTTCGGGGCGTTTTCTGCCGGATAAAGCGATTGATATCATCGATGAAGCAGCCTCTCGTGCGAGGTTATCCGTAACGACGCTTCCTAAAGATCTCAAAAAGATTGAAACGGAGATCGAGGCCTTCAAAAGAGAAAAAGAAGCTGCCATTAAAGCACAGGATTTTGAGAAGGCGGCCAAGCTTCGTGATCAAGAGCGTCAGGCCAAAGAAGAATTGACGCGCGTCAAAAAGAATTGGAAAGAATCGAAATCGGAAGTTGAAGTCCAAGTCACCGAAGAAGACATTTCGCATATCGTATCGAAATGGACAGGGGTTCCTCTGGCCCGGCTGGAAGAAAAGGAAACGGCGCGGCTCCTCAGGATGGAAGATGAACTCCATCGCCGGATTATCGGCCAGGATGAAGCGATCCGGGTCATTTCCCATGCGGTTCGCCGCTCACGTTCGGGTTTGAGAAATCCGAGGCGTCCGATCGGTGCGTTTATTTTCCTGGGGCCGACCGGCGTTGGCAAAACGCTTCTCGCACGGGGGCTTGCGGAATTTATGTTTGGTGACGAGGATGCCATGGTGGCTATTGATTGTTCAGAATATGGAGAGAAGTTTAATGTTTCGCGTTTAGTGGGTGCCCCTCCCGGGTATGTGGGGTATGAAGAGGGAGGACAATTGACTGAAAAGGTACGTCGGCGGCCTTATTCTGTGGTGTTGTTTGATGAGATTGAGAAAGCCCATCCCGATGTTTTTAACATCATGCTTCAAGTGATGGAGGAAGGGCGTCTCACCGATTCTTACGGTCGGAAAGTTGATTTTAGAAATACCATTTTGATCATGACTTCGAACGTAGGGGCGTCTCTTATCAAACGCGACGGTGATTTAGGGTTCAAACCTCAGATGGAAGATATTAATTATGAATCATTAAAGCGAAAGCTGCTTGATGAGACAAAAAAGGTCTTCCGTCCTGAATTTTTGAACCGTGTGGATGATACGATCGTTTTTCATCCGCTCACTCGCCAGGATCTCGAGCAGATTATCATGATCGAATTGCGGGAAGTGACTGACCGGTTGAAAGATAAGAAACTGGACTTGGATCTCTCTCCCGAGGTCATGAAATTCTTGATCGACAAAGGCTATGACCCTATCTTCGGTGCACGACCGCTTAGACGTACCATTCAACGGTATATCGAAAATATTTTGGCTGAGGAGATCCTTTCCGGGAAGTTCAAGGAAGGGGATAAAATTCAGGCGGTTTTGCGGGGAGAGCAGATTCAATTTGAGAAAACATCTTAATTCCGAAGAGGGGTTTATGCGGTTTGGTTTTTGGCGTGTCTTCATAGGAAGTTTTTTGCTTCTTTCATGCCTTGCGGGGATTCCCTACCTTTGGGTGACTTCGGAAGTTCAAAAAGACGAGTTTAAGGCGCTTGCTGAAAAAAAAGCAAGCGAATTTCTAAGCGCCCATGTCGAGATCGATCGCATTCGTGTCGGGATGATCAACCGTGTGGCCTTGAGCGGGCTTAGGATCCGGTCGCAAGCGAAGGACGATGACGCTTACCGGATTCATGTTGATCAAATTGTTTTTCGGTATCATCCCCTTGCGTTTTTAAGCCGCAAGCTGTCGGTTCCCTCGGGGATCATTTTGCAGGCCCCGAAACTGCTGGTCAAACAGACGGAGTTCTCCTATGACCTGCTTAAGGATTTTAAATTCGGTACGGGTGCGGAAAGTGTCTCGTCGCTTGAGTTTAAAGGGGGCGAGATATTTATCTCGGTTCCGGGATTCCGATCCAATATTCATGTGCAGAATATCAATGGGGTGTTAAGACCGCAAATGAATGGCGAAATTCGTGTGAATTTAAAAGGCCATTTAAAGGGTTTGCTTAACGGTGAAGCGAAATTGCGCGGGATTGTCGCGCCCTTTGAGAGGCGTCATGATTTGGATCTTGAATTGGATTCAGTCAGTTTAAATGATGAACTTTCGATCCCGCTCAAGGATATGAAGGGCAAGATTCGATGGGTGAATCAGGAGTTTTATTTTGATGGTGTCCAGGCATCCGTTTATGGGTGGGATACCTTGATTAAAGGAGAGCTCAAAAATCTTCGAACGGCACCCGTTCTTGCTTTCAGTTGGTCAGCGGGCAAGAAATATCCGGCTTTGATGCTGACCTTCTTGGCGGATTTTTCAAATGAATATGTTGAAGGCAGCTTGCAGTGGTTGAAAGAAGACAAGCATGTTTTTCGAGGGAATATCAAGCGAGAAAAATGGAATTTTATATTTAACGATGTTTTGGTAGATGACCAATATTCAGGTAGCGGCCATCTGGATGTGGAATCCGGATACTCCCGTTTTCAATTTCAAAGAGGGGCGCAGCGTTTCGCCGCGCAGACAAATTTGCGTGATTTGAACTTCCATCTTGCTTTTAATCTGGAGCACGCCAAAATTTACGGACTCGATTTTGTTACCTCAGCCGAGATTGAACTCAAGCCGACGAGATCTTGGGAAGAGGGAAGGCTATGGAGTTTCGACGGTCTTTTCCGAACGGATTATTTTGTCCTGGAGTATGCGCCATTTTCGGATCTCCAAGGCCGTTTTCAAATTAACTCGTTTGGGGTTCATGATATTTTTTGTTCTTGGGGGCACGCTTTTGAAATGAACGGTGATATTTCATTTACATCAAAACGTCCCGAGGGAAAATTCGTGCTTCAGGTTAATGGGTTTGATTTAGCGGGCGTCAAGAATTTTGCTTCAAAACCTTTACCGAAAACGTTGGGAGGGTATTTGGAGGGTAAGTTGAAGATGGAAGGTGTTTTATCAAAACCGGAGATCTCCGGTTCTTTCAGTGTCAAAGACGGCGTTCTAGGAAAACTGGAATACGACCGCGGGATGATTCATTTTCATGGTTTTGCGCCTTATCTGCCGTTAGAAGATTCGCGAATTTTAAGGGGCAGAACCGAGCTTTACTTAAGGGGGGCCTTGGATCTTTCGCTTGCCAATATGTTTCACGGCATTAGGATTGAAACGGCCGACCATTTTGTTTTGTGGAAAGGTTGGGAATTTACGACCAGTGATACAGAAGGGGATCTTGAAATCGATCATATCATTTCGAGACTTCCCAAGATTGCTGTCAAGGCTGGCCTGACGACCGGAGGGGCTACTTTAGGCGATACGGATAATATGCAGCAGGATGAGGGGTATGTTGCCATTGGACCGAAGGTCCGGTTCTAATTGAGGATGATGATGTGGAAAAGGTAAATTTTAAAACATTGAAACGACTGATATCCGTAAAACGGTGGCTTCAAGCTATCGGACATCAGTCGATTGTTTTGGCGACGAATGCAGGAGGGATTTCTTACCTTTTTGTGGACACGGTTAGGACATTCGCCAAAACGCGGTTGCGTTGGAAATCAACGATGGACCAAATGATGAAGATGAGCGTGACTTCTTTGCCTTTGGTTTTCCTGACAGCGTTATTTACCGGGATGGTTTTGACCCTGCAGTCTGCTTATCAGCTCCGTTTATTTGCCGCAGAACAATTTACATCGGATCTGGTGGCTCTTTCGATGACACGCGAATTGGGGCCTGTCTTGACGGCGATGGTAGTTGCGGGCCGGGTTGGGGCCTCCATTGCTGCGGAATTAGGGACCATGAAAGTGACGGAGCAGATTGATGCCTTGAAGGCATCGGCGGTGGACCCCGTTCGCTATTTGGTGGTTCCGCGTTTCGTGGCGGGTGTCATCGGTCTTTTTGTCTTAACCATCTATGCCGATTGCATTGGGATTTTCGGAGGTTACGTCATTGCGGTTTTCAAATTGGGTATCAGCTCGCATCAATACATCAAACGAAGCATTGATGTTTTGATGATCAAGGACGTGATTACCGGATTGATTAAAGCTTTTTTCTTTGGAGGCATTATTGCGACGGTTGGCTGTTATTTTGGCTTTAAAGCACAAGGGGGCGCCGAAGGGGTCGGGAGGGCGACGACCATAGCGGTGGTGACGGCCTTAGTGATGATTATTGCTTCGGATGCCCTTTTCACGGCTATTTTTTACTTTTTCTAAAAAAGATGATTGAGATACGCGGTCTCTTTAAAAGTTTTGGAGTGAGTCCAGTTTTGAAAGGATTAGATTTGTCCATTCGAGACGGGGAGACCCTTGTGATTATCGGACGATCGGGTTGCGGAAAGAGTGTCCTTTTGAAGCATATTATGGGACTCTTGGAACCTGATCAGGGGCAGGTCTTAATCGACGATGTCGATATCTTTTCTCTCGACGATCGCCAGCTTGAAGGGTTCCGGCTCCGGTTGGGCATGCTCTTTCAAGGGGCAGCCCTTTTTGATTCCTTGTCGGTCGAAGAGAATGTCGGATTTTCGCTTTATGAACATACAAGGCTGCCGATTCCCGTCATTCGAAAGAAAGTGGCGGAGAAGTTGGACTTAGTGAACCTTAGCGGAATCGAAGATCTAATGCCTTCGGAGCTTTCCGGAGGCATGAAAAAGAGAGTTGGTTTGGCCCGAGCTATTTGTAATGAACCGAAAATTATTCTTTATGATGAGCCCACAACGGGGCTGGACCCGATCACGGCGGATGCGATCAACGATTTAATTTTACGCATGCAGGAGAAACTCAAAGTGACCTCGGTGGTTGTGACTCATGATATGACCAGCGCCTATAAAGTTGCTAACCGGATTGCGATGCTTTATGGTGGGCGGATTGTCGGCATTGGAACGCCCGAGGAAATTCGTCAGACGAATAATCCTATTATTAAACAATTTGTGACTGGGTCGGCAGAGGGACCCATTACGGATAAACATAAGTGAGGCGTTATGAGAAAATCGAGAAATGAAACCCTCGTGGGTATGTTTGTTATCTTAGGTTTTATCTTGTTAACAACCGTTGTTTTCTTTGTCAGCGGTGTTTATTTCTTCCGCTCGGGGTATTCGTTGAATGTGATGTACGATTTTATCAGTATTCTGGATAAGGGTGCTCCTGTGCGTTTGGCAGGGGTCCGTGTCGGAGAAGTAAGCCGTGTCGATCTTATCTATGATCAAAACAAAGAAAGATCGCGGGTCAAAGTAAAACTTTTTATTGAAAAGGGGGTGGAAATTAAAGAAAACTATTTGTTTAAGATTCAAGGGACTCACATTTTAAGTGAGCCGCATATTGAAGTCGAACCCCAGCCCGGAAATGCCCCATTGGTTCGTGATGGGCATCTGATGGAGGGGTACGATCCGGTCCCTGTTGAAGCCTTGATTGAGCGCGGGCATCGAATTGCCGATAATTTTAATGAGATTATTGAGAGGTTACGGGATGCCCTTCGCGATGAGGAAACCGGACGTGCCATGAAAGACATTGTAACTCATCTGGCGGGCGTGACGGGATCTTTGGATAAGGTTTTAAAGGGATCCGAGGATGATCTAACAGGTGCGGTGAAGGATCTTCAGGCGTCGACAGAGTCCCTTCGTAACATTCTTGATACGATTGAAAAGGGAGAAGGAACTGCGGGAAAACTTCTCGTCAAAGACGAGCTTTATCAGGAAATCCGAGAATTTGTCGCGGAGATCAAAGCTCATCCCTGGAAATTAATGAAACGGGATGACAAAGACGATAAGAAAGGGTTCCTCTTTTTTTAATAAAATTTTAATTTTATTTCATGTGAGCGATATTCAAAAAGGAGTTTGATTATGGTAGCGATTATTCGAATTTTATTTGTTCTGGGCTGTGCGGGATATGGTTATGTTGCCAATATCTCGTGGCTCCCGGATTTGGGAGATCCCTTCACGGCTTATGCGGGGGCTGGGATTGGATTTTTCATTGGAATGTTGGTGATCTTGATTGATATATTTTTCAAGCAGTTTACGGTTCGAAATATCTTATCAATCTTGATCGGAGCAGGGCTGGGTCTTTTGGTGCACCGCCTTTTCATGATGGTGATTGTGTACGCGGATTTTCCCCTTGCCTCAGAAAGGCAACTCGGGATTGCCACGGCGATTATCTTCACCTATCTGGGGGTCATCACGGTTCTAAGAGGCCAGGATGAATTTTCTCTGATGCTTCCGTTTGTGACCTTAGACAAGAAAGGTGCTAAGGAAGAACTGATTTTGCTTGATACGAGCGTCATTATTGACGGGCGCATTGCGGATATCTGCAAGACCCATTTTCTTCCGGGTAAACTTATCTTACCCCGTTTTGTTTTAAAAGAGCTTCAATTGATCTCGGATTCTTCGGATCCCTTAAAACGGAACCGGGGGCGGCGGGGATTGGATGTTCTCAATAAGATCAAAGAAAATCCGAATTTGATTGTCAAAATCAATGAGATGGATTTCCCTGAATTTTCCACCGTCGATGCCAAACTGGTCAAGATGGCTCAGGTTCTGGATGCCAAGATTTTTACCAACGATTTTAACCTGAACAAAGTTGCTGAGCTTCAGGGTGTGAAGGTTCTCAATATTAATGAACTTGCGAATGCTTTGAAACCGATTGTGATGCCCGGGGAAATGATGCAGGTCAAGATCCTTAAAGAGGGCAAAGAGCATGACCAAGGTGTCGCATACCTGGATGACGGAACGATGGTGGTCGTTGACAATGGAAGACGCCGAATTGGGCAAACCATGAATGTATCCATCACCAGTGTTCTTCAAACACAAGCAGGCCGAATGATTTTTGCGAAGATACCTGAAAATGGCGACAGACCGGATCGCAATAATGACCAACGGCGAGACCGGCATCAACGGCATGATCAGCGCCGTTTCGGGCAGGGCGGTGGGAGGTAAGGTGGATGCGTGTCAGCCTCATCGTCGCGGCAGGGGGAAGCAGCCTTCGATTCCGTGAAAGTTTAATTCGTCGCGGGACAAAACACGGGAAGGAATCAGAGGCAGGGAAACTGTTTCAATGGCTCGCAGGTAAACCTGTTCTGGTGCACAGCCTTTTAGCCTTCAAGAAGATACCCCAGATCCAAGAGACCTTTGTTGCCATTGCTCCGGCCCTCAAGAAGCCGTTGGAGAAGGTGCTTAAGCAAGAAGGGCTTGTTCACGTACGAGTTGTCCGGGGCGGAAAGACGAGGGCCGAATCTGTTTGGAATGCACTCCGGCGAACGAGAACAAACCATGATTGGGTGATGGTTCATGACGGGGCGAGGCCTCTTGTGAACTCCGAGACTATCCGGAAGGTTTTACGGGCAGCCAAACACGCAGATGGTGTTGTCTTAGCCAGCAAGGTTGTTCCTACCATTAAGGAAGTGGATTCCGCAGGGACTATACAACAGACGGTTGATCGTACGGTTTTGCGTGAAGCCGAAACACCGCAGCTCGTGAAAAGAGATTTATTGATAAGGGCCTACCGGAAGGTGCCAAACGCTATGAAAGCGACTGACGAAGCCTCTTTGCTTGAATTGATCGGCAGATGCGTCAAAGTCATTACTCATGAGGATTGGAACCCTAAAATTACGACCCTTGCGGATTTGGAGCGTGCGAAGGGATATATCGAAGGCGAGGAGAACCCGATCTTTTATGGGTTAGGCTTTGACTCCCACAAACTGGCGCTTGGGCGTCCCTTTTATCTTGGAGGCGTGCGGATCCCATATGCAAAAGGAGCGCTAGGCCATTCCGATGGGGATGCGCTTCTCCATGCGATTACCGATGCAATTTTAGGTGCCATCGGAGAGGGTGATATCGGAGAATGGTTTTCGGATCGAGATCCCCGCTGGAAGAATGTTCGAAGCGGCCGATTGTTGAGAAAAGTTGTTGCGAGGGCGGATGAAAAAGGATGGCGGACAGAGCATGTAGATTCCGTCATTATCCTCCAAAAACCAAAATTAAGTCCCTACAAAGAGAAGATCCGGAAAAAGATTGCATCGGACCTCTCAATCCCTCCTGCCCGGGTTTCTGTGAAGGCCAAAACGATGGAAGGCCTTGAGAGCATGGAAGGCGGTGATGTTGTTATTTGCGAGGCCATTGTTTCGATGAGGAGAAAATAGGATGGTTCGAGTTCGGTTTGCACCTTCACCTACGGGGTATCTGCATTTGGGAAATATTCGCACGGCACTTTTTAATTTCCTTTTTGCGCGGCATCACGGGGGCAAATTTATTTTCCGCGTGGAAGATACGGACCGGGAAAGGTCCCGGCCTGAGTTTGAGAAAGCTCAAATCGACGATCTGTTATGGATGGGAGTGGTGCCGGATGAAGGGCCGGGGTTCGGAGGAGATTTTGGGCCTTATCGCCAATCCGAACGGCTTGGGATTTATCGAGACGCGATTCGGAAGCTAATCGACCAAGGGCATGCTTATGATTGTTATGTGACCGAAGAAGAAGTTGAAGAGATGAGGCAAAACGCGCGAGCGGAAAAAAGGTCGTTTCATTTCGATAATCGGGGAAGGTCTTTCAGTCAGGGAGAGATTGCCCAGAGGAAGGCGAAGGGCATACGGCCTGCCGTGCGTTTCAAGATTGAGAACCCGCACTTGGAAGTCCATGACCTTATCCGGGGGAAGGTTTCCTTCAACTTAGATGACATGGTTGGGGATTTTATCATTCAGCGTGCTGATGGGATGCCGACCTTCCATTTGGTTGTTTGTGTCGATGATGCGAGGATGGAGATTACGCATGTTATCCGCGGGGAGGATCATCTTTCCAATACGCCGAAACATTTGCTTCTTTTTCAAGCGTTGGGGGCCGAATCGCCGCAATTCGGTCATTTGCCGCTCGTTCAAGGCGAGGGGGGGCAAACCCTTTCCAAACGTTTAGACTCCGTATCGATGCGCGCCTTCCGTGGAAAAGGTTATTTGCCTCACGCGCTTGCCAATTATATGGCGTTGCTGGGGTGGTCCCCGGGAAATGATCAGGAGATTTTTACCTTGGAAGAGCTTCAGCGGGCGTTTGATTTAGGACGCGTTGGACGGTCTAGCGCCATCTTTGATCCCCAGAAACTTGATTGGATGAATGGGGAACATTTGAGGAGACTGTCGGGGGAAGAGTTTGCCGAGTCGGCTTTGCGGTATTTGGAGGAGCAAGGTTCCATGGATCTTAATCCCGGTTTGCTGAAGAATGTCCTTGCGATCTTTCAAGATAAGATTGAACGTTTCGATCAATTGCCCGAGGCCTTAAAGATTCTTCAAGACGAATTTGATTACGAGGATGAAGCCTTGATGAAGGCGGATGAATCCAAGATGATTTTTCGTGCTGCACTTGAAATTTTAGACGAATGGTCTAAAGAACCGTCTGATTTATATCAAGGACTCGTTGAGGAATTGAAGAAGAAGGTCCCGGCAAAAGGCAAGAGCCTCTTTCATCCGATCAGGATGGCGGTAACGGGCAGAGTCCATGGCCCGGAATTAAAACGGGTTATCCCTGTCCTTGGGCGTGATAAAATAAAAGGCCGTTTCCGGCGGGCGCTTCAAATCTAAGGAGTCGATGTGACGATTCGGTTAACAAATACCTTAACGGGAGAAATTGAGGAATTTCAGCCTTTAAAGAAAGGCGAGGTGGGGATCTATACCTGCGGACCCACGGTCTATGATTATGCCCATATCGGCAATTTCAGGACTTTTGTTTTCGAGGATCTTCTCAGGCGGTTCCTGGAATTTCAGGGGTTTCGGGTCAAACACGTCATGAATGTGACGGATGTCGATGACAAAACCATTGCCGGGGCCGTCCGTGAACATAAAAGCCTCAAGGAATACACCGAATTTTATACCCGGGCTTTTTTAGAAGACTTGAAGGTGCTGAATATCCTACCTCCGACCCTTCAACCGAAGGCGACCGATGAGATTCATGGTTCAGGGGGGATGATTGAATTGATCAAGGGACTTGTCGATAAAGGCTTCGCTTATGAAAGTGACGGGTCGGTTTATTACCGCGTTTCAAAATTTTCCGATTATGGAAAATTGTCCGGTAAGGACATCGACCGGAATATCGTCGGGGCCCGGGTGGATTCCGATGAGTATGAGAAAGAGGCCGGAACCGATTTTGTGTTATGGAAGAAGTCAAAAGAAGGGGAACCGGGCTGGGATTCTCCCTGGGGCATGGGAAGGCCCGGCTGGCATATTGAGTGCTCGGCGATGAGTATGAAATATTTGGGCAAGACGTTTGATATCCATGCAGGGGGCGAAGACCTTATTTTCCCGCATCATGAAAATGAGATTGCCCAGTCCGAGGCCTTCAGCCAAACGAAACCCTTCGTCCGTTACTGGCTTCATTGCAAGTTTCTTCTCGTGAACGGCGAAAAGATGTCCAAATCGAAAGGGAACTTCTATACTCTGCGTGATTTATTGAAGCAGGGAGCGGATCCGATGGCCATTCGTTTTGCTCTTTTAGCTGTCAGCTACCGGATGCCGCTTAATTTTACCTTCGAGGGCCTCGAGGCTGTTAGCGAGATCATTAAGAAGTTGGATGACTGCTATTTTGATTGTCTCTCCAGGTTCTGTGATAAGACCTACGAGCCGCAACGCGAACCTGATGCCCAGGAAAAAGAGCGCATGCAGGTCAGTTTAAAGAAATCGTTGGAATCTTACATGAATAAAATTATCGGGGCCTTCAGTAATGATCTTGCTATTTCTATTGCCGTTGCCGAAATCTTGACAGCGGTCAGTCATATCAACAGCGACTTGACCTTGCCGTATTCGACGTCAAGGAATGAGGAGAATGTTCGAGCAGCCATCGGTTTCTTTGGAGACATTGATCGTCTCTTGGGTCTCGATATTTCTTCTGTGAAAGATATCCCGGCCGATGTTCAAAAACGCGTGATCGAACGTAATAAGGTCAGACAACATTCTGATTTTAAAAAGGACAAGACATTGCAGGCAAAGTCGGATGTGATGCGTGGTGAGATCGAAAAAATGGGATGGCTCGTGAAGGATTCAAGGCCGGGGGAAGCATCGCGTTTAAAAAAGAAACGCCGGACGTGGGAGTCTAACTAATGTCCAAGTCCAAGGGGCTTTTTATTACCTTTGAAGGGACGGAAGGAAGCGGTAAAAGCACTCAAATCAAGAGGGCTGTTCAATTTCTGAAAAACCGGGGACACCGCGTTTTGATTTTGAGGGAGCCGGGGGGTACGAGGATCAGCGAATCGGTTCGCAAAGTGATCTTAAATAAGAAATTTCGTGAAATGACTCAGGAAACGGAACTCCTTCTTTATTTGGCTTGCCGGGCCCAAATTTTGCGAGAGAAGATTTTACCCGCTTTATCTAAAGGAGTGGTCGTTATTTGTGACCGGTTCGAAGATTCCACGCTGGCCTATCAAGGCTATGGGCGCGGGATTCCACTGGCGAAAATAAGAGAAGTGAGCCGTTTATTTGTTCGCGGGAATCTCCGTCCGGATCTTATTTTTCTTTTGGACATGGATCCCGTCGAAGGAATGAAACGGGGAGGCCGCAATGACCGGATCGAAAAAGAATCGATACGGTTTCATCAAAGGGTTCGAAGGGGATACTTGGCCATGGCGAAGAAAGAACGAAACCGGTATGTTGTGTTGAAAGCGTCTGAATCCAAAGATGCCCTTACGAAGAAAATCAAGGAGCGATTGATCGATGCCGTGGGAAAGTCTTAGAAATCAGGATTTTGCGGTTCGTGTTTTGCGCGCTCATTTGGAGGCGAAAAGGATTGCGCCGACTTATTTACTTTCCGGTAAACATTCCTCGGACAAGGAAGCTTTGGCCGAGGCCTTTGCGTCGGCTTTAAATTGCGAACGGGGGCAATTCTTTTCGGAATGTTCATGCCTGCAATGTCACAAGGTCCAAAGCGGGAATCATCCGGATGTCTTATGGATCGGGTGGGATCTAAAAGAGCGTTCCATCAAGATTGAGGAGATGCGTCAATTGGTCAGCGGGGCATCGCTCAAGCCTTATGAAGGCAAATGGAAGGTTTTCATCCTTTGTGGAGCCGAGCGACTTACAACGGATGCGGCTAATTCGCTTCTAAAATCCTTGGAAGAACCTCCGCCCAACTCTGTCTTTCTTTTGCTGGTGGAAAGCAAGTCCCATCTGATGGAAACGATCCAGTCGCGTGTTTTTGAAATTCGCTTAAAACCATGTGATTCGAAAACAGAGTTTGAGAAGTCCTATCCTCAGGAATGGCAGAGCGAGGATTGGATCGATATTCTTGAGGCTTATCAAAAGACGCCCCGTGAAGAGTTGAAAGATGTTTTGGACCAACTCATGAGCTACTACCGGGAAAAGATTCATCAGGGTATCAATTCGAGCCAATTGAGCCATCAACACCTTGAAGCTTGCCTCGATGCAATTGATAAGATCCGCGAAACAAAAGATGCGGTGGCCGCTAACGTCAATCAAAAATTGGCGCTGACAAGATTAACGATTCATCTCAGAAACAGATTGAAAGAGAAGGTAGCTCCATGAGCCGTCAAACGCGTTATATCACTTCTCCCATTTACTATGTGAACGCCAAACCTCATATCGGGCACGCCTATACGAATATTCTTTGCGATACCTTCTCGCGCTATTACCGTTTTCTGGGAGAGAAGACTTTCTTTATTACGGGGACCGATGAGCACGGTGCCAAGATGGAAAAAACCGCCAAAGAAAAAAATATGGATCCCAAAGCTTATGCCGATCTTATTTCCCCAACGTTTAAAGAGCTTTGGCGGTTATTGGGGATTCGCTATGATTATTTTATTCGCACCACAGACGACTATCACAAGCAGGTGGTTTGTAATATCCTCAAAAGGCTGGAAGCCAAGGGAGATATTTATCCTTCCAGCTATACTGGCTGGTATTGTGTCCCTTGTGAGACCTTTTGGACGAAGCTTCAATTGATCGACGGGAAATGTCCGGAATGTCGCCGGGAAGTTCAGGAATTGAGCGAGGATAATTACTTCTTCCGGTTGTCAAAGTATCAGGACTGGCTTATTCAGTATATCGAAGATCATCCGGCGTTTATTCGTCCCGATTTCCGCCGGAATGAAATCCTGTCTTTTTTGAAACAGCCTCTTGAAGATCTGTGCATTACGCGTTCGAAAAAACGTTTAAGCTGGGGCATTGAATATCCCAATTCGAAGGATCATGTGGTCTATGTGTGGTTTGACGCTCTGATCAATTACCTGAGTGGTATTGGTTACACCACGGATGAAAAGAAATTCGAAACGTATTGGCCGGCCGATATCCAATTGATCGGCAAGGACATTTTGAGGCATCATGCGATTTATTGGCCCATTATGTTGAAGGCTTGCGATGTCGAACCGCCGGTTGTGATCTTGGCCCATGGATGGTGGACTGTGTCAGGGGCCAAGATGTCCAAGACGGCGGGAAATGTGGTGGATCCTCTAGAACTTGTTAAAATTTATGGGGTAGATGCTTTCCGCTACTTTCTTTTGCGTGAAGTCACGGTTGGGCATGACGGAGCTTTTTCAGAAGAACTATTAAAAGAAAGATATACCAGTGATTTAGCCAATGATTTGGGTAATTTGTGGTTTCGGTTTGCTTCGATGCTGGGGAAATATTTTCATGGAACGATCCCTAAAGTGCCGGTTAAAATTATGGGGTCGAAATTAATGCAAGAAACATTCCTAACGTGGGATCGTGTTCGGGAATCGATGGAGTGCTATGACCCGCGGGAAGCCCTGAGTGCAATTTTTCGCGTTATTACACTCGCCAATCAATATGTGGAAGAACAAAAGCCCTGGGTGTTGGCAAAAGATAAAAAGCAAAATGAAAAACTTGCCCAAGTCTTGGTGATCCTCGGAGAATGTCTTGCGCATTTGGCGGTACTCCTTCAATCCTTCTTGCCCGATTCGTCCAAAAAGATTCTCGACCGGCTCAAGATCACGGGTATGGAAATAATTCCCCATAAAGAAGATTTTGAAAAACGGATGATCCGGACGGATACGGGGATCGAACGGGGAGAGGTTCTCTTTCCTCGTTTGGACGAAAAAAAGACAGACTGAGAAGCCATGGCTCACAGGAAATCATTAATTCATTCATGATGAACTCTTGGATTGATACCCACACACACCTGGATTTTGACGATTTCCGTGATGATTTGAAGGATGTTATCGGGCGTGCCAAGGCGGTTGGCATTCAGTGCATGATTAATGTGGGTGCTGACCTGGCGAGTTCGGAGAAATCTTTGAGATTAACGCAACTTTATGATTGTCTTTATGCAACGGCCGGTATTCATCCGCACGAAGCCCAAGCGGTGACCCCTGAAGTTATTTTAAAAATCGAGGAAATATTACAGGAGCGGCATGTCGTAGGGATCGGTGAAGTCGGACTTGATTATTTTCGTGATCATTCTCCCCGTGAAAAACAAAGGGAGGTCTTCGGCCTATTTCTTGAAATGCATCAAAAATATTCTAAGCCTCTTGTCATCCATTGCCGCGAAGCTTATGAGGATTTACAGGCCATGATGAAGGAGTACCTCATGCCTCCTTTTCAGGCAATCAGCCATTGTTTTTCATCCGATAAAGACACCATGAAGGATCTTCTCGATCTCGGATTTTATATCGCTTTCGGAGGGGCTCTGACTTATAAAAAAAATGATGTGCTTCGAGAAGCCCTCAAGTTTTGTCCGTTGGACCGTCTTTTGCTTGAAACCGATGCTCCGTATTTGCCGCCTCAAGCCTTTCGGGGGAAAAGGAATGAACCAGCGTATCTGATTGAAACGGCGAAATTGGCTGCCGAGATTAAGAGGATTCATTCCGAAGAACTCGCCCGCCATACAACCGAGAATGCCAAGAAGATTTTTCGGCTATGATGCGGGCCCTCCTTGAATGGATCAAGAAAGAAAAGTTTTATGTCATCCTTTTCTTGTTGGTTGGCGCCTACCTGTTTTACGAAAGGGTTCATTTCGGGAGCGCTCCTTCCGAGATGCCTGTCTCCCAAGAAGTTATTGCTTATCAACAGGCTGAGGGGGAACTTCAACAAAAGGTTCAGACTTCCGGTTCCCTGGAGGTCTTCTTGAAAGACCGCCCTGATTTAGCCGCGCTTTTTGGTTTTTTTACCTCGTTTATTCTGTTAGCTCTTTTGATCGGACTCGCGATTGATATTGGCTATTCAATCAATAAGCGTTTTCGCTCCCATCTTGTTTTTCAATTCCACGAACCCAGTTTTTCGGATTGGCGACTGTCCATGCTTTTTAAGGTTGTCGTTCTTTTTTTTGCTGCCGGACTCATGGCAAGTTTTATCTTGGGTTATTTTAGAAGGGTTGTTTTTGAAGGGCCTTCCGATAATTTTTATATCTTGATGCACACAACGCTAGTCGACGTTTTATGTTTTCTTTTTATTTGGCACGTCATGAACCGTTCGGGCGGGGGACTCCGGGACATCGGGTTTAGAGTCCCGGACGGGAAGATCCTGAGGGAGTTGGTGATTGGGTGGTTAGGATATCTTGCAATCCTTCCTGCTTTTGCAATTGTTCTTATCGCTGTCGTTTTCATTTCGGAGTGGTTGGCCCAGGAGCCGCCGCTTCATCCCATCATCAATGTTTTTTTGGAAGAAGAAAAACGGAATCCGTTTCTGGTTCAATACTCTGTGTTGCTGGCAGCCGTGATCGGGCCTTTTTTCGAAGAGATATTTTTTCGCGGATTCTGCTATTCGATCATTAAAAAGAAGTGGGGGAAAATATGGGGAATGCTTGCGAGCTCGGCCCTTTTTGCCTGGATCCATGAAAGCAGTTTCGCCTTCTGGCCCATTTTTGTCTTGGGACTGGGGCTGGCTTATCTTTATGAAAAAAGACAGTCCCTGATTGCCCCCATGGTTCTTCATATTACCCACAATAGTGTTTTTCTGGCGTATTTTTTTCTAACCAAGCAGGTCCTAGCTCAGGAAGCGGGTCTTTTCTGATGGAGATAGCTCTTCTTATTTTCTTGTTTTTAATGACGATTGTAATTCACGAAGTAAGTCATGGGTATGTGGCCTATCGACTGGGGGATCCCACAGCGAAAGCGAGAGGACGGCTGAGTCTTAATCCGCTTAAACACATTGATATGTTTTGGACTGTTCTCTTGCCGGCATTGCTTTTCATTTCAACGCGCGGGAAATTTGCCATCGGGATGGCCAAACCGGTTCCGGTCAATTTTGCCTTACTTCATCACCCGAAACGGGATATGGTGAAGGTGGCGGCGGCAGGGCCCTTGGCGAATATCCTTATCTCGATCGTTTTGGCTTTTGTCATCAGGTTTTATCCCCATACGATTATCCTTTATGTGATTTGGTTTAACTTGGGCTTGGCGATGTTTAATCTGATACCGATCCCGCCTTTAGACGGGTCGCGTATCCTGGCGGGCCTTTTGCCCATCGCCTTGGCGAGACTCTTCTTTAAAATCGAACGGTTTGGATTTATGATTATTTTGCTTTTATATTTCACCGGGATGCTTTTTTATCTTATTGTCCCGGGGGTTGATTTCTTTTGTGTTTTGTTGGGAGTGCCGTCTTTACCCGTTCGTTTTTAAACAATCGTTAGGTTTCGAAGGAGAGTGTTTCGATGATTTTTGCGCCGATGCGTTTTCGACACAATGTTTTGGAACTGCTTGATCAGAGAAAATTACCCCTGCAGGAGAAATGGCTGCGCTGCCGGAATTCCAAGGATGTTTATTGGGCGATCAAAAATATGGTGGTACGGGGAGCGCCCGCCATCGGTATTGTCGGGGGATACGGCTTGTACCTGGGGATTGCGCGGTATCGGGGATCCCGGAAAGGTTTTTTCGGTTTATTACGAAAGCAAGCCGTTTATCTAAAGGGTGCGCGTCCTACAGGAGTTAATTTAAGAAACGTGATTGATGAGATTGTCAAGGGAACGGGCAAAAGCAAAGATCGGAATATTTCGATCCTGAAGCGTTTGGTGTTGCGCCAAGCCCAGGCTGCTCATCATCTCGATGAAAAACTTTGCAGACGGATGGGCGCCCATGGGGCAAAACTTTTGAGATCCGGGGATACGGTTCTCACCCATTGCAATGCAGGAGGACTTGCGACATCGGGCTTTGGAACGGCTCTGGGTGTCTTCTATGCTGCCAAAGGGCAGGGGAAGAAGATTGCTGTCTTTGCGGATGAAACGAGGCCCCTTTTGCAGGGGGCACGTCTTACAGCCTGGGAGCTTACGAAAAGCAAAATCCCGTGTACGCTTATCTGCGATAATATGGCGGCGTGTATGATGAAGGCAGGAAGGATCGATGCTGTTATTGTCGGTGCCGACCGTATTGCCGCCAATGGTGATACCGCCAATAAAATCGGAACATATAATCTCGCCGTTTTAGCGCGTGCTCATCGGATTCCTTTTTATATTGCGGCACCTGTTACCACCTTCGATTTTTCGATCCGAAATGGGAAAGGAATTCCGATTGAATACCGGGACCCTCAGGAAGTGACGGAGGGGCTGGGGAAAAGGATTGCTCCAAGGAGAGTGAAGGTGCTGAATCCGGCCTTTGACGTGACGCCTCATTTGCTGATCACCTCCTTTATCACCGAAGCGGGAGTGCTCAAGAAACCCTTTCGCCGATCCTTTCTGAAATTGAGGAAGAAGTAGAAGACAATGAGGATTTCAGAGTTTCAATTGATTGAAATGCTTAAAAGGGGAGTTCCTAAATCCCTTCAAGGGGATATTGGACTGGGGGATGATGCTGCGGTGTTATCTTTTCGCCGCGGACGGAAGGTTTTATTCTCAGCCGATACGGTTGTTGAGGGCGTCGATTTCAAGATGGGGCAAATTCAACCGGAAATGGCAGGGCGTAAGGCGCTTGCAGTCAATTTGAGTGATATCGCAGCGATGGGAGGTACACCTTTTGCTTTTGTTTCAGCCCTTGGTTTGCCCCGTAAAGTCTCTGAGCGATGGATAAAAGAATTTCATGTCGGGATGGTGAGGTTGGCAAGACAATTTCAGGTCTCATTTGTCGGGGGCGATGTAACCGCTTCAAAGCAATTTTTCGCTTCCATTGCCATTTTAGGATATGCCCGCAAAGCCATTCTCAGACGGGGAGCAAAACCGGGTGATCTGATCGGTGTGACAGGGGATCTCGGGGGGTCCATCCTCGAACATCATTACCGGTTTATGCCGCGTTTGCGAGAGGGCCAGTATCTCGCCAGACATTTTCATCCGTCTGCGATGATTGATATCTCCGATGGATTATGGCAGGATTGCGAACACATGATGAAAGCGTCGGGCGTTTGTGCAAAACTTGATGCCGATAAGGTACCGGTTTCGAAAGCAGCTTTAACGCTTTCGAAAAATAACCGCAAAAAAGCTTTGGGACATGCCTTGGGCGATGGCGAAGATTTTGAGCTTCTCTTTACCCTTCCGCAGAAATCAGCCCATCGGTTAGACAGGCATTGGAAAAAGAGGTTCCCGAATGTCAGACTTAGCTGGATTGGCCGAGTCTTGCCTGGCAAGGCTAAACAAGGGATTGTTCAATGCTCGGTTAATGAGTTCAATCGCAAGACAATCAGGAAAGGTTACAGCCATTTTTGAGATGATGACGCAAAAAGAGTACCTCAGTCAGTCGACCGAAGAAACTTTAGAGTTTGCCAGCCGGTTAGCCAAGCAGCTCAAGCCCGGAAGTGTGATCGGCCTTGTGGGGGACTTGGGTTCCGGGAAGACAACTTTCATCAAGGGAATTGCCCATGGACTTGGTTTAGCCAATGCCGATGAGGTCAAAAGTCCGACATTTGTACTGATGCATATCTATAAAACGACGATTCCGCTTTATCATTTTGACTTGTACCGCTTGGAAAGCGCTGAGGATTTTCAAGCGATCGGTTTTGAAGAATTTACAGCCGATTCAAAGGCGATATCATGTATCGAATGGGCCGATAAGGCGGGTTCTCTTTTGCCCGCGCATACGGTTTTTGTCCATCTGGAGCATCTGGGGCTGGATCGCCGCCGGATCATCATCATACCCCGTCATTCTGCTAAGCCCTACTGAGACTCTTCCGAACCTATTGCCTTGCATGGTACAATACACTTCTTTTATACAATTAAATGAGGGGGCGTTATGGCTGAACCCAGGGATCCGAATCAGGCACAGAGGGATATGATGGAAAACATGAGGAGGATGATGAGCCAATTTGGCACACGTCCGGATCCTCAGGCTGAACGGGTCAGGGAACAAGAGGAAGAGAAACAGAGGCAGAAACGCAAAGAAGTCCTTTCCTTTGATCTCAAACCCAAAGATGTCAAAAAGTATTTGGATCGGTACGTCATCAAGCAAGAAGATGCCAAACGGGTTTTGGCCACGGCGGTTTGTGACCATTACAACCATGTCAAACGCCAGCGGGAGAAAGGCAAAAGCCGGCACTATGTCAAACAAAACGTTTTGATGCTGGGTAAGACGGGGGTTGGGAAGACTTTCCTTATTCGGAGTTTATCCGAACTTATCGGTGTCCCTTTTATAAAAGCGGATGCGACGAAATTCAGCGAAACGGGTTATGTCGGAGGTGACGTTGATGATCTTGTGCGGGACCTAGTTCACAAGGCCGATGGGGATATGGAGCTTGCCGAATGCGGTATGATCTATATCGACGAAATCGATAAGATTGCAGCTCCCTCGAATGTTCAGGGGCGTGATGTCAGCGGGAGCGGTGTTCAAAGGGGACTTTTGAAAATTATGGAGGAAACCGAAGTGCCGCTTCGTAATCCCCAGGACATTCAATCTCAGATTCAATCGCTTGTTGAGTTCCAACAAAAAGGCAAAACGACACGCCCGATGATTAATACGCGGAATATCCTTTTCATTGTCAGCGGTGCCTTTGAGGGGCTTGCGGCCATTACGGAGAAAAGAGTCAAATCTTTAGAGATCGGTTTTTCGTCATCGGCCCCGAAACATATCCCCAAAGAGGACCTTTTCAGGGCATCGAAAACGGAAGATTTTATACAGTTTGGGTTTGAACCGGAATTTATCGGCCGCCTTCCTGTCCGTGTGATCTGTGATCCATTGAGTGCACAGGACCTTTATACTATTTTGACCGTCTCGGAAGGCTCCATTTTGAGGCAATACGAGGAATCTTTCCGCGCGTACGGCATTGAAATCCAGTTCAATGATGATGCCTTATGGGAAATCGCCAAAAGGGCCTCAAATGAAGGAACGGGTGCACGGGGTTTGGTCACGATCTGCGAAAAGATCTTCCGGGACTTGAAATATGAGCTTCCTTCCAGCAGGCTGAAGTCGTTCCGGCTCACCCGCGAGATGGTGGCTTCGCCGAAGAAAGGAATGGAGGAATTGCTCCAGGAGGAAAGGGAGGAAAAGATTCGAGAAATAGAGCTTGAGATTACCGAATTCGAAAAGATTTTTTCCGACAAAAATGGCATTGCTATTGAGTTCGATCCAAAAGGGCGTCGAGCCATTCAAGAACACGTGTTAGAAGAGAGTGTTCAAGTGAAACCTTTCTTAGAAAATCTGCTTTCAAATTATCCCCATGGTTTAGAGCTAATTCGCAAAAAGGAGCCGCGTCATAAGTATGTGTTAAATCAGGACGTGGTTAAGGACCCCAACCATTTTCTGGAAGAGTGGATTAAGAATACTTATGAAACCGGGCCTATAAAGCAGCGGTAGCGGTTCATAACAGTAAATGTGAAGACAGATGAAAACGGGTATTGCGCATTTGCCGCTCCACGGCGGAAAAGCACCGCGCTGGCTTTTTGACAGAATGACAAAATTGGCCCGTGGAATGGTCATGGTCATTATCGAAGAATATGGCCCTGAAGAGATGCTCAAACGGTTATCGGACCCTTATTGGTTTCAGGCGTTCGGGTGTGTGCTGGGTTTCGACTGGCATTCAAGCGGTTTGACGACGACCGTCGGAGGTGCTTTGAAGGAGGGCCTCCGTGATGTCGAGCTTGAGATTGGCTTCTTTGTGGCGGGCGGAAAAGGGGGAACGTCGAGAAAGACACCTCAGGAAATCGAAACGGTGTCAGAAAGAACAGGGATCGATGCGAAACCTTTGGTCTATGCAAGCCGGATGGCGGCTAAAGTCGATTCCGCGGCTTTACAGGATGGTTTCGAGTTGTACCACCATAATTTCTTTCACACATCGAGCGGCCGGTGGTGTGTTGTTCAGCAGGGAATGAATAAAGAAAACCGTTATGCGAGGCGATATCATTGGCTCGGGGATAAGGTTTCTGATTTCGTTTGTGAACCTCACGCAGCGGTTTGTTGTGATTTCCAGACCGCGGTCTTGAATATGGTTCACCGCGAGAGTGAAAAAGCCAGACAGAGGTCGGTTGTGATTTCAAGACATGATCCCGACAGAACATTCCATGAGCTTGAGGCCATAGTTCGTTTGGATATGCCCAGACGCCATGGGATTCGGGAGGAATTCGATATCGACCCTAAACGATTTCATAAGGTCTTGCTCAAAACCTATGAATATCAGCCGAATGGTTTTGAGACATTATTAAGTATGCAGGGGATAGGACCGAAAACAATACGGGCGCTGACCTTGATGAGCGAACTTATTTACGGGGAACGGCCGAGTTATCAAGATCCGGTCCGCTATAGTTATGCCCATGGGGGAAAAGACGGGTTTCCCTATCCCGTTGATCGTAAAACTTATGATCAATCGATTGATTGTCTTCGATTGGCCCTTGATCGGTCAAAAATCGACCGATCCGAACGCATTCATGCTCTTAAACGTTTAGTCGCATTTTATGACAGCAGATCACCCCAACGAAATCAGAATAGGGTGACGGGAGGATTGCCATGAAAAAAGAAGGTCCTTTTTCGTTTCTTGAATGGTTTAAATCATTTCGTTATGCAGCGGTCGGGATGTGGGATATGTTGC
This sequence comes from Candidatus Omnitrophota bacterium, assembly GCA_016930235.1. Lineage (GTDB taxonomy): Bacteria > Omnitrophota > Omnitrophia > Omnitrophales > Aquincolibacteriaceae > JAFGHI01. Next base: position 80,283 of record JAFGHI010000030.1, read on the forward strand.
GGACTGAACATAACGCATGGGTGCATGCCATTGTGACCGTGTTTGTCTTGGGCTTTTCAGTGTGGTTGCGGATTAGCGGTTTGGAATTTAGCATGATCGTCATGGCGGTTGTCGGGGTATGGGCCGCTGAAGCTTTCAACACGGTTCTGGAAATTGTGATGAATATGATCTCACCGGAGTATTCGCGGGCGGCGCAGAGAGCAAAAGATATTGCTGCTGGCGGAGTTTTGATCGCATCGATCGGTTCTGCTATTATTGGGCTCTTTATTTTGGGACCTCCGCTTTGGGCGAAATTGCAAATATTATTCTAAGTCAAACAGGAAAACTAAAGGGTCATGAATCCTGAAGAATTTGAATCCCTCAGCTCTGAAGAGCAAATTAAAATTTTTCATAAGAGCTCGTTTAAAGAAAAAGGAGAGCTTATCCTGCATTCCCATCATCCGGAGGCTTTGACTCATTCCCTGTCTCAGGAAGAACTTTATCTGACGACTCGCGAAATGGATATTGAGGAAAGAAGCGAGATCATCCGTTTTGCTTCAAGACCTCAACTGTATTTTGTTACGGATGTTGATTGCTGGGAAAAAGACAGGATTAGTACGAGCGGATTTACCACATGGATGGAGATTCTCCTGAAATCCGGGGATCATCAGCTCTTGGCATGGCTGACAGGGATGGATTACGAGACGATCGTTGCGGGTTTGAAACGGATGATTCGGGTTGAGAAACCCGAGCGCGAATATGCGATGGATGATGTTTTGGGGGATGTGCCCTATTTTACAATCGATAACTATTATTTTATTTTTGTGAAAGAGGAACAGCTTGAAACCATGCGGAGGACCTTTGAGATTTTGTTCGAAAATTACCGGGGGCGGTATGTGGCGCTTTTAGAAGGCGTTCTTAGCGAGATTGAGGATGACCTGGAGGAAGAGGCGTATCAGAAACGTGAGCAGCGTTTAGCCGAGAGGGGATTCCCGGAACCTGAAATTGCTCACCGGATTTACCGGCCGATGACACCCGAGGAATTTCGTGAGTCTCCGCTTAAATCAAAGGAAGGCGATAAAGCCGAAGGGGCTATCGTCTCGGAAGTTTCATTGCCTCCCAATTATCTGCGCATGTGGTCGGAGAACAGGCTCTTTCTGGATGATGTTTTGTTGTCTCTCAGAGGCGAGGAGATAGAAATTCAGGAGGGTATTCAGGAAGAATTGGCCTGGCTGTCCAATAAAACCATTGCTTGCGAGGGGTTGGTCTTTTCTTCAGAAGAAAATGTGAAGCGGGGAGTTGAAAGGGCGCGGAATTTTGTGAATTTGGGGCTTGAGATAGTAAGCGGGAAGGATCTTGAGGTTGCCAAAAAAATTGTGAAAACAAGGTGGCTTGAAAACATCTTCCGTGTAGGGGCCGGGGCCCTTATCCCATTACGCGAAAAGAGCATGAAATTAGTCCGCATACTATGGAAAGGTGACCAGGAGGGTTTTCTGAGATTTCTTGACTCTCCGTATGGATCGATTTTGAAGGGATTGCTTTTGCGTGTTCCCGATCATTACGATGATCAAGAAAAAAACAACCTGGATCATTTGCGTGATTTTCGGACGGCTGAAGATATTCAAAAGGATGAGCATAGTCTTGAACAGATTCGGTTGGTTATGACGTTTTTATCCAAGCGTTTTCCTGTGTTATGGAATGATGTTTTGAACGGGCGAGGTCCAGAATCCCTGTTTCAATTATTGGGAACACTTTATGCGCAGTTTGTGCTCTGGGGGCAAGTCAAGAATCATGTTCTAAGCTCTCAGGAAGTGATTCAATTTATCCGGTCAGCCTTTGACCCAGAAGGAGCTCGAAGAGTATTGAAGCATGAGATGAAAAAGAAATTCATGGATACCTTTTTTAATGAGGAGGATCAAAATTCCTTAAAGTCGTTTTGGGGGATCATTTTCAGTGAGATGGAAGATGAATTAGGCAGATTAAATATCGAGAAGGGTTTGCGGCCTGAATATATCGGGATTCTATCGGTGGCTTCGGGGACGAAACCGGCAACAAAAAAAATCGAAAAGAGAAAAAAGAAAAAACTCTCGGGGAGCACGAATTAGCTTATGTCTGATTTTGAAATCCGTTTTTTTGAAAAGATTATTAAAGAGAAACCCGATCATATCGATGCGCTTAAGTTATTAGCGGAGGCCTATACAAGAAAGAAACACTATAGCGAAGGGCTGGACATGGATCAACGGTTGTCTGTATTGTGTCCGGAAGACCCCGTCGTCCATTATAACTTAGCCTGCAGTCTGGCCTTGGTGGGTAAAAAAGAACAGGCCATTCAAGCTTTAAAGCTAAGCATGAAAATGGGTTATGTCGATCTCGAACACCTCAAAAAGGACCCCGATCTGGATGTTTTGCGGGAGGACCCCTCCTTTCACGAATTGATCAAATCTTTAGAGAAATCAAAAAATTCTAACTCGCGATGACATCTAGGGGATCAGTAGAATTATTTGTTCATGGTTTCAAGAAATTATGCCGTTAGGTAAATTGGTACTCTGCGAATGGGGGTATCTATCTCATAAGCTCAAAGGGGAATAATGACGACTTATTCGTATGATGCAGTCATATTTGATTTAGATGGTGTGATCACAAAAACGGCCCGCGTTCATGCTCAGTCGTGGAAGGTTGTTTTTGACGATTACTTGCTCTACCGATCGAAACGATACAAGGAGCCGCTCCGGGAATTCGATATAAGTTCTGATTACCTGACTTATGTCGATGGGAAACCTAGGTATCAGGGCGTTAAGAGTTACCTTCAGTCGATCGATATCGAAGTCCCTTTTGGAGATCCTTCAGATCCGCCTGATAAAGAGACGATTTGCGGGATCGGTAACCGTAAAAACTCGATCTTCAGTGAGGTTTTAAGGAAACGCGGCGTTGAAGTTTTTCCCAAGACGATAGAGCTGGTCAAAGCCCTTCATGAGAAGAAGATTCGCGTGGGTGTCGCGTCATCATCAAAGAATTGCCAGCTCATCTTAAAGTCGGCCAATATCGACCATTTATTTGAGACGCGTGTGGACGGAGAGGTTTCCATGGAACTGGGGCTTACGGGAAAACCCGAAGGCGATATCTTTGTGAAGGCAGCAGAAAATTTGGGGGTCTTGCCGGCGAGGTCGGTTGTGGTGGAGGACGCCACCTCAGGTGTTCAGGCCGGACGAAACGGCGGATTCGGTTTTGTTCTGGGTGTTGCAAGAAAAGAAAATGAAAATGAGCTGCTCGCCAATGGTGCCGACATCGTGGTGAAGGATTTGGGTGATATCAATATGGAAATCATCGAGCAATGGTTTCAAAAGAAAGCGCGGCCGCTTTTTCAGGAATGGGAGCACCCAACATCGAAATCGGATTCTCTGCCACCGAAAGGGCCTGCCGGAGGGGAGATTTTTATCAACCCGTGCCAATTAAGAGCAGGCAAAGACCTTTTTTCTTCCGGGAAAAAATTTGTTTTCTTTTTAGATTATGATGGGACCTTGACCCCGATTGTCTCAAGGCCTGATCTGGCGGTTTTATCCCCTTCGATGAAAGAAGTCCTGGAGCGTTTGATGAAGAAACATATGGTATCGATTGTGAGCGGCCGGATGAGAGAGGATGTCCAAAAACTTGTTGGGATTCAGGGTATTTTTTATGCAGGGAGTCACGGATTTGATATTTTGGGGCCGGGTTTCTCGATGATCCAGCCGAAAGCAAAAGAGACCATCCCGGTTATTTCTACGATCATCAAGAAGCTTCATAAAGAATTAGGCGATATTCCGGGGGCCTTGATTGAAGAAAAGAAATTTAGTGTGGCTGTTCATTACAGACTGGTAGAAGGGCAATCCCTTGCGCGCATTCAAACAACGGTGGAGCGGATCGTCAGCAAACACGAGAATGTACGCATGATGAGCGGGAAGAAGGTATATGAAATCTTACCCAATATTGAATGGAACAAAGGCAAGGCGATTCGGTGGATCATGAAGGCGCTCAAGTTATCTTGGGAAGAATGCTCCGTTTTTTACATCGGGGATGATGTAACCGATGAATTTGCCTTCAGAACAATACGGACACGCGGAACCGGAATTTTGGTTTCGGACGAATCGAAACCATCTTCAGCCGATTTTCAAATCCAGACACCTGATGATGTCAAAAAACTCTTCGAGAAAATCATTGCGGCGGCATAAAAAGAAAAAGTCAAAAGGGGAAGTCCTTTCTCCGTGGTCGATTACCTATTTAGGGTTTGATCCTTGCCAAGAAGGATTGAGGGAAGCCCTTTGTACTTTGGGTAACGGGTACATGGGGGTTCGTGGGGCCTCACCGCAGGTGGATGCTTCGGATGATCACTATCCGGGCATGTATTTGGCGGGACTTTACAATAAGACACCTACCAAGATTGCAGGGCGGACCATTTACAATGAAGATATGGTGAATTGTCCGAATTGGATCCATATTACGTTTCGGATTGGTGAGGGGGAGTGGTTTACTCCGAAATCCGAGAATATTCTTGAATATTCCCAGGAACTTGACATGCGCGCGGGGTGTTTGAAAAGGAAAATGCGGGTCAAGGATAGTCGCGGACGGATTACGCTTGTTGAAACGGAGCGGATTGTTTCGATGAAGGATCCCCATCTTGCGGCCATCCGCCATCGAATGACACCCCTTAATTATGATGGCTATCTGAGTATCAAGTCGACCCTTGACGGGACCGTCAAGAATTGGGGGGTTAAGCGATACCGGGAGCTCAATTGCCAACATCTCAAACACAAACGGGCTAAACGAATCGGCAGGGATGGCATTGCTCTTTCTGTCATGACGACTCAATCCAAGGTCGAGATTGCCGAGGCATCTGTCCTGCGATGTTTTTCGAACGGAAGAGAAATTAAGCCAAAGTTTAAATTTTCGCTCGATAGAAAAGCGCCGATCTCACAGGAGTTGTGGGTTCGCGCTAAGCGCAAGAAGAAGTACGATTTTGAAAAGGTCGTAGCGGTTTATACTTCGAGAGATGCCGGCGTCCAAGACCCGTTCCGCGCGGCTATTAGGGCCGTCCGTCAAGGAAATCGTTTCGAGACCTTGAAAAAAGAGCACGCTGAATGCTGGAATGAATTATGGCGGAAGTTTGACGTCGAAATTGAGGGGGACCTTTTTTCTCAAGCCGTTCTTCGTTTACATATTTTCCATTTACTCCAGACCGCATCTTTGCATAATTCAAAGATCGATGCAGGATTACCTGCAAGAGGACTGCATGGTGAGGCCTATCGAGGGCATGTCTTTTGGGATGAGCTTTTTGTGATGTCTCTCTTTGACCTTCATGCCCCCGAAATTTCGAAGGCGTTGTTGAGGTATCGCTACGAAAGGCTGCCCAAATCCAGGAAATATGCTACCCAAAACGGGTATCGCGGCGCGATGTTTGCTTGGCAGAGCGGCTCGACAGGTGTGGAGGAAACACAGATTGTTCATCTTAATCCTATGTCGGGTGAGTGGGGACCGGACGCCAGCCGGATTCAACGACATGTTTCGTTCGCGATTGCTTACAACATGTGGGCTTATTGGCAAAGGACGGGTGATCTTAAGTTTTTTTCTTCCTGCGGCGCAGAGGTATTGTTGTCCATTGCTCAATTTGGGGCGAGTCTGGCGAAGTTCGACAAAGGTGACCGCCGTTATCATACCGACGGCATTATGGGGCCCGATGAATTTCATGAGTACCTCCCCGGGGCTAAAAAGCCCGGTTTTCGTGATAATGCCTACACAAATTTAATGATTGTATGGACGCTTTTGCGTTCAAGGGAAGCCTTGGAGATTCTCCCGGCATCTGATCGCAAACGTTTAATTAAAAAACTCGGGATTACCCGCAAGGAATTAACGCGGTGGGATAACATTATACATCAAATGAATGTTTATGTTGCCTCCGACGGCGTTATTAGCCAGTTTGACGGTTATTTCCGGTTAAAGGAATTAAACTGGGATGCTTACCGGAAGAAGTACGGCAAGATCGGACGGCTGGATCGCATCTTGAAAGCTGAGGGCAAATCGCCGGATGATTATAAGGTGTCAAAACAGGCCGATCTCTTAATGCTTTTTTATATCCTGCCCATCGGTGAGATTGAAGAATTGTTTAATCGATTGGGATATGTCTTTGATCCAAAGTTGCTTACGATCAATTATCATTATTATGAACCCCGGACCTCCCACGGTTCAACGCTCAGCAAAGTGGTTCACGGGTATTGTGCGCATTTGATGGGAAAATCCAAGGTTTCGTGGGATTGGTTTCTTGAAGTTTGCCGCTCCGATATCCATGACACACAGGGCGGAACAACCCCCGAAGGTATTCACTGCGGGGTGATGGGAGGATCGCTGGATATGGTTCAGCGGGCATTTGCAGGTGTCCATATTTTAAGCGACCGGGTCAAGATTAATCCAAGATTGCCGAAAGCCTGGCGCAAACTGCATCTGAAGCTCTTCTGCCGCGGGCATTGGATGGAATTTTGGATCAACCATCATCGGATCACTTGTGTGTTGGAGAGTTCTCCTCAGAAACCTTTTCCTCTTCCTGTGGAAATTGGTGGAAAGCGCGTGGATGGAATAGGGAATCAAAAGAGATCTTTTTCCTACCGCTCGCATATTGAGTCGATTTAACGTAAAATACCCCCTTTCGACATCGGTTGGTACAAAATCATGGATCTGGATAAGATGAAGGAGAAGAGTTAAATTTTATGGATGAACCATCGGAGTTAAGACAAAAGACAATCGCAATTGCCAAAAAACATAAGGCGTCCTGGATCGAGCTGGGGCAGTATCTTTATACCATCCATAAGGATAAGCACTATAAAAGTTGGGGCTATCTTAGTTTCCAAACTTATTGCAAGAAGGAGCTCAGCATCAAAGAAACCACGGCGGCAAAACTTATGAAGTCCTATCATTTTTTGGAAAAGGAAGAACCCAGAATGGTTTCCCCGACTTTTCTGGAAAAGGAGGAATCGGCCAAGATCCCTGATTATGAAGCCGTGAACGTCCTAAGATTGGCTAAGCAGAATCAGAAAATTAACACGGGCGATTTTTCGGATTTGCGGGAAGCCGTTTTAAACGCTGCCAAAGAACCCCAGGAGATTCGGGCCCAAATCAAACAGATTCTTGAGGATCGCGATGAGAGGGAACCCGATGAGATTCAGAGGTCCAAAAGAAATGCTTCGATTAAACGTTTGGTGACGATGCTGTCCTCGATGAAAAAGCAGATGGAAAGCGAAAAACTTTTGCCCGCTTATTTGATTAAGCAGATGGCCGATTTGGCGGGGAAACTTGAAGATCAGCTGGAGGAATAAAGGCGGGTTGGACCGTGGATGATAGGCTCAAAAAGATACTGGAAGCGATGAAAGCGATTGAGGTCGGAAATTTTCATTCGGTGAAGCCGGTGGAAGGGTCGGACGAACTCGCGAAGATTTCCAGAAAACTTTGTGAATTAGGACGACATTTTGATGTGAAGCTTCAGGGATTCCAAAAGATTGCCAGGATCACTGAAGAGATCAATCAAGGGCTTACCTTGGAAGAAATCCTGAACCATGTTTATGATTCTTTCAGGACGATGATTCCTTATGATCGGATCGGGTTTGCGCTCCTTGAAGATCATGAGACAATCGTCAGATCCAAATGGCAGCGTTCCGAGGCTCCGGATTTGCGTATTACGGCAGGTTATTCGGCAAGACTTGAAGGGAGCAGCCTTGAGAAGATCATACGGACAAACCGTCCAAGGATCTTAAATGACTTAGAGGACTATCTTAAAAATCATCCCAAGTCGGATTCGACCCAACGCATTGTTGAGGAGGGGATGAGGTCAAGCCTGACTTGTCCTTTGATTGCTTTGGGAAAACCGCTTGGTTTCATCTTTTTTTCAAGCATGAAGAAAAAGACGTATCAGGATATTCATGTGGATTTATTTATGCAGATTGCGGGGCAGCTGGCCGTGATCGCCGAGAAGGGCAAACTCTATGAAGAACTCGTGATCTTAAATGAGCAAAAGAACCGGTTTCTCGGTATTGTGGCACATGATTTGCGCGCCCCTTTGGCTACCATCAAAGGGTACTTGGGAATCCTGTTGGGTGGATTACTGGGTGAGATCCCGGATAATCAAAAGCACCCCTTGGAAAAGATGACGATCACATCGGACAAAATGCTTTCTTTGATCAAGAATCTTTTGGATGTCAGCGTGATTGAGTCCGGGGTATTGAATTTGGATAAGAAGACGGTTGATTTGACGGAATATCTCAACGAAAGCCTTTCGTTTAATACCTTGATTGCGAAGGGCAGAAATTTCTCGCTACGGGCAGACATCGGCCCGGATCTTCCGAAGGTTGTGATCGATCCGGATAAAATGGACCAGGTCATCAATAATCTGGTTGGGAATGCCATCAAATTTTCGAAACCGGGGACGGCGATTACCTTAAGGGCCAGGGTGGAAGGGCAAGAGGTGCATATTTCTGTTCAGGATGAGGGGCAGGGGATACCTCCGGGTGAGATTGCGAAACTTTTCAAGGATTTCGGCAAGACAATCATTAAACCGACCACTCGCGAAGCCAGCACGGGTTTGGGATTGGCGATAGCCAAAAAGATGGTTGAAGCCCATCATGGACGAATTTGGGTTGAAAGTGTTCCCGGGAAAGGCTCTACCTTTACTTTCTCAATTCCCTTAGAGCAAGTTGCAGAAAAGGCAATTTAAGACCGGATCTTGCCTCAGAGAGGATATTCTATCCTGAGGGTTTTTCCTGAAAACGAAAACCGTAGCCGTGCACGGTTTCGATGTTCATCCCATAAGGTCCCAATTCCTTGCGAAGCCTTTGGATGGCCGAATCAATCGCCCGTGATTGGGAGGACCCTCTTTTTTTCCAGACGGCCTTTCCCAGGTCTTCCTTGGTGAAGGTCTTACCTTTCTCTTCGAGGAAGAGTTTCAGTAAGGCGAATTCTTTCGGTCGTAGATTCATCACCTGGCCGTCAATCCGGCATTCGTGCTTGGGCAAATCTAACTCCAAGGTTTCGAATTTCAGGACGGACGGTAGAGCGGTATCAGGTTTGCTGACATCTTGCCGGCGTCTTAAGAGAGCTTCAATTCGAGCAACAAGTTCATTGGTTGCAAATGGCTTTGGCAAATAGTCATCCCCCCCAAGTTTTAATCCTAAGACCTTGTCTTCAATCTCCTGTTTTGAGGAAAGGAAGAGAATTGGGATTAATTTCGTGCGGTCTTGGTTTCTCAACTCATGGCAGAGCTCGAGGCCGTCTCCGTCCGGTAAAACACGGTCCAAGAGGATAAGATCGGGTATTGTCTTCGTCAGGGTTTCTCTTGCTTCAGCAAGATTGAATGCCGAAATAGCACGGTATTTTTGAAAGGTCAGGATATCGTTCAGAAGGGATTGTATCCCCGGCTCATCGTCAACGACCAGAACGACTGATGCTTTGGATGTCATGATTTGATTTGTCTCCCGCTTATTTTGACCTTGATTCTAGGGGAACGCTTGATATTTTAAAACAGATATTTTTTGTAGTAGCGGAGCTCTTCAATGGATTCAAGGATGTCGGTTTTTGCGCGGTGGGCTTCCTTTTTTGATGGATGAGAGGGCAGAGATATTGCCCATCGGGAGCAAAGTTCTTTTAATGTGCTGACATCGATAAGGCGGTAGTGCAAGTACCGATGAATGAGGGGCATGTGTTTTGCCAAAAATCTCCGGTCATGGTGGATGGAATTACCGCAGAGGGGGGATTGCCCTTGCGGAGTGTAAGACTTGAGAAATCGCAAGATGGCCTGTTCGGCTTTTTTGACCGATAACCGGGATCTTTTGACTTCTTGAAGAAGTCCCGATGTCTGATGATGTTGTCGATTCCAGGCGTCCATTTTTCTGAGGACACTTTCTGGATGATGAATCACGAGTTCGGGGCCTTCGGCGATGATCGTGAGCTGGTTATCCGTGATCAAAACGGCAATCTCGAGGATCTTGTCTTGATCGGGATCGAGTCCCGTCATTTCCATATCGATCCAGACGAGATATTTCGAAGGTTTATTTTTTTTCCGGTGATGTTTCGGCATCATGATTTTATAGCGCCAATGAACGGGAATTGCAAGCTTTGTCCTTGCACGGCTAATTTTTTGTTGGAAAGTGGGGGCATAAATGCTTTATGATAGAAGCCTTTACGGTCAATAAGCGGGGAATCCATGGGACAAAAGGGAAAACAAAAAGCACTTATCGGGAAGGCCGTTGTGGGGCAGTCCGGTGGCTGTACGGCTGTCATCAACCAAAGTTTGGCTGGGGTGATTGACGGCGCCTGCGGGCGCTCATGTATTACGGATCTTTGGGGCACCCGGCATGGGGTGATGGGCATTTTGAAAGGCGAGTATATTGACCTCCAATGCCAACCCAAAGGTATTGTCAAAGCCGTTGCCAATCAACCCTCGTCCGCTCTAGGGTCGGCGCGGTACAAACTTGGCGAAGGTGAAGAATACCGGGTCATCCGGAATTTTTCGAAATCGAATATCCGGTATGTCTTTTTTATCGGGGGCAATGACACGGCAGAGACCATTCTTAGGATTGCTCATGCGGCAAAAAAGGAAAAATATGAGTTGCGAGCCATCCACATCCCAAAAACGATTGACAATGATTTGATGGAAACGGACCATTGCCCTGGGTACGGGTCCGTTGCACGTTTTGTGGCCATTACGACCCAAGAGGCTGGTTTGGATACAAGGGCGATGCGCCATGTGGATCCGGTCAAAATTATCGAAGTGATGGGAAGAAATTCGGGTTGGATTACCGCTGCTTCGGCACTGCTCAAGCAAAGCGAATTGGATCCTCCGCATCTTCTTTTAGTCCCCGAGATTCCATTCGTCGAGGCGAGATTTATTCAGCAAGTCCGGGAAACCATTCAAAAAGCGGGATATTGCGTTGTGGTGATCTCAGAAACAATCAGAAATGAACAGGGTGAAAAAATTGGAGCACGCAAAGAAGGAATCCTTAAAGACTCCTTTGGTCACCAATATGTTGAAGGCGCATCCAGCGTTTTAGTCCGTCTGATTGAAAACAATCTGAAGATCCGGGCACGCTATGATAAACCGGGGACCATCCAGAGAATGTCGATGCCATACGTTTCGGAAGTGGATCAGCGTGAAGCCTACGAAGCTGGAGTTTATGCGGTGAAATGGGCTTGCGAAGGGGTGAGCGAAGTCATGGTCTCTTTTGCCCGGGTTCCGGGAAAACGTTACAGGATTCAATGCCGGATGGTCCCTCTTAAAAATATTCCTCACCGTGAACGATATTTGCCCAACAACTTTCTCAACAAAGAGAAAACGAATGTGAGCAAGGCTTTTATGAAGTATGCTTTGCCCTTAATCGGAAAAAATCTTCCTCAATTTCCATTTCTGAGATCGGTGCAGCCACGCATCGTTGAATGATAGCGGGGGCTGCCGGCCGACGGTCAGAAATTTGAAAGGTGGGGCGTGGATAAAGAGTTTTATCAAGCCGTTCCGGGGACTTCCTACGATGATTTGTTGAAAAGCCGAAATCCTTTTCGAAGGTGGTTTCATGTCAGTCGCTACCGCAATATTCAAAACCTTGTGGACACATGTCCTAAGCCTCATGGCAGGATTCTTGATTTGGGCTCCGCCAGTTGCTGCTGGAATACAAAAAAATTACCGGTGGTCGGGCTTGATTTTAATGAGGCCTTATTGAAACAAGGAAAACAATGCGGCCGGTTGGTGGATTATCGGGTGGCCGATGCGGCCCATACGGGATTTGAGGACAAGAGTTTTGATGTGGTCGTCGGTGCTGAAGTTTTAGAGCACATGAAGAGTCCAGACTTGATACTCCGGGAAGTCCATCGCGTTCTCAAAGATGACGGACGTTTTGTCATTTCGGTTCCTGATGACGGTTCTTGGACCGCTTGGAAGGCGCTCTTTTCCTTGGTGACTTTTTACTACGGGTATCTTTTAGGAGACCCGTATATGAAAAGTCAATGCGGCCACATTCATCATTTTTCCGCCAAAGATTTAAAAAAAATTTTAGTGCATAATGGATTTGAGATCGAAAAATATTTTACTTTTTGGACCCTGACGTTGTATTGTGTCGTGCGTAAATCCCCAAATTCTTAAGATGATGTCTAAAATAATTTCGAATCTCCAGTATGTCCCGGCCAAGCCAATGCTGCTCGGCCGTATCTTTGTCAACTATCTTTCTCAGATAGTTCTCAGAAGGCCTCTTTTGCGAGTGGTCAATTTTGCTGTCAATTATGCCTGCCAATTGTCCTGTCAACACTGCTCGGCCGAAGGGATCAAGGATCAGAACGAGGGTCAGGGGAAGTTGACCTTAGACGAGATCAAGAAATTCTTTAAAGAAGCCGAACAGTGCGGGACAATCAATTATCATTTCACGGGAGGGGAACCTCTGCTTGAGAAGCGGTTTTATGATATTGTTTTACTCATCCGAAAAGACAGGAATATCCTGAGTATGGTGACGAATGGTCTATTACTGGCCGAAGAAGCGGGTCGTCTGAAAGATGCAGGTTTTGATTTGATTCAAGTGAGTATTGACAGCCCTGATCCGGATGTCCATGACAAGATCCGAGGTTATCCAGGGGCTCATCAAAAGTCCTGGGAAGGTGTCGAAGCTGCGCTTGACCAGAAATTAAAAGTAATGCTTTGCATGGTGGCCACCAATGAGAACCTTGAAAACGGTGAAGTCGAAAAGCAAATTGAGATATGCCGCAAGAAGGGCATTGTCCTTCAAATTCTTCCGGCCAGGAATGTCGGAAAGTGGGAAGGCGAATCTTCGGCCCTACTTAGCGAAGAAAATAAAACTAAATTTTACAGGCTTGTCCAAGGTTTTTATGCCCGGTGGGACGGGCAGTCCAGTTATTTTCCTCCCTGCTGTTTGGCCGGAAGAGAGCGTCTCTACATTAGTCCGACAGGCGATGTCTATCCTTGCGATTTTATCCAGGAATCTTATGGAAATGTCCGAGAAGAAAGTTTGAAAAAGATATGGGAACGCATTTTAAGTACCCATCCTTATCAACAAAAAAACAGAGAATGCCTAACGGCTTTCAATGAGGAATTCATTCGACGTCCTAAACAATCTTAGCCGGCATTTTGTCCGTTGAAAGAGAACCCTTGATGCTGAAATATGCCTTTGGAGCGTTACGAACGCTCCTTTTTCGAACTCCTTTAAATGTTCGCCTATGGGTGACGATGCGGTGTAATTACCGCTGTCAGACCTGCGGAATTCCAGAGGTCAAACCAATACCTGAAATGGGGCTAGACGAGTTTGATCAAGTTGCAGCCAATTTATCCCGCCTGGGTGTCAGCCAAGTTGTCCTCACAGGCGGCGAGGCTTTTTTAAGGAGTGATATTGTCGAAATTATTCGTTTGTTCGCGGATCGTCATTTTATTGTCCGGATTCAAACGAACGGAGGAGCGCATGTGACCGAAGATCTGCTCCGCAGAAGTTATAAGGCCGGTCTTCAGGACATCGGGATTTCGCTGGATACTTTGGATGAAGAGGCCTATGACAAATTTTGTGGGACAAAAGATGCGGTGAAAAACGCTTTACGTGTCCTCAGGTTATGTTTATCAAAATACCCCAGCCGTGGCGTCATCAGCGCCAATGTTGTCATCTCGAAAAAGAATTTCTATGATTTACCCGCCATGATGGATTTTGTCCAGGATTTGGGGGCCTGTTTTGTGCCTTGTATCATGACCGGAAAATTCTCCGAGCTTGGGAAAAGTGAGCCAGATTATTTTCAGAGTTTTGGCCTACCTGATTTATATCAAGCAGATCCGAGTCGAGCGGAACAAATCTTTGCCGAAATCGATACACGGGTCCAGAAAGGTTATCGGATCTTGACGACCTCCCGGATTTGGGATGACCTAAGACGCTATATGAGGACAGGAGATTGCCGATGGCGTTGTTTAGCAGGAGAGATTTCTTTTGATATTACTCCGGACGGAGCCATTGCACCTTGCAGTGATACCCTTCAGGCCGCTTATGAACAGCCTGTCCTGAATGCTAAAAGCAGTGATTTTATTGAACGATTTAAGGGTTCCGGATATAGGGAGAAATGCCGGTCCTACCAGAATGAATGCCAGGGATGCCTCTACGGCTGTTACCGGGATCCTTTTTATTTAGTGACTGATCTTCGCATCCCTTTTGAGGTTTTTTTAAAATCCATTCGGTTTAAAAAGTTTCTTCATTGATATGAGAAAAACTTTTTTGGGGCTCCTTTTCATTGTCGCGCTGCACGCGGTTTACACGTTTCGCGCCTTTCCTGTCTTGGATTTGGCGTTTTCGACGCCCCTCCTGAGCATTGATTACGGAACTCATTATTTTCAAACTCGGCAAACCTTAGGATTCGAGAAGATACGAATTTATCTCTCATGAAAAAAACGATTCTTTTGCTGCTTTTACTCGTTCTTGCGCAAGGATTATTTATTTATCGAGTATTTCCCGTTTATCAATTGGATCCCGGGACGCCGATTTTGATTAATGACTTTTCGATTCATCATTATCAAACCGAGCAGATGCTCTATTTATTGAAACATTTCGGCAAGGTTTCGGGGTACGATCCTTTCTTTATGGCGGGTTATCCCGGCGTTGTGGTGAATTTGACGGATAATTACGGAGTGGCTTTCACCCTTGGTTTGTTGTCGATGTGGCTTCCTTTGGCGATTGCCGAAAAGTTATTTCTTATCGGCATGCTGTTCCTATTTCCCATTATTATTTATCTGGCAGCCGTTTGCTTAGGGCTGAGCCGGTCTCAGAGTTTTTTAGCCGGGATCCTGTTAGTCGTGGTGATGCAATATCATGAGTATTACCGGTCTTTGATGAACTGGGGGCTTTATAGCTTTGTGATCTCTATCTTTCTATCGATCCTTTGGTTTTCGCTGATTGTCCGGTATTTTAAAGAACGAAGTCGGAGAAAATGGCTGGCCGCGCTTCTGGTGGGGGCTTATACCGTATCGGTTCATCCGCTTTCGGTGCCCATGTTTTTGAGCTTCCTTGGACCGTATCTTATCTTCGATGCCAAGAAATTGACACGCCGCTTCTTTAACGGTCTTTTGGTGATGATGCTGTTAATCGTTCTGGCCAACAGTTATTGGATCGTCCCGTTATTGCTTCACAGCGGTTATTATCATCAGGAAGCGATCTATCAAAAGGCGTTTGGGTTTGAAAAATTCATCAAAGATTTAATGAGTGTTGACCAAGCCATCTTTCATATCCTGATGGTCCTATCCGTGATCGGAACGCTTATTTCATTGCGAAAGAAAAAAATAGAAGCTCCGGTCGTCCTGGCTCTTTGGTGTGCCTTTTTTATTTTCTACGGCATCAGTTATTTCGGGGAACATTCGCTGGTTCAGAATTACTTTTCACATATCGAACCCGCAAGGTTTATCACCGCGGCTGTTTTTTTGATCCCGCTCTTGACGGTTTATGGGATCTCCGGTTGGGGGGAGGAGCGGATCCGGAATCTAGCTGTTCTCTTGATCTTCTCGATGATCGCGATGCAGGCATATTGCTTAAGTTCGATTCAACATCAGGATAACTGTACGGCAAGTCGTATCAAGAGGGTTCTGTGCGGGAACATGTGCCAACCGACGGAATGGGGAAAGGATATTATGGCTGAAGGAGGAGACAGGCTCGTGCGTCGAATTCGCGAGGTCACAGATCCGAGTGCGCGAATCTTATTGGAAGATCACATTTGGGACTTTGTGTATTGGGATTCACGTTTACCGGCTTTAATGTCGATGCTAACAGAGCGAAGCTATATCGGGGGCCCTTTCCCGCACTTGTCGACAAAATATAATTTTGCGAACTTCTCAAGCGGGATGATCTTTGGAAGGGCCATCCAGGAGATCCCGATCGGTGAGTTGATGGAGTATATGAAGCTCTACAATGTCGGATGGGCTGTTATTCATAGCCCCGAGGCCACTCGATATTTTCAAATGCATGGAGTTCGATTCCGGTTTCTCGGCAAGGTACCGGGCCCCGAGGGGTGGGAGTTTAGATTTTATCGAGTAGCCTCTGAGAGGAATTATTTTGTTCGAGGCAAGGGCAAGGTTACGATGGAATGGAACGAATTAAAATTATCCGGATTAAGTGAGGGTGAAATTATTTTAAAGTTTCATTACGCAAGGGACCTTCGGACGAAGCCGCCCGTTTTAATCCAAAAGGTCGATTATTTGGATGATCCCATGGGGTTTATCAGATTGGAGAACCGTGAGGGCTATGACACGATCCGGATTACTCAATGAAATAAAACCGCCTAAAGTGTCAGCGATCTTCATGATCGTTCTCCTGATGGGTTTGCAGATTATCTTTGTGGTGAAGGTTTTCCCGGTGCAGAAACTTGATCTTCAAACGCCGATCTTAACCCATGACATGGCTTTCCATCATTATCAGACGCAACAGGCACTTTATTTGCTGAAACATTTCGGCAAAACTTGGGGATATGATCCTTTTTACATGGCCGGTTATCCCACGGCGGTCGTGAATATGACGGATAATTTCGGGGCTGCCTTTGCGGTCGGATTTCTTGCGTTTTTTCTGCCCTTGGCTTTGGCCGAAAAGGTTTTTCTGTTGGGGATAATGATTTTATTTCCCGTATGGATCTTTTGGGCAGCTAAAAATTTCGGATGCAGCGACCAGGAATCCTTCCTTTCAGGAATAATAGTGACATTGGTTTTACAACATCATCCTTTCTATGTCAGCATGATGAACTGGGGACTCTATAGTTTTGTGCTTGCGGCGGCATTCTCGGTATGTTGTTTTTCGCTCATCGTTCGTTTTGTTGAAAGGCAGGATAATAGGGCTTGGTTATGGATGACCATCCTCGGGAGCTATCTGGTGTCGGTTCATCCGCTTTCGGTGCCGCTCCTTTTTTTGTTTCTCATACCGTATCTTATTCTTTCGAAAGAGGCTTGCCAGTTTAATAATTTGATTCGAATAACGGCATCTTTTCTCGTGATGTTTTTCATGAACTTATACTGGATCTTGCCCCTTCTAAAGGCAAGCCCTCTGTACAAGCATGTCCCGACATATGTTCAGGCATTCGGAATAGAACAGTGGATGGCGGATGTCAAAGATTTGAAGCTTGTCCTCTTCCATGTATTTGCCCTCATCGGTGTCATGGCACCTATTTTTGTGTGCAAATCAGAAAAAACAAGCCGAAATTGGGTCTTATCGCTGGGGACGGCCTTCATGATCTTTTATGGTTTATCTTATTTTGGGTTTTACGGGCCTTTCAAATATTCATTAGCCCATATTGAACCGGGGCGGTTCATCGTTGTCGCCATATTTGTGATTCCCTTGCTATCGGCTGTGACCCTAAGCGAAATTGCCCGGAGCCATATTCGGAAAATGAATATATTGTTAATTGCTTTTGTTTTTTTGTCCCAACTGTTTTGTCTTTATTCCGCGGGAAAGATCAAGAAAGGGGATTTTATTTATCAAAAATGCGATCTATTGTTTTGTTCGAGTTATCGTGAGCATTCAAGATGGGGAGACGATGTCATGGCCGAGGGCGGCCAGGCTTTAGTGGATGCGATTAAACAATACACCGATTCTTCTGCCCGTATCTTATTGGAAGATCACACATGGGCTTGGGCTTATTGGGAATCGAGATTGCCGGCATTGTTGGCGGGATTGACCGGACGGGAGTATATCGGAGGCCCGCTTAATCTTAGGATCCAACATCAGTTCGCGCATTTTGAAATCGGGAAATTATTTGGCCGATCTATTTTAAGTCTTCCGGTTGCGAAATTCTTAGATTATGTAAGGCTCTATAATATCGGCTGGGCTGTCATCCATAGTGATGAAGCCAAAATGTATGTCAGGCGGCATCCGAAAAGGTTTACCTACTTAACAAGTCTACAAGGCGCTTACGGTATAAGATTTGATCTTTATCGGATCGCAAATCATGAATCTTATTTTGTTAAGGGTGAAGGTAAAATCGAGCGTGTCGGATGGAACGAGATTGTCCTGAGCAATCTATCCAAGGGACCCGTAGTCATCAAGTATCACTACTTTGAGGGTTTGAAGACGGATCCAAAGGTGGAAATATCCCGAGTAGAAGTTTTGGATGACCCTATAGGATTTATCTCATTAGATAATTCGAAAGGGTATGCCCGGATTCGTATAACCACATAAAATTAAGGTATCAGTTCAAAATCGCGACAATAAGTAACATTCCTATCATCGACACCTGAATCATCCAATGCCCAAAGAAAAAACGAATGGACGATTATTGACATTTCAAACATCGTATGGTATATTTTAAGCATTATAAATGTATTATAAAGTAATTTATAATACATTGTGTCGATCGTAAAGTTGAAAATTTAGAGTTTTCCTCCGCGGGTGAGGGAGTGCTGAAGACTAAAGATCATCTCTTTAGAGGAAGGCATTTCCTCTCCCCTTTTTAGAGTGTAGTCGGATCTTTGCATGAAGGCCGACTGTTGCCGGTTGAAAAGAAGTGGAGAGGGAATTCAAAGAATGGGGTTAACGGCAATGTCACGAAATATCAGAAAAGTCATCTCATTGATTTCGAATCTGTATCGATTGGAAAAGAAACTCACCGAGATAAAGTCCAAATGCGTCAATAAAAAAGAAGGCAAATGCACGATGGAATTTCTCGGCGATAACTATCCCGTCTTCGGTCATCTATCATAGTTTAAAATTGGGACGGCAATCCGGGGTTAGAAATCGATGGAGTATAGGCCTTGATTTCTAACCCTTTTTCTTTGCAGCCCCAAAAGTTATCCGAAGATATCATCCCGATAGGACCGAGGATGCTATGGCCGAGAGTGACGGCATCTATGGGTTCTATTCTGTAAACCCCTGAGAGAGTAAGGGATTGAGAAGAAAGTCTCGATGAGTCAATAAAATACTGAATAAGTCGATGATATAGAGGATAGATTCGAAGCATTGATGGGGAGGAAAAGAAGTTTAAACCGCAAGAGTATGAACAAAGTGTCCGGACGAAAGGGGGATCTCATTGCTTGAATCGGTTACGGATTCCATAGGGCAAATAGTCAATCAGCTGACGGAAATATTCAGAAGTACCGTTAGTTACCTGGGATATAACTATGGGTTAACAGAGGGGCAAAGCAACGCTTTGATAATGGGAATCCTGGGGATTTTGATCTTTATCATTCTCAGGAGCTTTTGGGGGAAATAGCCTGCTATTTCCCTGGGGTGCGCCGCTCTTTCCCTAGATTCAGAAAATTCCTTCCGCAGTCGGGTTAAACTAGCCAATTCATTCCTAACATGTTACAATGCAATTCTTTAAGGAGGAAATTGTGCCTACCTACGAATATATTTGCGATCATTGCGAACATGAATTCGAGCTGTTTCAATCGATGAAAGATAAGCCGGTTAAGAAATGCCCTTCTTGCGGGAATCTAAAGGCAAGAAGACTGATCGGACGGGGAGCCGGGATTCTATTTAAGGGAAGCGGTTTTTACCAAACGGATTATCGATCCAAAGGTTATCGTGAAAAATCAAAGGAGGAAAAATCCGGAAAGAGCCCTTCGAAGTGTTCTCCGGACTCATGTCCTTCATGTCCTCATGCGAAATCCTGAGGGATTCAATTTTCTCCATTTGAATCCAACGATGCTTATAAGGAAAACAAGATGAAACCAGGAATTTATATCCCCATCGTATTTATTGCCTTTTCATTCATCATTCCAGAGTCCAGAGGAGAAACGGCTATGAAGATTACGAGCACGGCATTTCAAGACGGAGAAATGATTCCGGTTCAATATACCTGCGATGGCGAGGATGTATCACCTCCGCTTGAGTGGCAGGATATTCCGTACGGGACTGAAAGTTTGGCCTTAATCTCGGATGATCCTGATGCCCCCATGGGGACTTGGGTCCACTGGGTGATTTATAATATTCCCGCATCCGTGGCCAATCTGCCCAAGGGAATGCCCCGGACAGGTAAATTGATGAACGGTGAAAGGCAGGGAACGACCGATTTCGGCCGCGTTGGATATGGGGGGCCGTGTCCTCCCGGAGGTACCCATCGTTACTATTTTAAACTTTACGCCTTAGACCGGGGGTTGGATCTTAAACCCGGAATTACCAAGGAAGAACTTTTGAAGGCGATGGACGGTCATATTTTAGCCGAGGCCCAGTTGATGGGCCGATACGAGCGGTCACGATAAGATTTTAATGGCAAAGACGACAGAAGAAGTCCCAAAGTACACACCGATGATGGAACAGTACCGTTCCATCAAACGCACACTACCCCGTGACACAATTCTCTTTTTCCGCTTAGGGGATTTTTATGAGATGTTCTTTGAGGATGCGCTGAAGGCCTCAGAAATTTTAAACATCACGTTGACCGGGAGAGAAGCCGGGGTCGGTCGGGTTCCCATGTGCGGCATCCCTCATCATGCCTTCCAAGGTTATGTCCGGACCTTAATCGAAAATAATTTAAAGGTTGCCATCTGTGAGCAAATCGGAGATCCCAAAGCGGCGAAAGGAATTGTTGAGCGAAAGATCACCCGTATCATTTCCCCGGCGACCTATTTGGATGATCAAGAACCCAAAGGCCGAAGTTTGGAATATATGGTTGCCGTGGCCCAGGACAAGGGGGACTGTGCCCTTTCATATCTGGAATTGAGTACGGGCGAATTTTTTGTGCGGGAGGTTGACCGCAACCGGTTGCTTGGGGAACTTTCCCTTTTGGCCCCCCGGGAAGTGATCCTCCCGAAAGAATTAGCGGAGGACGAGGATTTTGTTTCCTTTGTACGCGATAATCTTAAGGCGGCTTTGACCGTTTATGAAGATTGGGTGTTTGAATATGAAGAAGCGTTGAGGCTTCTTATCGAAAATTTTAAACTCGGGTCTCCGAAAGGGATTGCCTTTCACGAACGGACGCTGGCCATTCAAGCCTCGGGGGCTGTTCTTTATTACCTCAGGGATCACTTACACTCGGCCCTGGGGCATATCCGTTTACCCCACTTGCTGGATGCCAGTGAATTTATGATCCTGGACCGTCAAACCCAGCGGAGTCTTGAACTTGTCGAGACCATGAGCGGACAAAAAGAGAGCGGGACACTTTTGAGCTGTCTGGACGAAACGCTGACGTCGATGGGAGCAAGGACACTATATCAATGGATCACGCATCCTCTTTTGTCCATCCCCGATATTGAGAAGCGGTTGGCAAGCGTTGAAGAGCTTGTCCGGAATACTGAAATGTCGCAAACCTTGCGCGGACTCTTCAAAGGTGTCAAAGATATGGAACGCACGCTCAGCCGTCTCAATTACGGCGTCGCCAATGCCCGGGACTTGGTCAATCTCGGGATCTTTCTTTCCCGTGTTCCTGAAATACAAAAAACGCTTTCCCTGGCGAAGAACAAATTACTCAAAGAAAATTTAGCGGATCTCAAACCGTTTCCTGAAATCAAAGATCTGGTCTCAACGGCCATTGTTGAAACACCGCCCCTCGGCTTAAAGGACGGCGGCATGATCCGGACAGGCTATTCGCCTGAATTGGATGAATTGCGCGAGATCTCGAAGAAGGGCAAGACGTGGATTTTGGAATTTGAAAAAAAAGAGATCGAAAGGACCGGGATCAGATCCCTCAAAATCAAATATTCCCAGGTTTTCGGATATACGATCGATATCAGCAAGGCCAACCTCCATCTTGTGCCGGAAGATTATATCCGCCGCCAGACTTTGGCGAATGCCGAACGTTTTATCGTTCCGGAACTGAAGGAATGGGATGAAAAGATCTCCGGCGCTCAGGACAAGATTAAGGCGATGGAATATGATCTTTTCAACGATGTGCGCGAACAGGTTTTGAAAGAATTGATGCCTCTTCAGACGATGGCGAGGGCCATTGGGATTCTGGATGCGTTGCGCTCGCTTGCTTCCCAGGCGGTCAAAAGGAACTGGGTGAGACCGACGGTTGACGATGGAAATATCCTCCAGATCAAGGAAGGACGGCACCCGGTGGTCGAGGCCATGCTTTCCGCCGGACAGTTTGTCGAGAATGATGTCTCGATCGGAGGCGATACGCAGCTGATTGTCTTAACGGGACCGAATATGGCGGGTAAATCTACCTATATCCGCCAAGTTGCCCACATTGTCCTTCTGGCTCAAATGGGTTCCTTTGTGCCCGCGGCCTCGGCACGCATCGGGCTCGTTGATCGTATCTTCACACGGATTGGAGCGACCGATGACCTTGCGCGCGGGGAAAGTACTTTTATGGTGGAGATGCTCGAGACCGCCCATATTCTGCAGCGTGCTACCGGCCGGAGCCTTCTCATTTTGGATGAGGTCGGGCGGGGGACATCGACCTTTGACGGAGTCAGTATTGCGTGGGCCATTTGCGAATATCTCGTGAGCGCTCGTGAGAAGCCAAGGACCCTTTTCGCAACGCATTATCATGAGCTGACCCAACTGGAAGAGCATTTTCCCCCGATCAAGAATTTTAATATCAAGGTGCGTGAAACCAAGGAAGGCATTATTTTCTTAAGAAAAGTCGTGCCCGGCGGGTCGGATCGAAGTTACGGGATTCATGTGGCGAAGCTGGCGGGGATCCCCGAAAGGGTTCTCCAAAGGGCCCACGAGATCCTGGCGATTTTGGAAAACGAAAGCACGGAAGCCACGCAAATCATTGAAGGCAAGGGACGGGAAAAGAAAAAAGAGAAGGTTTCGCCTTTACAGCAGAACCTCTTTGAGATCCGCGAGGTCCGGCACCCGCTCCTGGATGAAGTCCGTGCCCTCGTGGTCGAAAACCTGAAACCCTTGGAAGCGCTCAATAAAATTGCCGAGTGGAAGGAAAGACTTAAGAAAGAAGGAGACTAGGTTGTGGGAGTGATCAAGGTTCTTCCGGAAAATATTGCCAACCGCATCGCCGCCGGGGAAGTGATTGAACGTCCGGGTTCCATCGCCAAAGAATTAATCGAAAATTCATTGGATGCCGGAGCCAGAACAATCGAAATCGACATCCGCCACGGCGGGAAGAGCCTGATCCGTGTTTCCGATGACGGTTGCGGGATGAGTGCGGAGGATGCGGAGCTTGCGTTTAGCCGGCATGCCACAAGCAAGATTTCAGACGTCGAAGATTTGAACAAAATTGCGACCTATGGATTTCGAGGGGAAGCCCTGCCCAGTATCGCCGCTGTTTCAAGGACCAAAGTTTTAACGCGGCCGGAGAATCCATCAAACGGGATCGAGATGAGTATCGAAGGCGGGAAGCTCAAATCGGCCAAGGAAGCCCCGTGCGCCAAGGGGACAACCGTGGAGGTCCGCGATCTTTTTTTTAATACTCCGGCGCGCAGAAAGTTTCTTAAGGCGGACACGACCGAGATGGGACATATCCTGGATGTGGTGACGAACATGGCCTTTTCCCGTCTGGATGTCCGGTTCATTTTGAAATCACTCGATAAAGTTTTGCTGGATTTGCCGCAAGCATCCTCCGTCAGGGAACGGGCGGTGCTTGTTTATGGAGATAACATCGCAAAACAACTCATCGATATTGAGGGTGAGACCCAAAATCTCAAGGTGAAAGGTGTGGTGGGGAAACCTGCCATTGCGCGGTCGAACCGCGCGTCCCAAAGTTTTTTTATTAATAAGCGCTGGATCAAGGCTTTTCCTTTTAGTTACGCGCTCCAAGCGGCCTATCACGGACTCCTGATGCAGGGACAATACCCGTTTGCAATTCTTCACCTGGAAATGGATTTGGAACGTGTGGACGTCAATGTTCATCCCACCAAACAGGAAGTCCGGATCTCAAGTGAGGCTGCGATTAAATCGTTCTTGAAGGAACTTGTTGCCGGGGCCATTTCCAAAGAAAGAGACAGGGCTCCCCGCTGGGGGGTTATCGACACGAAAGGCCAGTCCGGGGCCATCCAGCGCGAATCGATTATTTCCTCCGACAGCTTAGGCATCAAACAGGAAGATCTTGTGACCGTAGCGGAACCCGTGGTTTCTTATACCTCCCGGGAAGCGGCCGAGGGACAGAAACCCATCCGTTTCTCTGATAGGCTCAAGATTACCAAGATACTGGGTCAGATTCATCAGACATTTATCGTTGCGGAAACCGAAGAGGGAATGGTTTTGGTGGATCAGCACGCGGCCCACGAGCGTGTCATGTTTGAAGTCCTGATGAAAAATTTCGAGTCGGGAAAACCCGCCAAACAGGGGCTTTTGATGGATGAAATACTCGAAGTGAAACCGAAACACCGTGAGTTTTTTGACCAATCACGGCCAACCCTTGAAGCCATCGGTTTTGAGATCGAAACCTTCGGCGAGGGGAGCTTTGTGATCCGGTCGGTCCCGGCGATCTTGGGAGACGTCCAGCCTTCCGGGCTGCTCGAGGCATTTTTGGAAGAAAAAGAAGAAGGCAAGGTGCGGACGAGTTTGGAAAATCAAAAAGAAGAGGTGGCTGCTTTGATTGCCTGTAAGCGAAAGTCCGTCAAGGCGCACGAGGCGATGTCATTGGCTGCGATGGAATCCTTATTGAAGCAGCTTGGGCAGTGTGACAATCCTTTTAATTGTCCTCACGGCCGGCCGACCCTGATCAAATATTCTTTCGGGGAAATGGAAAAGCAGTTTAAACGCAAATAGTTGCCGGGATAGGTATAGAAATGAAATCTCCGATGAACGCCAAGAAAGTATCGAAAAAAGTGATGCAAGTTTTGACGCGATGTTCCAAAAGCGTCCGTCAGGGAACGAAGCTGTTTTCGGATTGGGCCCTTGAAAAAGGAATCAGGAAAACAACCTCCACTTATTTTCTTTCCCGCTGGTTATTCCTGCGTTTATTAGGGCTCATTTACTTCATTGCTTTTGTCTCTCTAGGGGTTCAAATCCTGGGTCTTTTGGGATCCAACGGCATTCTTCCGGTCGAAAAATTTTTGGAAGTTCTCAAAGAACAGGCGGGGTGGAAGCGTTTCTGGATTGCGCCGAGCCTTCTTTGGATTTATCCGGGGGATATGGCCTTGCAGCTATTATGCTGGGCCGGTGCAATTCTCTCCGTAGTTCTCATGATCGGTTTCGCTCAAGGTCCGGTGCTTGCACTCTTATGGTTCCTTTATCTGTCCCTGATCAGTTCCGGGCAGGATTTTCTTTCTTTTCAATGGGACGTTCTTTTATTGGAGGCCGGATTCTTGGCGATATGGATTGCCCCCAGCGGTTTTTGGCCCCGTTCGGCATGGAAGACGCCTGTTCCCGACGGGATCCGCCGGTTATTTTATTGGCTGATTTTTCGGGTCATCTTTTCTGCCGGTTATGTCAAACTTATCAGTCAAGACCCTTTCTGGGCCAACCTTACGGCGGTGAAATATCATTACCAGTCACAGCCGCTCCCGACCCTTTTTGCATGGTATCTGTATCAGCTTCCGCTTGGGTTTCACAAAATGACTGTCGTTGCGATTTATCTTTTCGAGCTGGCCGTGCCCTTTCTTATTTTTACCCCGCGGCGTTTAAGAAGAATCGGGGCTTTGCTTTTGATGCTGTATCAGGTCTTGATCGCACTTACCGGCAATTTTGGTTTTTTCAATTGTCTGATTATTTGTCTTTGCGTCCTTCTTTTCGATGATGCCGTTTGGCCGCGTGCCTTGGTCAAACAAATCGTCAAGAGACGTTCGCGAGCGGAGGCGAAAAGCGTTTGGTCCGTCTGGGTTTTAAAGCCTCTTGTCGGGACATTGGTCTTTCTTTCTGCGGTTTCATTTCTGCAGACGGGAAAAAAAGAGAGTATTTTATTTCAGCCTCTTAAGGGAATTTATAATTTCTTTAAGCCGTTTCGTTCGGTCAATACCTACGGAATTTTTTCGATTATCATTGAACGCCGGCATGAATTAATTTTAGAGGGCTCCAACAACGGTGAAGTTTGGCGGGCGTATACCTTCCGGTATAAACCCGATGATTTAAAGACGCCGCCCAAATGGATTTCACCCTATCACCCGCGGCTGGATTGGCAGATGTGGATCGCCGCTCAAGGGAATCTTCAGCAGAATCCTTGGCTCATCAATTTTTGTGTCCGTTTGCTGGAGGACTCTAAGGACGTCCTCCGGTTAATTGAAGGGAGCCCCTTTGACGAATGGCCGCCGAGATACATCCGTCCTGTTCTCTATGAGTATGAATTTACGGACGAGGACACGAAGGAAAAGACGGGAATGTGGTGGGAAAGAAGACGTTTAGGGCTTTACAGTCCGGTGATTTCTCTTCCGGATAAATAATCGCAAGGAGTTTGAGAGACCATGAAGATTCGAAAGTTGATCTTAATATTTTCCGGCGTTTTTTTATGTTACTCGCTCGGATATGCCGCTTCGCCCAGTGAGGTTCGTGAACCCGCCGTGGCCGGTGCTTTTTATCCGAAAGACCCCAAGGCCTTAACGGACATGATTGATGGGTTTCTTAAGAATGCCGGCACCGTATCGGTTCACGGTCATATTATCGGGATCATCGTTCCTCATGCGGGGTATGTTTACTCCGGCCAGGTGGCCGCTCATGCGTTTAAATTATTGGAAGGAAAAAAATTCGATACGGTGATCTTAATCGGAGGAAGCCACCGTTTCCAATACGATGGTGCCTCGATTTGGCCGAAGGGCGCTTGGAAAACTCCTTTGGGGACCGTTGAAATTGACGAAGAGCTTGCCGGTCTTATTATCGGAGAGAATCCGAAGCTGCAATTTCAAAGAGAAAGCCATATCCCCGAACATTCTCTTGAAGTGGAAGTCCCTTTTCTCCAGCGTGTTCTTGGGGATTTCAAATTGGTCCCGATCTTAATGGGGCATGTTGCCGAAGAAAATGCAACGCTGCTTGCCGAGGCGATCGTCAAGCACAGGAAGGGCCGAAGGGTTCTTATCGTGATCTCGACGGATATGAGCCATTATCATCCCGCAGACGTTGCTGAGAAAATGGACGCGAAGGCTTTGGAGGCGGTCCAGGAGGGCGATGCCGGTGCGTTTTTAGAAGCTATCCAAGCGAAAAAATGTGAGTTATGCGGTGTCGCGGCCGTGATGACCATGATGGAAATTGCAAGGCTTGTGGGAAATACCGAACTCGAAATCCTCAATTACCATCATAGCGGGGATGTAACGGGGGACCGTTCTCAAGTTGTCGGTTATTTTTCGGCTGTTTATGAACAAAAAAATGTTCCACCGGAAGACCCGGTTGAGAAAGGAGACGATGCCATGTCGTCACTTTTAACTAAGGACCAACAAAAGGAATTATTGAAGATTGCCCGCAAGACCATAGAGACTTATGTCAAAACGGGGAAGGTTTTGGACGTGAAGACCCTGGACCCTGTCCTCCAGGAAGAAAAGGCGGCTTTTGTGACGCTCAAAGAGCGCGGAAGATTACGAGGGTGCATTGGGCATACGCTTCCGGTCGAGCCACTTTATTTGTCGGTCAGGAATAATGCGATTTCGGCGGCTTCCCGGGACCCGCGATTCCGGCCGGTCGGTGAAAATGAATTAGGCGATATCGATCTTGAAATTTCTGTTTTGAGCGTTCCGGAACTTGTGCCCTCAGCGGACCAAGTGGAAATTCCCAAGCACGGGGTCATTATCAAACGTGACGGACACGTTGGTGTGTTTTTACCGAAGGTGGGGGAGGAGACCGGCTGGAATAAAGAAAAATTTTTAGGTGAACTTTGTTCTCAAAAAGCGGGGCTTCCTTGGGACTGCTGGAAGGACCCGAGGACCGAGATTTATGTTTTTGTCGCTGAAGATTTCAGCGAGAAGGATTAAACATGTTGGATCAAGCGATCATCAACAAGCTGCTTCATTTCCAAAAAAGTGAGATCACCGAACATCATATTTATAAGCATTTGTCCCAAAGTGTTAAAGATCCCTCCAACCGGGAAATCCTGAAAAGGATCTCCGATGAGGAGTTGGGGCATTACCAGTTGTGGAAGCGTCTCACGAACCGTGAGGTGGCCCCGGACCGGTGGAAAATATGGAAGTATGTCTGGATCTCCAGGCTCTTCGGTTTGACCTTCGGCCTTAAATTGATGGAACAAGGAGAAGGTAAAGCACAGTTATCCTACGGGGAAATCGAGGCGTTAGTTCCGGACGCCGTTAAAGTGCATCAAGATGAAAGTGAGCATGAAAAGGCGATCCTTAATTTAATCAATGAGGAGTTGCTGGATTACGTCGGGTCGGCCGTTCTGGGGTTAAATGATGCTTTGGTGGAATTGACAGGGGCCTTGGCCGGTTTGACCTTTGCTCTTCAAAACACGAGACTGGTTGCCGTTGCCGGATTGATTACGGGGATTGCCGCGTCTTTTTCGATGGCAGCCTCCGAGTACTTATCGACGAAGTCCGAGGGAGGGCACAGGAATCCGCTCAAATCATCCCTTTATACCGGAGCCGCGTACGTGATCACGGTTACTTTGCTGATTTTCCCATATCTTGTTTTCAAGAACATCTTCCTGTGTTTGGGGCTCTGCCTGACGATGGCCGTTCTCATTATTTATGTTTTTACATTTTATATCTCGACGGCAAGGGATTTGCCGTTTAAAAAACGTTTCTTCGAAATGGCTTCCATCAGCCTGGGGGTGGCCTTTTTAACCTTCCTGATCGGGCTGGTCGTCCGTTCCGTTTTCCAATTGGACATTTAATCTTCCGTGAATTTCTGATCGAATAAGATCCCACCAACAATCGTCTCACCTTCTAGGAAGTATCATGGAGGTGTTCACCTATGCGATGGTTCATCTTAGTGACCTGTCTACTATTCGGAACTCCGCTTGCGGCCCAATCCGAGATTGTCTCCAAGATCGAGCAGTCGCAGCCGAATGCCTGGACCGATCCCTATTTCCTTCAAAAAGGGGACCGCCTCAAGGTGGTCATCTACCCTGAGGATCCCTACATCCAAGGGGCCGAAGTCCTCGTGAATTCCGAGGGTGTGATTGTCTTACCGATGGTCGGAAGAATCGAGGTTGCCGGATTGAGTTTGTCCGAGGCGGAGAGGAGAATCGAAGGCATATTGAATCAGAGTTTTTTAGTTGATCCGGACGTTGCGATCGAAATCCTGGAGCAGGACTCCCGAGAAGGGGATCTTTCCGTCATGATTTTGGGGCAGGTAAACAACCCAGGATATTATGATCTCGATACCCGGCACCGGGAAGCCACTTTGATGAGGGCTATTTCGGAAGCCGGCGGATTTTCCAGTATCGCCAATAGCAAGCGAATTAAGATTTCAAGAAAACTTGGGGACAAGCGCGAGACCCTTCGCGCGAATGCCCAGGAAATATTGGAAGGCAAACGCGAGGATCTGGTGCTCCAGGAGGGGGACATTATTCATGTGGCCGAAAGTCTTTTTTAATTCCGCGAAGTTCGTCCGTGCGGGGATTTGGGTTTTTCTTTTAGTCATTCTCTTTTTCCCTATTTCTTTTGCGGATGAGGAAAGCTACACGATCCATGTCGGGGATTTACTTTTTATCGAAGTCTACGAAGAACCGGACTTGAGCCGTGAGGTGAGGGTTCTCACCGACGGCCATCTTTCCTTTCCTCTTTTGGGATCCATCCGGGCCGAAGGGGAAACGGTGGGCGCTTTACAGAAATTGATTACGAGCAAGCTTGCTCAAAATTACCTCGTTGATCCTCAGGTCCTGGTCTCGGTCAAAGAATACAGCCATATTTATGTTTTCGGTGAAGTCGAGAATCCGGGCGTCTTTCCTTTAACCGGAAAGATGACGGTTTTTGAAGCGATCACCCTGGCGGGCGGATTTACGGAAACGGCCAATCGCGGCAAGGTGAAAGTCATCCGCCAAGACCAAGGTGAGGAGCAAGTGTTTGAAGTGGATGTCAGCCGGGTCCTCCAAGGTGGGGATTTGGCATCCGACCTTGAACTGAGGGCCCACGACCGCGTGATCGTCTCGCGAAAGTTCTTCTAGCCCAAATCTATTTTTCTCTCAAATCCTGTTTGAAAAACAAGTAGAATGCTCCAAACGGGTTATCCCAGGAGGTTTTTGCTTGATCGAAAAATATACCTTCCAGCTATGTTCTGAGCGGATCCAACAAAAAAAGAAAATGGTTTTTGTCAAATCCTCCTCGGAGACGCAGGGGCATGTCATCCTGAAATTGCTGGGGTATATGCTTTTTTATCACCCTGATTTGAGGGT
The DNA here is from genome assembly GCA_016930235.1 of Candidatus Omnitrophota bacterium. Taxonomy (GTDB): domain Bacteria; phylum Omnitrophota; class Omnitrophia; order Omnitrophales; family Aquincolibacteriaceae; genus JAFGHI01. Next base: position 110,388 of record JAFGHI010000030.1, read on the forward strand.
CGAAGCCAAGGTCGGGATGCATTACAAACCCGATTTAGCATTGGACGGGGATGGCGGGGTCCCCAGCCTCTGGATCGATTGCGGGTATATTGCACTCAAGAAAGCGGAAAAACTGGCCCATCAATTAAAGAGAACCCGTTTCGTGATCATCAAGAAAACAAACCGCGAGATCGAAAATTTCAAGAAACTGGTGGATAAGCGCTTCGAAGACTCCACCGTCGAATACCTTGCCTTTGAGCCCGCGTTTGTGGATCGTTTAGCGGGGGCGTTAAGGCGCATCAACGAAGTGACGATCTATCCTGTCATGGATAATGCAATCGGCGTTGTTTTTAATGAGGAATTATTTGAAAGTCAGGTCTTTAGGTTGTAATCTATCATCCGTATTTTTAAGGGAGCTGCTATGGACCGAACACAAAAATGGATTCAACTGATGGGCGTTTTGATTTTAGGGTTGTTGCTTCTCGGGACACGCTATGTTTCGACCGAGGATGACGGCGAAGGCATTGTCTATCTGGTCCGGGACGGGAAAGACGATGTCCGGATGGTTGATCATAAAAGCGAGATCCCAGGTGATTACGAAGAAGTTCAGGTGGATGATCCCAGGACCCTTCAAATGTTGAGAGATGCCAGGAAAGAGTCCGAATCTTCGGGGGCCCTATGGAACGATGAGGACATGTTAATGGCTTTAGACCGTGAGGAAAAGGCAAGTGAACAACCCAAACAAATAAAATATATCAAATTTGCAGTCTTCATGATGATTGTCGGGTTCTTTTTTGTGTTGGTCAGAAGGGGCCGGCGGTAGAGGAGTTCGCTTGTGTTGAAAAAGAAATCCGATCAGGAAACGGAAGCCAGAAAAGATATGCGGGGCGGAAAAGGGCAGGTTTTTGTCCGCCATTATTTTAAAGCCGATGAAATCCATGCCCGTACGAGACTTTGTGCCGAGTTGAGGATCCCTCCGGGGGCCAGCGTCGGCGAACACGCGCATACCGACGAGGATGAGATCTTCATCATCCAGAAAGGGCGCGGGCGAATGATGGACAACCAGAAAGAAATTATTGTCGAAGAGGGTGACGCGGTCCTGACCGGGCAGGGGGGCACGCATACGATTGAAAATATCGGCGAAGAAGACCTTGTCGTCACGGCCGTGATTATGAAGTACTAGCGATGGAATTTCCCCAAAATTTACTATCTCCCCAAAAAGTAATCTTTCGTAAAGGTTCTCTCCTTGACCTTCCCCGTGAAGTTGAAGAGTTCGGGGGTTGCGGGCTCATCCTTCATGGGACGTCGTTTGAAAAGACAGGCAAAATAGAACGCCTTCTTAAAGCCTTTCCGGGATCTGGTTCTGCTCAATTTTATTGCTGTCCCCAAGGAGAACCGACCCTTCTGGAGATTTCCCAAGTTATCGCTTTAGGCAAGAAAAAGAAGATCCAATGGATTGCCGGAATCGGGGGAGGAAGCGTTTTGGATTTAGCCAAGGCCGCGGCGGGGCTTTTTCATGCCCAAAAATCGCCGGCATTTTATCAGGAAGGCGGGCCGCTCGAAAAAACGGGAATTCCTTTTATTGCGGTTCCGACAACGGCCGGGACAGGTTCGGAGGCCACTCCGAATGCTGTCGTCATCAATCCTGAAAAGAAGGTGAAACTTTCTATCCGGGATCCTTCGTTCATGGCCTGCAAGGTGATTTTGGATCCGGATCTTCTTAAGGGATTGCCTCCGCAAATCATGGCTTATTCTTCAATGGATGCGATGGTCCAGGGTTATGAATCCTATATTTCAAAAAATGCGACGTGGTATACCGACCAGCTTGCCTTGAGGGCGGTTCAACGGATCCATCAACACCTCGTGCCCGCAATCGAAAAAGAGGAAGACGAAGACTTGGAGGCTCTGCTGATCGCAAGCTATTTTGCCGGAACGGCCTTGGCGTCAGCTAGGTTGGGTGTGATCCACGGGATTGCCCACCCCCTGGGTGTCCTTTACGGCCTCCCGCACGGCCTTATTTGCGCTGTCTGTTTTATTCCTTCGATTGATTTGAACCGTAAAGACATGGGTAAAAAATATGAGGCCTTGTCTCAGGCCGTCGGAAAAGATTTTAAAGAAAGGGTTGAAGAATTGCTCAAAATCCTTAAAATAACCTCTCCCTTTCAAGGGAAAACGCTTATTGAGAAAGAAAAGATCATCCTCGAGACCTTAACATCGGGGTCGACAGCTGCCAATCCCAAACCCGTCGTCCGTGAAGATGTGGAGTTTATTTTGCGGGCTTTATTCTAAATCGAGAAAATGGAAAGGACAAAACATGGATCCCAAGACGATTGAAAATTTGAAGGATGCCTTTTCGGGAGAATCCCAGGCGCATCTGAAATATCAGTTTTTTGCCGAAGTGGCGGAGAAAGAGGGCAAACCCAACATTGCCCGGTTGTTTCGCGCGATTTCTTATGCTGAACTCGTTCATGCCAAGAATCATTTTCGCGCCCTCGGAAATTTGAAGAAGACGGTGGATCATCTCACGGCTGCGATTGCCGGCGAGACCTTTGAGGTTGAAGAGATGTATCCGCCTTACCGCGATCACGCCAAGGCCAAAGGGGACAAAGAGGCCGAACGTTCGACCCATTGGGCGCTTGAGGCCGAGAAGATCCACGCTGAAATGTATAAGCAGGCCAAGTCGGCCGCTGAGAAGGGGCAGGATCTGGAACTGAAATCGGTTTACATCTGTCCGGTATGCGGCTACACCGAAGAAGGGGAACAAACCGAAACCTGTCCGGTTTGCGGTGTGAAAAGATCCCTCTACAAGAAGTTTTAAGGAAAAATATTCCGTCAGTTTTCGGGGGGATATTCGCAGGCCGTTTTGACGGGTATGATTTTTGAATACCGTAGAAAGGTTGCGAGCAAATATCCCCCGAAGCTGACAAGTCCTCCGACCATGGCTGCTTGATAGAAAATCTCGTCGGAAACGTCCGACAAATTACCTGTTTTTGTAAGAACGTAGATCGCCCACGCCAAGCTTCCCGCGATCATCGAAGTCCAAGCGGCCGGCGCATTCGCCTTTTTCCAGTAAAGCGCGGCTGTGACGGGCACTAAAATCCCAACGAAGAGGAAAACCCATGAATTGACCATCAGGGCATAGATTTGCTTGATGTAGAGCGCAAGCGCCAGGGCTAAGACGGTGACGATGATGGTTGCGATGCGCGTTCCTCGGAGAACGGTTTTCTCGTTCAGCGGGAATATCTTGAAGATCAGATTATGTGTGGCCAGGCTCGTTGCGGCCAGAAGGGAGGCGGCCGCCGAACTCATGATGGCGGAAACGAGTGCTCCGATAAAAAGGACGAGCGCGACGAGGGGTAAAAATTTCATGCCCATATTCGGCAGCAGGGTCTCGGGATCTTCCAAGCCGGGAAGGATCAAACGGCCCGACAGGCTGATCAAGATAATCATCGTCCCCGTACACCAGTAAATGAGTCCTGCCGAGATTGCACTTTGCTGTGCCACCTTTTCGTTTTTGCTCGATAGCGATTTTTGGACAAGGTCCTGTCCGACGACGCAGCCTAAGCCCATCAATCCCCACTGGCCGGCATAACCGAGCCAATCATGGAAACCTGCGTTGGACGGGAAGAAACGGACAAAGTCGGACGGCGTTTGCGCAAGAAGCGGGCCAACGCCTCCGACGTGGTTAAGGATGACGACAAACATGATGAGGAGTCCGGAAATCAGCACCGTGACGTGAAGGATATCCACGAGGGTAATGGCCCACATCCCGCCGATATAAGTATAGAAAAGGACAAAAAAGGTTGAGAGGATCATACCGTGGGACGCATCGATCCCGGTAAGAAAGTTCAGTAGAAATCCTAAGGCGACGATCTGGCTGCCCAGCCAGCTGATATAAACGGGGACCATCAAGAAGGCCGCAAAAAATTCGCAATTCTTTCCGTAATATTTTCCGAAAATATCGACAACGGTCAGAAGCTTCAGCCGCCGGAGTAGACGGACATAAAAAAGTCCTGCGATGATCAGGGAAAGTCCGGCGGCGATCGGGTCGGAGATCACCCCTAAGATCCCTTGTTCGTAGACAGTTCCGGAGGCCCCCATGCAGGACCCCGCACCGAACCAGGTTGCAAAAAGGGTTGCTGTGGCCAGCGGATAGGGCAGGTGCCGTCCGGCGACAAGAAAATCCTCGGGACTTTTGATTTTGGAACGTGACCAATACCCGATTACGAGCATCAAGGCCATATAAAGGATGACCCCTAAAAGCATATCCGGCTTCCTTTCAAGTGTGTCGAGAAGCTTTTAATTTCGGCATAGTTTATCGGAACCCCGGAATGATGACAAGAAAACAGTGAAAAACGAACTGGCCGTAAAAGATATGTGGGGTATAATGAAACCACCGATGGGATGACTGATTCTTACCAGGAGGTTACGGAATGAAGAGCCGGCGTTTTTTGATCCTATTGATTTTACTCGTTCTTGTACTTTTCCTTTTTCTCTTTTTCCCCAATGGCCGTCATCCCCGCGAAGGGATCCGGAGGGATTTTTATCGGACCGGCGGATTGCATTGGGAAATCAGTTATGACGAGGGTGAGCAGAACGGGATCAGTCAGGAATTTTACCCCGATGGAAAGATCAAGCAGATCCAGCATTTTGAGCATGGTTTAGCCAACGGGCTCTTCCAACAATACGATGCTGACGGTACGCTTACCTTTGAAGGGATTTACCGGCAAGGCAAGCCGGACGGTGTTCTAAGGTGGTTTGATGAAAAGGGAAATTTGAAAATGGAGAAGAATTTCCGCAACGGTCTTTTACACGGAGAGGTTAAACTCTATCATCCCGACGGCTCCATCCGTCAAGCTATGCTTTACGAGAATGACCATTATGTTTCGGATATCCTCTTTGCTTCAATGGATGGAGTTCCTCAGAAGACAGGTTGAATTGAAGATTGCTACATTCAGGTTATGGATGAATAAACCATCGGTAAGCGGATTCATGAAGGTCATGGTTTTGCTGGGCATCGGGATCGGTCTATACATCAGCTGGGGGTTGATTTTTACCAGCGATCTTCCGATATGGGGTATCTTGGGAGTGCTGAACGCCTCGGCTTTTCTGATGATCGGCTGGGGGATTTGGAACGGCAACTCGTGGGGGCTGCGGTTGAGCTGGGTTTTGGCTGTATGGGTTTTGGGTTTCGGTTGTTTTCTTCTTTTATATGCCTGGCAGTTTTACCTCTTCGGAGCACGCTCGATGGAAGAACGTATAGAACTGGTGACAGTCCGGAATCCTCAAATTGTCATGATCATCTTGTCGTCGATTGTGTGGCTGATGTATTCGACCCGCGAGAAAGTGGTTGACCGTTTCCGGTGATTGTCACTTCCCTTTTTGTTGATCCATATCCTTGAAAGGGGGCGCATGAAAAAATCGTTGGGGGCAAAACCGGTCGTTTATCCGACGCCTGTTTTTGTTGTCGGGACTTATGATAAAGCGGGAAAGCCGAATGTGATGACAGCTTCGTGGGCGGGGATTGCCTGCTCAGAACCGCCCTGCGTGTGCCTCTCTCTTCGGAAGGCAACGTCTACCTACCACAACCTGATGCAGCGCAAGGCCTTCACGGTCAGCCTGCCCTCGGAAAAGTATGTGAAGGAAGCCGATTATTTCGGGATGGCCTCCGGGAAAAATGTTGATAAATTTAAAGCCTCGGGTCTTACCCCGGTGAAAAGCACGTTGGTCGATGCCCCTTATGTGGAAGAGTTTCCTTTTGTCCTCGAGTGTAAACTGATTCATCATCATGAAATAGGGTTGCACACGATCTTCATCGGCATGATTATCGATGTCAAGGCCGAAGAAAACATTATTAGCGGGAATCGTTCTTTTTCCGATCTGCTCAAACCGATTGCATTTGATCCGGAGCATTATGTCTATTATGGGTTGGGAAAAATTCTCGGGAAGGCCTTTTCGATCGGTGAAGCTGTTGCCAAAAAATAATCTGAAGAGGGGATCAAGTCCGATGAAGGTCGAAATCTTCAAGAAACTACCGATCATGGCCATCATTCGCGGGATCGAAACAAGCCATCTTTCGCCCTTGATCGAGACCGTGATGGAGAGCGGCCTCAAGACGATTGAGATAACGATGAATACCCAGGCGGCTCCGGAGCTGATTCGGCGCGCCCGGAAGATTTCGAACGGAAAATTAACGATCGGTGCGGGCACCGTGATTCAGCGGGAAGATTTGAGCGCAGCGTTAGAGGCGGGGGCCCAGTTCGTGGTGATGCCGGTATGCTTTCCGGAAATCGTAACTGCTTGTGCCCAGAGAAAGATTCCTGTATTTCCCGGTGCTTTAACACCCAAGGAAATCTATGAGGCCTGGAAGGCCGGGGCAACCATGGTCAAAATATTTCCGGCAAACCGGTTCGGTCCTCCATATTTCCGCGAGATCAAAGGGCCTTTTAACGGGATTGATCTCCTGGCCTGCGGGGGTGTCAATCCGGAGAATCTGGCTGATTATTTCAAGTGCGGTGCCTCGGCCGTGACATTCGGCTCCAGTATTTTCAGGAAGGAATGGATCGAATCGGGGAAATGGGATCTGATCGGAGAAAAGATCAAAGCCTTCGTGAAGGCCTACGAGGAACTTAAAACGTGATTTTTGAGTTGGCTAAGATAAAATAATAGCCTGTCTTGTTACCTAACGGATTGGAGGAGGCATTTATGAAGATTGGGATGATTGGGCTCGGCAGAATGGGGCTTAATATGGTGAAGCGTCTTATCAAGGAAGGCCATGAGGTGGTGGCCTTCAACCGTTCCAAGGGGCCCCTGGACGAGGCGGCGAAGGCCGGGGCCATTGCCGCAAAAGATTTGAAGGACCTTGTGGCCAAGCTCACGGCGCCGCGGGTGGTTTGGGTGATGCTGCCTGCAGGGAAAGTGACGGATCAAAAGATCAACGAAGTGGCGGGCCTTCTCGAAGCCAAGGATATCGTGATCGACGGGGGAAACAGTTTCTTTAAGGATGATATCCGAAGGGCCGAAGAACTTGCCCGCAAGAAGATCGACTACATGGATGTCGGGACAAGCGGCGGGATTTGGGGTTTGAAGATCGGCTACTGCCTGATGATCGGCGGAAAGAAAGAAAATTATGATTATCTCGAGCCTGTTTTTAAGGCCCTGGCACCTCCGAACGGATACGGTTACATGGGGTCTCACGGGGCAGGACATTTCGTGAAGATGGTCCATAACGGAATCGAGTACGGTATGATGCAGTCCTATGCCGAAGGTTTTGAGATTTTGGAGAAGTCCTCTTACGATTTGGACTTTCATCAGATTTCGAAATTGTGGAATCAGGGCAGTGTGGTCCGCTCCTGGCTGCTGGAATTGGCCGAGGACGCCTTCAAGAAAGACCCCAAACTCAAAGCCTTGGCGCCTTATGTCGAAGATTCCGGCGAAGGCCGGTGGACGGTGGAACAGGCGGTTGAACTCGGGGTCCCCGCGCCTGCGATTGCTGCTGCCGTTTTCTCGCGGTTTGCTTCCCGAGACGGAAATGCATTTTCGTTACGGCTGCTTGCGGCCTTACGGAACGAATTCGGCGGTCACGCCGTCAAAACCCAAAAGTAAAAAGGAGCGGCTTACGTGAAGGCTCAATCCAAAGCGTCTTTTAACCCGACCTTTTGTTATTTCGAAAAATCGGGCCCGGTCGGCATTGCCATTTTCGGGGCGCACGGGGATCTTTCGAACCGCAAACTTTTTGTCTCTCTTTATTCTTTGTGGACGGAAAAAAATTTGCACGATCAGTTTTATTGCCTGGGCTTGAGCCGGACTCCCTTGACCGACGAATCTTTCAGGGAAATGGTCGCCAAGGCACTCCGGGAACATCTGCCGTCTGTGGAGGAGCCGAAGAAGGCCGAATTTTTGGAGCATTGTTATTATGAGTCTTTAGATGTCCAGGACGCGGAGGCGTTCAAAAAGCTGGCGTTACGCTTAGACGATCTGGACCAAAAACACAAGACCGGGAACAACCGGATTTTTCATCTGGCGATTTCACCGGTCCTCTATGAAAAAACGATCTCGCAGCTGAGCGCGGCCGGCTTGTGCAAGGAGGACCGCGGATTTGCCCGGGTCATTATCGAAAAACCTTTCGGCCGGGATTTGGAATCGGCAAAGTCACTGGATCAAAAACTCAAGGAATCGCTTCAGGAATCCCAGGTTTACAGGATCGATCATTATCTGGGCAAGGACACCGTCCAGAATATTTTGATGTTCCGGTTTGCCAACGCTATCTTTGAGCCGATCTGGAACCGCAATTTCATTGATCATGTCCAGATCACCGTTTCGGAGACCCTCGGGGTTGAACACCGCGCGGAATATTATGAGGCCTCAGGGTGTCTTCGGGACATGTTTCAAAACCATTTATTGCTTTTATTGTCGCTTGTCGCGATGGAACCCCCTCCGAGTTTCCGGGCTGATGAAGTCCGGGAAGAGCGCGTGAAGGTTTATCACGCGGTCAAACCGTTTGAGAAAAATACACTGGACCGTTCTATCGTGCGGGGACAATACGGCCAGGGGACAATGAACGGCAGGAAAGTTCAGGCCTACCGCGCCGAGCCGAAGGTCAATCCTCAATCGAATGTGGAGACCTATGTCGCGATGAAGGCCTTGATCAGCAATTGGCGCTGGCAAGGAGTGCCTTTTTATCTGAGGTCCGGCAAGCGCTTAAGTTCCGCCTTGAGTGAGATTGTGATTGAATTCAAGCGCGTACCCCATTTAATGTTCAGTCCTTATATGGAGGCGTCGATCCCGCCCAACACGCTGACATTACGGATTCAGCCGGAGGAGCGTATCTCCATAACCTTCCAGGCCAAGCAGCCGGGTTCTAAGATTTGTATGAGCGATGTGACGATGGATTTTTCCTATTCCGAGGCCCTGAGCGGCTCGACCTCCGGTGCTTACGGACGTCTGCTTCTTGATTGTATACTGGGGGACCAGACCCTCTTTGCCAGGCAGGACGGCGTCGAGCAGGCGTGGCAGATCTTAAAACCGATTCTTGAGACGTGGCAGAAAGAAGGGGACAAAAATTTATCGCTCTATGAAGCGGGAACGAGCGGTCCGAAGGAAGCGGACGCCTTGATCGAACAAGACGGCCGGAAATGGCGCCCGCTCGTTTCTGGCGAATGAAACCCGAAATCTGTGTCGCGTCCAACCTGACAACATTAAGCCGCAAGGCCTCAAAAATAATTTTTCGTGTCATCAGGGATTCTTTTCGGCACAAAGGTTTTGCCACCGTTGTTTTGGCCGGGGGCTCCACGCCGGAGACCCTTTACCGGATCCTCGTAAGAAAAAAATCCGAGATTCAAAGCAAGATTTGGGAGCGGGTCTATTTCTTTTTTGGAGATGAGCGGGCCGTTCCCCCCCAAAGCCGTTTCAGTAATTATCGAATGGCTCAAGGAGCCATGTTGAGACATCTTCCCGTCCCGCCGCGAAATATTTTCCGCGTTCGCAGTGAACTGGGTGCGGCCAAGGCCGCGCGGGATTATGAGAAAAGGCTGCGAGGTTTTTTTAAAAAGGATCCGTTTCCGAGATTTGATCTTGTTCTTCTGGGATTGGGTGAGGACGGCCACACGGCGTCTTTGTTTCCCGGTTCTCCCGCGCTCAAAGAAAAAAAGAGGTGGGTCCTTTCAACCCGGGTTTCTTCCGTGAAGCCGCCCGCGCGTATCACACTGACCCTGCCGGTTTTAAATTCTGCCGAGAATGTTATGTTTTTGGTGAGCGGTTCGAACAAGGCCTGGACGGCTGAGCGGATTTTAAATCGAAAAGAAGAATTACCTGCCCGGAAAATTCAGCCTCGATCGGGCCGTTTGATTTGGATGCTGGATCATGAAGCCGCAAGGTTTTTAAAGCGCCGTCTCTGAAACAAGGACCCGGCCTTGGGTCTTTTCGAGTTCCTCCAGATAAGCAATCCGCTCTGATGTCGCAGGGTGTGTGCTCAGGAAAGGGATGGGTGCCTCGGCCGGATTGTTCTGCTGCATCTTCTTGAAGAACCGAAGAAGACCGTCCGTACGGAAACCCGAACTTTTCAATAAGGAAAAAGCAATCCTGTCGGCCTCCCGTTCGTCATCGCGGCCGTAGGCATTCAAAACGGTGCCCGCTGCTAATTCGAGGCCCATCTTTTTCAGTTTGCCCGGTTCTTCCTTAAATAAAAGACCGACCAGATAATTGAAACCATACGACCGGGTGAGAGACTTGGTCGGGTGCCTTTCGTAAGCATGAGCGATTTCATGAGCGAGGACGGCAGCCAGCTCATCGTCGTCGTCCACAAAGTCGAGCAGCCCCGTTTGCGCATAAATGATCCCGCCGGGAATGGTGAAGGCATTGGGGGTCGGGTCATTGACCACATGAAACTGGTAATCGAAATCCTTGCGGGGAAGCTGATTCACCAGGCGTTCGCCCAGGTAACTGACCCTGCTTGAGAGCTTGGCATCATCCACAAGGGGCATTTCGCTTGCGATTTGCGCTGAGATTTGCTCCCCGAGCGTTTGTTCCTCCTGAATAGAGATCAGATTGATATCCGAAACAAGAGGCCCTAAGTAAGCGCAGCCTGAAAGGGGCAGGAAAAGTATCCAGACGATTGCGAGCCGGGAAATAACGTTTCGCCGGTATGGGGTGTATAAGGACTTCGGCATCATGTTCGAATCCCAATTGTTATTGTAAGTTACGATGATTGTGAATGCCGTTTCATAGTATACGGGTTCCCGAAAGTTTTGACAGAAAAATTAAATGGCGGCAGGGGAATAAACAGAGGTAGAATAACGATGATGTTACTTGTTGCCGCAGATAGAGTTACAAAGAATTTGAAGCCGATGTTTTTTTTGGGTTGTTGTGGCCTTGAAAAGATTGGGTAATGAACCTCAATATATTGGCAAATTGTTCCGAAACAATAAGTTATGAATAACTTACAGCCGAATCTCACAGTACGCTGATACATGTTCCATACAAAAGCCTATTTGAGAAATCAATACGAGTGCTGGGGAAGAGTTTTCCGGTTTGAACACGGGATCGAACCTGTTTTTTGGCGCGACGAGGCGCCGAAGTTGGAATCGCTGCCGGGCCCACTCCTGCCTTACGGGATGGGGAGAAGTTACGGTGATGTTTGTCTGAATTCCGGTGGTGTTTTGCTGGACACGTCTTATTTGAATCATTTTCTAACATTTGATCCTCAAACAGGTTTGTTGCGGTGTGAGGCAGGCGTCACGCTCTTTGAGATTCTGGATCAATTTGTGCCGGAGGGCTGGTTTTTGCCGGTGACTCCCGGGACGAAATATGTGACCGTCGGAGGGGCGATTGCCAATGATGTTCACGGGAAGAATCACCACGTCGGGGGGACCTTCGGTTGTCACGTCAAGCGATTGGAGCTGCTCAGGTCCAGCGGTGAAAGGTTCCTTTGCTCGGCTGAAGAAAACGCTGAGATGTTTCGTGCCACGATCGGGGGGCTTGGATTAACCGGACTTATTTTGTGGGCGGATATCCAGCTTAAAAAAATCGAAGGGCCGTGGATTCATATGGAGACCGAAAAATTCAGCAACCTCGACGAATTTTTCGGTATTACCGAGGCTTCCGATGAGGCGTTTGAATTGACGGCGGCCTGGATCGATTGCGCGACGCAGACCCGGGGATTTCAGCGGGGAATTGTAATCCGCGGCAATTACGGTCACGAGGGCGCTCATAAAAAATCAGCGCGGGCCAAAGGCCCTCGCGTAGCGGTTCCGTTCGACTTGCCGGGATTTTGTATGAATCGAACGGTCCTCAGGATGTTTAATGCGGTTTATGCGGGAAAGCAGCGGAAAAAGAGGGAGACCGGAAGGGTGCATTACGAATCCTTTTTTTATCCCCTGGATATTCTCGGGAACTGGAACCGGCTGTACGGTAAAAAGGGATTTTATCAGTATCAATGCATGGTAACAGACGATAAGAAACACAGCGGCTGCAAGGCCTTGATGAAGAAGGTATCCGATAGGCGAATGGACTCTTTTTTGGCCGTATTAAAAAAATGTGGCCCGATCAAATCTCCCGGACTGTTGTCGTTTCCCAGGGAAGGGATTGCCGTTGCGATGGATTTTCCGAACGGCGGAGAGAAACTGTTGAAATTTTTCAAGGAACTGGATGCTATTGTCCAAGATTATGACGGGTGCGTGAACCTTTCGAAGGACGCGCGGATGCCCCCGGAATCCTTCAAGGTGTTTTATCCTCAATGGGAGAATTTCGGAAAGTTGAAGGATCCCAAATTTTCATCGAGTTTTTGGCGGCGTGTGACAGGGGAGGCCGGATAATGGCTGCGGAAATTAAGCGGAGGAAAATCCTGGTTTTAGGCGCCACGTCGGCGCTCGGTTATGAGGCGCTCAAACATTTCGCCAAAGACGGAGATCAATTTTTTCTTGTCGCGAGAAATCCGAAGCGCCTGGAGACTGTGGCGGATGACCTCAAGGTGCGCGGTGCCGGGAAGGTCGAAACGCTTCAAGCCGATTTCAATGATTTTGACCGGCATCCCAAGCTTATCGCCCAAGCCGTATCGGCCTTGGGAGGTTTGACGACAGTCCTCATCGCGCACGGACTCTTGCCGGATCAGGGTGCTTGTCAAAAAGATTACGCTCTTACGGAGGAAGCGCTCCGCGTCAATTTCTTGAGTGAGGTCTCGCTTCTGACTATTATTGCGAATCAATTCGAAGAACAGAAACAGGGCGAGATCGCCGTCATTACCTCCGTTGCGGGTGATCGCGGCCGTGCGAGCAGTTATGTTTACGCTAGCGCTAAGGCAGCTTTGGATACATTTCTGTCCGGATTGAGGAACCGGCTGGCAAAATCAAACGTGCAGGTTTTGACGATCAAACCCGGTTTGATTGAAACGCCGATGACGGCGAATCTTGAAAGAAAACCGCTGATTGTCAAACCCACAGGGGTCGGCAGGGATATTTATAAGGCGATCCTTAAAAAGAAGGAAGTGCTGTACACGCCCTGGTGGTGGCGGATCATTATGGCGGTTCTTGTTTGTATCCCCGAAAAAATATTTAAGCGGACGAACCTTTAAATCTTGTTCCATGGTCAGGTGAAGTGATGATGCAGGGAATGAAAAATCTTTGGCATTCGATTTCCAACAAAGTTTTTTGCGGATCGGTCAATTCAAGAATTAATGATTTGGTGGATCACCTGCCGTATGAGCAATTGGACTATGATGTTACGAAGTTCGTTGTTTTCAACCAAATTCCGGGGGATTATCTGGAATTCGGCGTGTATGAAGGCCGCGGTTTAGTCCGGATGTACAAGCGGATGCTCTATCATTGGAAGAGTTATGCCCGGCACGCCGGTATTTACGGCCACGAATGGGATCCGTCCTATTGGGACAAGATGCGGTTTATCGCCTTTGATTCTTTTGAAGGATTGCCTGAGGCACATGAATCGGTGGATCCAAAGCATTTTTCAAAGCAAGGGATTTATCAGATGCCTCTGTGCCGGTTTCAGGAGACCCTAAGGAAGGAAAAATTGGATCTGTCGAAAGTCTTGACGGTCCCGGGCTGGTTTAAAGAATCCCTGACCGATGAAACGAAGAAAAAATGGAACATTGAGAAAGCCTGTGCAATCTTTATCGATTGTGATCTTTATGAATCCGGTGTCCCTGTTTTTCGATTCATTACGGACCTGATTCAAGACGGGACGGTTCTGATCATTGATGATTTTTTTCGCTATGGGGGGCATCCCCAGCGGGGATTGCAGCGGGCCTACGGTCAATGGCTTGAACAAAACCCCCAGATCAGCACAAGCGAACTGACGCGTCAAGGCGCGAACCGATTGGCTTTTGTTTGTCATAAGGACTAATTTATTTTCAAAAGTATGCCGGGAAGGGAAAAAGACTTGAAGCAATGAAAACGAAAACATCGAGACGGTGTCCCTTATGTGAGCAGGATGAACCCAGACTCATCATGCAGTTGACCCTGGATCAAATTGTCCGGGCGAATCCTGCATACGAACGTGATGTGATCGAGCAGGCGCTTACGGGCGAAGAAGGCGGCTTGACGTATTCGCAATGTCACGGGTGCGGGATGGTCTATTGTCCGCACTCCTGGGGCGATGAGGTCCTCAAGGTTGTTTACGGCAAGGCCCTTGATTACGAAAAAAGTCGTGCGAACACACTTTCCATCCACAAAAGGATTTGGCTCGTTGATTTGTGGGGGATGCTGCTTCGTCTCGTTTCAATCCAAGGATACGAAAAATTGGGCGGTTTAAAATTGATCGATTACGGTTGCGGCTGGGGGGACTTTTTGGAAGTGGTGAAAGGGTATGGTGTCGAGGGAACGGGATATGATGAAGATCCCAAGAAGGTTAAGTTTGCCGCCGAACGGGGGGTGCGGGTCGCCCGGAATATGGAAGAATTGTCCTCTTTCGGTCCGGTTGACATCTTTGTCATGAATTCCGTTTTGGAGCATTTACAGGACCCGGCATCGATCCTAAAGTACGCCTGGGACCATCTTCAACCGGGCGGTTATTTGATGTTTGGAGTCATGGATTACCGGAAGAAGTTTCTGGCCAGGAATGCTAAGACCGTTGGGCGGGGAAACCCGGCATCAACCCACAACTTGAATCCGATTGAACACGTTAATATCTATGATTACCGTACGGCGCGTGCAAGCGGTCAGAAGGCGGGATTTCGATTCCTGGGAACAGAAACGGTTTTGCGATGGGCGATGCATCCCCGGATCCGTCTCGGAAGACCCTGGATGTGGCTCTTTAATGAGATGGAGAGATTGAGTTATCATATTGTGAAGGACGGGGACAGACCGCTTACGATGTTTTTCAGGAAACCCGTTTAAAGGAAATATTAGGATGCTGGTGATTAAGCAGGGAGATATTACAAAAGAAGAAGTCGATGTCATCGTGAATGCGGCCAACACAGGTTTGCGCGGCGGCGGCGGTGTTGATGGGGCCATTCATCGTGCGGCAGGACCCTCGGTGATGCAGGAATGCCGGAAGATCGGAGGGTGCCCGACCGGACAGGCCGTCATCACGAATGCCGGCAACCTGAAAGCAAAAAAAATCATTCATACGGCAGGGCCCGTCTGGGTCGGCGGCAGGAAGAACGAACCCGCACTGCTTCGAAGCGCCTATGAAAATTGTTTCAGGTTGGCGAAGGAAAACGGTCTTCGTTCGATCGCGTTTCCGGCGATCAGCACGGGGGTTTACGGTTATCCGATTATCGAGGCGACCCAAATTGCTCTTCAAGTGGGTAAGCAATATGAAAAGGATTTTAATGAAATACGGTTTATTTGTTTCTCGGAACGCGATTTGAAAGTTTATCGAAAGGAATTCGAAACGGTTTAACCGGGATGGGAAAACATGAGAATCGGGATTGAGGCAAATGAAGTCATGCACGGTGAGCGGGCGATTCGCCGTTACACGGTGAGTCTGATCCAGGCATTAGCCCGAATCAAGAGCGACCATGAGTTTCGCTTACTTTACTTCCGGTTCCAGAAACCCAAGTATGAGGCGTTGACCTTTTCGGAGTCTGGGAGCCGAATGAACTCTTCGGTGGTCCCTTTGCCGGGAGGAGTCATGTTCAAACTATGGGAGAGGGTCCCTTTTCCTCCCGTTTCATGGTTTTTGGGCCCGCTCGATCTTTTTCACGCACCGGGGATGTTTTTGCCGCCGTCCGGGACAAAACCTTTGGTCGTGACGATTCATGGTATGCATCCTTGGAGGATTGGCGGGGAAATGGATCCGGAATATCGGGCCTGGTATGAGCTCTGGATGAAACGCTGCCTGAAGCGCGCGGATTGCTTCATTACGGTTTCGGAGACCATGAAACAGGATATGGTCCAGTTTCTGTCCGTTCCGCCGGAAAAAATTCGGGCGATTCCCCTCGGGGTTAACGACAGTTTCCGCAGTTCGAATCGCGAGAAGGTTCCGGAAAGGCTCAAAAAACGGTTTGGTCTTGAAAGGCCCTACATCCTTTATGTCGGAGGCATCCAAAGACACAAAAATGTCCGGAGGATTTTGGAAGCGTTTGCTCATGTAAAAAAGAAGTATGGCGGTGAACTAAGTCTTGTTCTTGTGGGTGACCAGCCGATCGGCAGTGAAGCTATTTTGGCGTCCATACCGAAATTGGGACTCTTGGGGGATGTCATCATGCCGGGGTATCTGGAACAGGAAAGCGGGGATTTGGAACTTCTTTATGCGGGGGCGAAGTTGTTTGTCTTTCCGACCTTATGGGAAGGCTGGTCGTCTCCGCCTCTGGAGGCGATGGCATCGGGTGTCCCCGTTGTGGCCTCCAATATCGGACCGCACCAGGAAAATTTGGGGGATGCCGCGGTCCTCGTGAATCCCGCATCGGTGGAGGATTTGGCTCGCGCGGTGGGGCAGTTTCTTGAG
>JAFGHI010000031.1 GCA_016930235.1 Candidatus Omnitrophota bacterium
AGCCCCTGGGCGCTATGCGCTATTATCTCCAGCATTCAATGGAGGAGGCCATCCGCTTAAGCCTGTCCAGCCAGACGGAAACCGATCTCGAGAATATTATGGACAGGTTTTTCTTTGAACGTTTGCGGCGTAACTTGAAGAGCCGTTCCTTCCTGGAAAAGATCAAACCCCAATTGCAGACTGCATAAACCTCGCCTTAGGCGAGAATGGTAGAGCCCCTGAAGTCGACATTAGCAAATTTGACCCACATATTTTCCCTGTTTTGAATGTGTATAACCGCTTACAAATAAATAAGTTATATCAATCCAATTTGACATATTCCAGGCCCCGTGTTACGTTTTCTTTAGAACGGTATTTTTAGGATATAGTTGCAGTCGATTTCGATAGTATCTAAAAGATCTTAAAAGATCATCAAAGATATAAAAAGCAATAGGGAGATCGAGGGATGAATAAAAAGAATAATGATGAAAATGAGATCAACAGCAATTGCCTCTATTTCGATTTCACGCAGGAAGAACGTGATTCCGCGATTCGCTACCTTCTTGGTCTTATCATCAAATCCCGAAACGAGGGTAATTTCCCTTCGAACTATTACACCTATGATGAAGATGTGAATATTTATCTGGCCCATCTTCTTTTTGCGGTTTCGCTCCCTGAGTATCAGGAAATGGCAGAACCTTATTTGTCCCTGGATACAAGTGATGTTCTCAACTGGGTCCGCAATACGGAGGACCGTACGATCCGGTACTTCATTTTTAAAGTGAATGCAGACCATCTTTTGATCCACTCCGCTGTTTTCAATGACTTAAACGGGCAGAAGCGCCCCAAAATGTTTAAGCGTTCACCCAAACATTTTCAGGAACTGGCCAAACTCTATTATGAGCAGGCTGCTAGCTATCACCGGCGTATTTATAGAAAGAAGACCGGGGTTGGGGATGTCCTCCAAAAGCTGGCTCAATATTTCGAATCTTATCAGGCTGTCCTCAGTGTGGTTCGCCGGGATTATTTCAATTTCATGAATCAGTTCCGCGATCACGTCTTCAAGTCCTTTACCAAGGAATTAAACCAATATGAGGCCGGTTTGGAAAAAAAGATCAAAATGGATAGATTTCTTGATCTTTACGGCAAATGGCTTGAGGACAAAAGCCCCATTCTGGAAAAAGAAATCGTGGAATTGGCCTTGCAGCTTAAAAGAATAGACCCTGAATTTAAATTTGATATTCAAAAATATTTTCATCGTGGTGGAGGTTTTTCCAATGACCGTCAGTGCGCGTAATTTCCGGTCGGCAGAGAATAAACTCTTGCGGCTGTATTCCTTATGGCATGAAACGCACCGCTTAGATGTCCAAACCCAGTGTTTGGATTTGCTCGGTAAGATGCAGAGAGTCCATCCTGCGTTTAATTTGCGTCAGAGATTTCAGATAGCGTTTTAAGCTTCAAAAAGGGCATGGCGATGGAAGCAGCTTACAATGTACTTCACGTTCAAGATGATGTTGCCCTCCGGGAAGAGATTAAGCAGAAACAAGACGAGTTTTTAGATGTCTATTCCCTTTATCTCAAAACAGGTGTTTCCTGGGTTCGCGATGAACTCCGGTTAAAAGCTTATGAATTGCATCTTTTAGATCCAAGTTTTTCCTTCCAAATTTAATTACCTTTGATAGAATAACCGCCCTATGTTTCCTTTTCTGAAGCGGACTGTATCCCTGGAACCTGCTGAGCGGCTGAAGAAGCTGCCGCCCTATCTTTTTGCCGAGGTCGACAAGAGAAAACGTGAGCTCATTGCTTCCGGGAAAGATGTGATCGATTTGGGGGTGGGGGACCCGGATATTCCGACCCCGGATTTTATTGTCGAGGCGCTCCAAGAGGCGGCGAGAAATCCTGAGAACCACCGCTATGCCCTGGATGCCGGGATGCCCGAACTGCGTCAAACTATCGCCGACTGGTTTAAGCAGCGGTTTCGAGTGTCATTGGATCCCGCGAAAGAAGTTCTTCCTCTCATCGGTTCCAAAGAGGGGATTGCCCACCTTCCGCTTGCTATCCTCAATCCTGGGGATGTGGCGTTGATCCCGGACCCCGGTTATCCCCCATATCGTTCCGGGACCTTGTTTGCGGGCGGGGAGCCTTTTTACATGCCGCTTTTGGAATCGAACCACTTTTTGCCGGACCTGTCCCAAATCGATAAAAAAATACTTAAAAAAGCCAAGCTTATGTTTTTAAATTATCCGAACAATCCAACGTCGGCAACAGCCACGAAGGAGTTTTTCCAACAAGTGGTTGCCTTTGCGCGGGAGCATAAGATTCTGATTGCTCAGGATGCGGCTTATTCGGAGGTGGGTTATGAGGGCTACGAAGCCCCGAGCATTCTGGAAGTCGAAGGGGCCAAAGAGGTGACTATTGAATTTCATTCCCTTTCAAAAACCTATAATATGACGGGCTGGCGTGTCGGGTATGCGGTCGGAAATCCTGAAGCGATTGCCCTGCTTGGAAAAGTAAAGGCGAATATTGATTCGGGGATTTTTCAGGCCGTTCAGGTAGCCGCCATTAGG
>JAFGHI010000032.1 GCA_016930235.1 Candidatus Omnitrophota bacterium
GTGTTGCGCCGAGTTTTGTAGCAAGATCATGTTCCTCCGGTAATCCCAATCCGCCATAGGGCGCATGTTCATCATCACCCACCCGCAGTTCGGAGCGCGTAAGGACTTGAAGAATGGATACCGCATGATTGACATTGTCTTTGACGAGCTCTAGAAATTCGCTATATGACGTCCAAAATACCGATCCCTTAAAATTCATAAGAATGGCCAAGGCACCCGCATAATTCTGTTTGCCAATCGCAGCTCGAAAATTCGATGATAATTGACGGACGTCACTATACCTTTGCCCGGGTTTGGAAAAGGGCGGCCTCACATTGGTGGTAGCAGCCCATATGCGACCAATAAGGTATTTGTCAATAAACTGTTCCGCCTTCTTAAGATGAGTATCGTTGGCACTAAGATCCGACCGAAGTTGATGTGCGCTTTTCCAAATCCCCGGCAAAATATTTTGGGCATATCCTTCGATCAATTTTAGCGCTTCAATGGCATTTGCTTTCGAGCGTAGCTCGGCGCGGACAGTGGGATGAGCTGTGCTTGATTCCTTTATCGCAGCCTCCACTTCTTCAAGTTTCGTCACAACACCTTCGGGAGAAAGAGCATCTATGGGTTCCGCACCATCTTTTAACGTAATTTCGTCGACATATTCGCGAGCACTTTCCAGATCCTGGAGAACAAACCCAAGATTCCTAGCCCTAAGCGTTTCTTCTTGCAAAGCTTGAAGAGCGCCTTTTAATAATCCTTGAACTTCAGCAAGATTTTCCTCACGACCAGATTCAACCTGCCACCGGTTCACGCTCTGAATGATTTCCCCAAGGGATTCGATTACCGTTTGTATCGACTCACGATTAATCTGTTCCTCAACTCGAAGCTCCGAGCGGAGGGGTAACTGATCAAAACCAAGATACTGCCACCAGGGCATCCGGAGACTGACTTCCTCCAGTTTTGCGTATTGTTCGCGCGCGTTGCCGTCGAGGGTACTCTCCCCGCGAAGATTGGCCGATATCTGCGCAATCACACCCTGGGCGGCCTGCTGATCCGAAAAAGGAACCGGCTCAACAGCAGTAAAAGACTTACGCCAGACACCTCGGCCGGCAAAATTGCCGACAAAGTTGAGATATTTCGCCGACAAACGAACTTTGGCGACAAGCGTTGCCGTATCGCCGCCGCTCAGCATCATCACAAAACGGCCCTTCGTGTCTCGGGCCATTTGCTTTAAATTTCGGACAACTTTCCTTTGAGCCATCAGCCGTACTGTTTTACCGTTCCCTAAAGTCACGGTTTCAAGCGTGCCCGGAAAAGTAAATTTATAAGCGTCATAATCAACGTTATTCTCAGATAACCCTTGAGCGAAGAACAACGGATTATCAGCCGCCCAATCAGCAAACGCACGGCGTCCCTGGAGAGTCTTTAGATTAAAGGCCTCCTCATATTTCTGACTATTGATCGTCTTAGCGGGAAGATCTTCGGGGAAGAAAAGGAGTCCTGCCCGGTGAGCGGCTTGAGACATGGCTTTCACTTCGCGCATAATCGCGTCAAACGCGAGAGGTTGAGACGAATCGAGATAAACCATAAACTTGATCCCGATCACCTGAGGGACCTGAGCCAACTCTTCTAAAGTAATACCGAGTTCCTCGCCTTGATTTCTTGGACGTTCACCAATTTTGCCGGTTTCAGCACCGTTCGGCGTTTTATTGCCTTCCCATTTAATCACGTACTTTCTATTTTTCGGAAGCTGGGGATGAAGGACAATAGGTCCCGAGTAATATTTTTTCACAATCTCAGGATTAGCTTGAGACAACTCCACAAGGCTTCGGAAAGCCCCCGGATCACTGGTTTCGTTAAACCGCCCGAGTAAATATCCCGGATGAATCAAAAAGCTTTTCACATACGGAGCCATATTCCTGGCAATAAGAAGCATGTTCGGCGTCGGATCTTTTTCATTTGCACTCAAAACATGATTGTAATGGCTTTGGGGCCGGTGATGATCAAAGGGTATTGTATTCACGGGTTTTGTCCCTTCGGTCCCGAGGAAATCGATCAGGGCCTGCTGCCTTTGCGGTTCCATCTGATTCCACCACAGCTTTCCCCGCAAACTGCCAAGGTCTTTAAAAGAAACCCGCTTGCGAAGCTCCGAGCGGAGGAGCCCACGTTCTTCAAGAACGTATCGCAAGGTTGCCATAGCTATCGCATCAATGGGATGGAGCCGTTCATCGCCAACAATAAACTCCTTGCCGCCTTGCGAAACAATTCCCTTTTCTTTCCTGAGTTTTTGAATCGCTTCATCAACGGTAACTTTTCCTCTCCAGCCATTTATGTGCATATACAAATCATCTGCCAAAACCATACTGACGTTTTGGTCCAGAGCGCTCTGAGCAATGGCCCGCACCATTTCCCGATCGCTGGTATTACTAAAATCAAATTTTCCCTTCGCCCGCAATTCGGAGCGGCCAGCCCTTCTATTCCGTTCGGCCCGAATGGCCAACTCTAATTGATAACCATATCCTTTTAGCTTGAAAGCATTTGGGCCCAAGTTGTCTGCCACTTGTGCCTTCGCACGTTCCATTTCACCCTGCGTCGCGTCAAGTTCTGCTGCCAGTTCAACTTCCGGTAATCTTCCGCCTACATAAGGTCTGAATTCAGAATCGTGCACCCCAGGAGGGTTCCCTGCACGGCTTCTATTCTGCGCGGTTCGAATAGCCAACTCTAATTGATAAGCATATCCTCGTAGACTGTGAGCATTTGGGCCCAAATCTTCTAACACGCGGGCCTTCGCACGTGCCATTTCAGCTTCCGTTGCACCAAATTTTTTGGCCACCTCCATTTCCGCTGATGTTCCGCCATTAACCGGCTCAAATTTATTGCGAAGCTCGGATCGGGTAAGAGTGTTTAATTGTGCGATGGCCTGATCGATGAGGCGATCGACTTCTGTGACGGTGCCTGTTACTTCAACATCGCCCGCAAGATCAGCCGCTTGGTAAACGGGATTCTGGATAGCTTGAAGCGCGTTCAAAGCGCCAGCCAATTGACCCTGCTCAACCATGTGAAGCACACTCGATACGGTCCCTAATCTCGTATCTTCCACCTGCATCATCTGATGCAACCGATCGAGTGTCACTTGGACATCTTCCCTTTGTCCTACAGTTTCAATAAGAGCTTCCAGACGTTCTTCAACCGCCCGTAAATCCATTTCTTCCCGAAGTTCCGATTGTCGTCCGGCAAGATTATTCGCCTGAAGGAATTCCCTTAAATCAATCCTTTCCTGTTCAAATTGATCCTGATAGCCGTCCGGAACTAGAACCCCGGCCTCTATTAATTCTCTAAGTGACCTGGCAAGGAGTGCGTGAAATTTAATATTAATCCTGGCGATACGGCTCGAAGCAACGCCCGCTTGGTCCATGACCCGAACGGGAAGATCAATATTCCCGAATCGTTCATTAACTTCGCGAACCGTTTCAAAGGAATAGGTCTGAAAAACACTGGTATCCAGGAGAAAAGGAGCTTGATAGGGCAATAAATCATCCGCCGGCAAACTCACGACAAGACCGAAACGGGAGGCTTTGGTCAGTTCCGTCATTTTGCGGGCCAGAAGAGCGGCATACTCCCGATCATAAGCACCAACTGCTGAGCCGACGCCGCGCAGGCTTCCGTAATCGATTTTACCGTGTTGTCTGATTTTAGTTTCCTTGCCTTCTTTAAAGAACCTCCTCAGGGCCGCTCCCACAAGAGTGGCCTGGTCGGTCTTCGCCCATTTGACATTCCCGTGAGGGTCCGCATCGGCAGTCAGATACTTCCGCCATGCAAGGGTCGCCTCCGCATCATATTGCGGCGAACCTTCCGTGATAAGGGCTTTTAGGATCTCGTCATCGGGATTGATCCGGAAGGCCTCACCCATCACAATCACGACATGGCCGTTTTCCTTCTTGATTTGGCGGGCCCGTTCAACAATTGTTTTCAAAGGAACCGGAATTTCAGGGATCAGAATCATGACCGAAGGACCATACGTCAAAATATCTTTGGCAAGCTGCCGGTCGGCAAGCTTTTGGCTTTCATTCAGGAATTTTAGATTCCTCGGATTTCGGGATGCGCCTTCGACGACAAGACGCCCGACATCAGCACCCATCGCAGGAATCAAGGTAATTTGATCCATCGCAGCGCCGGAAGCGGCTGCCCCGTAAACGACTCTTTGAACCTGCTCAACGGCCGTCATAAATCCAAGAGGCTGACCAAAGACATCACCATCCACGGTTTTATAAATCACATTCATACGTCCGAACAGATAATATTTTGAGATTTCCCTGACGGATTCTAATTCCGGGGTCGTCTCAATTAGTTTTTTAAAGGTCGTCCAAAAAGTGGCGTGGTCCCCGCCCCCGATGGGATAATATTCCGCAAAACCGGCCATGTTCCGAATGGCCCCGGTCACATAGCCGAAATTCTTGTTTTTGATCTCTTTATTGAGGTTGATCCGTGAAGTTCCGGCAAGCGCGCCGCCGCGGCCGATTAGATTATCTTCGTCTTTCTTATCGATAACCGCCAATCGCTCATGAAGATTCTCGCCTACAAAACCCTGAATCCCGTTCATCACAGCGACAGGGATAAGTCCGCGTGTGCGGATTTGGTGGGCCTGAAACGCAAAATAATCGTTAATCCCGGCATCTTCTCCGCCTGAGATAAAGATGGCTGCCATCTTGCTTTTATTCTCACGCAGGAATTCTTCCGTGACACCCCATTGGAGAGCATATTTTCCCTGGGCTACGCGAAGCTCGGAACGCATTTGTGCCATTCCACGCGCTAAAGTTTCAAAACCCCGAAAGAGATCACCACGCTTCACACGCGCGATACTAGCTTCCCGAGCAGCTTGGGCTACCGGATGAATCCAGGTCTTTGGATCCTTCAAAGGATTAAATTCAATTTCATCTAAAGCAACTTGACCCGGCCGGTTCTCAAGATCCCAAAGAGAGCCGGTCACAACAACATCCATTCGCTGGCGGACGCCTTCTCCCAATTGGGTGTCCCACATCATAATTTCAGAAACAACTGACGCAATCTGGTCATCCGGACCCGGAGAAGGATTCCTTGGATCAGGAATCATTTTAATCGACTTCATCTGCAGCATCCCCGCAAGCATGACATTTGTCAGCTGCCTTAAAGGTGCATAATCGCCTTGCCTGGCACTGGCTAAAGCAGCTGCTAATTTATCTTTCCCGACCAAACGCGAGTAAACATCGTCCCCCGTAAGATTTCCATTCTCGTCCAAGCGAGGCGAAACAATATATTCGCTCGCATTGTTAGTCGTGGGATAGATTCCCCTGTCATCAAGATTTTGTTCTTTCGCTCGATCTAAAAGCGGAGAATTCGGCTTATTCGTTATAGGGTCATTGCCTAACGATGCAAGTAAAACCTTTGTCTCCATCTGGGTCAGAATGGCTTTGACTTCGCGGCCGTCCCAGGCCCGGATCGGGATACCGTCGGGATGTTCCACCCAGCTATAAGCATACTGGGCACCGCCGCCGCCGCGTTCCGTGGAAGGCTTCACCGATGATTCCAAAATCTGAAGCAGGTTGTCTTCAATCATGTGCCCAAAAACCAGCATCCAGGCATCATTAATCATCCTCATATTGTCGACATTGTGGACATAATCAAACTCGACACCGCGTTCAATCGCCGTCAGGATAGCAGGCTTTTTCCTCCGGCCTACCGATCCCATGAACTTTGCCAGGTGATACCAACCGTGACCGCCGGGCGTAAGCACATCATCAAGCGCTTGGCCTTCGTACTTTTGTGAAAATGCACGTGCATATCGGTAACGGGCTTCGTTCATAAAAGTTTTCTCACCGCGAACACCCGCTATCTCCTGCCGGCGAACAGCAACCGCTTCTGGAGTAAGATTTCCCAGTTCGGATTGAAGCGCTGCTTCCATTTCTTGGGCATTGACTTCAATCGCCAGATCTTTTTGCCAAGCGCGATCCACAGTCGAAACCGGCGTAACAATTCTCGGGACAAGCGGCTGGTTATAAATAATGAGTTCCGATTCTTTATCATCATGGTCGATATCCACGATCCTGGAGATATTCTCAGGTGCCGGCTCTAAAACATTCCCAGCTTCATCCACAAATTTGACCTTGAGACCGAAGGCCTTATTTTCAGCCAGATGTCGAATAAGAGCCGGATAATATTTCTCGGAAGCCATTTCCTGGGCGATAAAAGGACGCCCCAACCCCATGGCCTCGAATTGATCGTTGGCTATCTTGACATTAATAAGATGAAAAGCTCGAAAAGTGGTTTCCTGATCGGCCGGAACTAATGCTTTTGGGGCATAAAGATGGTTTCGTACCCGATTATGGTTTTCAAGGTTCCCGGCTATAATTTCACCCTTACCATCAACGCTCATAACGGGATCATAATGACGCAGGTAAACCGAAACATCGCCGCCGAACTTTTCCTGGAGCTCACGGCCGTATTCGTTCCATGTCCCATCCGGATTTTTAAAACTATCCATATCCACAAATTGCTCGGGATGTTGAATCATCGCTTGCACCACATAATTAGGGATGAGATCGCGATTCATACGCGAGGCACTTCCCGCAACGGGAAGAGAAATGGTAATCTTTCCGCCGCGCTCTTTTAAAGCCAGAAAGTAATCAACTGCTATCTGCCAAACACGCTGCTTTTTCGCATCACTCATGCGGGTAATATCAAATCTTAAATCCTGCGGGCCATGTCCGATACGCGCATACCGGACAATGCTGTAAGACGGCACCTGAAGTTGCCCACCCGTTTGGTCCGAAAAATCTAGAATTTGCTGGGCTAACTGATCATAAAAATCCTCCTGCCTGAGCTCGGAACTACTTCCCCACCTAAATGGCATCCCAGGCCGTTTACTTTGTTTAACCGTCCTCTTGGCCTCTTCAATAAGTTCACCACGTCTTGTATCACCTTCGAAATAACCCTGGCGGTAATCAACCGTCGTTTGCGCAATAAAAGTTTCCCGAACCTTTTGATCGGTATCAAATTTTTGGGCCGTGTCCCCGCGAAAACCCTGAAGGCCGTCCCGGAATCCCATTTCGTACTGAGTCATCCGATCGACATGGCGCCCAGCCAATGTGTTTTTAATCAACTGATTAAATGCTTCTCTAACTTCCATGCTCAACTCTTCCCGCAGCTCGGAGCGAGCAGAATCTTGTTGATCCTGCACCGCAAGCTTTTGAGCAACTTGACGTTGCTCAGAGCGGGCGGCACCAGCGGTTTGGAGTTCTGCTCTTGGAACACCGGCATCTTTAGCCAAGATATCAATTTCACGATCAATTAACTTGAAATCAAGACCGCGATAAGCACGGTCAAATTCCAGTGTGATATGTAAGGCATCCGACAACCAAACAATCGTCTGCGCTAAAACACGCCTCTTCGCCCAAGAATCTACTTCACCCCTTAACCCGATCACCGCCGAGGTATTGGATTTGCGAGATAACAACCACACCCCGTTCTTCATTTGAATACGGATACCATCCACTAAAAGCAAGGGATCGTCCCAATCCTGGCGTTTGGGTGGATTCTTGCGGGCCGCTGCGACCTGTTTCTTCACTGCTTCAATCGTTAAGCCTTCCGGAAGCAGTTCATCGCCATGGAGTTCTAATAAGGTAATAATGGCTTTTTCAGCGAGTTCCTGCTTCTTCAGCACATCGGCAGGCGCCTTTTCAAGACGGATCTCATGCGTCATCGGCAGCGAAGGATACATCTTACGGGTTTCCGCTAAGGTCTTCCCCAACTCACCGGCCAAGTCCAAGTAACGATAGGCGGTCACAATCCCGTCATCCACGACAATCTTCTTCTTAAAGAATTGTTCCTTGGGCAGCACATTGAAGAAAAAGTGGCCTGAGGCCTCGGCCGACCGGTAATCACGCATTAACTTCTCAATCGCTTTAATCTGTTCCGCATTTAATTGGCCGCGATGCTTTTCCACGTGGGCTTGAATACGGGTCAATTCTTCTAACACAAATTGACGGTGGACCGGAAAGCCCACTCCCACAAATTCACCCGTGATATTCAAATCATGCTCTTGAGCAAACTTTTTTAATAAATCCTTAATCACCGAGGTCGATCGCACATCCATGGTCACCTTAATCGGAAATGGCTCTCCCATCTGGTTGAGCGCCCGAATACCCTCAATATTCTTCTCCATCATCTGCATGTAAAAAGCAATTAACATTTCACTGGAAGTAATCTCCGAACCATGCTCGAGTCCCTCCCCTTCGGTCACAAGCCCCGAACGGTCACCATCGCCATCAAATAAAATGCCGCCATAACGACGCCCTTGAAAACGCTGGTCTTTATAAATCCTCTCTTGCAATTGGAAGATCTGTGTGTACGCATAGTCCTTGGAAGGATCCCAAATCCCGGCCGGCATATTCGGATCAGGATTCGTATGAATCGCAATCATGATCGGTTGATTGCCCACTTCAAAGATCTCATCCGGTAACGGCGCCTCTAACGATTCGCGTTCAATGACTTTATAGCCTTGCCGTTCAGCGAGAGCCGTAAAAACCTCCCCCGCGGCTCCATGTCGGAAATCGGCAATCACCGACGCCCCGTTCTCAATCCGTGGCAACACTTTATCCAAGGCTTCAATATGCTCTTGGATCATATCTTTCTGTTTTTCGATCTTCAAATTGGCATATTGGGACGCCAAAGACCAGCCCTTGCGCTTCGCGATATTCTTCGCAAGCCGGACAAGATCATTCTGAAAGAATGGCAGGCCCTTATAAGTAATCTTACCTCCATTCCCTTCAGCCGTGTTATGGCTGCCCGTCCATTGCATCGCTAAATCAAAATCATCGGCAAGCGACTTTCGGGATGTCAAACCTGTTGTAATAATGACACCATCGTCTTGAGTCACAACGTCAATCCTTTCGTCGGCAAGTCCTTGAATCATCGCCATTCGGAACATGTCGCTGGTAAACCGCTGATCGCCTGTGATTAAAGCACGTCCTTTGTGGTTCAAGTAAGCCGAACCACCGAGCGTACGCCCCATCGCATAGGCAAACTTGGCAATCGAATAGCGTTCACTGATGGAATTATTAATCCGGATGTCATAACCGAAGCCGCCACCGAAGATGTAGATATTCCTTTTCATCCAGCGGATTCCGTCCTTCCAGGATCGAGGGGCTCTCAAAGTCCACCAGCTAAGCCAGTCAAAAGTTCCCTCAACCGGTGAGATCAAAATATGTTCCCGTGCGGCTTCAAATTGCCCATCCGCGTTTCTTTGCAAGACCTCATGGTCTACTCCAAAAAGGTAAACCATCCTTCCTTTTGTAACCTTCTCAATGTCGTCAAGAACCATCTGCCAATCGATTTGAGGCCAATTCACCATCGACCCCATTCTTTCCGGATACTTATCCGCAAAGGCTACTAAAAATGCCATCAAAACATCCATGCGTTTCACAAGATCAGTACGAAGACCGCTTTTTGCTTGTTCTAAAACAAACCTTAAGCCCTCATCCGCCTGGGTATAGATCCCTGTGTCTTTCAGGAGTTGTTTCAAATCATCCTGAAGTTTGTCGATCTTGTTGGAATCGTCGTAAGCTTTTTTCAGGACTTCCTTAT
The DNA here is from genome assembly GCA_016930235.1 of Candidatus Omnitrophota bacterium. Taxonomy (GTDB): domain Bacteria; phylum Omnitrophota; class Omnitrophia; order Omnitrophales; family Aquincolibacteriaceae; genus JAFGHI01. The sequence goes on from JAFGHI010000032.1 coordinate 9,601, forward strand.
ATTGATCAAAATACTGATCCACCATCTGATCCACACGGCGGGATTCAATAAAATGGCGAACGGGGCCCGATTGAAGATAGAGCCACTCGCCCATCGACCGCAGCTCGGATTTAGGGTAGGTTAAGACGACATGCGGACCGGTGATTACGCTATTGAGGGCCCTTTCACCTGAGAGGGTCGCTTCTTCATTACTGCCGCTAAATTTTGCCGTTGCTGAAATCAATTGCTGGGTAACATCATCACCCGTGACACCTGTGTGCGTTCGAATAGTTTTGAGATGATTATGGTCCGCAAGAAGCACCCATAACGTCCTGCCGCGCATGGTATTGTTGATTCTTACCGTTGTTACCTTAACTTCCGCGCTTCTGCTGCGCCTAAGTTCGGAGCGATTTCCTTTTCCCAGGAACGGGTAGTTAAAGTCCTTCGGTAAAATATCAAGGATGGCTTGCTTAACTTTATCCGGAAAACCTAAAAGGGCTTTTTGTTCGAAGGTCCGTGTGAATTTGAAATTCCCCGGCGTGGTTTCTTCTACGGTCACACCGTATCCGGCCAAATGAATATTCATTTCACCCGGCACGACCATCAGACTCGACTCACCGATAAAATCAAAAACAAATCCGTGAATAAAACCTACCGCATCGCGAACACTCACGGCGTCGCTTTCGGCGATTGTCCTCAACGCTGCCAGGAATGCATCTCGATCCGTGACCGATGCTTCAGCGGTGACTGTTCTCTTTAAAGTCAGTTCATCATCAGACAAACTTGCATCAATACCCATGAACCCCATTAGAACGACAAATCGCGAGCTCCGAACTTTCATCTGTGTTTCAACACTAGCTAAAGGCGCACCAATTTTAAAGGTCGGATCTTTCTTGTCCTTATCGTCATCATCAAACCAAACCGTCACCCCCCGGGTCGAAGCCTCTTCAACTTGCTGGCGAAGTTCGGAGCGTTGTAGAGTTCTAATATCCTTGAGAAGCTTGTCAAAAAGCGGATCGATGCCTGTCCCCAAAAGACGTTTGATCGTCCTTGCCATCTCTGCTGCTGCGGTAAATTGCCCGGCACCCACGGCAATCCCCAACTCGCGAACGCGTTGCATGATATGAGGATGAGAAGCCACGGCAAGATCAATGCGCTCTTGCAAACTGGTTTCACGCAATTCAGAGCGGACAGGATCCTTTTGATCCTGTACCGCAAGCATTCGAGCAACTTGACGTTGCTCGGAGCGGCGGCGGGGATAAACCGTCAGGTGGATTTCATTCGGGGCGTCGTGGGGATCAAACCCGAGAACGGCAAGTGCGGGGAACGTACGGCTTTTCTGGGCCTGTTTTGTCCACCGGGCATGATTTAAATTCACAAGATCAATACGAATGGCGGCCAATTTCTGACCGGGGTATTTTTTTCTAAAATCCCGAACCAAATCCGTGATATCGATTTCCGTAAGCCCGCGATCACCAAGGATACCCATTTTAACAAGGCCTTTTTCGTCCAGTTCGGATAAAGAGGCCTCGGCAAGTTGTTTGAAATCCGACGGGGTCTTTTGTCCCGGGATCAAATGAATCTGGAGGTCCCTTCCGATAAACCGGTTTGGCAATGTCAAAAGGACTTTTCCAAAAATGCGCGGGATTTCACCTTGCAGGTGGAAAGATTTCTTAAACCCGATCGTCTCATCCGCTCCGCCCGGGTAAATCGTCTCGGTATAAGCGGAAAGATGCTGGATCTCCGGCGCACTTACATGCAATTCGGAGCGCAAAAGCTGGGCCGGGTTTTCACTAAGCCAGGAATAAACCAAACGTACCGTTGCCGTCTCCGCCCGATTTCGGATCTCCTCGACAGCAACGTCATGGATGAGACCATCCGGCCTCATGAAAACTTTTAATTCCGCAACAGGGACTTCAATGGGTGCGGAAAGAATACCCAGTTGATAAACAACTCCTCTTTCCAAAACGCTTTCAAGGTTAACATCTTCGCCAGACAAGGCATCGGGATCTTTTGCGTGAAAAAGATAATCAGTCTCACCAATACGAAGGTGAGCACCTGTCAGGATAAACGGGGCACTTTTCGAATATCCGGGTTCTTTAACAATAATTGAAGCCTGGCCCGCTCCCTTCCCAGACTCCGGTTTCTCGGATCGCAATTCGGAGCGTGCTGGCTCCCACGAAAAATCCACTGGCGTAAGCGAAAAATCCATGTGATTCTTAACAAATTGACGGATCTTCTCCACCCATTCGGGGGCGACATTGATCCCTTCTTTCCCGATACGGTCTAGATACAGCTGGGCCCAAACCCGTTCTTGAGTGAATTGAGGAGGCATATTCTCCAAAAATTTCTTCAGGGTCCTCGTCAATTCCGCGATTTCAACCTCATCAAAAGCCTGTCCTTCCGAATGTATTTCGGAGCGTAAAAGCCGGGTGGGGCTTTCGTTGAGCCATCCCCCGACGGCCCGGACGACTTCAAGGTCATCATCCCCGGGATTTGAATCCAACGCGGCATCCTCGATTTGTCCTTTCGAATCAAATGAAACACGAAACTCGGCGATATTAAAGAAGGCGCCGCTCTCTGATTCTACAAGTTCATAAGTGACCGCTTTACCGGCTATATTGCTTCCCCCCGATACGACTCCATCTTCATCTTTGAGTTTAAGATCAAAATACCTATCTCCAAAAGCAAAAGCCATACTGGTTAAAATAAAAGGGGCGCTATCCGAAAAAACCCTCCTGGAAACATACAATCCTTGTTGATTTCTGACAGGGCCGAAAACCTCCGCCCGCAATTCCGATTTACGAAGCAGCGGTTCTGTCGTCACGCTTAGCCAGCTGCTGACGGCTTGGACAGCATCAGTGAAGTGCCTATTCTTTATCTCATCAAGAGCCGAATCGTTAATGCTGCCATCAGGGTTAATTGTCAGGCTGAAAATGGCAATCTGTTCAGTGCCGGACAGCAAGGTGTACTGAACGGTCGCGGGGACGGAACCAAGATTATTCTGCGCGACATCCGACAAACCATGGCTCACTAATTCATAACCATCTGCGCCGTGGCGAAGAAGTATCGATGTCGCAATGCGCGGTTCCGACTCATCATAGCGAATCCCATCTTCCGTAACCGACACTGCTTCCCCTCTGGCTTCGGAACGCGAGGTAGTTCCGGTATGCAAGGTAAAGGGCGTTGAATTGAACCATTCATGGACGATGTCGGCAACATTTGCTTCCCCGGAACGCGGATTTTGTTTAACCGAGATTTGTGCGATACCGGCATCAGAATTCAAAAAGAACTCGAACGTAGCAATCTCCTGTCGCGGGGAACGAGCGTTTTTCAATACGTAAACCATTTTTCGATGACGATTAAATACTGTTTGGGACTCACGCGTAATGGCTTCGGAGTTTTTTAAATCAAAAATATATTCGCCGTCTATTCCTTTAACCTTAAACCGCATACTCTTTAAGAGATTAAACCTTAATGTCTTAACCTGCGTCAATTGCCCTTTGTGCGATATAATTTGAAGCGCCGGGTTGGGCTTTAAAAGCCCTTTAGAATCTCCCAAGATCAACTTTTCAAAAAGCTCTTCAAAATGCGGGTCTTTTTCAACCTCTGCCGGTATCCCTACTTTAACAAAACCTCTGATTCTTCCATCAAGTTCAAATTCGATTGGATATTCAGTGATAGGAATGCGCTCATCTCCTTGAACTAGCTCCAGAACGTAAACCACATCGCGGAGTGATTCCAGTACGAAAGTTTTTCCCGGACCTAAATTAATCGGCATTTCCGTTCCATCCTCGGAAGGATCTGCGGTGTCTTTTAATCTGAAAACATATTGGTTTCCTTTATAGGTAAGATTCATCCACTTCAAAAATAAGGGGCTTTCCCTGCGATAAACCCGCCTGCTGACCTCAATTCCCGCACTGATGCTTCTAGTCTCAGAACGGATAACCGCCGAACGGGACAAATCGGGTTGCAAAACCTGGCGTGTCACTTCGAGGACTTCAGTCGTTTCTTCGACGGGAACCAAAAGATCCACCTTGCCGAAAAGTTCCGGGCTGTCAAAACCAACTTGCACGTAACCCTGTTTTGCAGGCATCACACGTACGCCTTCACCGGCAATGGAACGGATACCAAACCGGGAAAGGGACGAAACCACACTGCCGGCTGTCTCCCGGGCCAAGAATGCAACATTCCCGTCACGCGGCAATGGCTCTAATAAGGAAGCCGTCTCACGTGTGGACTGCACAATAATATTGGAATCATCCTGTAAAGTTGCCTGGATATAAGCCTCGCGGCCGTCCAGCGTAGAAATCTTGGGCGAAATAAGTGCGTAATTAAAATCTTTTGAGAGAAAATAATCCTTAAAAGGCCCTGCGTGAAAACCGCCGGTCACAACAACCGCTTTATTCTTTCCGGTTTCCTTTAAACGTTTCTCGATATTCTCGAGCATCCAACCGTCACGCTCCTGGACGCCTTCATAAAACCGGACGGCTTTCAGGAAAAGCTGCTGGATTTCTTTTAAATGTTCGAAACGGATATCTTTGACCCGGCCACTTCCGTTTAATTCCTGGAAACGCCGGATCAGATTCTCGGTATGGATTTCGTCTTGTCTTTCCATTAATTCCCGGTAATCCCGCGGGGCCATTTCCAGACGGAAGAGTTTTTGTAAGAGGCGGTGGTCTTTTAAAAGCGCAAGGATTTCCTTTTCTTCGGATGTCTTGGCCAACTTCTCTGAGATATTCCAGGACAGGCGATCCATCTCATTAAGGAGCATGTCGCCTTTCATTTCACTTTGAAGAACGGCATGACCGAGGAAATATTTGATGTTGGGATAATTCTCATAAGGAAAATCTTGCGGGAGTGCCTTGATCAGGGCCTCCACCAAGAGTCCCGTCTCAGGGTCCGGCAACTGGTGATGCGACATCTGAATCGTGATGAGTTCACTCACCTGATGCTTCAGTTCTTCGGGAAGATTCCCCATGGCTTTCAGGAATTTTTCCCTCTCAACCTGATAAGCCGCCATGTCCATCTTTTTTTCGATCTCGCGAAGATTAAATATACGCACCAGCATCGGCCAATCCAATTGATGGATGGGATCAGCGAGATCAAGGCTCAGTATTTCTTTCGCGTTTTCATGCAGCGAGGTCAACCAACCGTCGATCGGGATCAGGTTGGCTTCAAAGCTTTCAAGCCGTTTCAGAAATTCTTTTAGATTTTTGTTAAGGTAGGGACTTGTCAAACGTTCGATTTGGATCGCAAGATCACGGACAAAACTTTCTGTTTTTTCCTGCTCGCGTAAAACTTCACGGAAGGATTCGCCGTTTTCAAGATAACTTTTTTCTTCTTCGATCCCGTAACCTTGAACCTCCGGATGTTCGATCATGAAAAGCTCGGGGCCTTTTACCAGGGCCTTGTGGGTCATGTCTTCGGCAATCGCCAGGGTGATGTCCATACGGTCCGGGAATAATCTTAAGAGTTCGGGTTCTAATTTTTTGGTGGCGCCCTCCATCAAGACGAGATCGAATCCGTATTTTTCATCCAAGTATTGGAGGAGGGATTGTATCTTCTTCTGCGCTTCAAAATTTCCGTGTGCGGTTTGTATTTGAATTAACGCCGGCCCGGATCCTGCATGAACCTGTTCGATTGTTCCGAGATCAGATGGGATATCCAATTTGAAATTTGAGTTGATCTTGATTTCGTTCACCAAGGGAATGGAGGCCGCCAGCACCGGTAGTGGCGTCATCACTTGATTGAAGATAAAGCTAAAGATTGTAAATGCAGATACGAGTGATTTTGTTTTCTGGATCATGAGACTGTCCTTGATTCCTCCCTTGTTGGAATTGGACCACCTTTAGGATGAAAACAGTATTAAAATAACCGTACTTTGTAAATGCATTAAAAAAAGTATTGAGGGAAGTATACCACTACTTATTTTAAAATTCAAGAAATGAGGCAAAAAAATTCACTTTTTTTTTCACAAATCCATTATTTTAATGGTGTTAGGAATGTAAGGAGTCGTACATTCTAGCCTCAGATTTTTCCTGATCTCTTGGATCGGAAACTTTCCGGTCTTACATTGCCGGATGCCCCTGTTTTGGGCCCAATTCCGACCGTACGGTCGGAATTCACCCTCCCCCTCGACCCGTCAAGAAATAGTCTATTTTAAAAACAAATTCGAAACTAACCTGTGGGGTCATTTTAAGAAAATTTCTCATAGAGCCTGCACGGTCGGATGGACCGCTTCGCCCACCGCGTAGGTGGCCTTTTTCCAGGCTTCAGGCCACAGGCGGCAGGCTGCAAAAGACTTTTGAAGCTTGAATCTTACA
>JAFGHI010000005.1 GCA_016930235.1 Candidatus Omnitrophota bacterium
CGTTTGTCCGATCTGACGTCCGTATTCGACAAAACCACCATCCACCGCGCGACGGCTTGCACCCCAGTCGGCGTTGATCCCCTTTTCCTGGAGAGCCTTGGCCAACTCTCTCACCAAAGCAAAGTCGTCGATCTCTCCGCAAGGGCGGCCCCCAGAAATAATAATGTCCGCCGCAAAAAGATTCGTGGCTCCGCCTTCTTGACGGACGGTTTCGACGATCTCAGCGAGAAAATCCTCGGGCTTGAGTTCGGGCTGAAATTCCACCACATTCCCTTTGCGGGAAGGATCCTTCGCCAGCATATTGAAAGTCCCGGGCCTGGCCGTCGCCATTTGCGGACACCAAAACCCGACAATGGTCGCCAGTTTGCTTTCCCCGTAAGTCGGACGAATGGCTTCAAGACACGGATACATGATCGATTTACGGATCCGGTGAACAAATTCACCGACCTTTAAACTCGTGCAATCGGCCGTGACACCGGCCCTTACGCGACTCGCCAAACGCGGGGCAAGCTCACGGCCGGAAGTCGTAGCGCCGAAAAGCGCGATTTCAGGACGATTCTTTTCGATAATTTGGGCAAAGACGGAAGCCACCGGCAAGGTCGCGTATTCCGCCAACCGCGGATCCTCCACCACAACGACTTCATCCGCACCGTGAGCAATGATATCCTGGGCCGCTTCCTTGACTTGATGACCGATCATAACGGCCGTTACTTTCGTTTCCAACTGGTCCGCAAGCTCGCGAGCGGGATTCAGAATTTCAAGGGATGAACGCGTAGGAGTTTTTCCGTGCATCTCAACCCACGTCATAATGCCCCGGGCCCCATCCCTAAAATCCACGAGCGGGAAATCGGGTTTCTTTTGAACCTTTTCGGCTTCAACTTTTTTCTCAGCTGTCGCATCGACCTTCCCGGAATGGGGATCCTCTTTTGATACTTTCTCGACTTCCTGTGCCAGCCCATTTGCAAAATCTGCTGGTTGCGTCCCTGAAATCATCACGACCGGCGGTCTTTCGCGTTCAATATCCACGACCTTGGCAACAATGGTCGGTGAACCGTTCAAACCCACCTGGTCCGCACGGACACCAATCTGGTCAATGTTCCAGATTCCGATCTCGGCCTTCCTCGCTTTCATGGCCCCAAGCAGCGAAGGACGCCTGGCCACCGTCGCCGTCGGTGTAATGGAAAGAAGACAAGGGATGGGAAGTTTAATGACTTGATGGCCGCCTTCGATAATTCTGCGGACAATGACGTGATCGCCTTTAAAATCCACTTTTTCTACAAAGGTGGCTTGTGGAATCCCCAAATTCTCCGCAACCTGGGAAGGGACGTGCGCGGTATCTCCGTCACTTGTTTGACGGCCGGCAAAGATAATGAAAGGTTCCTTGATATTATGGTCATAACCCAATTTTCTCAGAAGGTAGGCGATGGAATAACCTGTCGCATAAGTATCCGAACCGCCAAGACGCCTGTCCGAAAGCAAATACGCCTTATCAAACCCCATCGAAATCGCTTTCTTGAGGGACTGCTCAAAAGAAGGCGGTCCCATCGAAACGATCGCAAGCTCGGCATCCTTAACTTGATCCTTAATCTCAAGGGCTTGTTCAATCGCAAAGCTGCAGTCGACATTTATGATCGACTTGGCCTTGGTGCGGTCCATCAACCCGTCATCCCCCATTCGCATCTGCGAAGGGATGGGGACCTGCTTCATCAAACTAAAAATCTTTAATCCCATGACGAATCCTATTCTTTAATTTATAAATTCTTTAGAGATTCTCATATTCAGGGCCGTCCCCGCCGTAAGGCGTGACCCATGTGATATTCTTAAGCGGTTCCTTAATATCACAGGTCTTACAATGAACACAGTTAGTCGGATGAATATGAAGGTCTTTTTCACCTGTTTTCGGGTCCGTCACGATTTCATAGACCTCGGCCGGACAGAAATACTGACAAGGCCCGCCATATTTCGGAATACAGACCTTCCGGCAAATCTCCCTGTCCGGAACCAGCAAATGACAAGGCTGATGCTCATCATGCTGAGATCCGGAATAAAAAACGTCGGTCACTTTATCGAACGTTAACTGTTTATCAAAAACGAGGAGATCCTTGAACTTCTCCTGAAAACTTTTTCCCTTAACCTGTGCAAGCGTCTTATAACGCTTGCCGTCTTCTTCCATCCTGAGACGGCCCGTAAGAGAAAGTCCCCAGCCGCCCGTAAAAAGCTGAGCGCCAAAATGGATCATCCCAAAAATTAAATTGTGTTTAAAGCCCTGACGGAAATTACGGACACGGTAAAGATCCTTGCGGGCATCACTTGATTCAAACAATTTTTGGTAACGCTCAAGCTGACCCTCTCGAAAATCATTTTTCTTCAGGGCCTCAAAAGCCGAATCGGCCGCAAGCATCCCGGATTCCATCCCGAGGTGTACCCCTTTCAGGCTGGGCATACTCAAGAAACCGGCACTGTCTCCGACAATCATGGCGTGGTCCAAATAAAATTTGGGCATCGCAAAATAGCCGCCTTCAGGGATCGTCTTCGCGCCGTAGCGAAGCATTTTTCCCTTTTCCAAAATCTTCTTGACGAAAGGCTGCTGCTTATAGACCTGAAAGGCATTATGGGGATCAAAAGTGGGATCCTCGTAATCCAAACCTACCACGAGACCGACCGCCACCTGAGTTTTGGAAATCGCATAGATAAACCCACCGCCAAATTGATCCAGAGTGAGCGGATAACCCATCGTATGAATGACGGTTCCCGGCGCTAAGGTCCCTTCCGGGACTTCCCATAATTCTTTGACGCCGGTGGAATAAACCTGCGGATTACTTTCTTGATCAAGACTGAACGTTTTTATGAGTTGTTTCGTGAGATGACCGCGCGGGCCTTCAGCGAAGATGATCAGTTTTGCCCGGACCTCGGTCCCGGGCTGATAATTCGGCTGCTTCTCGCCTTGGGCATCGACCCCCGAATCCCCCGTGCGGATCCCGGCAAGTTTTCCATTCTCAAGGAGTAGTTCGTGTGCGCTGAATCCGGTGAAGATCTGCACGCCCTTTTTCTCTGCGATATCCGCAAGCCACCGGTTTACTTTTCCCAAGCAGGCAACAAAATTACCGTGATTACCCATAAAAGGCGGGTGAAAAGGCGCTTCGAGCGAATATTTTTTGGTCAGGTAATATACACCGCCGCCTGTTACCGGCGATTCAAAGGGAAAATCTTTTTCCTCTATCTCCGGGAAAAGTTTACGGAAGGTTTTTGGATTAACGACAGCACCCGACAAGGAATGACTGCCGATCGACGAACCCTTTTCAAGGAGTAGAATATCCCCGGAGAGTTTTGTCCCTGGGGTCTGGCCCTGATCAATCTTCTGATTGTAGTCCCGGATAAGGTCCGCTAAATGGATTGAAGTCGCTAACCCTGCCGACCCGCCCCCAATAATGAGAACATCGGTATGGACCACATCTCTTTTTGTTGTCATGCCTTTTTATCTCTCGTATGGAGAATATTATGTTTTTGGGGGTTCAACGAGGCAATCCGTTAATGTTTTGCCTTTTGGCAAATAGGCGGAGTAGGATAAACGATCCCCTTGAAAAAGTCAAGACGGGTCATTCGAGATGAGCAAGATCTCCTAAAAAAGTGAGGAGAAATGTTGGGCGTATTTTTCAATCCACTGGCGGGCCGCTTCTTCTTCTGAAACATCCCGGCCGATTTCCGAGGAAACGCGTTTGCGATACTGCTGAATTTCGTGAACCTGCACGGCCAATTTAGTCCGGAAAACACTTGTCTGATCCAGGAATTCGACACCGATACGATAGCGATCCAGGCTTGAGACGCGGTTGCAGTAAGCAATTTGTCCGACAATCTGAAAGATCTGATCTCCCACAGGGACCTTTACTTGAACCCTGGTTCCTTTGGCAATGAAACGATTTCCAAGCACGCACATTCCGCCTTCGGAAAGGTCGACAGAAGACGAGCGCTCAAGATTCTTCGATATCAGATCTTGATACTGAATCGGCATACAAAGCGGGTGTCTATAAAATTTTCGTTTATCGGCAAATGTTGTTGTCATAAAAAGATATTAAATTCTACCCGCTGTTGAGCAAAAATTCAATTTCTTATGAGAAAAATAACTAGAAAAAACTAGCGTTTGCTAGTTTTGTTATGTTTCCCTGCTTAAATGCTCTGGGAATGAAAGGCGGCCCAAGCCCAGGGAAAAGCCAAGACTATCAATCCTATCATTCCTCGAAATAAGGTTCAATCTAGGTTGTCTCTTTCTGTCGCGGGTAAGGAGGACATTCTGTGATCACACATTTCCACTCATAAAGTTTGCCATCCTCATCAAATAGGAAATAAATTTTTTCGCCGTCAAACCAGCTTTCATTGCCCCGCTTATAAATCCATTTCACACCATAATCTTCCGGCAAAATAATCACGGGGGGACCCAAATGATCTCCGACTTGCTCACTTGTCCAGCCCGGCTCAATCTCTTCTCGAATCAGGGATTTTTTTGCCTTCTCAAACCTTTTGGTTTCGAGTTTGATCTGCTCTTCCTGCCATTTCTGATCCTTCCCCAAAGCCGCCAGCGTCTTGATCCCGTCAGCATTAACACTCATGCAACCGCTCACCGCAAGCAACAGCGCAGCCGCAAAAAGATAAAATGGCCATTTTATTCGACTATTTTCTCGCATCTTGAGCCACTCCCAGATCTTCGTATTTCTTTTCCATTTTCGACCGCATATCAAGGACCCTGTTCTTAACAATTTGAGCGGTTTGAATCCGTCCTGCGGGACTGATGTCCGGAAAAAACGATCCTCCCCCGCTTTTCGTCCTGGCTTCCTCTTTCTTACCGCCCGTTCCGGGGATCATCGTCAAAAGATTTTTCTCGGGCTCATACGTCACGAGCGATTTTCGAGGGGCCTTGAAGATCCAATCGTCATAAACACCCGATTCGATCTCTTCCGGAGTAATTTCGGAAATGCGGACAATCTCCGACTTTAAAAATTCCATTTCACTTGTCCCCATATCGAAAACAACTTTTTCAGCATCTTCACGGAGGACACGCCCCACAAAAAAATTGCCCTGGTCCAATTCCAATTTCTGATAACCTTCGGCCTTCGATTCCTGAAAAAGGGACGGGAGAACTTCCGGATGGACCCGCACGCCGGCTGCCCACGCGACCAGTATCGCAAAGAATAGAAGAAGACCCCCTAACCGCATTCTCATCGCCCCCGGTTTGACTTACTTGATTGATCGTCTTTTAATGTAAATAATACAGGAATTTTTACTTCGGACTCCAAAGAAATTCCGGCCAGGGAGGCGGGTTCAAACACCCATTTGTGGACGGCTTCCCATGCCGCCCGGTCTAAGACCTGGTGACCGGAACTTTTTGCAACCTTCACCACAATCGGTTTTCCCGTACGGTCGACCCTCACATAGAGCAAGACCTCGCCTTCCCAACCGTTCTGTCGCGCAACACGAGGATAAATCGGAGGTCGATTCACCGTTATCATCGGCTTTGCTTCCCGGCGAATTCCGGGCTCAACCGGATTGGGCAGGATATCCTGAATTTCTTTTGCAGGAGTTGACTCTTCCGGTCGGACTTCTTCGATCTCAATTCTTTCATCCGTCTTCTGAGTAAGGATCTCGTTGCGGTCCCGCATTGGAACAGGTTTCGTTTGGGGAATGGGTTCTGTGATGACCAGATCAATACTTACCGGTGCGCGATTCGCATCGTAGAGGACTTCGGAAGCTCTTAGGCCGCCGAAAACAAAGATACCGGCATGCAGAAGCACGACGGATGCCAGAACCGGCCGAAAAAAATTTTGTTTATAAGAAAAAGGGATTCGCATAAAGGTCGATTCTTTTTTAAATCTTTGAGCCGTCTCTTTCATGCACAAGACGGATTTGTCCTGCGCCTGCCTGTCTTGCCTCATCCATCACTTGGACAAAATACCCGTAGGGCACGTTTTTGTCTCCGCGGATATGGACAACCCGTTCTTCCTGACTCCTGAGAATCCTTGATAGATCTCCTTGGAGAGTCTCCAACGTGCTTTCTTTCTGATTCACATAAAGCATCTTGTCGGCGTCCATGCTGATCACAATCTTTTCGGGTTTCGCAAGATCATGGGAAACCGATTTGGGCAAATTGATTTCTAGAGCGGGCATTGAAAAAGTCGAACTGAGCATGAAAAATACCAGAAGCAGAAAAATAATGTCGATCAGCGGGGCCAAGTCCATTCCCATCTTCGATTTTCGACTGCGTATGAATTCCATCTTCGAAATACCCTGCCCGTTGATCAGGAAGTCACGGCATGAAGAGACTCATCCCGTTTTTCCATGCTTTCGGTTCGGAATTCTTCGGCCGATTTCTTGCCAAAAAATTCATTGAGGTCAGAAACCATAAACTGCATGTGCCGGGCAACTTGGTCCACATGACTTTCAAAACCGTGGTAAGCGGCCATACAAGGGATCGCGATACAAAGACCAAAGACCGTTGTGATTAAGGCTTCCCAAATCCCCCCGGCCAATCCCGAAGCTTGAACGTATCCCCCAGCCTGTTCAATTTGATGAAATGCCGTTACGAGCCCTGTCACCGTTCCCAAAAGCCCCAGAAGGGGTGCCAAATGCGTAATCGCAGCCAAGGTTCGAAGATGACTTTCAAGTTTCTCTAAGGCAAGGGATCCTTCCCGGCGAACAATTTCTTCACGCAACCGGTCCTGGTGTAAGTTCGTTAAATATTCCCGGGCGACCCTCGGGACGGGATGGGAACTTTTCCGGCAAAGCAAAATGGCCTTTTTAACATCCTTTTCCTTGAGTAGGATGCTTTCGAGTCGGCTCTTGAACTGGCCGTAGTCAAACCGCAGACGAAGAAAATAGATGAGCCGCTCAACAATAATCGTTGCCCCCACGATCGAACATAGAAGCAGGGGCCACATGACAAAATGCCCCTTCCCAAAAAGTTCCGGGAGGGATTGATCCCATAAAAGCATGATCTTGGTGTCCTTTCAGCAATCGAAATGAAGTTCGGATATTTTACGATTGAATCGCCCCAAATCCTAATAGATTTTCCATAAGCTCCATTTCCTCCTAACATCATCCCCTATGACCACTTGCAAAAACTTCCTCTGAGGAGTCAAGGCTACCCCTAAAAAGAACGATAATAGAGTATCTAGAACCGTTTCATGAGACAAAACCAAAGAAGCTAAATTCAATGCACCGAATCTTTGCATTTTTTGTTCGAGAACCTATTGAGAAAATCATCCGTTTTTTTGAGGTCTTTGGGGACATTGTCCTCTTCACCCAAACAGCGGTATTTTCGGCATTCTCCCCTCCCTTTAAACGTTCGATCACACGGCGCCAAATGGATGTGATTGGTGTCGGCTCGCTTAACATTGTCGTTTTGACCGGGCTTTTTATGGGATTGGTCTTGGCCCTTCAGGCTATTGTTGAACTAAGAAGTTTGGGTGCTACCGCCTATCTCGGACGGCCTATCGGAACCACAGTCATCCGAGAATTGGGACCGGTTCTAGCTTCGATTATGGTCGCGGCCCGTGCGGGATCCGCCATTGCAGCCGAACTGGCTTCGATGGTCATTGCCGAACAGATCGACGCCCTACGAGCCGAGGGCAGCGATCCGGTCAAAAAACTCGTTGAACCAAGACTGATGGCCTGCACACTCATGACTCCTGTTTTAACGGCTATCTGTTGCCTCGTTGCCTTTATAGGCGGTTGGATTGTCGCCTGCCAGATTGTCCAAATCACGTCTTCTTTCTACTGGGACTCCGTCATGGAGGTCCTGACACCGGCTTTCGTCTGGGGTGGACTTCTCAAGGCTTTATGTTTTGGATTCATTATCGGGGTCGTCTCCTGTTATTGCGGAATCAAAACCGAATTCGGGTCCGAGGGCGTGGGATTGGCAACAACTCGAACAGTCGTCATCAGTTCCATCTCGATCCTTGCAGTTGATTTCATACTAACCAAAATTTATATCGTCACGTGGTGGTAACCAGGATGCTTACGACATCGCAGGAAGACACGATTATTCGGCTTCAGGATTTATTCCTTGATTATGGCGAGCATGAAATTGTCAAAGACGTCAGCCTTAATATTCACCGGCATAAAACAACTGTGATCCTGGGACCCAGCGGTGTCGGGAAAAGTACGATCCTTAAGGCTATCCTCGGGATCTTAAAACCAAGGTCCGGTGAGGTCTTTATCCGCCAGGAACCCATATCGCAGCTGCCGGAAAAGGAACTCGTCAGGATCCGCATCCAAATGGCCATGGTCTTTCAAAACGGAGCCCTTTTTGATTCCATGACCATCGCAGACAATGTGAGCTTCCGGATGCGGGAACTGGGATTGGCGGGCGCGGCCAAGATCGATGAACGCGTGGATGAGGTCCTCAAATTCGTCGGCTTAAGCGACGTCAAACACAAAATGCCGGCTCAACTCTCTGGTGGGATGCGAAAACGTGCCGCGATTGCACGCGCATTGGCCCCGGACCCCGAAATTTTTCTGTTCGATGAACCGACGGTCGGACTGGATCCCATTAACCGGTACAACATTGAGCAGCTCATAATCAAGTTAAAAGAAAGGCGAAATGTGACGATGGTTATTGTGACGCATGATGTCGACAGCGCCTATCGGCTTGCCGACGATATTGTCCTGCTTCACGAAGGACGTTTCATTTTCGAGGGAAAGGCCGATTATTTAAAGAGAAGCCCGGATATCCGTGTCCGGACATTTTTAAACCCGGATCTGGCCTTCTCCATCCAGGAAAAAGAAGGAAAGGAAAAAGAGAATGGCTGAAAAATCTCGCCTCATGATGTGGAGTGACTTTCGTGTAGGGATCGTGACCTTTTTCGCAATCGGAATTATTCTTAGCGGCGTTATTTTTGCGGGCGGTGACAAAGGCCTGCTTTTTCAAGAAACAGCCCTACTCAAGGCCCTCTTGACCGATGTCGGAGGTCTAAAAAGCGGAGCGGGCGTCACCATGGGCGGGATGACTATCGGAAAAGTCGATGCGATCAACTTCTCCCCTGTGGGAATGGACAACAGGATTGAGGTAACCATGGAGATCCGAACGGATTGTCTTGAGCGTATCAAAAAGGACTCAGTCCCTTCCGTTCGAACGCAAGGGATGCTGGGTGACCGCTATGTGGACATCTCGATGGGAACGCCGGAGGCTCCCCTTCATCCTTTGCACGAGCCTCTCATCGGCAAAGGAAGCACTGATTTTGATGAGACGCTAACCCGTACTTCTGCCGTCTTGGAAGAAACCCAGGCTGTCTTAAGCGCTATCAATAACAAGGAAGGTTCCATCGGCCAGCTTTTTTATGATCCCAAGCTCTACGAAGAAATGACGTTGCTTGTGACAAAACTGAACGAACTTATTCAAGATTTCAGGGACAACCCCAAGAAGTACGTCAAACTCGAAATTTTTTAAAAACCACGCCCGCGATCGACTCCATTCCCAACAAAATAAGCGAAGTTAAAAACTTGCTGGCAAAGTGTTTCCTAAACCTCTAAAATAAAGACTATGAAGGCCTCCAGACGACGCATTCGCGTTTATGATCCCGATACCGGCAAACCCGTCCAGTTGGAAGCACTTATCCGGCGTCTCGGGATTCAGTCACTCGCTGATAAATTTGATGTCTCGCAATCCACCGTTCAGAAATGGCGTTTGGGCATTCACCGCCCCGCCAAACGGACCCTCGGTCAATCCACTAAAAAACTCTTTTAACCGCTCGCTCCGCGAGACCACCGCTAGCGCCCACCGCGTAGGTGGCCTTTTCGACCAAAACGAACGTTAGGAATGTTGGAAAAGGCCACCTACGCGGTGGGCGCTAGCGGCGTCACCCTATCAGCTTTTCTTCTTTCGACCTTCGAGGATAATTGTCACACCCACAACAAAAAAACAAAGGAATCCGATGAACGCAAAAATAATATTCGGATGTGTCCCGGCCCAAAACCCTGTGAGGATCAATAAAATCCCCAGAATCCAGGATGCTTTCTGAGATCGACCAGCGCCTTCCTGATCTACCATGTTTCTTTCCTTTTTATTTCTTTGGATTTTTTTCGCGGCGGAGAAGATAATCCAGGACATCCTGAATATGAATAATGCTCAAGGGTTTTCCGTCTTCAGCCAAGACAGGAACATGACGGAAGCCTCCCAGCGCCATTTTATTGACCACAAACGCAAGGGGTGCGTCGGCCTTCACAAATTCTGCCTTCGGGGTCATAATATCCCGGACCTTGAACTTTGAGAGATCTTTCGGCTTACCGGCTACTTTAAAGACAAGATCACGTTTGCTTAAAATTCCCGCGAGGCGCTTCTTCTCGTAGACCAGGATGCAGTGTTTCTTCTCCTTCTGAAATATTTCTACGACCTTGGCAATGCTGTCTTCAGGACTCGCTACCAGCAAATCCTCACCCGTTAATAATTCTGACACCGGCGTTGACATCATGATCTGTTGAATGGGATCACTCTTCTTAGGCCTCGGCAAATCCACCTGCATCAAGGAGTGCAAACATTGCCGGCAACGGTCTTCACCCTCGATATTTTTGGCCCCGCAGGCCAGGCATTGGATATCCATTTACTTCACCCTCCATGGTTGGGTCCCGGCAATCAAAGCTTTTAAATCGCCCCTGCCGTCACGCTTAATCGCACGGCCAATCTGTGACTCCATGCCCCCATCATAAGTTGGTTTTTCAAGCGCCCGGAAGATTCCGAACGGAGTCGGCATTTCCGGATAAACCATCTGCGTCAGCAAATAAGCCCATGTCGGATCGGGATCTTTTTCGTGATGAATCACAAGATCCTTGGGCGGGTTAGCGGCTTTACCCTCTTCTTGCTTCCACTCCACCCTTTCAGGTTTCAGCCCACGCAAACGGATCCCCTTTTGACGCCGTTTCCCGAAAATGAGAGGTTTCCCGTCTTCCAGATAAATCATCCTTTCTTCCCGTGTATCCCTTCCCGTAATCGGGGCAAAGGTTTTATCGTTAAAGATCAGGCAATTCTGATAGATTTCGACAAAAGAAACCCCTTTGTGCTCCTCCGCCCGTTCGAGAATGATACTCATATGGCGAGGGTCCGAATCCAGAGTCCTTGCAATAAAAGTTGCCTCCGAAGCGATGGCCACACAAAGGGCATTGACCGGATGTTCAATGGACCCTTCCGGCGATGATTGGCTGACCTTTCCGTAGCGGGACGTCGGCGAATACTGCCCCTTGGTCAAACCATAAATCTGGTTATTCACAAGCAAAATATTGATGTTTAAATTCCTCCTTAGACAATGAAGCAAATGATTGCCTCCGATGCTCAACCCATCTCCGTCTCCGGAAACCACCCAAATGGAAAGGGCAGGATTCACACAACGCAGGCCCGTGGCTACAGCCGGCGCCCTTCCATGGATGGTGTGAAAACCGTAGGTATTCATGTAATAAGGAAAACGGCTGGAGCAACCTATCCCGGAGACAAAAACATATTGATGGCGGGGCCTATGAAATTTTGCGAGCGTCCTTTGGACCGTCGCCAGGATGGAATAATTACCGCAGCCCGGACACCAGCGGACCTCACGGCCTGATTCAAAATTTTCCTTGGTATAGGGCAATACACCCTTATTGTCCCCGTTCATACACACTCCATCAATCTCTCAACGATCTCGTCAGCACGAAAAGGCTGCCCTTGGATTTTGGAATAACCGATGAGAGGGAGTCCCGGAAATTTCATTCGAAGGACCGCCTTCAACTGGCCGCGATTCATTTCGGGAATTAGAATTTTCTTATATCGCTTTAACAACCCTTCCAAGTTTTTAGGGAGCGGATGAAGATAAGCAAGGTGGATATGCGCAATTTTAACTTTCATCTCTTTTAAAATTCCTAAAGCATGATGAATTGCACCGTACGTACTCCCCCATCCTAAAACCGCAATCTCCGCTTGGAAATCTCCTTCCACCTCCGCAGGCGGAATAAGTTCAGCCAACCTTTCGATCTTTTCCGCCCGAAACTCCACCATCTTCTCGTGATTGAAGGGATCGTAACTCACGCCGCCTGTCCCATCCTGTTTTTCCAGACCGCCGATTCGATGTTCCAGACCGGGCGTACCGGGAATGGCCCATGCCCTCGCAAGCGTCTCGGGATCCCTTTCGTAAGGAAGAAAATTTTTAGAGCCCGCTACGGGATGCTGGATGGTCATCACCGGAAGGCTCTTCAAATCCGGCAATTTCCAGGGTTCTTCAGCATTCGCCAAATAACCGTCCGATAAAAGAATCACAGGCGCCATCGCACGACAAGCCAACCGCACAGCCTCAACCGCCATCTGGAAACCCTCAGAGGGTGTTTTCACAGCTAATAGAACAACGGGAGACTCTCCGTTCCGGCCGAAAAAAGACTGAAGCAAATCACTTTGCTCGGTTTTGGTCGGCATCCCCGTACTGGGCCCCGCGCGCTGCACGTCGATGACCACAATCGGGAGTTCAGCCATGACGGCCAAATTGATCCCTTCCGATTTCAAGCAAAGACCAGGACCGCTTGTCCCCGTAACACCGATCTGTCCTCCGTAAGAAGCCCCGATCGCGGCACATACAGCCGCAATTTCATCCTCAGCCTGAAAGGTTTTCACACCGAATTCCTTGCGGCCCGCCAGTTCATGAAGAATCGAACTGGCAGGCGTAATCGGATAAGATGCATAAAACAAGGTTTTCTTCGCCCGCTGGGCAGCAGCCATCAAGCCCAGCGCGATCGAACCATTCCCCGAAATTTTTCTGTATTCGCCCGGTTCAAAAAGGGCCTTCCCGACACGATATTGTGTCGATAAAATCAAGCTTTTTTGCGCAAAGGCATAACCGGCGGCTAAAACCCTGCTATTTGCTCTTCCAATGTCAGGTCTTGTCCTAAACTTAGCTTCGATCCATTTCAAGGCAGCCTCTAAAGATTGCCCATAGATCCAATAAGAAAGCCCGAGCGCAAAAAAGTTTTTACACCGTTCAACCTCGAGATGACTTAGTTTTTCTCCTGTCAGGGCTTTACGTGTCAAATCCGTCATGGGAACCCGTGCCACACGAAATTTCTTTAAGGTCCCGTCCTTAAGCGGATCTTTTTTCCATGACGCTTTTTCGAGAGCCCTCTCATGGAAAACATTTTCGTTCAGGATAATTGTGCCGCCCTTTTTGACCAAGCCAAGATTGACTTTAAGCGCGGCAGGATTCATGGCAATCAGGACATCGACATCATCACCAGGGCTAAAGACGGGAGAATCCGAAATCTGGATTTGAAAACTGCTTACGCCCGGAAGTGTCCCGGCAGGCGCGCGGATCTCTGCAGGAAAATCGGAGAATGTGGAAAATTTATTTCCAGAAAGGGCCACGGTATCAGTGAACAATTGCCCTACAAGCTGCATGCCGTCGCCTGAATCACCCGAGAATCGCATGACAGCGCAGGAAATTTTTCCCCGGGATTTAGTTTTGTTTGGTTTCGCCATTAAAATTCCGGATGGTTATCCCCCTTCTCGGGTTTCGTGAACCTGATGGGGGCAAGGGGGCAAGTTATAAACCTCTGTCGGGTAAAACTCCGCCAAAAAACGGATCAAACTCCGCACCGAAAGCATCCCCGTTAAATTCCCCTTTCGATCCACAAGAGGGATGTGATAGAAACGCCGCTCGGCCATGAGATCGATCGCCTTTCCGACAGAATCCTCAGGAGATAAAACAACGGGGTCCGGCGTCATCCAATCACTCACGGGACGCTTCCAATCCGCTTTCTTACCGAGGATTTTACGGACAACATCGACCTCGGTGAAAATTCCGACAGGTTTTTGATTTTTTACGATCACGACATAGCCCGATCGGTTCTCCTGCATAAGACACACTGCCTGCTTGAGGGACGTTTCAGGAGACGTTTGGACAAGACGAGGATTAATGATATGAAATATCTTCTTCTCTTTGAGAAGTTGACTGACCGGTATCGATTTCATGAATAAATTTTAGAAAGCTTTTCTCTTAGTGAATCTTTTTCGACGCGTACTTGCCCCGGATCTTCTCTTGAAAAAAGGTGCCTTTTGAAGGAGCACTCATAAAATCCTGATAAATTCCTTCGGTAACACCTTTGTAATGATAAACACCTCCGCTGCGGAAGGCAATCTCCAAAATGGAAGTTCCCGGGTCAAATCCGACAATCGCAATATCGCGCGAATGAACAGCTTTTCTTTCCATTTGTGACACTCCTTGAATTTTAATCTTTACCGACTCCCGAGCGATTTTCGGGGCAAGACGTGGGTCGCTGTCCCATAAAAAGATTCGGCGCATTCCATCAAGGTCTCGGAAAGCGTCGGATGCGGATGAACGCATTCCGCCAAATCCTTCGCGACAGCTCCCAGCTCCAAAGCAAGAACACCTTCCGAGATCAACTCCCCGGCTCCAACCCCCGCAATCCCCACACCCAAAATACGTTCCGTCTCAGGCTCTAAAACCAATTTGGTTAAGCCATCTGTCCTATCTAATGTCATGGCCCTCCCTGAAGCCGCCCACGGAAAACGGGCCACCTTGACGGCTATCCCTTTTTCTCTGGCTTCGGTTTCCGTCAAACCGCACCACGCAACCTCAGGATCCGTAAAAACAACCGCCGGGATGACAAAATTCTCCGCCACCTCAGCTTCTCCGACAATGGCTTCGACGGCAATACGAGCTTCTTTATGTGCCTTATGGGCTAAAAGAACACCCCCAGCAATATCGCCAATGGCATAAACAGCAGGATCAGCTGTTTGGCGTAAAGCATTGGTCTTAACAAAGCCTTTATCGTCCATCTCGATTTTGGTATTTTCAAGCCCCAAATCTTTTGAGTTGGGTACCCTGCCAACCGAAATTAAAACCCGGTCATAAAGTTCTTCGACTTTTTTCCCGCCAAATTCAGAAATCACCTCAATTTTTTTCTTTTGGGTAGCCATTTTTAAGACCTTGGCATTCAACCGGACTTCTTTAAAATTCTTTTCGGCGAATTGAGCCACAGGACGCACCAAATCGGGATCCGCACCCGTGAGGATATTCCCAAGCGCCTCGATTACGGTTACCTGGCTCCCGAGTTTGGCATAAATGGTCCCAAGTTCCATCCCAATGTAACCGCCCCCTACAACTAAAAGATCTTTCGGGATCTCTTCAAGCGCCAAGGCTTCCGTCGATGTCATAATCCTCGGATTTCCTAAATCAAAAACCTGCGGCATCGCCGGCCGGGAACCCACAGCAAGAATCGCATGGTCATATTGAATGAATTGCTGTCCTTCTTCGGTTTCAACACGTAGTTTTTGAGGTCCTTCAAAATAGCCGCGTCCTTTCCAGACTTCTACTCCGCGTTTTTCGGCAAGCAATGAAATCCCACCTGATAATTTCCCGAGGATACCTTCCTTCCATTCACGAAGCTTTGGCAAATCGATTGCCGGCTCAGCAAAGGTAATCCCCCGTTTCACGGATTGACGGGATTCCGAGATCATGTGAGTAGCATGAATAAGCGCCTTGGAAGGAATACAACCGCGGTTAAGGCAAACACCGCCTAAACGTTTGTCTTGCTCAACCAAGATGACTTTTTTTCCTTTATCCGCTGCATAAAAGGCTGCGGCATAACCTCCCGGCCCAGCCCCGATCACGACAATGTCCGTTTTAATTGATTTCATGAATATTCCCCGTCGCTTTCAATAAAACTTATTCTACCCCAAATCTTCTTGTTTGAGTCCCTCAATTGTTTTCTTAAGGTCCGCGATAAATCGTGCCGCATCGGCACCGTCGGCCGCCCGATGATCATACGATAAAGCAAGAGGAATCATCATTTTGACCGCAACTTGATTGTTCACAGCAACGGGTTTTGATACTGCTTGTCCCAGGCCCAGAATTGCGACTTCGGGTTTATTGATGATCGGCGTAAAATGAGCGCCTCCGATTCCGCCCTGATTTGAAATTGTAAAGGTCCCCCCGCGCAAATCCTCAATAGCCACTTTCCTTAGCCTTGCTTTTTCGGCCAGTTCCGCCAAATCCTTTGACAATTGTTCCAAGCTTTTTTTGTCCACATCCCGGATCACCGGGACAAGGAGCCCCTGTTCGGTATCTACCGCAACTCCGATGTGATAATATTTTTTTAAAACGATTTCTTCATGGGCCTCATCGATACTCGCATTAAATTTGGCGTGACGTTTTAAAACATGAACGATCGCCTTTAAAATCAAAACCGTCACGGTCAATTTAACACCTTTTGTTTCGAGTTCTCCGTTGATCTTCTTGCGTAAAGCCAAAAGGGCCGTCAGATCCGCCTCCTCAAATTGGGTCACATGCGGGATCGACTGCCAGGATTCAATCATCTTCTCTGAGATCTTTTTACGCAAATTCGTCATCGGGATTTTCTCAACCGGACCCCATTTCGAAAAATCGATAGAAACCGGAACAGATGTCTTAGCAGGCTGACCGCTAGAACTCGAAGCTGCTGCCATTTGCTGAAGTCTTTGGATATAGGCCCTGAGATCTTCCAATGTGATCCGGCCTCCACGCTGGCTTCCGCGCACATGAGACAAATCGATCCCCAGCTCTTTGGCCGTCCTTCTAACTGTCGGCGAAGCAGGAACACCTGCAACACTTTCGGGAGATTCGTTCATAAGACCTTGCCCGGTTTTATTCGTTCGAGCCGCCTCGGGGCGTATGACTTCTCCGGCTGACGGCTTTTCATCCTGCGAAGTCACCGCTTCTTTCTCACCTCCTCCGGATAAAACCGCAACCGTCTGTCCGACATTGACTTTATCCCCCGGTTTCACCAAAACCTCTGAAATGGTTCCAGCCGCAGGCGACGGTAAGGCAGCAACGGCCTTCTCGGTTTCGATCTCCATCACATCCTGGTCTTTTTGGACCTGATCGCCCGGTGAGATAAAAACATTCACAATGGTTCCGGAAGTAATACCTTCCGCTAAATGCGGTACTTTAATTTCCATGGTTCTAACCTCTTATTTTTTAACCACCCCATTGAAAACAATTTTGGATTTTGGAATTGGGATATTAGATTGATCCATCAACCAAAAGCTTTTTAATCGCATTGATATTGAATCCAAATTCCGCAATCTAAAATTTAAAATTTTTCTATGTTTCTAAAATAGGCCACGCTTTCTCAGGATTTATTTGAAGCGTTACGATCGCCTTTTGGACCACATCTCGGGAAATTTCTCTTCTTTGCGCTAAGGCATAAAGACTTGCAATCACAATATTCTCGGCATCGACCTCGAAAAAACGCCTCAAGGATGTACGTGTTTCACTTCGTCCGAAACCATCCGTCCCCAAGCTCATTAGACCGCCCGGCACCCACGGAGCAATTTGATCAGCCACTAATTTCACATGATCTGAAACAGCAAGGAAGGTGCCTTTCTCAATGCCAAGAATCCTTTCCACATAAGATTTTTTAGGTTCTTCTTGAGGGTGAAATCGATTCCAGTGATCACAGTTTAAAGCATCGACGCGGAGCTGCTTAAAACTGGTCACGCTCCAAATATCCGATGAGACACCATAGGCTTCAAGCATTTCTTGAGCTTTCAGCGCTTCCAGGACAATCGGCCCGCTTGCCAGCAAATGAATTTTCCTATCTAAGCCTTTTTTTCCTTCTTTGAATTTATAAAGGCCCTTCAAGATGCCTTCTTCGCACCCCTTCGGCATCTCCGGCATCCGGTAAGTTTCATTGTAAAGCGTAAGATAATAAAATACTTCTTCGCCTTCTTGATACATTCGCCGGAGACCGTCCTGGATAATCACAGCAATCTCGTAAGCAAAAGCAGGATCATACGCAAGAAGGTTCGGAACCGCACTCGCCATGAGGTGACTATGACCATCCTGATGCTGTAATCCTTCGCCCTCTAAGGTGGTTCGACCTGCCGTCGCTCCGAGGAGAAAACCTTTTGTTTTGCTATCGCCGGCGGCCCAGATCAAATCCCCGACCCGTTGAAATCCAAACATGGAATAATAAATAAAAAAAGGGATCATCGGGATGCCTGTATTGGCATAAGAGGTCCCCGCCGCAATGAAAGACGACATCGCCCCCGCTTCGGTAATTCCTTCCTCCAAAATTTGTCCGTCCTTGGCCTCCTGATAATAAAGCAGGCTTTCTTTGTCGACCGGCTCATAAAGTTGCCCCTTTGAGGCATAAATCCCGACCTGCCGGAAAAGGGCATCCATCCCGAATGTCCTGGCCTCATCAGGGATAATCGGAACTACCCGGCGCCCGATTTCCTTGTGACGCAAAAGATTCGTCAACATCCGCACAAAACTCATCGTGGTTGATACCTTGAGCTCGCCGGAACCTTTGAGGAATTCTTGAAACGTCTGAAGCGGCGGAATCTCCAAAGCCCGCGCCTTCACTCTTCCTCCCGGAACAAACCCACCCAACATTCTTCTTCGATTCAAAAGATATTTCGTTTCGGAACTCTTTTCACCCGGTCGGTAAAAAGGGGCTTCAGCAACATGATCATCATCGATAGGGATTTGAAACCTTGAACGGAATTCCCGCAATTCTTTTTCATTTAATTTCTTCTGTTGGTGGGTAATATTGCGCCCCTCACCCGCTTCGCCCAGCCCATATCCCTTCACTGTCTTGGCCAAGATCACGGTCGGTTGCCCCCGATGTTTTTCGGCCTTCAAATACGCCTGGTAAACCTTCTGAGGATCATGACCGCCGCGCATGAGCTTGTGAATCTGCTCATCACTCAAAGAATTCACCATCGCTAAAAGTTCAGGATATTTTCCGAAAAAGTGGCGGCGCGTATAACTTCCGGGTTCGACGGAATATTTTTGGAAATCTCCGTCCACCGCTTCTTCCATCCTTTTGACCAATAACCCTTTTCGATCCTTCGCCAAGAGAGGATCCCAATCGGATCCCCAAATCACTTTAATAACATTCCACCCGCTGCCCTTAAAAACACCTTCCAGTTCCTGGATAATCTTACCGTTGCCGCGAACCGGTCCGTCCAAACGCTGGAGATTGCAATTCACGACCCAAATTAGGTTATCCAAGTTCTCCCTGCTGGCTAATGTCAAGGCCCCTAGGGACTCCGGCTCGTCAGACTCCCCGTCTCCGACAAAACACCAGACCTTCGGCTCTCTTCCCTTCAAAAATCCTCGGGCTTTTAAATACCGCAGATAACGCGCCTGATAAATTGACATGATGGGGGCCAATCCCATCGAGACCGAGGGAAACTGCCAAAATTCCGGCATTAAATAAGGATGCGGATAGGAGGAAAGACCACCGGATTCGGACAATTCCTGACGGAAATGATGAAGCTGATGCGGATGAAATCGTCTCTCAAGAAAAGCCCTCGCATAAATTCCCGGCGAGGCATGCCCCTGAAAATAAACGTAGTCTCCCAATTGTTTCCCGTTATTCCCGCGAAAAAAATGATTAAATCCAACTTCATAAAGCGTTGCACACGAAGCATAGGTGGAAATATGTCCGCCGAGACCTCGGTGCAAACGGTTGGCATTGACCACCATCGCCATCGCATTCCAACGGATCAGACTTTTGATGCGACGCTCCAATTTCCGGTCTCCGGGATAAGGAATTTCCTTCTCAACCGGGATGGAATTAATATAGGGAGTCGATATAAGTTCGGGAGTCGGAATCCCTGCTTCTCTAAGACGCGTAAGGACTTTATTCATTAAAAGGAGTGCGTGAGACCGTTTGCTTTTCTTTAGTGAGAAGGCAAGAACATGCTCCACAGACTGCAGCCAAATCTCCATCTCACGGGCAGCCCGCTCGTCAGCCGGAGATAGACTGGACTTAAGGGGCTGCACCCCCCAACCGCCTTGAATCCGCGCCGTCTTTGAGGCCTTTTTCTTTGACACTGCCACGCTTTTTCCCCTTTATTTTAAAGAAGTTATCCTATCATAAATCCCTGAGAATCACTACCGTTAGCGCGCGCTACTCCTTTCAGTGTATAATCAACGCGATGCGATTAATTGACGTTCGCTACGAGACTCCTGCCGAAAATCTTGCTTGCGACGAAGCCCTTCTTGCAATGTGCGAAAACGGCTTCCAGGAGGAAATCCTTCGTTTCTGGACCACCGAAAAATATTTTGTCGTCCTCGGTTACTCGGCCAAGGCAAAAAGCGAAGTCAATCTTGAAGGGTGTCAAGAACTCAAGATCCCCGTCCTTCGACGCATTTCAGGCGGAGGCACCGTCCTTCAAGGTCCCGGCTGCTTGAACTATTCCCTTTTTTTGAAAATTTCCGGGTCTAATAATTACCGTAATATCACACAAACAAACCAGACCGTCATGGAAGCTCATCGCGCAACCATCGAATCGATTCTAAATACTCGTATCCGCCAGCGCGGGATTACCGATTTAACAGTTAATGATCTCAAATTCTCAGGCAATGCCCAGAGAAGAAAAAAGAATTTTCTCCTCTTTCACGGCACCTTTTTGCTTAATATGGATCTGGCGATGATCGAGAAATGCCTGTTCCTTCCCCAAAAGCAACCTTCTTACCGGAAAAAAAGACGCCACCTCGATTTTTTGATAAATCTTCCAATTGCAGAAGTAACGATCAAACAAGCTTTACAAGAAAAGTGGGATGCCTGCAATAAACTTGAAACCATCCCCCACGCTTTCATCCAAGAATTAGCCCGTCAAAAATATTTACAGGACGATTGGAATTTCCGTTACTAACCCCGATCACGCTAACAATTGTTCTATTTTAGCGGCGCAAATAAAATCATTCTCCGAAAGACCGCCTAGGGCGTGGGTTGAATAAGAAACTTCGCATCGCTTATATCCGAATTTTATCTCCGGATGATGGTCCGCTTCGCGCGCAATACGGACAACCGAATTCACAAACGAAACCGTTTCGTCATAATCTTTAAATTGAAACACCTTCACGATGTTATTGCCGTTAGCCTGCCATCCCGAAAGTTTTCTCAATCGCTCCCGAACTTCTTCCTTTTCCAACCGTTGGAGTCCGCCTTCGCAAGGCTGACAACAGCAACTCATTTTCTTTATTGGTCTATTCATAGTGACCTCCGTAAGCTGCAACCATCCTCCCGTCCAGGAAGTTCCCCAGGGCCCGGTCACACAAGCCTAAGTTGAGGTAGCACTCAAGGTTACGATCCTGCTTGCTGGAGCTTGTAAAACCAGTATAATGCTGATTTAAATTATTCGGCATTTTTAGTCAAGGCTATTTTCATTAGCTGGGAATCCATCATGAAAAATGGGTTGATCATCGCCATACGGGTAGTTGTTTTGTTTTTTTTCTGGGTCCTTTTATCCGGAAAATTGGACGCAAGTCATTTGGGGATCGGCCTCCTTTGTTCACTGGTCATTGCCCTAGTCTCATTCCCGAATCCCCAGGAGACAGAAAAGGACTTTTCACCTCGGGATATCCCTGGCTATTTCTTCCGGGGCTGCCGATATGCCTTTTGGCTTTTGACTAGAATCATCCTGGCCGCTATTCATGTCACCAAGCTTATTCTCGACCCTAAGATGCCTATTCATCCCGAGGTCATCCGTCACGAAACAATTCTTTCAAACGACAACGCCAAAGTAATCTTTGCAAATTCGATCACTCTAACGCCCGGGACCATTACAGCAGACTTTAAGGGTAAAGACATGGCCATCCATCGTCTCGATAAGGAATCCTCCGGGGATATTGACTCAAGGCATATGGAACACCAAATACAAAGAATTTTTAAAGGACAAAAAGCATGATGCACGCTTTTTATTTGCTCGCCCTCTTTGTTATGGCCGCGGTCATCCCCCTTTTCCTTTACCGTGTGATCAAAGGACCGACTGTCTTCGACCGGTTGATCGGCTTAAACGGAATCGCAACCAAAGCCATTCTCTTTCTCGTCATCATCGGTGCCTATCAAGCCCATCTAGATATGTTCTTGGACATTGCTCTTGGTTACGGTCTTATTAATTTAATTGGTTCTGTCGCAGCCGCCAAATATCTGGAAGAGCGGGGGTTTAAGACATGACGCTTCTTTCGATCCTTTTTATCTTGGCTGGGTTGTTTTTCGCTTTTGTTGCAGGGATTGGTGCGATCCGTCTGCCCGACTTTTACTGCCGCTCTCACGCCATCGGCGTCGTCGATACTCTGGGAACCCTAGTTCTTATTCTGGGCGTCATGTTCCAGTTCGGTATTAGTATCATCACCGCTAAACTGGCTTTTATTTTAATCTTCATTTACTTGGCCAATCCGACGATTACACACGTTCTGATGCGCGCCGCACTTCGATCCGGCCTTGAACCCTGGACAAAAAAGGTGCGCTCATGATCGTCGGAATCGCCAATATCGTTCTCGTCTTATTCATCATCGCAACGGCCATTACTGCTGTCAGAGTCCGTGAACTTCTAAGCTCTGTTTTTATCCTGGGCGCCTTCAGCTTTTTTCTTGCTGTGTTATGGGCCCTTTTGGGCGCCGTCGATGTTTCATTCACGGAAGCAATGGTAGGGGCCGGGGCTTCTACGATTTTTCTACTTTTTGCTCTTTATGGGTGCCGGCATACTGTCAATGAAGAAATTTGGAACAAACAAAGATGGCTGGCACTTGGCTTGATCTCAGCGTTGGGACTTCTTTTCATTTGGGGAAGCTTGGACCTTCCGTGGTTGGGGGATGCTTTTTCCCCCCCCAATGCTTATTTGTCCCCCTATTACCTCCAAAATTGTATTAAGGATATGGCAACACCGAATGCTGTAACGGCTGTCGTTGTGGATTACCGAGGTTTTGATACCCTCATCGAATCCACCGTCATTTTCACAGCCGGTGTTGCCTGCCTTCTTGTGATAAGGAACAAAAAATGAGGCGCCGCCACGACAGCATCATTGTTCAAAAAATATCGAAGCTTCTGATTCCCTTTATTCAGCTCTTTGCTCTTTATGTCTTTTTTCACGGGCATCATTCCCCCGGCGGCGGGTTTCAAGCCGGCGTTTTGATTGGGGCCAGTTTTATTCTCATGTTTCTCGTGGGAATGAAAAAAGAAACTCAACATTTTTCAGTCCGGCGCGAATTCCTGATTGCCGTTTTAGGGTTGGGCATCTTTTTGGGAATCGGTGCTGTTAGCCTCTTTTTCGGCGGAGAACTCTTTGATTACTCCAAGATCCCCTTTTTGGGAGAAGTAGCCCCTTACCGGAGGTACTTTGGGATCTTGATTGCTGAAGGGGGTGTCCTTTTGGTTGTCTCGATGACACTCGTCGTAATCACCCATGTCCTTGCCTTCTTACCTGTCGACAGAGAGGGTGAAACATGTTGAACCAAATCGTGGGACTCTTTAATTACGGTGCAACTTTCTTTTTGATTCTTTTCGGGATCTACATCATGATTGTCCGGAACAATTATTTCCGTAAAACGATCGGTATGGTGATCCTGCAAACAGGCGTGATCCTTTTCTTTATTTCGATTGCGGCCAAATGGGGGGCAAGCATTCCGATTATTCCCCACGATCTTCACGGCACCGTGGATCCTACGCTCTATGAAAATCCTCTGCCCCATGCCCTGATGCTGACAGCGATCGTGGTCGGGGTCAGCACGTTGGGGGTCGCTTTAACCTTGCTTGTTTCCATCTTCCGTTCCTATCACACGCTCGAAGAAGATAAAATCTTAAAAGAGATGGGAGATCGGAAATGAACCCTAACATGATCCCCGCTCTTATTTTCCTTTGTCCTTTTATGACAGCGCTGATGGTTCCCTTTTTCCATACGAAACGATCTGTCTCTCAAATCCTGACCTTGGCCGCATTAGCTGGATCTTTTTTCTTCAGTTTGAAGGGACTCTCGATCACCGGAAACGGCAGTGTCATTCACCATTATATGGGCAACTGGACGCCGCCGTACGGGATTGAATGGCGTCTTGACACTTTAAGTGCGTTCATGAGTCTTTTGGTCAGCGCCCTGGCGTTTATCGTTATTTTTGCCACAGGGGTCACCGTCGAGAAGGAGTGCACGAATGCCAAGATTCCCTACTACACGATTGTCCTTCTTCATGTCGCCAGCCTTCTTGGAATCATCTTGACCCATGACCTTTTCAATCTCTTTGTCTTTCTTGAAGTTGCCAGTTTGACAGCTTATGCCTTGGTCGCTTCGGGTAACGATACACGAGGCAACGTCGCCAGCTTCCGTTATCTTCTTATTGGAACCGCTGGCGCCTCCTTTTATTTACTGGGCGTCGGTTATCTTTATGCCGCTACAGGAACGCTCAATATGACGGATATGGCCCTTCGGCTTCAAGAATTAGGAATCTCCAGAACGGTGTTTCTGGGCGTGACCCTTATCCTGATCGGGTTAGCAATCAAAATGGGGCTTTTCCCTTTTCACGGATGGCTTCCGGACGCTTATACTCACGCCTCGGATTCTGCTTCAGCCCTGATCGCTCCCCTGATGACCAAAGTCATGATTTATTCTTTTATCCGGATTGTACTCTGGGTCATTGGAAGAAATACTCTGACTACTTTAGGAATCGGTCCCATTTTAACTGTCTTTGGGACCCTTGCAATTGTCGCAGGATCCATCATGGCTTTTATGCAGCGCCGATTCAAAAGGCTGCTGGCCTATTCCAGCATCAGCCATATCGGTCTGATTATGCTCGCTTTCGGGCTTGGGAATAAAACCGCGCTGATCGGGGCTTTTCTTCATATTCTCAATCATGCCTGCATGAAAGCAGCCCTCTTCCTGGTTGCAGCCACCGCCTATCACCGTCATGGGATTGATGATATCTTTGATTTTTCCAAATTAAGGGGAAAAATGCCCTACACCATGGCAGCTTTTTGTGTGGCTGCTTTGTCCATGGTCGGCATACCGCCTTTAGCCGGATTCTTCGGTAAGTGGTATATCCTTGTCGGCTCACTCCAAGCAGGTAAACCTATTTTTGCCGTACTGGTTGTCCTTTCAAGTCTTCTGACTGCACTTTATTTCTTCAAAGTAATCGAACAAACTTTCTTTCATCGGCAAAAAGAAAATGTTACTGTGCAGGAAGGGCCTCTCGCTTTGGTCATTTCAACAGGGTCCCTGGCCATTGGATTACTTATCCTGGGTTATTTCGCGCCGGCTATTTTTCACTGGGGATTTAATCTTTTAGTCCCGGCGGGAGTCTTTTAACGATGGAAATCTATTCGATTCGACCTATCCTTGCGATTCTGGTTTCCGCAATCGCGGCAGCCCTGATCCTTTTCACAAACAAGCATAAGAACCTTCGCGAATCCTGGACCCTGATTGCAGCAACCTTAAAATTTCTAATCGTCCTTTCTCTTTTCCCTCTCGTCACGGAAGGAAAAGTGGTCGTCTTTAAATTCTTTGAACTCCTACCGGGGGTGACCTGTTCGCTTCGAGTTGATGCCCTCGGACTTTATTTTGCCTTGGTTTCTTCCGGGCTTTGGATTGTCACATCCATTTTTTCGATAGGTTATATGCGGGGACTCCAAGAACATGAGCAGACACGTTATTTTGCTTCTTTTGCCCTAAGTCTTTCAGCCACCATTGGAATTGCCTTCGCCGGCGACCTCTTGACGATGTTTGCCTTTTACGAGCTGCTAACGATTGCAACTTATCCGCTTGTCGCACATAAGGAAACCCAGGAAGCTATTGTCGCAGGCAGAAAATATCTGGTTTATTGCCTGGGCGCTGCTTCCGTTTTTCTTTTCTGTATTGCATGGACATACAGCCAAACGGGGACGTTAACCTTTCAACCAGGCGGCTTCCTGGAAAATGCTGCGGACCCCAAAACACTTGGTTTGCTCTTTATTCTTTTTATCTACGGGGCTGGCGTTAAATCCGCATTATTTCCCGTCCATGCGTGGCTTCCGACCGCCATGGTCGCTCCCACACCCGTCAGCGCTTTGCTTCATGCGGTAGCCGTCGTCAAAGCCGGCGTCTTCGGGATC
Organism: Candidatus Omnitrophota bacterium; assembly: GCA_016930235.1. Lineage (GTDB taxonomy): Bacteria > Omnitrophota > Omnitrophia > Omnitrophales > Aquincolibacteriaceae > JAFGHI01. Next base: position 25,867 of record JAFGHI010000005.1, read on the forward strand.
TTAAGGATCGTGGGATTTGTCTTCGGCCCGGACCTCATTCGCGACATTGGGATGGGAAATGTCCTGGCCTTCCTGGCAGGATTTACAATTTTATTTGCCTCGATGATGGCGCTTGCGCAAGATAATTTAAAAAGACGATTGGCTTACTCAACAATCAGTCAACTCGCTTATATCGTTCTGGGGAGTGCGCTCCTGACACCCTCCGGCTATGTTGGAAGCATGCTTCATCTTTCCAATCACGCCATGATGAAAATCACGCTCTTTTTTTGTGCCGGGGTGATTTATGTCAAAACGCATAAGGAAAATATCAGTGAGATGAGAGGCATCGGATACAAACTCCCGTGGACCATGATCGCCTTTACGGTGGGCGCGATCGGTTTATCCGGCTTCCCTGCTTTCTCGGGATTCATCAGCAAATGGTATCTTTGCAAAGGGGCGATCGAGGCCAAGCTTTGGGGTGCACTCGCCATTTATTTGGGCGGCGCACTCCTCAATGCCGCCTATTTGGTCCCAGTCGTTGTCACCGCCTTTTCCCGTAACGGACAAAATTTCAAACCCGATGAGAGTTCGTGGACTTTAACTAAGCCGCCTGTGATCACGGCCATCTTGACAATTCTTTTTGGTCTGATCCCGCTCTTGATCGGTTGGCAACTTGAACTGGCCAATATGGCGGCTCGCGGAATTTTTGGAGGCTAACGAGATGAAAAGAAACATCATCATCACAACCTTACTCGCAACCTTAGCGCTTGTGGTGTCAGAATTTCTTTTCGTCCACGAACACGCCGTTTTCTGGTGGCAAAAGATTCTTGGCAATCATGCCCTGATTGGACTTTTAGGAGGTATTGCTTTGATGTTTCTAGCCAAAGGGCTCGGACAATTTTTCTTATACCGAAAGGAAGACTACTATGATCGCCATGCATCCTAGTTTTCTTTTCTTCATTGCCGGACTTTTAGTGCTCTTGGTCCCTCCGATTGCACGAAAAGCGATTCAACTCGCAACACCGGTCTTTGCCTTCCTGCTTCTGCAAGGCTTTATTGCCTATGCCGATATCGGGCCCTGGACCTGGTCCTTTTTTGGATTTGAATTCTCACTTGTTCAGATTGATCCTTTGGCGCTTTTATTTGTTTATGTATTTCTCCTCTTCGCATTTTTATCCAATCTCTACGGCCTTCATGCCACGGACAAAAATGTCCCGGCAGCTTCCAATTTCTATGTCGGCAGTTCGATCGGCGCTGTCCTTGCCGGAGATCTCGTGACCCTTTTTATCTTCTGGGAGATTATGGCTCTTTCCTCAGCCCTCTTGATATGGAATCGCGACCGCAAATCTTCCTTAGGGGCGCTTTTTCGGTATTTACTTGTCCATTTGACAGGAGGTCTCTTCTTTTTCTCCGGGATCCTGCTAAAACTATTCACACGTTCTCCCATCGGAATGGACGCCCTCGCGTTTGACCTGGCAGGCTGGTTGATCTTCATCAGTTTTCTTATCAATGCCGGCATTCCGCCACTTCATGCATGGCTCCCGGATGCTTATCCGGAAGGGACTCCGCATGGAAGCATCTATTTGAGTGCCTTTACCACTAAAGTTGCTGTCTACGCCTTCGCGCGGGGTTTTGCGGGTGCCGAAATCCTAATCTGGCTCGGCGCCTTGGCAGCGGTTTACGGCGTCGTTTACGCTTTGATGGAAAATGATATGAGACGCCTCCTTTCGTATCACATTGTCTGTCAGGTAGGTTATATGATTTGCGGGATCGGGATCGGAAGCCATTTGGGTATCAATGCAGGCACAGGGCACGCCGTAGGCAATATCCTTTTCAAAGGTTTACTTTTTATGGCGACAGGGGCACTCATTCATATGACCGGTAAATACAAATTAAGCGATCTGGGAGGCATGGCCAGGAAAGACAAATGGGTCCTCCTTTTTTATATGATCGGGGCCTTAGCGATCTCCGGCATGCCTCTTCTGAATGGTTACGTCACGAAATCACTGCTGCTGGAGGCTGCTTCTCACGAACATCTCGGATGGCTTGAATTGACTCTTCTCTGGGTCGCTGTGGGTACTTTTTTATCGATCGCTTTAAAACTTGCCTACTTCGCGTTTTGGGGAGAATCCGAAGGGCCGAAAACTATCCGAAAGGTCCCTCTCAATATGCATCTGGCCATGGCCGGAACATCACTTGTTTGTTTAGCCATCGGAATCTTCCCGGACAATTTTTTTGCATTTCTCCCCTATGAGGTCCATGCGCAATCTTATACCCTTGGTCATGTCATCCCGACACTAGAATTACTGGTTGCCACAGTCCTCGGATTTCTGCTCATCTTAAAATTCCTTCACACAAAAGACGTGATTTCCTTGGATACCGATTGGTTCTACCGAAAAGGAGCTTACGCATTCTTGGACGGTCTTTGCTATCCGATTCGACGGCTGCAGGAATGGATCCAAGTGACTTGGACAATCAGCCTTGAAAAAACAAATGAACGGCTCCGCCGCTCTTTCCCGCATCAGGACATCACGGCCGTCGGCACACCGCTTCTTTGGATGATGCTCGCTTCTTTAATCGTGGGGATTGCGGTTTTTGCCGCATTGTAAAAAACCTGCCAGCCACTTTTTTTTAACGTCAAAAGATTTCATCCCGACGGCACAAGCAAAAACTTTAACTTCAATAGTGAATATGCTCAGAACTGAGGCAAACCGAACAGGCAGACTTTTGACTTAAACAAATCAATATTTATCCCCAAAAATCTTCCTCATTTTTTCGACAATCATCTGGTAATCTTTCTCGCTCGCGCCCCAACGCTGAAGCGCTCCATCCCGTTTCTGATGGTATTCTTTGACACTCGGATCCCTTAAAATTGCGCGGTCATAACCGTCGGTGACAGCTGACATATCTTGGCCATCTTTAACGAGACAATCGCCCAACATCGCGTAATATTTCGCAGGCTGAGAGTTTAACCTCATAGCCTTTCCAAGGTACTCCCTCACAATATCATAATCTCCTTTTTTCCAATAAACCTCGGCCATCGCAATGTAAACCTGGTCATTCTCCTTGTCCATGAGTCTTGCCTTATTAAACTCGGCTATGGCTGCATCATAATCTCCTTTGGCGACCATTTGGTGACCCTTCTGCAAGAAAATTTTGGCCCACCCATGATTCGACCGGCACCCCATGACAAGACAAGGGATAAATAATCCCAAAAGGATAAGTTTCCTAATCATAACTCTTTCCCGCATGCTTTTTCATTGCCAGATTGGCAACATTACACATCAGTCCGCAAAAAAACCAGAAGAAATAAGTTTGTTTGGGTTGCCACAAATTCGATTCAAAAAAACCCGCCACAAGAAATGCCAAGATCCCTCCGAGGAACCCCAGGAGGTTCGCTTTCAACAAACGATCATCTAATCGGCGATACGCTCGATACCATAAACACAACATCCCCATAAGCACCATCAAAAAGGAAATTAACCCCACAACCCCCGTTTCGGCCGCAATCTGAAGATATGCCTGATGGGCCGACCAACGTGTCGTGGGGTCACCCACGGCTTTAAAAACATTGTAATTGAGATCAAAGGTATTAAGACCCACCCCAAACCATGGGCTGGAACGAATCATATTCCAGGCTGTCGTATGGTAATGAGACCTACTCTCATCAACGAGAAAACCTTTCAAGGAATGAAGCCCTTGGAGCCAGCCCCAAATATCGGAAGGTAGTAATAAAAAACAAGCAACGCAAACCAACCCCAAAGCGATCAATAATTTTAAATCCCTCTTTAAAACCATGAACAGGAACACAGCGGCCCCAAGGCCTAAGAGAGCTGTCCTGGAGTAAGTCAAACCGACACACCCCATCATCAATAGCACTAAGCCCCAACTCATCCGCCAATCTTTTCCTCCATAACGGGCAATCGAAAAAACCAGCGGCAGTAAAACACATAAATAAATAACAAACGCATTGGAGTTGGAAAAACTTGACGTAATCCGAATTAGATTATTAAAACCGACATGAGGGGTATGTCCCCGCAAAGGATCCCACCCAATAAGATATTGCAGCAATCCATCAAGGCTTGCAATCAACGCTCCGGCCATTAAGGCAAGCATGACATAACGCCACGATTTTTTATCCGTAATGACTTCGCGGGAAACCAGAAACAAAAGCAAATACCGGAACAGCTTATGAACCCCTTGGAGACTCATCCCCAAGTACTGGGATTTGAAAACCGATATCAAACTCACAATAAAAAACAGGGCGACGGTCGCGTCAACACAGACATCGAAAATAGTAAAATCCCGGCGGAGGATTCTTCTTAAAACCACACTTACCATCAAAAGGACAATCCCGATGTTGAAAAGGGCAAAGGAAAATGGGAAAGAAACCGCCATCACCAAAGCAGCGTAAAAACTCATCTTCGATAAGCGATCTGACCATAAGGGCAGAGAATAATTCCCTTTGCCTTCTTTCAATCTCGCTATTATTACGGGGATATTGATCATGCGGTGACTCTTTGAAAACGTTTTTGAAACGACATCCCGATATCCCGAAGAAACCCTTTTAGATACTTCCATAAATAAACGGGCAGGTCCTGAAAATACGGGTGTTTGGGGATTCCTATGAGCAACTTCAAAAACCGTTCTCTTAAAAACATTTTGTGGTACTTCTTAAGTTCTTTAGCGGTTAGAACCTCCGATAGAATAACTTTCTTATCACTAAAGCTGAGATTAATCTTATCCCAGTCCATATCTTCAGAAACCAGTCCTTTGCTAAGAGCATAATCCCATACCGGCGTTCCCGGCAAAGGAGTTAAGATATAAACATCCGTAACAGTCAGAGGCAGTTTTTTGAAGAATCGAAAAGTTTCCATCACATCTTCCCGGGTTTCTTCGGGACTTCCGATAATAAAAGACCCGCTTGTGAATATCTTGTTTTTCTTCAGAAGCTGAACGGCATTCCAATTTTGTTCCACCTTGACGCCGTCTTTGAGAAAATCCAGCGTCTTCTGACAACCTGATTCGAGCCCCATATTAACGGAAACAACCCCAATTTCGTTAAAAAGATCACAGAGTTCCTGATCGACAAGGTTGGCTCGCGCATTTCCCGTAAAACGAACTTTGCCGACCAATCTTTTTTCTCGCATGAGCGCCGCGATTTCCTTGAGTCTTTTTCTGTTCCCGGCAAAAAGATCATCGCTGAAGCTGATTAAATTAACATGATATCGGGTCACCAAGTGTTCGATTTCTTGAACCACACGATTCGCTGGATGCCAACGGACTATTTTGTGAAGATGCGTCGAAGCACAAAAAGCACACCGGTACGGACAACCCCGGGAAGTAAACATATAGGTATGGCGTCCCACCGTGAGATATTCCCGGGCGGGTATTGGGATTGAAGTCACATCAGGCAGTTCAACATCCGGTTTATTTTGAATTTTCTGACCATTTTTCCAAAAAACGATTCCGTCAATCCTCTCAAGATCCTCTAAGGGAAAAGTCCCTTTCTCTTGGAATATCCTCATCAACTTATTGAGTTTTAACTCCCCCTCTCCGATGACCCCTATATCCATTTCCGGGGTTAAGCTTTGAGGGATCACCGTCATATGGATCCCCCCAACGATGACCGGGAGACCATATTTCTCCTTGGCAAGCTTAGCATAAGCCTTGGCTTTGTTAAAATTTTGAGTCACGGCGCTAAGACATACGATATCCGGGCAAAACCCCTTCCGAGATAGCTCTTCAGGAATTTTACGATCGACCACTTTAAACTCAAAGGCGGATTCCCCGAACTCTTGCTTAAGGGAGGCAATCAAATAGCCAAATGCCAAGGAGGGGTAACGTGTTTCTACCTCGCGGAAGGGATCAATAGCATTAATAAAAAGTATGCGTCTAGGCTTCATAAATCCTGAATCATAAATTGCCGTAAGTTAAGACAATGTAGTCCTTTTTGATCATTTTGTCAAACGCTTAAGCCACTCTAATAGGGGCATTGACGCTCTAAGGAATAAATGCTATAAATGGCTCCTATGTTTTACCGCCTCTTACGATTTCTCTACATGGATCTGGGCATGATATTGCGCCGTCTGTTTTGGAAGACCGTGATCTCTTTAGACGGCGGCCATATCGGTAAAAACTTCTGTTGTTATAGTGGTGTGGCTCTAGCACAAACGACAAAAGGTTCGATATTTATTGGCGATGATTGTCGAATTCTCCGAAACGCAACACTAAACACCATTGAAAATGGCAAAATCACCATCGGTGACCATGCCTATATTGGGGAATCGAATATCATCGCTGCTTACCACAAAGTCACAATTGGCAATTACGTCGTCATGGGACCGCATAATGTCATCATTGACTTGACTCATGTTACAGACCGCCGAGACATTCCCATAAGGCTTCAGCCCTGGAATGGAAAACCAATTATCATCGAAGATGATGTCTGGATTGCTTCAAGGTGTGTCATCCTGCCTGGTGTCAAAGTTGGCCGAGGAGCCGTCATTGGTGCAGGATCTGTGGTCACTAAAGATGTTCCCGAATACGCTATTGTCGCCGGCATTCCTGCTAAGATTATCAAGTGGCGAAAAGATTCGAAGCCGGAAACAGCCCAGGAATCGTTAACCACAATCGAAGCTGGCACCTAAAGTCACATCTCACCTGAAGCAGAAATAAACCACACGGCCATCTCGTCATTTTCAAAAACTTTTTTGAAATAAGGTATCGCCCCTAATTGCTTCACAAAAGACTGGGGATAACCTCCAAAATGATGCCGATTGGAGTCATCATAAATCCTGTCTTTCTTAACGGCTAAATAGCGAATGTTCTGGTCCATCATAAAATCAATCACTTCCTTTTTGTCGTCTCCCCAGAAAAGTTTCCTCAACTGATCTCGAAACAAATGATTCGCCCAAACATACCCTCGATTCGTCTTTTCAAGAATAATCATCTCGGAATAAATCACGAGCGTCCCTTCCGGCACCGTTTCCTGAATAAAATCAAAGCCTTCTTGAATCCCCGGGGTCACTTGTCTTTTTTGTGCGACATAAACAGCTGCTCCCCCCATTTGAAAAAGGCATAAACTCACAAGCAGGACTCTGAGTAAAAAACGCGACATCAACTTAACCGCCACCGTTGCTGCCAAAATCCCCAGAAAGGGGACCAAAACTAAGAGGTATCGAATATCCGAGGCCGGATGAAAAATGTAGCAGAACCCCAAAAGGTAAACAATGATCGGCATCCAAAGCACCGAATGCCTTTTCTTCGGGATCTGACGCATAAGAAAATACATCACGATAAGAATCAAAAGCGGTACTCCAAAATATTTTAAAACATCCATTAAATTTAAAAGCGATGAATTTGAATAACTTTCTAAAAGCAAACCCCAGTCTTGTAAGAGAACCCTTCTTTTCAACGCTTCCCAAAAAGATAAATGATTTACCGTATGACCCGCGCCCTGCAAAAGGCGTGTGGCTCCAAGATGAGACTTTCTCCATAACATTTCTCCGCTCATGAGAACAGCCGACGGAATCACAAAAAAAACAAATTGCCGGGAACGCTCCCAGAATCCATGCCTTTTATCCCAGAGCATGATGAACATCCATGCCGGCAGGAATAAAAGCACGGTAATCTTGAACAAACACGCTAGGGCAAAAAAAACTGCTGAGAAGGCTATCTTCCTCCTTAGAAGAAATAAAAAACTTAAAATCAAAAAAGCAGCCTCGGCAATATCAACATAAAATAAAATACCGAAAGCAACCATCATAGGACATGTCGCCGTCAAGAGCACCGAATAGAAAGCCTCGTTTTCACCCAAAAGGTGCCGGGCCAGAAAGTAAACCCCCAAGAGCAGCAGCAAAGTATAACTCGCATGATAAATTTGAGCGATGAAGGGTGATATACCTCCTGCCACAAACCAAAGCACCGCAAGAAGAAAATGCCATAAGGGTTCCGTATTATAAAAATACCCCCCAAAAGTGTTCCGGTAAATAGCGTCGACCGTCGGCCGGGCATGGGACTCAAACATCCCTTGCGCAAAACGATAATGAAAAACCTCATCTCCTAAACAAGGTTCCGATAAAACGCCCGCCAGCAATACGATAAAAAAAACACCGAGAATCAAAAAAAGCGATTTCTTATCCATGTTCACTATATCGAGGCTTCCTTGGGCAGCCCCATCCTTTTAAAATTTGAGCGGGCTTTAACCACGTCAAAACATTTCGAAGATAGCGGATCTTTCCCTTGAAGGGCATCGCCCACCAACAGGTTATTAGCAATGCCAATTGCCAACGTGCCAACTGGTGTTCATCATGCTCGTTAAGATATCGAATATTATCCACATCCCGATCAAGCCACTCGGCTTCAGAACAAAATCTCTTCTTAAGAAATTCCCGGTTGAAAACCGTTCCGGGGAAAAGATAAAGAGAGCGTGAAACGCTAAAGCTGTCCGCCCGTATCTTCCGTATCAATTGCTGAGTTTCCTGAATCGTTTGCCTACTTTCTCCAGGACTGCCAACAATGAAACAAGCATGAAGTTGAATATTCAAGTCTTTCATACTCTTTGCGACTTCCTCGATCTTCTCAAGACTCACCCTCTTACCCAAATGTCCCAGAATATCTTGGCTTCCGCTCTCGATACCAACGGCAATCTCAACACATCCTGCACTTTTCATAGCCTTGAGTATAGATTCGTTCAAAGTATTGATTCGGGCCGTCGCTCGCCATAGGAGATTCCATTTTTTCTTTTCAATCGCTTGGCATATTTCATACACCCTTGGAGGACTCTCCGTGAAGGTATCATCCATGAAATAGATGAACTCCACGCCGTGTTTCTCGACAAGGCCTGTCAATTCTTCCATGATATTCCGAGTACTTCGGAAACGCGGTTTCCCCCAGAAACTCGGTGCCGCACAAAACTTACAAGCTCCCGAACATCCCCGTGAAGTGATCACAGTCGCTGCCTTTCTCCGTTTGCCGAGTAAATCAACCTCGTGCGGAATATAATAGGGAAAAGGCAGGATATCTAAGTTTTCGATATACGGTCTCTTTTCATTAATGCCAAGAGTGCCTTCTTTCCGAAAAACCAATCCACGGATCCCCTCAAAGCTTCGGCCGGATAAAAGACAGTCAATAAGCTCCGATAATGTTTTTTCACCCTCGCCTCGAATGATAAAATCAATCCACGAAAAGTTTTCCATAATTTGCTCATACAGATAAGACGCATGAAATCCTCCTAGAACAATCATCGCTTCGGATGAAATTTCCTTAACGGCTCTTGCCAGATCCAAGGAGACAAATCGGCTGGTTGAAAAGGTGCTAAAACCAACAAGCCTAGGCTGTTTCTCAGCCACCTGCTGAAGCAGCATCTTTTCAGAAACAAGGCTCAAGTCGATAATGCACACTTGAATGGATGGATTTTTATCTTCCAAATATGACTTCAGATAACTAAGGCCTAAATGGGGATAAAACGTATCTCCCATCGACGCACGCGGATTGACTAGAAAAATGTGCATAGGCTTAAAAAATTTACCGTTTTACTCCTAACATAAACCATTCGGTGCAAAAAGGCTTAATTTTCAGGAATGGGAGATACTTTCGAAACAAAGGGCCAAATTCGGGTCTTTCACGAATAATACGGAATTCCTTTTCAAAAAATTCTCTAGCCGTCCCGATACTAAAACGCCAATGATGACCGAAGACCGATTCGTCGTAGCCACGAATACGACTGAAAAGCTGCGCATACAAGGAATTCAAGCTTTTATCATTCGGTAAAGAAACAAGAACGTGGCCGTCCGTTTTCAAAACCCTTTTGATCTCGCGGAGCATTTCAAGAGGATAAAGTAAATGTTCCAGGGTAGCAGAACAATTAACGGCATCAAAATATTGGTCCTCAAACGGCAATCTCCGGGCGTTTAAGTCTACCTTTTTGAATCCTTCGAATTCGTTATCCGCGTTATCGATGCCATAATATATCAAATCGGTATTTAAATATTTCTTCAGCCCGCCCTGACAACATCCCACGTCCAGAAAGTTCCCTTTCTTCTCTTTGAAAAATTCCGCAATCAAACCATACCGCGTCTTTTCATAACCGCCCAGATTCAGGCATTCGACCATTCTCTCGTGATGATGGACCTCAGGCATAACATCCTTCCGTCTTAACCGTTCCTGTCTCAATAAAATCTTTCAAAGCACCAACAATTGCATCCAGCCCTTCGCAATTATAATTCATCACCGGATTAAAATTCATAAATTCTTCGACCTGCTTTTTGATCTCAGAGGGCTCATAAACCACTTGAACATGTCCCATCTTTTTGTCTTCGACTGTCCTTGCAAAATCAAGCTGATGCTCATCAGCCAACTCCCCCAGGCGGTAGCGCCTGGGGCAAACAATCAGGGGCTTTCGAAATCGCTTAGCATTGACAATGGGTCCGATGGAACAGTGTGAAATAACCAAACTCGCCTTCTCATAATGTTCAAGATACTCCGCTAAAGGTGCATACCGAAAATACTGTGCATGCTTGGGCGTATAATTCGTACAAGCAATCTGCATCAACATAGGCTCAGAAACTTCTCGCGCGATTTGGTCGCAGGCCTCAATCAACCGCTTGAAACCAAAGAGCTTGTCCGTCCCAACGGTCACGAAAATCATAAAATACTCCCAACGAATTTTGCTTTAGGTCCAATCTTTCTGATCATATGCTTCCACTGTACCAGAAATAGGTCGGTCACAGGGTAAACGACCCTGGCTGTCAAAGTGGGCGTATGAGAGCGAACCACCGTCTCCAAAAAAATAAGTTTTGTTTTGGAAAACCATTTGGCCATATAAAACGCAGGGATGGCAATCTCAGAACCTGTCGAAAAAAGGAAATCGGGCTTTTCCTCGCGCATGATCTTTATCAATTTCGGAATGCTCAAAAGAAGATTAGCCATGATTTTTAGATTATTGGCGCCATAAAATTTTAATCGGTAAACTTTTTCGATCGATCGAAATCGGAAATTGTTCAGGACATCTGAATCGTAGGAAATCAGAAAAACCTCATGGCCATCAAATCCCTCCAAAACGGAAAGCGCCTGCACAAGATGACCCCCGGGTGCGCAAATAATGCCAATTTTCTTAGCCCCCATCGTGCTGTTCCTTTTCTCCGACATCTTATAGAATACCTCTCTTTTTTAATTCTCCCAAAAGGTAATCCGCTGCAACCTGATGCCCTCGAGAATTCCAGTGACCATCGGCCTTAAAATACAATCTTTCCCCTTTTTGTGCGACCCTAAGTAATTCAGGCAATAAATCGATATACAAAACGCCATGTTGAGCACAAATCTCGGAAAGCCTCTTTTCTAAATCATCAAAATAACGATAAAACGAAGGCTCTTTAAACCAGCCGGGATGAACCTGCCCTCGATGCGGGATAAAAAATAAAACCAGCCGGATCCCTTTCTCGTGGCTGATCTGGCTCATGATTTGAAGGCGTTTCTCGACAAAATTCAGCGCTTCTTGGCTGCGTTTACTGGCCGATGTCTCATCTCCAGAATGAAGATATTCATACAATAACTCAACGCCCCTCAAGATCAAATGAACGCTTTTAAAATGCCGCGAAAGGAATAAACGTTCTTTGATAAAAGGTTGCTGAACGGATTCAGCCCTCAAAAGAAAACCATCATAAGGCACATGAAACGGCTCAAGGCTGTCGACATGATCATTGACATCAAAACCGATCATCACCATATCCGGCTGATATTGAATTGCCTTTTCTTTAAAAAGCAGGGATTCCTGGAGAAACGAATAGCCGGGAATCCCCATATTGATGATCTCATAGGTGATTTTGCGATCGGTCATATCATTTAACTTTTTCTCCATCTGGACTAAATAAGTCTCCTCACCCTCCACACCGAAACCAAAGGTAAAAGAATCACCCAAGCCAAGAATTCGGTAGGTACCCTCCGGTTTTATTTGGGAGTGTTCACGATCGCGAAACCCTTGAGAATTAGTTTGGACGTCCGTATGGTATTCGGAGGTGTGTAACACCACGTGATTATTTTCCGCCAGCTTCCAACCTAAAAGATCATCATGAATGTAAAAATACCTTGGCTCAACGTCCAAATGCGGAAACCGAAAAACACGGATTAAAACCTCTAGAAGGCACAAAGTCAAAATAAAAATAAAAATAGCGGTTATGAAAATTTTGATCCATCTTTTGATCACTGACATGGATCAACCTCGTTTCCCCGAATTTCACCCGTCCTAGACTGAACACGGATCGAACCCCACCACATCATTCCCCAGAAAAGAACCATCATCAACTCAAAAAAACGGTTAAGCACAATGTAAGGTCCGGCCTGAGCCTGAAATCCCAGGATGCTTAAAATGAGACCAGGTGCAATATCCCCTATCCCTATACCTCCCGGAACCGGCGATAAGATCACACTCATCCACATAGCCGCCAAAATACCCAAAACAGTCAATAAAGGAAGCCTCACACCGATCGCCATCAAAATCGCCATTGCCATCACAATCACAGTAGCCCTCTTGACAAGTGTGACCCCAATCAGAAGAACTAAAACCCGCCGGGCCCTAAATATTTCCATGGTCTGATAAAAAAGAACCACATGCCTTTCAATGGCCTCTTCATATTTGAAGAGCCTGTCAATAATGGCTATGCCGTTGAATCTTTGGAGAAACCCCTTGACCCACGAACAAATGATCAAACCCGATTTTTGATGGAAACTCAAAAAAACAATGAGGGAAATGAGAAATAAAATAACGGCCATTAAAATCCAATAGGTTGATGCCAAATAAGAAGAAAAGAAAACGCCCAGAATGAAAAGGGACAAAACAAGTGTTGTTCCCCCTTCCGTGATACGATTGAAGATGGACCACGCCAGGACTTTTCCTTGAATACGGCGCCAACCCAAAGAAACAATAATATCCCCTGAGCGGGCAGGCGACAACATCCCGCAAACGACAATACTCGAAAAAATAGGCAATAAAGGCTGACTGCCTCGATCCATCGTGGCGCTGTACATAATCTTCCATTTCAGATAAATGAGAAATTGCGACAAAACAAATAGGACAACCGCTATTAAAAACCAGGAAGGGTGAAGATCTAAAAGAATTTCCCAATGCCGGGCAAAGTCAAGCTTCCACAGCAAGATGACAAAAATCAAAAGCCCCAGAAACCACGCCAACCATCGCTTTTTATCCATAAAGATCAAGCATCCTTTATCACAAAACTCTTTTCCCGGGTCCGAGTCCGTATAAAAACAAAAGACCAGAATAAAATAATCGATGCTTCAATCAAGCGGTTTAAGAGAATAAAACCTCCCGCATATTCCTTAAATCCAACGCCGCTTAAAATCAAACTCGGTGCGATATCCCCGATACCCAATCCCCCTGGCGTCGGCGCCAAAAAAACACCGATCCAGATCGAAGCCAGGATTCCCAGAATAATCATCCATGGCACAAAAACTCCGAGCGAAGCCAAGATCATGCCGTTTAAAAAAATGATGACGCCCCGGTTCAGCAGTGTAATGAAAATGAGGAGAACCAATACGTGCTTGGACTTAAATTGCGCCATTGTATCATAGTAAAATTTCATCTGACGCTTGATTCTCTCCTCATATTTAAGAATCCTGGCGACGAGGATGAGACCCCGGAATTTAAGAAGAATATCGCGGCAAGATTTCAAAAAAGACATGCCCGCTTTTCGATTCAAAGAAATAAAAATAGCCAGAACCGCCAAAAAAAGAAAAACCAAAACGTAGGGCCACCGAAAGCTCTCAAAATAAGAATTGAAAAAGAAACCAAAGATGGCAAGCGAGATAATGATGGTAACACTTCCTTCCGAAATCCGGTGAAAAATCGACCAGGCAAGGACCTTCCCCTGAATACTCCGCCACGACAAGGAGACCAGGATATCCCCCGAACGCCCCGGTGTGATCATGCTCCCCACAAGCACGCTGGCATAAACGGGTAATAGCGGCTGACGATGATTTTCGATACTGGCATGATACATAACCCGCCATTTGACATAGCCCAAATACTGCTGAACCGCCATCAAGCAGACAACTATCAAAAAATACTTGAGATTTAAATGGGCAATCTTCCCTAAGGACTTCCCGATATCGAGATACCCCAGAAGTGCAACAAAAACAGCTAATCCCAAAAAAATCCAGACAAAATTCTTTTTGCTTAAAAACATTGCTTACCTTTTTCGGTTTCCCCGAAGGAGGCCAACACAAACTACCGGCATCACTCAACCTTGTTCTCGACAAAATCGATCGGGGTCTGCTTCCCTAAAAAATAATGCGCCAAAGCCAAATATTCATAAAGAACTTGCCGCGTCATCGGGACATCATGCCACCAGTCTTTAAGGTTCAAAGAATCAACGGGGCAGCTAACCGACCATCGAAATTTTTTCGGCATCACTCTTTCAAAGATGATTTTAACGCGCCGGCTATGAAGTGGCGATGTAACAAGAATAAAAGAGCTTAACGCTTTTTCTTCCATATATTTTTTTAAATAGATGGCATTTTCAAAGGTCGTGCGAGAATCCTTTTCCGATACAATAGCTTCATCAGGAACACCCAATTTATTGGCATAAATCCTGGCCACATCAATACCGGCAAGTTCTATAATCTCAGTCGAACCGGATAAGAATAGCACGGGAGCCAATCCCTTGTGATAAAGTTGAGCCCCATGACGGATACGTCTTTCGATATTAATGCCACTTAAAACAACGATAAGATCTGAATTCTCTACAGGTTCGCTGACAATCAGCGCCTCGGCTACAGAAGGAAGCCATCGGGCCCTCAGAGCATACATGATAAAGGGTAAGGTCAATATCATTACGACCAGCAAAATTGATATTACTTTCAACTTTTTCATCACACCCACTAAAATTGAAAAGAATTATTGAGTGAAGGGGTTATCCCGTCTTTTGGCCATAGACAAGGTTCCACCAGCCGAAAAGTTTAAAAAACGGTTTTCGCCTGATATTTTCCTCGCGCTGCGCAATGGCCTTTGACCAAGATAGAGGGAAACGGTTATAAACATAGGATGCTGCTTCCACGTCAACATCCTGAAAACCGCATTTTTTAAGCTTACGCATCATATAAAAAGGAGATAAAGGCCTTTCTCCGGGGACAAGCCCCATGATTCCCGGCTTGATCTTCTGGAGGATGAGCATCGGAAAACCATTGGGAAAAAAGAGATTCGGTTCATTCGCAACAAGCCAGCCGCCCGGTTTCAGGATGCGTTTGAATTCCAGAATAAAGTCCTCCATCCGCCCCTGGGATATCAAATGATGCAACAGACCGGAGCAGACAGCAAAATCAAAACTTTCATTTTGAAAAGGCAGTTGAAGAACGTCCCCATTGACACAAGGCATCCCAAAGCTCTGATGGAACTTGAGTAAACATTCCTGGGTAACATCGATACCGATAATGCGGTCTGTTACGGGCGTTAAGAATTTCATATCCGCCTCTCCAGTACTACAAGCCAAATTGAGAATGCGAGAAGCACGCGTTGCACCTTTCCGGCGAAGTAAACTGGTCATGCACCGGCGAACTTGTTCATGAGCATAAAGCTGACGGGGATCGCCTTTGCCCTCATAAAAATCGATGTGTTTTTGCTCGCGGTAAAAGCGGCGTTCGTTTTCAAGAAGAACTGAGCGGGCTTGAGACATCATTCCGTCGATTGAAGCGTGCGCCTGCGGCGGCTGGTCATCCAGCGGTAGTTGTAGTAGATGGGATTATCGAGATCCGTTAAACGCATCTCCCTTAACTTGGATGCAAGAAATCGAACCGAATCAGCCAACGGATATTGGGGAGTAAATCCCAATTTATTCTGAATCTTCTCGGTACTTGCACGATAGCTCCGAGAATGGATATCTTTCCGATCAATATCAATGCGGACAATCCTTCCGGTTAACTCCTTCAAGGTTTCTTTCACGATATCCGCAATTTCGATAACGCGAAGATTTTCGGTCGCTACATTAAAAATCTCAGCCTTGACTTTATCTTCGGGAGCTTCCAAACAAACAAAATAGGCTTGAATAAGATCCCGAATATCCAGAATGGGACGCCAAGCCAAGCCCGCGTTTAAAACGCGAAACCCACCATTCATCAACCCATTTTTAACGAATGTGTTCACCACCAAATCAAAGCGCATACGGGGACTATAACCGTGCAGTGTACCTTTCCTCAGTATGATCGGACAGAATTGAGGACTTGCTAGTTTCTTCAGAGCCATCTCGGCTTCGTGTTTGGAAATCGCATAAGGTCCTTTTGGGGCAATCGATGAGGTTTCTGTAAAAAAACCTTCATTCGCCAGGACCTCATGATCATAAACCGAGGTGCTGGAGGCAAAGATAAATCGCCGGACCCCCATCTCTTTACAGAGGAGGGCCACCCTTTCTGTCGCGTGCGTATTGATTTCATAGCAAGCCTTGGGATTGTGATCGGCCGTAGCGTCATTAGTGACACCCGCCAAGTAGAATACTGTATCGACGCCGCGAAGGTGTTCGGCATCAAATCGCCGGACATCTCCGACAATGAGCTCCACTTTCTTTTTGATCTCACCCAGATAAGAATCCCCGTAGACAAGCTTGTCGAAAACTCGAACCTTCTTCTGATGTTTCAGAAGTTCTTCGGTAAGAACACAGCCGACATAGCCGGCGCCGCCGATGATAAGGATCATCGTCCTTTTACCTCCCACACAAAACCAAAAGAATCCGGGGGAACACGCACCTCATCGGGATTCGCGTGATTATAAACCTCACTGGCAATGCTGATCATCTGAGTATCATCCTGTAAGGACATCCAGCCGTGAAAAACTCCGGGCGGGATCACCAACAGACCCGGTTTTCTGTCACCAATCACAAAGGTATTCATCATTTCATACGTCGGACTGTCAGGGCGATCATCCCTCAAAGCAAATTTTGCCGACCCGTGACTGATAAAAAAATAGTCCCACAAGACCTCATGTTTATGAAAAGCCCGAATGGTCCCGCGAGTCATATTGCCGACCAAATAAACCTGACCGAATTTATTAAAGCAGGGATCTGTTTTCCTAAAGATTTCCATTAAATATCCCCGATCATCATGGTGAGCTTGGATGGGGATCAATTGAACCCCGTTAATTGTCTTTGAAACTGACTTTTGGTTTTCTTTCTTCTCAGCCGTTTTCACTCTTCTTACCCCCTTTTAAAAATGATTAAACCGAAATGGTTTTCTTGATTTTCGCATAACCGGTCACGGCGTCAATCACCTGTTGGATTTCGCTTTCCGTCATGGACGAGAAGAGAGGCAACAATACGATCTTTTGCCATACCGATTCGGCCACAGGCGTTCTGGGATCCTCGACCCGATAATAAGGATGCTGATAAATCGGCATATAGTGAACCCCTGAGGAAATGCCGTTGGATTTCAAATGTTCCATAAAATCATCGCGCGAAATACGTTCCGTATCGATCTTGGTTGCATAATTATGATGGGAACTTTTTGCATAGGAACGAATAACAGGCGTTTTAAGCCAGTCAAGGCCCTTAAAAGCTTCATTGTAAAGATCCGCGATTTTCCGCCGCCTTTCATTCATCGACTCTAATTTTTCAAGCTGGGCCATAGCAATCGCAGCGGTAATATCGTTCATATACCCCTTATAACCCAAACATGATATTTCGTAATACCAATCATAACCTTTTTTATCTCTCTGATAAGTATCCTTACTGGCGCCTAGCCATCTTAAACTTCCAAGCTGCCTCGCATAATTTTCGTTATGAGTGGTAACCATTCCGCCATCCCCAGCCGCAAGGGGTTTGACCGCATGAAAACTAAAACAGCCCATATCACCGAAACTTCCTGTTTGCTTGTTTTTATAATAAGCGCCGCCGGTATGAGCGCAATCTTCAAGGACAGGGATATTCTTGGCCTTTGCAATGGCAAGAATCCGATCCATATCACAAGGATGACCGCCATAATGGACGGGAATAATCGCCTTCGTCTTTTTGGTAATCTTTTTTTCAAGATCCGCGGGGTCCATGCAAAGGGTATCGGGATCGACATCGACATAGACGGGAGTTGCTTGATTGTAAACCGCAGCTGTTACAGTCGAAACGAAGGTCAGCGGCGGAACACAAACTTCACCCCCCTTAACTTTGAGCACATCCAAAGCCATTTGGAGAGCAATCGTGCAACTGCTTGTGCCGACTGCATAAGGGGTTCCCACATAAGCTGCAAACCTCTCCTCAAACTCCTTGGTTTTAGGCCCTAGGGTAATGTAACCCGTGTTAAAGACTTGCTCGAGATTTGTTAATTCTTCCTTCCCTAAAGAGGGTTTAAAAAGAGGGATCATGCCAACTCCTAATCTTTAAGCGCTAATTCGCGCGTCGTCATTCCAAATTGTTCAAAAATACGGCGAAATTGGCGATTGGAAATCTTTCGATTCGCCATGATCACCTGGCGTTTCGTCCACATCCCAGGAATCCCCAAAACGGCCGCAAATTGAGCTTTCAGCAAAATACCTATTAACTGCCACGTTGAAAATTTCTCCGTAAACTTTCCTGCGGACCCACGTTTAAAAAGAGCCCCGTAAGCTTGAAAAATGTAACGTTTAAAAGAGTAATAAACGCTCAAAATCAAATCCGCAAGGGGAAAATTTTTAACGGCGGTCCAAATACGGTTTCTCTCGGTTAAAAATGCCTTTTTAGGTGAATATTCCCCCATCGTTGCCGAGTACATATGGTAAACGATTGCCGTCGGGATAAAAAGGCTTTTCCATCCCGCCCACTGGGCACGGAACCCCAAATCAAGTTCTTCATTACAATTAAAAAAATCCTCATCGTAACCGCCGATTTCATCGATCATGGTTTTACGATAAAGACCGCCGCAGTCACTAATGAAAAAAATCTCCTCGGGATCATTAAAGCAATCCTTTGCTTTCTCCAAACGGCCTCGTCCGCGCCCTAAACCGTCGCGGTAAATCACAATCCCGCAAACATCGATAACATCGCGGGAATAATAATTGATCACCTTTGTGGCCCAGGAACCGACATCCGAAGGACTGGCTTCCGCGGCTTCCACAAGCTCTTCGATACAATTAGGGGCCACTTCGGTATCATTATTCAGCATCATGATATATTTCCCCTGGGCCACCCTCAGACCCAAATTATTCCCACCCGCAAATCCAAGATTCTTCTCGCTCCGGATAATCCTGACAGTAGGAAATTCCCGTTCGACATAAGAGACTGAATCGTCCGTGGAGCCATTATCCACGACAATCACTTCCAAAGGAGAATAGGTCTGGTTTTTTAAGGAAGACAAACTGCTTTCAAGCAGATGTTTGCCGTTCCAGTTAAGCACAATAACCGAAACCAGTGTTTTTTCGGTCCCAAGAGGGTTTTCACCCGATTCTAAGCAAGAAGTTCGTGTTTGATTTTCCATACACTCATTGCCGGGTTGTCAAATTCACATTCAAGAAAGTCATACTGCCCTAGACGCTCAACAAAAGAACGGGGATATCCTCCATGATGCATATAACCCCGTCCGTAATCTTCGTAAACCCGGTCCTTTTTAATTACAATATAATCAAGATGATTATTCTGAATGATTTCTGCGATTCGCCCTTCATCTTTTTTCCGCATTATATGAAGGACTTCACCTAATCCCCATATCACTTTTCGGTTTGTTTCTTCCAAAATATTGCTTTCCGGATACATGATAAGCGCTTCTTCAGGCGTATGAGCCCGGATATACGCAAATCCCTCGACTAAGGCTTTCGAGGGCCTCCGCACCAAAGAAACAAACAATAAAACAGATAAAAACTGGAGAACACAAATAACATAAATCAAGTATTTATACCACGTTCCAGATATGCCTTCAAGGCCTTTGGCCCCCAGAATAATCAGCAAGGGTATCACAGGAAATGTATAACGGATATCTGAACCTAAACGCAGTAAAAAGGCATAAAAGAACATATAGCTTAAGATAGGCACCCACAGAAAAATATCACTTGAATGAAATCGACGACCTAGAAGATAAAGAAAAAAGCAGATGATAGTGGCCAGACCAAAATAAGTAACAATATCCTTGGGATCAAGGAGAGAAGAGTTCAAATACTCCGTCACTGTCCAAAATTTCCACTGGGCCATTGCACGAATTCTTTTCTTCATAAAATGATAAATTTGTTCAAGAGTCCGCTGCAAAAATTTTAAGACAATCTTTATTTCCGCTCCCCGGATACCCCCAAAGGAAGTATCCCTTGCTTCGGCACCTCCACTTGCTTCACGCGTCGTCATGGACCGTTCACCTAGATCTCTCTGATAGGGTGCTGCTACAAATGACCCGAATTTATCCTGACGCCAAATAATATCCGGGGTAACAACCATCAGGGCAATCCCAAAGCAAAAAAAGGATGCCAAGACTCTTCCCCAAAAGCCGCGTGATCGTTCGGTAAAAATCAGGAAAAAGATTCCTGGTATAAAAAAAAGAGAGCTTCTTTTCATCAAGTAAAGCAACCCTAGAAAAAAACCACTCCATGCATACTTTTTTTCTCGGAGCAATAGAAAAAACCAAACGCATAAGGCGGCCGCCGGCATATCAACATAAAATAAGACGCCGAAGGCAATCATCATCGGCATTGTTAGCGTTAAAAGGGCTGCAAATAAACCACATTTTTCGCCATAGAGTTTTCTTGCCAATTTGAAGACTCCGACTAAAAGTAACAAAAAAAATCCAAAATGATAAACTTGCGCTTTGTAGGAAGCAATTCCTCCGGTCAATTTCCATAGGATCGCCAACCCAATGGGCCATAAAGGTTCGGTTGCATAAAAATAAGCGCCGGGTTCTTGGGGGGCGTAAAGCAAATCCATGGTGGGACGATCTCGGAGCGTATAAATATCTTTTGCGAATCGATAATGATGAATCTCATCCCCCAGGAACGGCTCTGAGGTAAGCCCTACGAACATCATGGCTGCGAGAGCCAATAAAACGATGGTTAGCGTAATAGGATAAAAACGGTTCATTTTCTCTTTCTGATTATGCGGGCGGGTACACCCACAGCAACACTATATGGCGGAATATCTTTGGTCACAACAGCACCCGCCCCAATCACGGATCCTTTCCCAATCCGGACGCCTTTGAGCACCTTCACGGAAGTCCCAAGCCAAACATCATCCTCGATGATCACCTCACCGCCCACAGTCCCTTGATCGTCGATCGAGCGCTCACAATCCCCCCATTGATGGTTAAAATCGACAATGACACATTGGGGAGCCAGTAAAACCTTTTTCCCCAGAAGCATTTTTCCCTGGCTGTTAAGGACACAATACTCCCCGATATAAGAACCCGCTCCTATCTCAATACTTCCCCCATTGGCAGCGCTAATAATGGCCCCTTGCATCAGATGAACATCAGAACCAATATGGATGGGATTCTTTTTAGAGCTGGCGATAACCACATGATTGTAGATTTTGACTCTTTTCCCAAGACGACCTCCGCGAAAAGATAGAACGATCTTCCAAAAAAAATAGCGGAAACGTAACAAAGCTTTTATCCCTAATTCAATCATGGATTTTTACACCTTGATCATTTTAAAAATGCTTGTCCTCAAAAACCCGGCTTTATGAATCAAGCACCCTAAGAAACATCAAAAACCCCGGA
The DNA here is from genome assembly GCA_016930235.1 of Candidatus Omnitrophota bacterium. Classification (GTDB taxonomy): domain Bacteria; phylum Omnitrophota; class Omnitrophia; order Omnitrophales; family Aquincolibacteriaceae; genus JAFGHI01. The sequence continues at coordinate 47,503 of JAFGHI010000005.1, forward strand.
AATCAGTTACCTCTTCCCAAAAGTTTCCTGATCAAAAAAATTGAAGACGTACCCAAGCGGGTATTGGCAACCCGCCACAGCCCATTCCACAAATGCCCTCTTAAACTACTGAAACTTTTTGTATAAGTGTGGAACGGATAAGCTATGGCTCCCCATTTTTCCTTAAATTTTGAAAGGGTATCTCCGAATCCGTAACCGGTCGCAAAATCAAAATAACGGCACTTTCTCTCCAAGGTGTTCACCAGAGCTTGATGCGTCAAAAGATCATTCGGCCGGAGATCAAAATATCTCTCGTCGGAAACCATCAGGTAATCCACAACACAATCCTTTGAGAAAATCAGAAATGTTGCCGCAATGGGTTTTGATCCGGCGTAAGCAAAGAGGTAATCTCCGTAACCGTTTTTAACAATCTGATGATAGATGGAAAGAAAAAAATCTTTTCGGAAAGGACCGACCGTATCATTCCTGTCCATCGTGCGGCGATAAAGCTGATAGTAGGCTTCAATTTCCTGTTCGGAGCGTATGGAGCGAATTTCGACCCCATTCTTGACGGCCTTTTTGACGGCACGTCTCGTACTCGAACCATAACTATCCCAAAGACTTTGCGGAGTCACCCCTTCAAGATCCACCAAGTGTTGGCATGTTTCCGTTATTTTATAACCGTCCCCCAACTCGAAACGATTGAGGAAATGACTTGTGATCCTAATTTGATGGATCCCCTGCTTGCGCAAATCTTCTTCGATTGCCCCCAAAAACTCCGGGAATAGATGACGCTCCCCAAGTAGTCCTCCATAAGGGACATTGTCAAAAAATATCCGGATAAACCGAAAATCCAGGACAAGACCGATAGTCCCGCAAAGGATTTTTCCCTCCCGCTCAAAAACATAACAAATCGATTTGGCCCCGTATCGGCGATAACCTGCCTCCAAGGCTTGTGCCCAAATCGAATAGGAAAAAAGCAAGCCATTTTGCTCCCGAACAAAATCGTCCCAACGCTCATCGAGCGCAATTCGCCTAATTCGGGATATCACGGTTGGGTTTTCAACCGGCAAAGTTACCGTCACGGCTCTCTATGCCTCTTCGAGTTAAAAAGGATAGCTTCCTTCTTCATGTCTTCTCACCTCGGCAATGGTTTCAGTCACATTGATCGGTGTCGAGTTACTAGTGTCCTGGGAAGGAACAAAGCTCTCATCGTCCAGCAACGGATAATCAGCGCCGAAATAATTGTTGAAAATCATGCGAAAGCTATTGGCCGGAGTGATCGATGGGTACATGTTGCGATCTCCTCCATCCGGCAAATAATAGATATTCAAAATCCCCAGGGTTTCTTTGAGATATTCACGGAGCTCAGTCTCGTCTTCCCGATTGACGGCAGAAGTCCTGGCCATGCGCCACTCCAGCCGCGGTCCATGATCCCCCTGAAAAATAATGATCGGAGGAATTTCCGAATTGGCCAGTAAATAATCCACCAATTCGATGACCTTCTTATTTGCAAAGGCGACCTGAGCCGCATAAAGTTTCTTGCGGTATTCCCCTCCTTGGCTTCCGAGATTGATCAGCTGATTGAAGGAATAATTCCCACCATCTTCCTTAAAAACATAAGGTGGATGCGGCAAAATGATATGAGCAAAAGAAAACACGGGATCGGGATTTTTGGACATCTCTTTTAATTTTTCAAAGACATATAAAACGGATTGGCGCCGGTCCGGGACCGTCAAAACGGTCATCAGCGGATTTAAAACAGACGGTTTTAAGAGCATGGTCGCAAATTCATTGATTTTTTCGTTATTAAAGTTGAAATCCGCATCACGGCTCGCTTTGGTCGGAGGATAGGCCGTTGACGCAAAATGGGCGTAACGATAACCCATCGATTTTAAGATGCGAACCACCCGGTTATTCTTAATCGTACTGTAAAACGGTCGAAACCTCGGCCCTGTTCGGGAACTCGCTTCATAATCGCGGTAATGCATATAATTCAGATTTAACGAAGTCGGTAAAGACCACGTTGTATAGACATAATTGCTTCGGCTCTCGCGGGCGACATAAAATCCCCTTTTCTCGAGCTCTTCATAAAATCCTTCGTTTGAATACCCATAAATATCTTTCAGCGTTTGGGCGCTTCCGTAACCATCCAAAATGATGTAATAAATATCCCGTAAAGGGGCAATCGCATGTCCTGTAAAGGCCTCCACGGCCGAGTCTTGCTCTCTTCGGACATCCGGATGCTTCCCCCACAGTTTGAGTTTAAACCCGCCGATTTGGATTAAACTCATCATCATGAGAATGATCGAAACCAGATTTAAAAAACGGGTTAGGCCTAAAGGAGTCTTCTGAACCCGTAAAAGGGTATAAAAACAAAGGCCGACAGGAAGGATCACCAAGAGCCCCACCCAAACCAGGTAATCATGAAGAGGCCGAAGACCGAAATGAAACACTTCGAATCGGTCAAGATACATTCTGGTATGACCATACATGAAAAACAAAACCATAAAAACCGAGGTCAGAATCCCCGCTTTATGAAAATTCCTAAGCAAGATCCATGAAACCAAAACCATCACACAGGTAAATCCCAACAAGACAGCAAACGGAAGGGCAGCCTCGGAAACCTCGGCCTCGTGGGCATTGTGAGCAAAGAGAAAAAAAACGGGGTAAATCCCGAACAGGAAAGGATGGATGACCCAATTTCGCTTCACCGGCCTTTCCCCAAATCCGGGCTGTGATTTACCAGAAATGCGAAAGGATCCAGCATGCTTTTCGGACATGCTTTTTTCTTCAACATCAGTCGTTTTAGGCTTTTTCTCCAAGAAAACCGGCATCAGCATTCACTTTTTTGAAGCATACAGCGTCATTAAAGCAGACCGTTTAAAAAGACTTTCGATAAAAGCAAAAGGGGCACACAAACAAGTCACCACGCCCCATAAAAGACTCAAATGTGCCGTCGAGAACCCCTGTTTTTGTTTATGCCATATCAGCTGGGGATCCAGAGCGGGAAAGGCACTCACCACCAAGGTGGGCGGATGCCACCAATTATTCATGAAATCTATTTCGTTCACTGTGAACCCTGCATCATCGACAAGTTTCTTCAAGGCAGTTGGCGTAAAGTAATACAAATCCCTTGGAACGTCGAAAGCCGCCCAGTGGCTTTTAAAAAAATGACTCTGGATCGAATCAAAATTGGGAACTTCGATCACGAGTAAACCATCCTTTTTCAAGATCCTATGGATTTCCCCAAGCACACTTCTGGAATCATGAAGATGCTCGAGAACGTTATAAAGCGTAATGATATCAAAAGAGTTTTTCGAATAATTGGCTTGGTGGAGTGTCCCTCGAAAAAGATTAGGGCCCAATCTTCTTTTGGCGTAATCGACGCTTCCGGCCGTTTCCACGCCATAAACGTCGAAACCCTTTTCTTTAAAAACTTGAAGGCGGTCACCTGTACCGCAGCCCACATCCAGCACCCGCCCCGACGTCCGGCCATAGCGTTTGATCACTTTACCGGTTTCGTACCGGAGGAGATGGAAACGGTAAAACTTCTCAAGCCGTTCCATGACGTTGAGCTTTTTCCCCTCAGAGGCTTCCTCCTCCTTCCAAGAATAGGTTTCGGGATAAAAACGACCGATTTTCTTCTCAGTCGGCCTGGGATTCACACAAGCTAGACCGCATGAAGTACACTTCACAACGCTAAATGGATTCTTCGAGATCCCGTACTTCTCCTTACGATCAAAAAGTTTCACGGTCTCGGTTTGACGGCAGAGTACACAGGATGACTGAAATTCCATCTCCGGTTCACGCCCCTGAAAATTCCGTACCAAATCAATGACAAAATCGCTTTCGTTCTCTGAAAGATCCGGAAATAAAGGAAGTGTCAAAATCCGTTTCCAAACCTTTTCGCACACGGGAGACACAAATTTGCAGGTTTTATACATGGGGTAATGATAATTCGGGCGATAGTGGACACCCGTCGAAACCCCCTTTTCTTTCAGGTATTCGCAGAGTTGATCCCGGTTATCCACTTTGATGACATAGTTGTGACAGGCGCTTTTCGCATTTGGAACATTTGAAGGCGTTTCCACCCAATCAAGATCACGAAAAGCACGATTATACTTCTCAGTAATCCGGCGCCTCTTTTCATTTAAGGCATCCAGTTTCTTCAGTTGGACAAGCCCCATGGAAGCCATTACATCGTTCATGCCGTAACGGAACCCTATTTCGTCAACGTCATACCACCAGGAATACCGGCCTTCTTCATGAGAAGTCCGCGACCATGTCTCTTTGGAAATCCCCATCCACCTGAGCTTCACCAACCGCTCGTAAACTTCTTTCGAATTCGTCGTGATCATCCCCCCGTCACCTACCGAAAGGTTTTTTACCGCATGAAAACTAAAACACCCAATATCCCCCAAAGCACCGAGCTTTTTCCCTTGGTATTCTCCACCGCACCCATGTGCAGCATCTTCAATGACAAGAAGGTTATGGCGCTTCGCGATACTGAGGATCCTATCCATGGAACAAGGGGTACCGCCATAATGCACCGCGAGAATGGCTTTCGTTCTTTTTGTGACGAGACTCTCCACCGAAACAGGATCGAGATTCAGCGTCTCGGGATCAATATCCGCAAAAACGGGAATGCCAGCGTTGTATAAAATCGCGTGATTGGTCGAAACAAAGGTCAAAGGTGTTGTGATAACTTCCCGGCCCTCCACCCCCGCAACCTTCAAAGCAAGGTGCAGACTTCCCGTTCCGGAATTGGTCGCAATCGCATATTGGACCCCAACATACTTCGCAAACCTTTCCTCAAATTCTTTGACTTTCGGGCCCGTCCCCGTCCACCCTCTTTGAAGACAGTCCCGGATAGCTTCAACCTCTTCTTCGCCATAAGAAGGCCGAAAAACGGGTATGTTATAGTTCGTCTCTAATTTTTGATTCTGCTGAGTGGGCTTCGTAGCAACATCATTTAGCATTTTATTTCCGCTCACATTTCATCATGGATATCTTGATAGGTCTCATGATCTCAATATTTATATTTAAACCGTGTTTCGGCTAACACTTTCTTGCTCTATCGGTTTGACAGCCGGTGATGGCTCCAGCATGGAGTTCATCTCAAACCGCAAGAGCGCCAGCTCTTGAATGGATTCCCTTCGATCTTTGGAATAGCGCGTTAGGACAACTGTCAGAAAGGTTCCTGCCACAATGGCCACAAAAGTGACGGTAAAAAGGATAACTTCATGCCGCCAGAAAAGAAAAATGCCTGAAAATGATCCCGTTTCGCTCGGATAGTAGATCACACGAAAAAGAAAGAGAGCGGTGACAACTGTCCAGCCTAACCCATACTTATCCCGCAACACTTCCTGATGGACCAATTGGGAGACAAGACCGAAAAGAAGGACGGTCGCCAGGGCTTCAAAGATATGAAAATAAATTTCGGTCATGTGGATTGCAGCTCTCTTTCGCGCACACTTTCCATAATGATCGCATACGTCACTTTTAACATGTAATAAACAGCTCGAAAAAATGAAATCGAAGAAACCCCCGTTGTTCTTGGCTTCATCGAAACCGGGACTTCCTTCATCCGGTGTCCGAAACGGCAAACACTCATGAGGACTTCGGGTTCGGGATAATCCATGGGATAACGGTCCGCAAACCGATCAATCAGTGAACGATTCATCGCCCGAAATCCCGAGGTCGGATCGCTGATCCATTGGCCGGTGAGGACATAAAGCAGGCAGGAAAAGAAGAAGATGCCTATTCTCCGAGGCAGAGTGGAAAAAAAGACACCGGCCCCTCGAAATCTTGAACCAATCACAAGATCCGCCTCACCTTCTAGGACAGGAGTCACAAGGGTCTTTAGATCTCCCGGGTAATGCTGCCCGTCTCCATCGACTTGAATTGCGATTTCATATCCCTTTCGTCTTGCAAACATGAGCCCCGTCTGAACGGCTGAGCCAATACCTAAATTCCGAAGATGGCTCAGGACAAAAACGCCCTTTCGGCCGGCAACCTCAGCCGTTTTGTCCTTCGAACCATCATTAACGACAACGATGGAGGCTTGGGGCAAATTTACGTGGATCTCATCGATCACTTGTCCTATGCTGGCTTGCTCATTAAAGGCAGGTATAATCACCAGAATGGAATGATCCGATCCCGTCCTTTTTGAGTTTTCCATATAAACCCTGTTAGTTATGTTTACGAGAAATTTTGAAAGCAGAAATCAAATTTTTCTTCCCTGTGAAGAAATAATGCAGGCAAGAAAATCCATATCCTAAAGCAAGACAATATTTTACGTGAAATTTAGTGGCAAGCAAGGAAAAAGACGGAAAACCCTGTAAATGTCGAATCAAATTGAAGCATTAACTTTCTTTCGCCATCTCCTCCAATTGTTCTTCCTCCAGGATAAGGCTTTCCCCCTTTGAGCCCGGCACCAAGAAAACACTGGTTCCCGGGGCATAATAGGGACTCTCAGGCATGTGCTTGGTTAAGGCTTGGATTCTCGCCTCCATCGCTAAGGCTTCTTCCCGCTGACCATCGACTTCATAAATGTGCCGCAAGTTTCTTAAAGACTGTAAGACCTCAGGATGCAGGCCCCCTAGGATTTTCTCACGCAAGCTAAGGGCACGGCGGGATTTCAATGCAGCCTCTTCATAACGCCCTTCAGCAATATAGAGGACACTCAAGTTATGATAGATAATCCGTAAATCAGGATGATCCGGATCAAGCGGTTCCAAAATAGAAAGGGCCCGGTCATAGTATTGTTCGGCCTCGTCCATTTTTCCTTCTATCTTGGAAATAACGCCCAGTGAATTCAAACTGACGGCAATCCTGGGGTCCTTGGCCGAAAAGGAGGCTTCCCGGATCTTGAGGGCTTTCTCCCAAAGGATCTTGGCTTCTGGGTAACGTTTTTCGGAAAAGTAAAGGACCCCCAAATTCTGAAGCGCCACGGTCAAATCCGAATTTCTTTCCCCCTTTGTTTTTTTCCATGTCTCAAGCGCTTTCAAATAGTAATCCTCAGCGGTATCAAGAGATCCCGAATTCTTATGAAAAACACCCAAGGCATTCAAAGAAACCGCAACCTGGGGATGATCATGCCCTAAGCGCTCCTGTGCAGTCGCCAGCGCCTTTTCCCCCTCCCGAATTGCCTGAGTAAAATTCCCCAGCTGGTAGTAGCGGACTGCTCGCCGGTATTGTTCATCCCATACCGGAGAAACCCGGACACAACCGGCAAGAAAAAAAACACCCAAGATCCATATCCATATCGGTATCAACACCTTCTCATTTTTTTTCTTCATAGCAAACTTCCTGCGGCTTGAATACACTCCCGGGTATCATTGTTCGGGGAATTGACAAAAGATGACACGGGATACGCCTCCATCTCTTCTGCCGGATAGGGTTTGAGCAAATCGATAAGTTCTTCGGTGTTCTCCCTTTCGGTATCCATCCATTTATCTCGATGCTCCGGCAAAAGAATCACCGGCATTCGGTTATGAATCGGCGCAATGACTGAATTCGGTTCACCTGTAATAATCGTGCAGGTCCGAACCTCATCACCGGTCGGCCCCCTCCAGCGAGACCATAATCCGGCAAACGAAAACGGTTTCTTTGATTGCAACCGTATGTAATAAGGGACCTTGCTCCGGCCGCCACGGTGCCACTCGTAAAAGCCATCGGATAGAATCAAGCAACGCTGGTGCCGAAAAGGCCCGCGAAAGCTGGGTTTCTCACTCAAAGTTTCTTTCCTGGCATTCATCATCCGATGTCCAATCTCCTTGTCTTTTGCCCAAGAAGGAATCAGCCCCCAAAGAAAATAATCAAAGTTGTTTTCCTCCTCGCGTTCCCGATAAAGAACCGGAACCGGCGTCGACGGTGCAATATTATACCGGGAAACCCATCTTTTGAGCTTCCCCAAATCGATGTGAAACTCTTCGGCCAGCGTTTTTTTATCGACCGTTAGAGAATACCGTCCGCACATAAGTGTCTATTCGATTGAAATATCCTGTTCTAATAAATCTTCATTGAAGGTCGATTCTTCACCTTGGAAATCCATCTGAAACCGCGGGGAATGAAGAATCTGAAGTAACTCTTCCGGTGAAATGTATCCGGTGACGCGCGCAATTTCGATTTCGCGGCCCCGGGCATCGAAGAAAAGAATCGTCGGAATCCCAAAGACGTGAAATTTTTCTAAAAGTTTTTCGTTTTCGGGTAAATCCATGCGGGAGACGTCCGCTTGAAGCCGCTGATAGCCGCGCAAGGCCTCCATCACTGCGGAATCGGTATAAGTCGAACGCTCCAATTCATAACACGGCATACACCAATCCGCGTAAAATTCAAGGATGACCGGCATCCCCGCCTCGCGGGCAAAGGTAAGTTTCTCCGGGGTATAATCTTCCCAAAGGAGACCTTTCTTCGGACCATAAAAGGGTAAAAGGAGCCCTATTGAGATAAGGATCACGCCCAACAACTTCTTCGCTTGAATAAACTCCTTGGAGTATTCTTTCGACTTCTCCATAAAACCGAGATAAAGCCCGCCTGCAATCAAGATCAGAATCACGCTTCCTCGTATCCAAAGGGGATAAATCAAGGAAGCTAGATAAAAAAAGATCAAACCGATCAGCGAAACCCCGAAGAATTTCTTTCCCCAAATAAAACATTCTGGGGCCATTTGGATCCGGGACAGCCATTGGATAAGCAGTGACAAAACAAAATACGGCAACGCCAGTCCGATCGAGAAGAAAAGCATCATGGTAATCCGATAAAGAAGAGCTTCATCGGCAACCGCATATTGAATCATCCCCGCCATTAAAAACCCCAGGCAAGGGACAGAGAACCCTGCCCCGATTAACCCAAAAAGAAAATAACTTCGGTATCGAGGCTGACGGTTTTTTGCGATACCCTTCATGGACCATGAGGGAAGTCTGAAAACCTTCACACCCAACAAAGCCAAGGCAAAGAAAAACCATAGACAGCCTATACCCAACCAAAAAAAGACACTTTGAAAGAGGAGTTCCAGAAAAAAACCGCCCGCTGATGCCAAAAACCCAAAAAGGGTATAAACCAAAACAATGCCGGCCGAAAAATAGAGCGAGCGTATGTAACTTCTATCCGGTGACCATTTAGGATAGAGGCCAAAAACGGCAACCATAGCGGCTGCCATGGGAAAAAATCCTAGCGAAAAATTAAAAGCAAATCCAACCTGGATAAAATCAAGATAATTCATCTTCTCCCTAAAATAAAATTAATTTCACGTTTAGCGGGGTAAATCCTTGAGAAGCTCAAGTTCGCGAAGAAAGTCATCTCTCGCAGGTTTCGTCTCGCCATCCGGGTATTTGAAATAATTGGATTAATATTTGATCACCGCATAGATGACAAGGGCCACAAGAGCAAACAGAAATGTCCACATCAAAATTTTAAAAAATATCGATGCCGTTAGCATCTTTTTAGCCTCCCTAAAAATCAAAGAATGTTGACTACCGGCGTAAAAATCCCCACTGTCGGAAAAGATAAAAGAACAAACTCCCGCCGGCCGCTCCTATTATATTACATTGAATATCAAAAAGATCACAAATTCTCCCGGCAGCTAAAACCTGGAGTCCTTCATTGACAACTCCGAACCCGCTCACCACCAGGAATGAAATTACCATCACATGAGGGTCTTTCATGCGCCAATTTCCCAAAGACCGGCGGAAACGCAAATAGAGACATGAAAGAAAAGCCATTACTCCATAAACCGGAATATGAGCCAAAGAAACGAGAAGACTGGATCGAACAAGAAGGCGCACCGAAGAAGCCGGCTGCAGCGACAGAAAAAGGGTCAACCCAACCCATAGTCCTATAGCGATTAAGAGTCTCTTTTTCTGAAGCCGGTAAGCCAAAAGATCCGTCTCCTTTTGTAGAACAGATTTGGGTTTAAATATCGGCTATTTCCTGGGTGAAGGTTAATCTCCCGCCGAGATTTTTCCATGATGAAGGGCAGATTTCGCCGTTTCTTGTTTTTCTTCGGGCAACATCTCTCCTCTTTTACTTTCTGCTTCCATGAGAGCCTTTTGCACCCTTTCTATCTTCGCCTTTTGAATCGCTTCTTCAAGATCGTCCAACTCATTGCGCAAAACCGTTTGGAGATGATCACGGACACCCTTCTCTAAAATGATCTCATAATACCTTCCGGTTCTTTTCGAACGGTCCGCTACCCTTTCGACAAAATCTTCCCCCGTGAGTATGGGATTGTGAAAGAATTGGGGGTGCACCATTTTCCATCGAAGCCACTTGGCTGCCATTGAACCCGAACCTTCGCGCTCGTTGCGAATAAAGATAGCCTTGGATGTCCTCATCCCATCAAGCAAGTACCGGATCTTATCCATCTCTTTGAATTCGGTATGTTTCTCAATGAAATTCTGGATTCTTTCTTCGTGGACAGCCGGATCATGCAGATAAAGCCAAGGCGTTATTTCTTCGTCAGTGTTGACACCGTTCTCTTTAGGCGTCGACGCACAACCGATGAAACCGTAGATAATAAGCCACAAAAAGATCACCCATTTCGGCATAACCATACCCGGCGCATTCTTGCAGTTTCTTGATATTGTTTTTCTGATCGAGATTAAAGTCTAACTCGGAATATTTCTTTTTGCCACAGATAATCATTGCAGATCAACTAGTTCGGCTTTATTCATCTGAACGAATAGGATAACGATTCTTTGACGTCTCGAAAAGATGGAAATCCACTGAATTAATCCACCCATCACCATCAAAATCAGCTGCACGCCAATATCGTTTATCCCCTTGCTTAGCATTAAAATGCTGTTGGAATTCCAAATAATCTTTCAAGTCCACCTTTTTGTCGTTGTTCAGGTCCCCCAGTAGAATGCCTTCCATCTGGCAGCGTACTTGGAGATCGTAAAGCTCGACATCTTTCTCATCCATACGGTTATTGCCGTCTTGATCCAAGGCCTCCAGAATATCGAGAGATAGATGCGGCACACTCATCGCAAGGGCGTAATGAATCACACCCTCTTGGATGTCTTTCTCATCTACTTTCGTATCGGCGTTGATGTCCCAACTTTCCAGCATCAGGAGATCAGCAAAATCCATAAGAATTTCCAGGTTTCTGACATGGATCGATACCATGGTAATCATGAAATCGACATCCTTTTGATCCAACTCATGGTTACCATCATGATCAAGACGTGTCACAATATCTTGTGACAAAAATTGAGCCTTTTTGACCTGCGCCAAACGATTCACCATTAAATCCACGTCATCAAGGTCAACAAGACCATCCTGATTCATATCAAGCGGGTCCTTTTCCCACGCTATGGAAAAATCCCGAATCTGTTCGTTGCGCTTAACTTCTTCCCGAATCTTAAAAATTTTCAAAACGCTATCCTTCTCATCGAAACGTCCATCCTCGTTTTGATCCAATACTTCGACGATATCTCTGGGTAAATCTTTGATGGCGAGCGCCTTTTCAAATCTCAATTGAGCATATTCTTCGTCATGGCGGTCAAGGGTACCATCACGATTAAGATCCATCGGATTTTCGGCCAAACTCTTCGCAAGCTCCTTCACAGCAAAAAGATTACGATCTGCCAAGGTTGGCTGGGTCATCGGGTAAGGTTCTATCAAGGAAGCCTCTTTAAAGGGAATCGAAACAGATGGCGTCTTTTCCTCAAACTGCTGGACACCTTCCATGGCGGGGATCTCTTTAACGGGACGCGGCTTGCTCTGTCCGGGCCCAGTAAAGTTATCCGCAAATACAGAGGCTCCAGGATTGCTGATTATGACCGTTATCAATAAACCCGCTAAACTGCCTAAGGCCCTGGACAGGTGTTTTTTAAGACCCGATTTATTGAGGCAAGCGACATTTCTATTCACGAGATACCCTCACGTATTTATATAAAAAAAGTACCCAATGAATCGTAAAATGTCAAATTTGAGCAATAAAACTATCTAGATATAGCATAATATAGCCATTAATAGCATAGAATTTGAGCTAACTTGTTATGCAGCCATAAGAAGCGTTCAAAGCTGAAAATGGAGGGATAAGACAATTATCCGACTATCTCGATTGAGACAATCAATTAATCTTTCTTCTCATTATCTTTATTGTCATCGTCGCGCATGGATTTTTTAAATTCCTGGATGCCTTTTCCAAGCGAACGGCCGATCTCAGGCAATCTTTTAGCTCCGAAAAGAAGCAGAACAACAAGCAAAATAACGACAATTTCCAGCGGTCCTGGCATACTCATGAGTCACTATCCTTTGTTTTACAGTTGCAAAATAATGGCACTTTTTTAAAAAACTTTTTTATAACACTCTCACTTAGGCCCAGCCTATGTATTTAAGACTCTATCATTCTCCTTTCAATCAGTGCAATCTTCTTTTTCCGTGACCATCCTTTTAATTGTCGTTCTCGCTTAAAAGCATCTGATTGATTCCGAAACGATTCTTTGAAGCTTAGGGCGACGGGTAAGCGTTTGCGAGTATAATCGCCACCTTGGCCGCTTTGATGCTTTTTAAACCGACCCTTGATATCAGGGCACAACCAACATAAAAGGTGCCATCGGAACATTCTAAAATATATACGGTCCACATATTTTTTAAAACCTGGGTCCTTCGACAAGCTCAGGGCCCGATGCTGAGCGAGGCCACCTTTCAGGCGGTCGAGTCGAAGCATCGGGATGGCAGGATTTGAACCTGCGACATCTTGCTCCCAAAGCAAGCGCTCTAGCCAGGCTGAGCTACATCCCGACGGACTCTCCCACAAAACAAGATTGCAATTCTACGGATTTCATTCTCAAAGATCAAACGTTTGTTTCAAAGCAGCCGTCTTCTTGAAAATAATTCCTTAAAAAATCGATCTCTCCCGGTTAATACTGAGGACCAATCCCAACGCAAACATGGTCGTCATAAAAGAAGACCCACCATAACTTACAAGCGGCAAGGTCAAACCCGTAATCGGCATCAGCCCAAAGGTCATCCCGATATTAATAAAAACCTGAGAAAACAAGATCGTCACAACACCTCCCACGAGGAGCTTCGCCCGAACATCGGTTGTATGATTCATAATTTGGAATGCTGCGCGAAACAGAAAACCGTAAAGACAAAGAAGCAACAAAGCCCCGATAAACCCCCATTCTTCCCCTAAAACACAGAATATAAAATCCGTATGATGTTCGGGCACAAATTGAAGCTGACTTTGGGTCCCGGCCATATACCCTTTACCCAGAAGCCCCCCTGAACCCACGGCAATCTTGGCTTGAATAGCCGTATAACCCGCCCCTAAAGGATCCTGTGAAGGATCCATGAAAGTCAGAATGCGTTTTCGTTGGTACTCCTTCAGGAACTGCCAAAAAAAAGGAGCCGCGACTAAACCGCTCAAACCTGCCACGATGAGATACCTGTATTGAATGCCCCAGAGAAAAAGGATCGCAAGAATCATCGGCACAAAAAGCAATGCTGTCCCTAAATCGGGTTGTTTGACAATCAGTATAAGCGGCAAGAAGAATAGACCCAAAGCAATGATCACAATCCTGAAACTTTTCTCCCAGGAATGATGCGACCCGAGAAAATTGGCAATGGCCAAAACCGTTGCCAATTTTGCGAATTCCGAGGGTTGAATTGCCAGAGGTCCGATCTGAAGCCACCGTTGGGCGCCCAAATGCCTCTGGCCGGCAACGAAAACCAGAAAGAGCATCGCAACCGCAGCAACATAAAGTAAGTAAGAAACATTCAAAAAAGTCCGGTAACCGATTAAATAAACCGCTAGTAAAGTCACTAATCCGATTAAAATCCACACCATTTGCTTGGAAACATAATTCCCTGAGTCATGATAGCCGGCACTCCAAATAAATAAAGTCCCAATCATGATCAAACCAAAAAGTGACCAAATAAACGGCCAATAAATATCTCTATGCAAATTGCGCAGCATGTTCACTCCAAATCTCAAGCATCGATTTTACAATCCTTGCGGATGTAATGCCCCCCGACCCTCCATGTTCCACAAAAACCACGAAAGCAATCTCCGGTTTGTCGTAAGGGAAAAAACCGGTCATCCAGCTGTGCGCCTTTTTGGGAGGGGCTTGTGCCGTCCCTGTTTTTCCAGCAAGCTTATCAAAATCCACTCTCGCTAGCTGTCCGGTTCCATATTGGGACTGCACCACCTCCAACATTGCTCGGCGAATTACCTCTAAATTTTCAGGCTTAATCGCCACCCGTTTCGGATCTACCGATTTTTCATCGTCCAAGATTAATCGTGGGTCGACCTTGAGCCCCCCTTTGGCAATAATCGAAACCAACCTTAGAATTTGGACAGGCGAGGTCAATACATAGCTTTGTCCGATGGCAAAACTTAATGTTTCCCCCTGATACCATTTTTCATGATAACGTTCTTTCTTCCAGGCGATATCAGGAATAAGCCCAGGGGAAATATTCGAAACTTCTAATCTCATTTCCTCTCCTAAACCCAGCATCCTCGCATAACGGGCAATTTCATCCGGCGAAAGGCGTGCCCCAAGATTATAAAAATACACGTTGCAGGAGCGTTCGATGGCCTCATAAAGGTTAATACTCCCATGCCCTGATTCGTTCCAACAATGGAATTTCCTTCCGCCTTTTTTAAGTTGAAACCAACCCGGACAATAGAAGCGCGTAAAAGGAGTTATTTTGCCTGTTTCCAAGGCCGCCAATGCTGTTACAAGCTTAAAAACGGACCCGGGAGGATACGCCGAACTGACTCCCCGGTCCAGCATGGGGTATGTTTTATCATAAAGCAAACTCAAACGTTCTTTATCCTGCCCCGGTGCGACAAAGACGTTAGGGTCATAAGATGGAGAGCTAGCCAAAGCCAGCAACCCCTCTGTTTCAAGATCCAAAACAGCCACTGCGGCCCTCTGGCCTTTGATCAACTCCGCAATCTTGGATTGGAATTCCAGATCGAGGGTCGTGGTGAGATCTTCACCGGGTTCGGGTACCTTCTCCTGTATCACGCGAATAAGCTGTC
>JAFGHI010000033.1 GCA_016930235.1 Candidatus Omnitrophota bacterium
GGGATGACGCTGTACAGGCTGGATGTGTCATAGTCCTTTGTGATATGGAAGATGAAATAGTTTTTGATCATGGCTTGGGGATTCCACCAAAGGAAATAGAGGACCGGTGTGAGCCCCGCCAGCACTCCTAGGAAGTAAGTGGGTTTGAAGTCCTTTCGGATGAGAAGCAGGGTCAGGACGATTCCGGGGGCGGCCTTGGCGGACAGGGAAAGTCCCGCAAGCAGTCCCGCAAAAAACCAAAGTTTCATCCTCAGTAAAAGGAAAGCCGCAAGGACGAGGAGGATTGGGAAGATATCATTGGCTCCTTGGGAGAAAAGTTCGAACCAAAGCCGTTGGGAGACAAAAAGTGCTGCTAACGAGAACATTACCATTGCGATATTTGCCAAGTTCTTTCGATGGCGCTCCCAGCTGAGGAAGATGAGCATAACAGCAGTGAGGCCGAGGAAAACGAGATTGGTGACTTTTAATCCGCTTACGGGTAAATAAGAACTTGCGAAGTAAGCCAGAAACATCAAAGGGCCGTGCTTGTAGCCGCTGAATTGCGGATCCTGTAGATGATTTATAAGGACTTTCCCTTCGTAGGGGTTGAGATGAGCGCGAAAGAAAACCTGCGACGAATATTGCGTGTAATAACCGATATCGATTTTGACCAATTGATCCGTTTGCGAACTGAAATAGAGGGTGCCTTGATACAAGGCGAAGGCTACGACAAGCGTGAGTAAAGCTATTTCCAGTCCGTAAAGAGGGCCGGAAATTAGAGGCCCCTTTTTATTCTTGGGGAAGCTCAAAATGACAAAGAAGATAAAAAGATAGGCACCGACCCGGGCAAGACAGCGCGTTTCATCGTATAAATCAAAGAGCCGGAAAATGAAGGCGCACACAAGAAGAAGGGCAATCGGTGAAGGCCAGAGGTAAATCCTTAAGAAAGATTGTAAGCTTAAGGTCTCGTGGGTCGATGATTTCATATTGAATGTATTTTTGTGATGATTCGGGGAATATATCACAGAAAGGTGATCGAGAAAAGGAAGTAAGACATTCACCGTTGAATTTACCCTATCCCACATGGAATAATACATGCTTAACCTATTCCTATGACAAAAAAGAACCGAAAGAAAAAGATACCTCGAAGCGGACCCGGTGAAGCCTGCAATTGCCCTGTCTGTGTGTTTGCCAAATCGAATGCGCCCGGCAATCCCTACGATTTAAGCAAGTGCCCTCTTTGGAATGCTGAGGGGAAGAAAGAAGAACGTAAAAGCAAGAGCTAGTTTAGACTGAAGGCCGCTTCTTGTTAACGGCTATCCATGCTGGGCGATATAGAAGAGAAAACCGAAAAAGTGGGAGAAGCTTCCCCCTAAGACAAAAAGATGCCAGACGGCATGGTGGTAGGGGAGCTTCTTCCAGGCGTAGAAGATAATGCCGATCGTATAAGAGAGACCGCCGATTAAAAGCCACTTAAAAAAACCTTCCGGTGAATTTTCGATCAGAGGCTTCAGGGCAATCACGACCAACCAACCCATCACGATATAGCTAACCACCGAAATGAACTTATATTTCTTGAGGGAGATGAATTTAAAAATGATCCCGACAATGGCCATTGTCCATATGAGTCCGAAGAGTGTCCATCCCCACGGACCGCGGAGTGTGACGAGGACAACAGGGGTGTAAGTGCCGGCAATCAGGAAATAGATCGAACAATGATCCAGGATCTTAAAGAAACGTTTGATCCGAATGTTCACGAGGCTGTGATAGAAGGTCGACGATAAATAAAGCACAATGAGGGCCATTCCATAAATGCTGAGGCTGGCCACCCGCCAATCGTCTCCTGTCCTGGAAGCGAAAACAACAAGGATGACAAGGGCCGCGATACTCAAGACGGCACCTATCCCATGCAGCGTACTGTTAGCGATCTCTTCACCCCGGGTTTGTCTTCTCAACGGATTTCTCCTTCAGGTCTGGATGTAGAAAACCCATCTTAACCGAAGACGAATAAAAAGAAAGCCAAAAATATTCTGAGAAGAGAAATTGAAGTGGAAGGATATGGAAGTCAATATATGGGGAACGGAACGAGAGGAAGGATAACCGCATTGAATCACCGCCTAGCAGGACATAACAATCTCTTGGCTTTTTAATTTTTTATGAGCATCCAATATCATTGTAACCCTCCGAAATTAATTGGTTTATGAAAGTTTTAACTTTCTTACAAGGAATTTATCGTCTATACTACGCACCTGGCTATTTGCCGAGACTTTTTTGCTTTTAAGAAAGGAAAGGTCATTCCGAATGAAGACAAGAACGTTTACCCTTCTGTTTTTTTCTTTTGCGATATGTTTTTCTTTGATTGCCCCCGCTCAAGCGGCGGTTTTTGTCGATGTCGTCGATTTGAATACGACGATAACCGAGGTTTACGGGACGTTTGATGCGAATCCCTCCTGGCAGCACAATATCAGTGATGTCATTGGCGGCAATGCCATTGGCGACATCAACATTACCGATGCGGTGCTGACTCTCGAATTTTCCGGGACGAGCGGCAACACCGTCGGGACCATTGGGATTGTGGGATACGAAGAAAGGTGCTTTCCGTTTATTGGGTGCCATAATGTACCGATCATCGGTGTTGTCCAAACTCCCAATCCTGAAAGTTGGTCACTTGAAGGACTTGGATCGTTGTTATCTACGAATGACGGAGTTCCCGTTTCCCAGGATTTTTCTTTCGGACCCGGTGAACTTGCCGATTTGCAGGCCGATGGCATTTTTACCGCGATTCCCCACGAGTGGAGCTGGAATCCGGTTTTGGATTTGATCGAGAACGATTCGTTTTATGCGATCCGTTCAACACTGACGGGAAATTACAGCACCAACACGGTTATTCCCGAGCCGACAACGTTCGCGTTGTTGGGGATGGGATTGCTCGGTCTTGCCGGATTTCGCAGGAACCGTTAATCCTTTAAAGCCTTATTCTAAGTTCTGTTTATAAGTCAAAGCCCTGAGCTTAAAAAGCTTGGGGCTTTTTTTGTCCAGTCAACGGTTGATGATTGCCCGCGCGGGCGATTTTGATATTAACGTTTGAGGTTAAGGGATAAGATGCCGTCAATACAATGATGGTGTTTAGAAACGTTTATCTCAGCTTGTTCATTCTGGTTGTGTCGGGTGCGTTGATCGGTCTCTGGCTTTACGCGGCTCCCAACCGGGCCATAGTTTCCTCCCCGGGAGTTGAGTCTGACGAATCCATTCAAGAGGGCATGCATCTTAATTTAACCGAGAACGGTTCGGAGATTTTAGGGACGGAAAATAAAGTGATCGAGGCGAAATCAAAGGTTGCCGATAAAAGTCTGATTTATGTGACTTACGGGGCGGAGGAGACGACCGGTATGAGTAATGTCCGCTCACAGGAATATCAATTGGGTGTCGGATACCGTTTGTCCGAGGCCCAAAGTTTTGGGATGGTGGTGGCCAAAGAGTTTGCGGATGAAAAAGATGCCCAGGCATGGCGACGGGATGCCGAGACAGAAGAACAGGCATTGCTTAAGTACAAATTGAAATTTTAATCAAAAATCATCATGGGTAAGTTTTAATCCTGTCAAATAACACAGCGTCTATGACACAATCACCGGTTGCGAAAATTCGATTGGAGAAACGATCCGGGAAAGTTGTTACCGTGATCACGGGCCTTCATACCTACGGGTCCGAACGCTTAAACTCCATTGCCAAGGCGCTGAAATCCTCGCTTGGCACGGGAGGTACGGTCAAAGAGGGTGTCATTGAAATTCAAGGGGAGCACATGGCAGCGGTCGAGCGTTGGCTGAGGGATGGGCGCTAGCCCTGTCTTTTTTTATTTCACTTCCTTCTAATCATCCTTAGAATAATGTCTCATACTTGATACCGTCTTAATCCGTCAACAAGAAAGGGCCTATGTAAAACAAGGATGATAGATGATCTCACCGAACTTTCGGGCCGAAGGTCAGACAAGCCGGTCTCCACATGATGAAGGAAAGGATGAAATATCCAAGGATTCAGTGGGTAGGGTTTCGTCCCGGTGTCTTCATCCTCCTTGCGGGATTGATCTGGCCCCTGTACGGAAAAACGATTGGTTTCGATTTTATCCAAGTTGTCGAAGGGTTGGCATTTTAGAAAGAGGACGCTCAATTAGCCTTGAACATGTTAAAATAACCGTATCAAAATGAGGTTGCCCATGAAAAAGTCGATATTTTTTCTTCTTGTGATATTCCTGTTGTCAGGAAGTAATTGGGTATTGGCCGCATCCGAAAATGAATCCAGTGACCCCAGTTTTTCCACGCCGACGTCCACTTTTGAAGCCTCCAAGGGTGTTCAATATTTCGGGACGACGGGGGCTCAAACGATCGAGCACAAGAATGTCTCGGTGGATGACACAAGACTTTCGGATGATGAGGATATATTCCCTGAAAGGACCGAGTTTGAAATGAAGAATAAGATTACCGTGATGAACAATATGGGCTCCTCTTCATCGGGAGAGATTTATGGATCGGAAGGTTTGGAAAGCATGACTGGGGCGCCCGTCGAGAAGGAAGGCGTGGTTGAGATCCCTTACGGAGAGTCGGTGCGTTTCAATACGGGAGGGATGGAAGTCCTGGAAAAGAAAAAACGGCCCGGAGTTGATGCGCGGATACAGGAAGAAGAGGCAGCGGATGTCGAAAGCGAAGAGGAGCCTACGGCTAAACCCAAAGCTTCAACGGGGCCACGTGTCCTGGTTGCCTAAAGGTTGCCATTTATTGGATTCACTTATGCGATCTTAAGATTTATCGACGAATCCATTGCGCGTGTCTTTTTCGATGTGCGCGGCAAAAAGATGCTCGAACGGGGAAATCAGGTGATCTGGATCTATCCCCCCGAACTGGATACGCTTCCCAAGGAACTGATCGAAGAGTTGAACTGGAAAAGCGGGCAGGATTATTACGCGGAGAAAGGGGTTCTGCATACCGCCCTGGATCTCAACAGAAAAAACGGTGCCATTCCCCTGGATTTAGCCAAGCCGAATAAGGATCCGGAGCTTGTCGGTTAATTTGATATTGTGACGAATTTCGGGACGACCGAACATGTGGGGCCTTTCAGCGCTCAATACATTTGCTTCCGGAATATCCATGACTGGACTAAAGTCGGGAGCTTGATGATTCATCTTGTGCCGGATGCCGTCGAACTTAAGGAGACCGCGGTTTGGAAAAGCCACGGCAATGACTACTATACGCAAGAATTTTTTGAAAATCTTGCCGAGAAAAACGGATGCAAAATACTTGCTGAAACGATCCTTATCGGGCATCAATGTGTCTGCCTTCAGAAAGTGAAGGATGCCCCCTTTATGCGGGATAAAAGGAGTTTCGGGCGGCGGATTGTCAAGAAATGGGGAGGGTTGGTTTACCTAGGCTGTAATGATAAAGGCTACAGACAGTTTGTGAATTACAATCCTGCGTCGCATTAATAAATTGAGGAATCAAGGGTGGCGCCGCCCGTGGATCTTGGTAGGAAATCTTTGGAAGATTGCCCTGGAAAAATATCGTTCCCGCAAAACGTGAACGATAACAGGAAAGTGGCTTTATCTCCAAGTGTTTAAAATAGATCGGACACTCAAAGTTTTTGAGATTTGTCTTATTTCAAATCGAATTGTATAATACCGCTCATGGCCAAAGGGAAGAAACAAAACAAAAGTTCTTCGCGGGTATCAATTATCAGGCTCGGCAACCGGCTTTTTCGATGGCGGCGCTGGTTTTATCTTCTGCCCGTCAGCTTGATGATTTTTTATTCGGAGAATTTGAAGTATCTTTTCAAGAGTTACGTTTACGACGAGTTGTTCGAGATCGCAAGTTTCGGTGTCGTTGCTTTGGGCCTTGCGATCCGTTTTTGGGCAAGCGGGTCGTCCCACCGGAGTTTTGTCAAAAAGGAAAAAGAGTGGCATTTCCATTCTCAAACTCAAGGGGTTTTTTCGATCGTCAGGAATCCGTATTTTGTGGGGGAATTCTTTATTCTTCTTGGGTTATCGCTTCCGCTTTTGAGTTTACGCCTTGTTCTGCTTTCGCTTTTCCTTTTTTTGTTGCTCTATACACCCATTGTGCTTTCCCGGGAAAGGATGCTCGAAGACCGTTTCAAGGAGGCTTATGAGGCCTATCGCCGCAAGATTCCTCTTTGCATTCCTTCTTTTCGTCATTGGGAAAAGGGCCGTGTCCATTTTCGCTGGGATGTTGCCTTAGAGAAAGAAACCAATATTATCGTGATTGTGAGTTTTTTCTGTTTTTTTATCGAACAATATAAGGATATCATCATTAAAGGCGCTTGGGATTCCCAACCGATTTGGCTTATCCTGATGCTTCCGGCAATCTTTTTGCTTCTTCTTCAAAGCGCCCTGACGCCTGCACTTTGTGATTACTCGGACATGCCGGAAATCCTCGATTGACCGACCCGATTTAAAAATAAGTTTGAAACAAGAAATAAGAGGTAAGCGGTCAGAAAAAGCATAGTCGGATGGGGGCATTAAATCCTGAAGCGTGAAATCCGTCATGAAAAGCGAGAGTCAGCGGTTGGTTGAGAAGTTTGAGAAGGGAAACCTGAAGCTTGCCTCCGGGTGTCTGAAGTTTTTCGGGTCTTCTTTCGGTCGTCCTAGGGATAATATTCATACGATGGTTTCTGTTGCTTATGATGAAAAAGAAGAGGTCCTGGTCTTAAACTTTGATCAATCGGAATGCCTTCGAGTTTGTCAAGCCGAGGGGATCCG
This sequence comes from Candidatus Omnitrophota bacterium, assembly GCA_016930235.1. GTDB lineage: Bacteria > Omnitrophota > Omnitrophia > Omnitrophales > Aquincolibacteriaceae > JAFGHI01. The sequence continues at coordinate 6,740 of JAFGHI010000033.1, forward strand.
GGCGGATCGGCATTCATTCAAGATTTCGAGAGCCCAAAAGGTCCGATGGGAATGGTTCTATTACGGGCGTCCTCAAACGAAAGAAAATTTGTATTATGAAGAGTTTATTCATGAAGAAGGACGGATTCTGGCCCGTACGAATGCGGATTGGCATCAAAAAGAATTCGATGTTTCACCCAAAGAACCTGCCGTCGAAATTTGCTGAGGGGGCTCATGCAAAGGAGAAAGGGAATGGGTTCTTTTAGGGATATTGGTTCTTGTGGTCATTCTTTTCTTTGTCTGGATGGAATCGCGTTGGTGGGGGATGGGGACCCTCAGTATGACCGGGGATTTCATGCAGGGCTTTCCGGGATGGAACCTGCCCGGCCCAATCTTCCGAAGAAGTATATGGAAGGCTATGCGTAAGGACTTCAGTATAGTGCTAAAGCGGCATCCACACCTGATTAAAAGGGAAAGGATTTTCAGGCGATGATGATCAACATCCCCTTGAGGGAATATCCGAAGAGAATCTTGGAAGACCGTTCGGCCCGCGGGCTTTTAGCGGCGAATCTATTGGCTCTGGGAATTGCTCTTTATGAAAGATGGGACTTGGGTTTTGTCCTGGTGGTCTACTGGTGGCAGAATGTCATCATTGGGGCCATGAATGCAGTGAAGCTTGTGACTTTTCCGATCCCGGAAATGCATGACAGTAAGGACCCTTCGAAAGTTTTTGCGCCGAAGCAGATCCTGATTTTTAAAGTGGGTTTGGCCGCTTTCTTTTTATTCCATTACGGTTTTTTTCACTTCGGGTATTATTCCTTCCTCAAGAGTGAATTTAGGAAGGTCGACGGACTGGCCGTCTTCCTTTGTGTCGGGGCTTTTTTTCTGCATCATTTGTTATCGTATCTGTACAACTTTAAGCGCGACGTCACCGCCATGGACTTCATGAAACTCTTTGCCTTTCCCTATTTTCGGATTCTCCCCATGCACCTGACGATTATTGTCGGAACGTTTGTTGCGATGATGATGGAGATGATTCTCGGCAAGGATTTCTATGAGAGTTTCGGCAGATTGCTTATCCTTACCTTCTTCCTTTTATTGAAGACGAAGATGGACCTGGATATGCACTTTGCCGAGCATGACCCCCATTTCAATCCTTTGAAGAAAAAAAAGGGGTAGGAGAAAACAGGGGGAGTTGGGTTTGCCGGCGTCCTTCCTCAGGCCGTGTGAGGGCCGGTAGCTTAGAAGAATTATTTCTTGCGGGTCACAGGAAAAGGTGCTAGGGTACGCGCATCACCAGGTATGACGAAATAGCGGTGAGCCGTAGGGTTTTTTAAGCTGCCTTGAGATCTTTCCATTGTCAGCGATCAGAATGAAACCGTTTCAGGGGGTCTTCGGAAGTCCAACCTGATCTAAAGGAGAACGCAATATGCAGAAGAAGCTTTATGTCGGCAATCTCAACTATCAAACAGTCGAGCAGGATTTGGAAGGACTTTTTGCTCAGTACGGAAAGGTTGTCCAGGCGGAAGTTGTGCGGAACCGTTATTCCGGCCGCTCGAAGGGTTTTGGATTTGTTCAAATGGAGGAGGATGAAGCTTTTCAGAAGGCTCTGGAACAGGACGGACAGGTTTTTATGGACAGAACCATCCGGGTTTCAGAAGCAAAACCTCCCAAGAAGGATTTTAGGCCAGGCGGTGGTGGCGGAGGCGGCAGGTCGCATCGCGGCGGTGGCGGTGGAGGTGGTCA
>JAFGHI010000034.1 GCA_016930235.1 Candidatus Omnitrophota bacterium
ATGGCGGACAAGAAGAAGGGTGCCGGCCAAATCCTTCAAATGGATCTGTTTGCCGTTAGCAATCAAATAAGGATCTTCGGCAAAAAGCCCGGCAAAACGCTGCATGAGGAAAGGATTCCTTTCGATCCCTTCCAGGACAACCACATCACCGGCCTGGAGGTGTTCCAGAACTTCCTGGGTACGGCTTTCATAAAAACGCTGATCCCCCTGCGTTTGATACTCAATCGAGTCCAAAAGTTGACTTTGCTTGGTTTCACGCGTGAGTGGGTAAAAAATAACCTTCTGTCCTTGGATCTTTTCCCGGATCGATTCCCGGATAAAAGCCCCGTCCCCGCCTTCGAGGATCCGGACTTTTCCCTGTGTCCGTAACGGCTCTTCGGAAGGTTTTGATTCCGATTCCAAAATTTTCCGGTAAGCTTCCGGGATCACAACACCTTCTTCGACTTCAATCTCCCGGACATTCTTAGAATGCATGATCTCATGCCAGGTCCCTTCATCCAGGTCGGCCGTAATGCGCAGGCGGAATGTTTCCTCCCCGTCCAAAAGCCCGGGCTCTTCGATCAGGTGGCCGTTTTCACTTACAAAAACGCGCGAAAAAAGGACATTTTCCGTATTGGGATTGATGACCCAAAGTGGTGTTTCAGAACCGGCTGGCTGAGGACGGACAATTCTTTTGCCGTCAACTTCCCGGCCGTAATCATGCTCCTGCATCAGGATCCTGAAATTGCCGTTTTTGATTTCATAAGTCACACCGTTGATGCGGACTTTCCTTTTCATGAGGATCTGGCGGATAAGATAGTCGAATTCCGGATCGTCCCACCGGCCGCCGTGGATCACAAGCGGTCTATCTTCTTCGATCGCCTGAATCAGGACACCGTATCGCCGGCCGTTTTCTTTTGTCCCAATGCCTTTAAAGGCAGCCTTCCCGGTAGCGCTGTCGAGCGTTAATTTCCCCAATAAAGTTTCGCGATAACGTCCTGATTTCTTGAGGTCAACCACTAGGGCATTTTCCGGCAGTTCGGCATCTTGCGTAAGAGCACTTTTTTCGATCTCTTCAAGAGGATCCTCATAACCTTCGAGATCGATATCCCGGTCGCCGATAACCGTTGAGCGCGAATAAAGCGTATTAGCATAGCTGTCCATCTGCCCCTGGGGGACGACAACATAAACTTTGAGATCGGGATGAACACGATGCTCTTCCCAAAACTTCGTATCATCAAAAAGAGAGTTAAACGCCTCGACGGATTTAGGATCAGCTCCTGTCGCATCAAGTAAGAGAATCCCGCCCTGCTGAATCACTTGGATTAAAGAACCGGGCTCTCTGATTTCCTTTCCGTCCGGTGTAATACTTAAATCCACCTTCGCGCGCTGCAATTCCTTTTCATCCCCGACATTGAGACGTAGATAACGCTTGCCTTCAGCCTGCGCTTCCTGCCATAACTTCCTGTCCAGCGCGTCCACACGGTCGGTCATCACCAGCACCCTTGGCTCATCACTGAGATCGAGATAATCGGATGGCTTTTCTGTGCGCAGCTCCGAGCGACCTTGGCGTATAACGTGCGACGTAACGCGTACAGCGCTGTCCGAGGGTGAAAAAGTCAATATTGCATTTATTGCATAGATAATATTGCTTATATAAATATTGACAGAGCACACGATTTGAGTTAAAGTACACTTCATGAAGCGAGACAAGGACACATTCACAGCAACCGAAGTCGGCACACTCATCGAGAGTTTTCGCTCTGAACTCAGCGTCGTTTCTGAACGCATGAGTACCTTTTGCGAAGACATCGCCGTATTAAAAAATGATGTCGCCATCCTTAAAACGGATATGGCAAGCGTTAAAGATGCCATCCGTCTCGCCATCCTCCCCAGAATTTCACGAATCGAATCTAACACCGGTTTGTAAGCAATCCCCCAAAATCCTGAATAACTTAAAACCCGTGAAGTGTGAAGAGTGAAACGTGAAGAGCTCAAATGTTTTAGTCTTGAATCATGGGGCTTGGGTCGTGAGTCTAGAACGCGCAATTCCGCGCGACTCACCGACTTACCCTCTCGGCGAAGTTTTAAACCATAAAGCCTCAAGCGATCACGGATCGTTTGAATACCGACTTCCCCTAAATGTTCAACGTTTCGCAATTCTTCGGATGTTTTTGCCGTCAAATCGCGAACGATCCGGACTCCCAACTTTTCAAAGATAAACTCAAGATGGGTTCCCCACGGCCCGATTGCCTCAACCGGGGAATCGAGAATATCCTCACCCTTCCGTTCCTCCGGAGGAATAATTTCGATATATCGAAGAGACAGACCAATTTCTTCAAGATCACTTTGAATCTGCCGGGCACTCTCATCAGAAAAACCCGGGAGTCGCGCCAATTCCTTTAAGGACAACCGGACAAGGTCCCCGATCGTGCGGAGCCCTGCCTTTTCAAAGAATCTTTGTTTCCGGGGAGTGAAATATCTCAGCGAATAAACAGGCTGCTCCAATTTTTCTTGATCGGGCATCTCTGAAAAATCTCTTCCATATAGATATCTGTAAAAATACAAAGCTCTTTGGAGTGCCCGCTTATTCAGAAAACTCCAGCTATCAGGTGTTAATTCCCCCGTCCTTTTGGCAATTTGCCCGAAGGTTCGAAGCCCGCCCGTTTCCGGATAACGAAGCTCCAAGACCCTTCTTTGCTCTGCCGTCAAATCCAACTTGGGAGCATGAAAAAGCGCCTCCCGAAAGTCCGGATCACGAAGTTTCGCTTCGATCATGGGCACCTGCCTGCGAAGTTCAGAGCGAGGAAGCATGAGCTCGAAATATTCGCCATAATCGATGGGCTGAACCGTAATAGGAAGTTTCAAGATTTGGACAGGCATCTTTAAAATCCTTAAACGTTTAGCCAAAGCAGCCAAAGGATCACTAAGCGAGATTCTTCCATTCGCATCGTATCCCGCCGGGAAAGCCTGGGAGTGGACGGTATTCATATAAGCATGAAGTCTCTGCAATTCCGAGAAACGCTCATCCCCATCCGTTATCCGATCAAGTCTGGAGGAAAGAAGGTCCATCACCTTATTCACACCCCATATCCATTTCTCCCGGTCATAAATTTTAATGCTCTGGCGAGTCACATCCGGCACCAAAATCACTTCGCCCTGAAGCCTCTCCATCCATTTTCTGGGGACGACAAACCGTTTTTTCTTATCGATCAAGCGCTCATCCAACACTTCCTCGGCCATATATGAATCATCAAACAACCGGATCGCATCTTCAGCGCTTCGAAGTTCCGAGCGGGCAGAATCTTGTTGATTCTGCACCGCAAGCATTCGAGCAACTTGTCGTTGCTCGGAGCGGGTATCCCCAACATCTTTTGCAGTCTTTCCCTTACCCAGCGATTCAACCTTTTGGATGGCGGCCTCTACTTGATTTCCGAAATCTTCAAAATGGCTGATCAGTTCTTCGAGCTTCGCCCGGCTGATCCTAGAGGACTCCTGAATTCTCTCCGAGGCGAGCAAAACTTGAAGATGGGCCAAACCTTTTAAAATTGGCGCTCGGTTAGCTTCATACTCTTCTTTTAACCCGGTTAATACTTTGATATCAACGGCTGTTAAACCAGGCGACAAACCTTCAAAAACTATTTCCGCTATGCCATCAAGATCTTTTAAATCGGAAAATGTATCCCCTAAAAGATCTGCCAAAGGATCCCCTGAAGGAGTCTTGGGCAATTTTTTTCCTGTCAAAATACGAAAACCTTCATGAAACGATTCGGTGCCCGTAACAATGTGCTCAAGCATCTTCGCCTGATATTCCTGAAGCAAAGAAAGCCTCTCGACAGCTTCTTCGGCAGATCGCTGCGATCGAATCTTTTTGATCTTGCCATAATTGTAGGTTTTGCGATCAAGCTGCTTTCTTAAGGCTTGAAGCTCTTCGCTCCTTGAGAGAACCGCATCGACTGCATCCTGCTCAGTCTCTAACGGTTTTTCAACTTGAGCGGTTGGTTTTTCAACTCTAGCCGCTTTTTCAAAAGCATTGCGAATCTCCGCATCGGATCCCGGCACGAACCGGACCACAATCTGTTGTTCTTCGATATCAAACTCGACGCGATATTTCGAATTGGCGGGATAAGGAAAAGTCGCTTCGATCTTTTCTACAATCTCGCTCGGGAGATCTTTGATCTCACTCAACCAAACCATTTCATCATGAATCTCTAATTGCCCGGCGGGTGAAAGTTCCCCTTTTTCATCTTCAACCACAAAGGTCAAACTACCATTTCTTAACACATTAGCTTTTTCTAATTTAAGCAGCAAGGACTCAAAATCCCGGATGAAATCAGCCAAACTGACTTCACCGAGGATTTCTCTAACATCAGTTTCCGCCTCAGGTTCTACGGGTTCAGTGAGAATTTCTCTGCTTTCCTCTTCAACATCGGCCCTGGGCCGAAAGAACCCCGTTCCATCCAAGGGCACCCAACGATGGAGTAACTGGTCAAAGAGAACATTCGAAACATTCCAAATGAAATGGATGGTAATCGGCGCTATCAAGGAATTTGTTTGAAAATAAGCATAAGAGGCAATGACACCTCCCAACCAATGATGGAACCATTTTCGGCTGCCGTGGGCCCTAAAAAAGAGATCGGCATTAAAGAAAATAGCGATAAAAACGCCCAAGGGCAGGTTAAATCCGATCGGAATACCTAAAAGCGGCAACGTAAAATGGAAGGGTGCACTTAATCCCAAAATACCCGCCCACCATATCAGCGACAAATTAAAAGAGATATGCCGATACCAAAACTCTTCGCCGACAGGCGCAATGAAGACAGCCGCCAAATTATTGATAGTTCGTACCGCACGCTCATTCCTTTCATCCACCCTTTGGATCTTTTTAACCAGATGTCCTAGAAGAGAGAATATTAACAACCCGCCAAGAATATAATGAAATCTCCAGCCGACAAAATACCGGATACCTTCCCCGATATTAAAGAAAACCCCCTTTCCCCAAAGCCAATTCGAGATAAGAATGAAAGGTGGCGCCAAAAGCGCTACCAGGCCATTTTTTGCTATGTAGACAATAAAATGACCAAGATTCCCCTCCTTATCTTTTTTCTTATCTTCTTTATCTTTTCCATTACGCGATTTTGTAAATCCGGTCCTGAGATAATAGATGAAATCACCGATAATCCCGAAAATCGTCGATGCTGCGAGAACGCTCCAAATTATGCCGTAGCCGAAAGGTTCCGAACGGAATGTCAGATAAAGACTCACGAAAAGGATGATGCCATAGACACTGATGGCAATACTCGCGGCATCGCTCAGCGGTGATTTTTTTGAGAAGATCTGCCGGAAATTCTCTTTGAGATTTTTTCGGGAAAAATTACGGGACAATTTTTTATAATAATGACTTGCGATTAAAACTAGAATCACGCGAACCCACGAGTTGCCCGCCCAATCCATCCAATACTTAAAATTTTGATAGTTCCATTCGGCTGCCTCGGCTTCCTTGATCTTCTCCGCGCCACTTAGAAGTAACTGCATTTGTTTGAGCTGATATTCCCCCTTTTGCCTATCCCAAATATCATCCATCCCTTTTAGTTCTGCTTTTTTCTCTTCAATGAGCCGCCTGAGGTCGTCTAAGTCTTTTGCACCGAAAGATCTCATCTCGCCATCCCGCCAGGTGTAGAGATCTACCAATCTTGATTCGCGTCTGAGCTCGGAGCGGGCTGGATCCTGTTGATCCAGCATCGCAGGCATCCGAGCAACTTGACGATTTTCGGAACGTCCAGTTCCGAAATGCTTATCTGTGTCCCTGCCAAAGGGCAGGGACCGTTGCTCGGAGCGGGATAAAGGCGCTGAAGCTTGAGGCGTGAGGCTTGAAGCTGGAAAAAGATTTTCTTCAGCATCCAGCTCCAAGCTTCTGGCTTCAGGCTGCAAGTCTTGAATTTGTAGCTTGGAGCCTGCAGCTTGCAGCTGCCAGTTCTCCGGCAATTGGATCGTTCCCCCCCACTCCAGAACGCGGGGGCTGGTGGACCAGGCAGGGATAGTCGCCTGAGTCAGAAGCTGCATCACATTCTCCGGTGTCAGCCGGTTTTGAATATCCAGGTGATGCATCTCATCCAAAAATTTCCTGATATTGGCCGACCACTCTTCTCTCAAGCGGCTTTCGTCTTCGGCCACCTCATCCAGGAACCGGGTATAGCGATGGGCCTTTTCTGTCTGCCCATTCTGGGCCAGATTCCGGATGATGCCGTCGCGCCAGGGCTTGAGCAGCCGCGGACTTAGATCCGGCACAAGGTCACCTGTTCCTCCGCCCGCCAGGTGTCCTTGTGCCGTCGTGCTTGGCCCCTTCGGCATTCCTAATAATTCGTCCCTTAAACCGCGTAAAAAGGCCTGGTGCAAATCAATTTTGCCGTCTTTTATCTGAAGGTATTTCTTCCAGGAGATTTCCCCGCTCATCCCGGCGCGGTAAAAATTCTCTTCGGGGAGTCTTTCGATCTCAGGCCTTATTAATAGATAGGAGACCCCATTCTCGCGAAATTGGCGTGTCAGACCTTCGGTATGAAAACCGCCCGCAACAACAATCGCCCTCTTTTCGTTTCGCTTCTCCATTAATTTCCGAATGTTCTGATAGAAAACTTGGTCACGCGATTCTGTGTTCCGGTAGAAGGCAAGATGATCGGAAACATTTAATCTGGACCCATGACCCACGACCCAAGACCCAAGACCTTGCCACTCTTCATAACCGAGTTCCAGCTTCGCAAGTTGCGTCAAGCGCCGTAAGTTCTTTGTTTCGTTATTGAGTTCGCGTTCTTCGGCCCCCGTCATCAGCGATTCTTTCACCGATTCGGCATAGATTTGGAAATCCCGGTAGAGTTTTGTCCCCTGAATCTGGCGAAGGGTTTTCTGATCCCGGACGGAATGAGACAAACCTTCTGAAATTTCGATAGGAAGATTCAATTCCTCAATAAATATTTTGAGATAAAAGGCAAAATCAGAGGCTGAGATTTGGGACGTTTGGAATAATTGCTGTTTCGCGAAAAACTCTCGGGCTTTGGGATGATTTTGCTTTCCTTCGTCTTTAATCCTTTTCGCGATTTTATTCGCGATTTCTTTCACTTCATTTTCTAACTCTTTTGCGTGATTTCGCGTCACCTCGCGAAGGATGGAAGCCAGCTCCGAATTCTCATCGGGTTTCCTGATTTGAGACAACACCTCTAAGACTTCTAAGAGATTTTCTTGATCTTCATAAAAGGCCTCCAGTTTTTGATCAATTTCAAAAAGCTCTTGAGAATAAATTCTTTTCTTTTCCTCTTTGCATCTTTGCTTCTCTGCCTCTATCGTTTCAAGGATCTTATTCTCCCTAGAACGTGCCTTCAGGTAATAAGACATCCCCTTTTCATAGAGATCCCAGTCTTCAAGGCCGTGATAATAACTCCCGCTCTCATTTAGAATCGCTGCCGCCACGCCTCCCGAAAGTTCCCCGCTTTCAAAATGCCGCTCGAGAATATCCCGAAGAACCTCACGGTCCGGATAACCTTCGAAAAAGGAAGCGTCCAATTCCCCTTCGGCACCTTCCAAGGCGACGAGGCCGATACCGTATTCTTTTTCAAAGGATTGGATCAGTTTCTCAATATTCCTTTGGGCATCGGGAACTGCATGCGCATCCTGAATCAGGATCACCGCGGGACTCTTCTTTTCTGCCTGATAGACTTCTTCGATGTGGCCGATCTCAGCCGGCACCTTGATTTCATCCAAAGCCCATTCCTGAATAGGCCGGGTGCCCAGCTTATCTTGAGCTAGCGTCTCCGGCATCCAGATAACCGAGGTCGTTAAAAAGACGATGACCGTCAAAAGCGACACGATTCGTAACTTCCACGAATAGCGCGGCTTCTTTTGCTTTTTGGTTTTATCTTCTTTCAGCTCATCCCACATAATCGCGGATGACCTCTTTCATGGAATCCCCTAAATGCCTGAATTTCACACCGATCCCCTTGCCGCCGTTACGGTGAATGACACGCCCCTCAACCTCGATGAATTGATCGCTCAAATCCAAATCGAAGAAATGAAGAATAACTGGATCTCCCGGCTCGACACCCCCACTTTGGGTTTCTCTGGAAAGGAAAAATCCGTCTTCACTTAAATTTCGGATCGTCACATCATGAGGTTCCCCTTCTTTTTCAGGAAGATTGATTCTCATCACAGCCGGGATGGAACAGTTCAAACGCGGACATTCCCGTTTTTCTTGAATTTCATTTTGTGGGGATTTGGTTAAGGTCTGCTGGCCAAGCAAAAAACGGCGGACATCTTTTTCGAGATAACGCCAATGTTTTCCGACTTTCACGGCCGGAATTTTTCCTCTGCGGGTGAGACTCCAGACGGTGGAAAGAGGCAGTTTGAGATACCGGCTGACCTCTTCGGCCGTCATCACCTTTTCTGGATGGATAGGTTGATCTTGATCGCTCACTTTTCGTTACTTTCTTTTAATTTCAGTTACTTTCTGTTAGTTGAGTCCTGCGGGTAAAAAATTAATGGGGCCTCCATTTCATTGCCCCATTAACTACGCATGAAACCCTCAAGAAAACGAAGATATGAAAGTTTTCCACATGATTTAACCCTTTTCAAGGGCATGGGTTATGAATACTACCCCATACTACCAGAACCATCTCGATGGCATAATGAACTTGAGCATGTTAGTGATTGATTGTTATTGCTTTATCTGCCGGCAAAAAATCCCCTTTGGTATTTTGTAGCAACTGAAAAAATTCGAAAAAAACATATCGATTGTTTGAAAATACCATTTTCTCATGTTAAACTTTATATGATCTTTTATTAAGGTAAAAAATCAACTCTGCGGGAGGGGATGGAAATGAGACACCGAAAGTCTATAATCCAGCGAGTTCTTGCTTTTTCGCTGCCATTCTTTCTCATACTCTTCCCACTTCCTATACTTCCTTATGCTGCCGTCGAAGGCCCAATCCCCTACGAGGATTCGAGTTCCTATTTAGGGAGCATCAGCGTTAACGATTACCAGGGAGACACACAAACAAATGGCGTCCCTTCAGGAAGTCTCTTCGAAGACGACTCTCCCCTTTCGGAAGCAAGTCCGGAACCACCCGCTGCTTACATGTCAACCGCCACACCGGATTCCTCTACGGAGGTTTCAGAAGTCCCGAATGAACCTGACGTCACCGTGAGCGGTTATAACACGGCGGGCAAAGCTTACTTACCGGGTTATGTGACGCTGAAAACACAGGACCGTTCTCATTTTGCTTACCGCTACGATGTCGGCGCCGGAGCGGGTGCAACACTTGATGTGGTCATCGCTGCCGAAGGCCAAACGATGGATCTGGGCTCTTCTTTTTCGATGGCGGTCCGCCGTGAAAACGATAACCCGTATTCCGAGGGCCTTGACGAAATGGATGTCATCTTTCGCGACAACCAGGGCCGCGAAGTAACGGAAAGAATTACTTTAAATTCCGCTAACCGTATCTGGATCTTCACCTTTGAAACTTGGGAACTCGACATGTCCCATGTCGAAAGCATTACTCTCCAGCATCGGTATGAAGATTTGGTCCCAGACCGCGGTAGCCAGGACCGAATGGGCGAAATCTTTATCGGCTTAGAAGGCGTCGTCACACCGATCCCGATCACGGGCGTCCCTTATGATGAAAATTCTTTGACTCCCCTTCCTCCGATTTCGGTGGAAGCCGTCGGTTTTACGCGTGGGGATGCCACGATTCCGGGTTTTATCACCTTACTGAATATCACCGGAGGGCAAGGCGCTTTCCGCTACGACGTTGCAGGCGACGACAAAGGGTCCGTGGTTAAAACCGTTTTCACAAGCACGGACGGCCAGCCGATCGCCTTAGATCCGCAGCTTGTCGTTGCGATGAAAAATAACGGCAATAACGCCGATGCGTTGATTCGCGTCGTGGATTCGAGCGGCTCGACCGGAGAATATATCCTGGATCTGACGAACACCCTGCAGAACTTCGTCCTGGATCTTGAAGACTCCTTTTATTTGTCCAACGGATTGGACCGTTCTCATATTGAAAAGATCGAAATCGAAGTCGACCTGAAACTGTCCCCTTCCCGCTACGGGCGAATCGATTTTCACCTGTCGCAGGAAGAGGTCCCGCCGATCTCACTCGAAAAACCGGTCGTGCAATCGATCCCCGATTCCAATACCGGGAATATCAATGTCAACTTCTCATCGATCACCGATGCGGTGATTTATCAAGTTCAGGTCGCAACGGATAGCACTTTTTCGAATGTGATTCACGAAGGATTCCCGACAGACACTCAGGAAGCCGTCAGTTTAACGGAAGACGGAACCTATTACGTGCGCGTCCGGGGATCGGCCAATCAGCAGGTCGAAGTCGGACCGACCAGTCAATGGTCGGATACGGTCAGTTTCAATGTCACCCTTTCCTCATTCATGGATATTGTGCCAACGCTGGCTTCCGTAGAAGGAACGGCCGCAGGACATATCACGGTCGAGATCAACCCTGTCGCGGGTGCTGTGATCTATCAAGTGGATATTGCCACGGATGAAAATTTTACGGACATCATTCATCAGGGATTTCCAACAGACCCGGTTGAAGCCTTCACAGTTTCAGCAAGCGGGACCTATTACGTGAGAGCGCGGGCTTCCCAGAATCAGCAGATCGAAGTAGGACCGACAACGCAGTGGTCCGCGACTGGGAGTGTTACTGTCACGCTTGATAACTTCACGAATATCGTCCCTGTCATCGATTCCGCTACCGCAACGAATGCAGGACACATTGAAGTCCAAATTGCTCCCGTGACGGGCGCGGTGATCTATCAAGTGGATATTGCCACCGATTCCAATTTTACGGACATCATCCATCAGGGATTCCCCACCGATCCGGTGGAATCCTTTACCGTTTCAGAAAATGGAACTTATTACGTCAGGGCACGGGCTTCCCAGAATCAGCAGATCGAAGTCGGACCCACAACACAATGGTCGGCAACTTCGAGCGTTGAGGTCACGCTCGATAGTTTTGTCGATATTGTCCCCGTGATTACCTCCGCCACGGCCACGCCGGGCGGTATTCTCCGAATCGACGTCGAACCCGTCGCCGATGCGGTGGTGTATCAATTTGATGTCGCGACCGATGCCGACTTCACCGACATTGTCCATCAGGGATTTCCCGCAGGGCCTATGGAAGTGGTCCAGTTGACAGAGAGCGACACATATTACATCCGGGTACGGGCTTCAAAAAATCAACTCATTGAAGTCGGCCCCGTAACGCAGTGGTCAACAACTGCCAGCTTAGATGTTACTATTTCGCCTTTTACGGAAATCGTTCCCGTCATCACAGGCACTTCGGCAGACGCCAGCGGTAATGTGAGTATCCAATTTAATGAGGTCAGCGAAGCCCTTGTCTATCATGTCCAGATTGCAACGGACGAGGATTTTACCGACATTATTCACGAAGGTTTCCCAAGCTCGCCTCCGGAAACGACTCAAATAACAGAAGACGGAACTTATTACGCAAGGGTCCGCGCCTCTCAAACCTTTTCGATTGAAAGCGGGCCGCTCACACAATGGTCCTTGCCGGCAAGTTTTAATGTTGCAGTAGCAGGGGCTTTGCAACCCGTGACAACCGATATCGAAACCATTACCGATTATCCGGATGGAACAGCAGGACCGATGGGCATCACCTCCGTGGGTCCCGCAGC
>JAFGHI010000006.1 GCA_016930235.1 Candidatus Omnitrophota bacterium
AGAGATCAAGAGACGTTATCCGCAACAGGAATTCCCCGAAGGAATTCAGGTCTATCAGTACGATATTTTTAACCTTCCTTTTCCGGAGGGATGTGTTGCTGAGGTGCGGGCGGATTCCCTTGTGGAGCATCTTTCTTTTTTGGAGGAACCGAAATTTTTCCATGAGGTAAAAAGGGTTCTCCGGCCGGGCGGACTGTTTGAGTTTTCGACGCCGGATTTTGAAGAAACGGTTCGTTTATGGCTTAAGGCGAAAGATGAGTGGAAAGATTTTTTCAGGAATGATTCCGAGGCCATTGCCAAGCAGCATTGGTTTGGGCAATATTCGTACTCGATGGAGCAGCGGTGGGGGTATTTGACGGCGAGTCTTTTTGGTTCCCAAACCAATGCAGGGCAGTTTCACAAGAATTGCTATACAGTTAATAAGATTCGCGCTATTTTAATGCATCTTGATTTCGGACGAATCGAAATATCCCGTTATCGATGGAAAAACGATCGGGAACACATGATTCTAGTAAAAGCAAGGAAACATTAAGGAGAATGGGATGAAGGTTTTAGTGATCGGTGGGGCCGGATTTATCGGGGCAAATCTGGTGCGTCGTTGTTTGGCTGAACCTGAAAGCGAGGTTACGGTATTGGATTCCCTTGATTCTCATCTCCGGAGCACTACCAAGAATTTGCAGGAGGTATGGGACAAGATCCGATTCGTCAAGGGAGATATCCGAGACGAAACCCTGATTGCGGAGGTCATCCAGGGGCAGGATGCCATTTTCAACTGTGCGGCACAAACTTCGCATCCCTTATCAATTCAATACCCTTTGCTAGATACTGAAATCAATTGTCTCGGTAATTTGAAATTGCTGGAAGCGATCCGGCTTTTGAATCAGAAGGCCGTGATCGTTTACACATCAAGCACGACGATCATAGGACGCGCGATTCAAAAAATTGCCAGTGAAGACCACCCCGAAAATCCTCTGGAAATCTATTCGGCCAATAAAAGCGTGGTGGAAAAATATTATAAGATTTACCACACCTATCACGGCCTCAAAACGGTGGTCTTGAGGTTTGCGAATCTTTACGGGCCTTACGGGAAGGGATACCCGGAATTTGGATTTATCAACTATTTTATCTCTTTAGCCCAGACAAATAAACCGATCGAAATTTACGGTGCGGGTATCCAGAAGCGCAATGTGATGTTTGTGGAGGATGCCACGGACATTTTATGGCGGGTGTCGCATGCTTCCGGCTTATTCGGTAGGACTTATCTGGCCACGGGCGATGAACATCTTTCGGTGGCGGAAATTGGCGGGGCGGTTGTCCGGGTATTCGAAAAAGGGAAAGTGATTCATCGCGAATGGCCCGAGGAACGGCAAAGGATCGAGATTCATGATGCCCATTTCTCGTCGGCGCGCCTGCGTGATGCGACGGATTGGAAGCCGCGCTATGATTTTGTGTCCGGCTTGAAGAAAACCCGTGAGATTTTAGAAAAGCAAATAGGGAGCCCAAAAGTATGAAACTTGTGGTATCCGGAGCCCTTGGGCACATTGGTTCCGGTTTGATCCGCGAAATTCCGAAGGTTTTTCCCCAAGCAGAAGTCCTCATGCTGGATAACCTCGCAACCCAACGCTATGGTTCTCTGTTCGATTTGCCGCCCGAGGGCCATTATTCATTTATCGAAGGAGATGTTTTGACGGCGCCCTTGGAAAAGCTCTTTCAGGGTGCGGATGCCGTTATCCATTTGGCCGCCATCACCAATGCCGCTGCCAGTTTTAAAATTAGAAAGGAAATTGAAAAGGTAAACTACGGCGGGACGAAACAGGTTGCAAAGGCGTGCGTTCATGCGGGATGTCCTTTGATTTTTCCTTCGAGCACCAGCGTGTACGGTACCCAGAAAGAGGTGGTGGATGAAAATTGTCCTCTTTTAGATCTGAAACCTCAAAGCCCTTATGCCGAAACTAAACTGAAGGAAGAATCTTTCTTGCATACACTTGGCGAATCGAAGGGGCTGCGTTACGTCATATGCCGTTTTGGGACGATTTGCGGCGTTTCTCCGGGTATGCGGTTTCACACGGCAGTCAATAAATTCTGTTGGCAGGCAGTGATGGGAGAGCCTTTGACGGTATGGCAAACGGCGCTTCATCAAAAGCGGCCTTATTTGTCTTTGAGGGACGGCGTTCACGCCATCGCGCATGCCATCAGGAGCGGTCTTTTCGACGGGAAGACCTATAATGTCCTGACCGCCAATATGACCGTGGATTCCATTCTGAAGATAATCGGGAAATATGTCCCGGATAGCAAAATTAAATATGTGGATCATGAAATCATGAACCTGCTTTCTTACGAAGTGGCAAATGCGCGTTTTCAAGGAACAGGGTTTCGCTATCAAGGGGACTTGGAGCGGGATATTCGCGAAACCATCCAATTGCTTCGGGGTGCGCGGCATTAAATTTATGGAACTTTGCCGATACCGTCCCCGGTGCCCGGGCAGGAGTCTTTTCGAAATGCAATCCGATAAACCGCTGGTCAGCATAGGTCTCAACACTTATTACGGTGAGCGTTTTATCGGTCAAACCCTCGATTCTTTTCTGGCCCAGGATTATCCGTCTTTTGAAATCATCATTTTGGACAATCAATCGCAGGATAAGACCGAAGAAATTTGCCGCGGCTACGCGGCGCGGGACAATCGTTTCCGTTATGAACGCAGCCCCGATAATTTGGGGACCGTCAAAGGATATAACCGTCTCTCGGAAATGGCCCGGGGCCCTTATTTTATGTGGGCGGATGATCATGATTTGCGCGACAGTACCTATATTTCAAAGTGTCAATCACTGCTCGAAGAATCCGAAGAAGCGGTCCTCGCTTATACTCAGACGATGCTCATCGACGAAGATGGCCGTTCTTTGGGCCGGATGCCGGGAGACATGGATACGCGCGGTATGTCTCCGGCGAAAAGACACCGCCATCTTATTTGGAATTTGCGGATCTGCAATATGATTTATGGTTTGATGCGCCGCGATGTGCTTAACCAGACGGCAAAATTCAAAAATATTTGGGGGCCGGATCATTTATTGCTGGCGGAACTGGCGCTCGTGGGTGCTTTTGCTTTGGTGCCCGAGCCGCTGTTTCATCGTCGCCAAATCCGTGAAGAGGAGCCGGTTAAAACAAGGGTTCGGAGAGTTATGGTGGCATTGGATCCCGGAGGTTCCCGGCAAAGGCATGAGAGATCTTATTTTTTATTGTTGGCAGAATTGTGCGGGGCGCATTTAAAACTGGTCGGCCGTTCTTCCCTGGGGCCTTGTCAAAAAATCGGTTCCTGGTTCCTGGTCTTGTTAAGTTTCGGGATGCGGCTTTTTATGCCGTGGCCGCGCCTTGTGGCCTGCGGTAAGAAAATCTTGAGAATCAAATAAGGAACAACCGCGGGCGATGATTCCTTTTTTTCGGGAGTGCCCAGTATGCAAAAAAACTCAGGTATTTCGGCCGCTTTTTGCTTTTATTGCCGACCCTGGGCCTTGCCGAATTGTGTGTCAGATTCAGAATGAAAATCCCAGGGACGGTTCTCGCTAACGGTTTATAGTACTTAAAGTTATAAAAGGTTCGTCCCCTGTAGAGGGACACATCTCCGTCGGAGATATGTCCCTAATGCTGCTCCATCGGTAGTCCTTTTTTTTGTCACTAATCCCGCGCGAACAGGATTGATTAACCGTTAACCGGACGGGGTCCGGCGGGGAAGGGTAAGGCAAGCTAATCCCTCCCTCTGGGACAGGGTCCGGTAGTCGGTGGGACAGGGTCCGGTAGTCGGGTCCGGTAGTCGGGTAGGACTTAAAAGAAGCGCTTTTTTAAAGCCCGATAGCTTTAATTCCATCCTGCCAAGGCAAGGCCTGAACTGTATCGAATTTCTGTAGGTTGGGGTCCCGAGAGAGGCAAACAGCGGTAGATTTTGGAAATTCCTTCGAAAAGTTGTGAAGATGTTTCACCATCATAGGTTCAACACGTTCAGTCGATTTGATTTCGACTAAAGCGACCGATTGGCCGGGTCGCTCGATCACCAGATCAATTTCTGCTCCGTCATGAGTCTGAAGATAAGAGAAGCGGTAATCGCGCTTCTGGTATTCGTTGAGCCGGATTATTTCAAGGAGGACAAAGTGTTCAAAAGCATCTCCAAAAGCTGAGGTCTGCGGTAAGAGGGAAACAGTCAAAGTTCTTTCCAAAGACCGTTTGACGCCTAAATCAAAGAAGTAAAACTTTGGATTTTTGAGCTGGCGTTTCCTGACCGAACGGTGATAAGAGGGAATCAGGAATCCGAGCAAGGTATCTTCCAGGATTTGAAAATAAGACTGTACGGATTTCACATCCGTCCCGATATCCCGCCCAATTTTTGTGAAGTTAAGGACCTTTCCATTCATCTGAGCGGCAACTTCTAAGAACTGACTAAAAGGTTCGAGCTTGCGAATGATCTGCTCGTTCCACACTTCTTCTTTGAGATAAGTCCGGCTGTAAGCTTCAAGGTAACGCGTCTTCATCTCGTCCGTCTCCAAATTGCCGATTTCAGGAAGACTGCCGTACTCCAAAGCATGTCTTAGATTGAACAAGTCTCCGAGTTCATCCACGATAAGAGGAAAGAGGTGATAAACGAACGCACGGCCGGCAAGAAGATTGGCAGCGCCGTGCTTAAGCTTACGGGCACTGGAGCCGGTCATGATGAATTGGAGTGGCTTGCCAAGCCGTTTTAACTCCTCGGATTTGCGGTGAATGACATCAAGCAGCCGTGGGACACGTTGAATTTCATCGATGACGATTCTTTGGCAGTTCCTGTCGAGTCCATCCACCATGCGAGCCAGCAACTCCGGATCACGGATAAAGCGCTCTTCCTGCTCGGCACTGAGGAGATCGATGAAATGGGTACTCTTTGGGTCAAAGAGGCTGTGCAGGAGAGTCGTTTTTCCGGTTCCTCTAGCCCCAAAGAGGAAAAAGCTATGATGGTCAGGGAGTTCAAGTTTTCTATGGAACATACTCCATAATATTAGCGCAAATATGGATGTAAGTCAACCGAGTTTATTTTCCACTAGATAGCGCTATTCAAAACCACAGCCTAAATTTGACATTTTCAGGGTTGTAAGGCAAACTTTATCATTATTTTTAATAAGTCTAAAACTGGGGTAAAAACCATGCTCATCAAGAAAGGAACAGCACTCCTGACAGGGGCGCTTTTTATCCTGAATCAAGTTATGCTTCCCGGCCAGGGTCTTGCGGTGGATGTGGCGGTCAAGGGAAACTCTGCCATCAAAGAGGGCGCCCTGTCCTCCCGGCAGATGAGCATCCCCGACAAACTTGGCACCATTGAAGAGTTCCATCAGGGCACGAACGGCAAGACGATCATTTATATCCAGGATGCTCATGACTCCTTGGAGGCGCAGGAAAACATTGCCAAGATCATCAATCATCTTGTCGAGCATAACGGAGTGAGGACGGTCTTTGAAGAAGGCTATGAAGGGCCTGTGCCAACAGATGAATTCTTCTCGATTTTTAAAGATCCACGTGCTAAGGAGAAGGTGTCCTATTTTCTCATGGATAAATTACGCCTTGGCGGCGCCGAATACGCTCACGTCAATCGAAAGGGAGATTTTGAACTGATCGGCGCCGACAGCATCGAATTCCATAAGAAAAACATTGAATGGTACAAAAAGTCTGCTGAAACAAGAGAAGCGGTGGCTAAAGACTTAAACGACATACGCAAGGAAATCGAAGTCTTAGTCGATCGCCATTTTCCAAGGGAGATTAAAAGTTGGATCAAACTCAAAGAGAGGTTGGATCATAATCAAATAAATCTCCTTGATTATCTGAAGCGAATCACAAAAATCAGCAACCTCAGAACTTATCCTCAAATGGCAATTCTCCTCAAGTCCGAATCGTCAAAAGATGAAGAAATGATCAAAGCCGCTCAAAGCATTGACGGACGGACATTATTTCAAGAAATCGGCCGATTTGAAACCGATTATGCTAAGAAAATGTTAGGGACAGGTCCCCAGAAAGACCTGTCCCTGAAGATCTACCGTATTCTCAAATCGATCAACCTGCTTGATCGTCTTAGTCGTATCGAAGTAATCTCTGAAGAGTTTGAACTTGCCAAAAGGGCTCTCCGGGAATTAAATACCGAGGAAATCGCCATTTTTTTGTTTAGAGTAACTGGTAAACCCGTGATCCTTTCAAATCTATGGGAGCAGCGCATCCAAAATGCAGTCCGATTTTATGAAACAGCGGAAGCAAGAGATGGCTTTTTTGAGAACGCTTTGGCAAGGTACGGAAAAGCAGAAGGCAATGTCACTGCCGCACTCGTTTTTGGGGGTTTCCATAAAAACAGAGTCAAAAATATCCTTAAAAAGAAGAACTTCTCTTATTTGATTGTCGCGCCAAAAATGACTGGGATCAGCCAGAAGCATCAAGATTATTACAAAAGTTTGATGAGTGTCGGCCATTACTCATTTGAAGTGCCTGTTGTCCCTTTAGCAAGAGCCGCAAGAGTCTTATCTGCCATTGAAAGGCAAGATGGGCTCCTCGCCAGAATTCATGACGTATGGAATCCTGCTTGGCTTACTTTAAATCTGGAAGATCTTGATCTTCGCCTGTTGCCCGCTTTAGAAGCAGCCCGCTCCGAAGCGCGGGCGGAGAATATGCGTGATTCGGTTTTGACACTTTATGAATTGAAAGGGGCCCGTTTCGATCCAAACCTTATGGGACACTATGTTCGGTTTAAACTGGGGGAGGTGTCTTCCCGGATAGGTTTTCTCGATGAATTAGCCGGGCTTGTTGCTACAAATCTTGGAGAGGATATAAAGCGAGAGCCGGATCAGTGGGCCATTGCTTCCGCGGCCACGCACGGGTTGGGTCTTGAATTTTCGAAAATTTTAAAATCACGTTTGGACCTTTCGGTGCCCCTTCCGGTTTTGCCGATTGAGAAAACCAAGGTCCCCGGCAATTACACAGCCGAAAAGAAAGCAAAAAGGACGGAGATCGCAAAAGCGGTCATGCATCTCAGAGAAAATCCACGCTATCCGCATATTCTCGTCATCGATGACATGGTGGTCACGGGCGCTCTAATGTCGGTGATCTCAGAATTGCTGGAGGAAAAAGGGATCGATCGAAGACATATCCATCCTTTTGCTTTTGTGCGGGCACGTTTCAGGAGTCCATCGCGGGAATTCCAAATGCTGAGGGAGACCGCCAAAGACATGACTGCAGATGAACTCGCCCGGATCATCAATCATCCAGGTTATTATTTAACCTCAGGTATGATCAAAGTAATCGCGCAACTTGGAGAAGCGAAAGTAAACCGTCTTGCGGGCCTCATTCAACCCAGGCGTTGGGCAAAGCTGAAAAGCGAAATTATGGCTTATTATCAGAACGATGATTTACCGGAGAAATTTGAAGGTCTTTTCAATTCGTGGAGTTCCTACAACGGAACCGAGCAGGTTGTCCGCGCGCTGTTGAACAAATATCCGGTCATCGATGGCGAGTTTCATGATTTGCTGGATACGGCCGTTCGTTTGATTCCGGTGGAGCCGTTGCTGCATTCGCTCGAATTTCATCAGGTCCAAAGAATGATTCCGTATCAGGCCAAGGAACAGCCTTCCTTGAATTACGAGGATGCAGGGCGGGAGAATTGGGAACCGGCCGACTTGGATGGTTTTAAAACAAGAATGCCTTCCCCCAAATTGTATCGCGAACCATGGTTCCAGGAGCGGTTAAAGTATTTGAAAGAGCATGGGAATGAATTGCGAGACCTCCTGCATGAGCGGATTGTTGAGAAAGTCGGAACGGCTCGCTACAGTCTTGCGGTGGGAGGAAGTTTCCTTTACATCGAGAAACCCCGCGCGAGGGACTTGGATCTTATTATCGTGACGGATGATCCGCATACACATCTTCAAATCTTTGGAAGCCAGGAAATGGAAGTCCCGGGGATTAGCAGATTATTTCCTTGGCTTTCGGGCGATTACGTCGATATGAATGTGACACCGAGGGTGGCATTGAGCCATTCGGACTCCGAAACCTCGATGGCTATGTTAGAAGATTTGAGCGGGTATTTATTTCTCGTCGGCAATCCCGTGCCAAGCCAGCCGGTATACCTCCGCCTTTTTGCCATAATGTGGCGGTGGGGGCGACAAAGTTGGGTGCTTCAGAGGGAGCCCAAGGCGTTTGTATTTAAAAAGATGAAATTAAGGGCACAAATTGCAAGGGTTAAATTTTTGGAAATTCTTGCTGAAATGAATGTGAATTTAAATCCGGTCGACCAGACAGTGTTGGAAAACGGGAAAATATTTGAGCCGGGGGAGTTTGAAACTGTTGAAGATTACTATTCCCGGATTTCCCAAATGATCGGTAATTATATCGATTTAATCGAAGGCGTCATGAAACGCGATATCCGCAGCCGGATACTAGACAAACTACGGTCAGAACCTCCCGCCCAGTCCCAAACCGATGAGATCAAGGTTTCTGAAATAGCCCCTGCTTTCTGCCAAACCTGCGGTATTTCGAAATACTCGGATGCTTTGCATCAAGCGCTTGCAAGCACACCGAATGTGAGAGCAGCCAAATTTGAAGTTTCGGAAGCAGAATCCACTCGCAAAGATGCGGTTCATTTGACGGAGGTTCTAAGAGATGCATTAAGGGCTTCTCCCGATGTGGTGCACATACATTTTGCGGATGGCTTACTGCGAAGAGATAAGTCGGAAAATTTTGTAGCCTTTACCGAGAAACACGCCGAGCTTTTGCGCTCCGCCCCTGCCTCTGTAGCCACGATTTATGAGCTTGGACCGCGCATGTTAAGCGCGAACCGGCTTCCCCAGAATATTCTTGCGGATACGACCAGTTTGGAACGGGCACAAATGTGGGATCGTCTCCGGACGGAGATGAAACGGCTTCTCAACTCAGTGGACGGCATTCTTGTGCACTCGACGGACCAACTGCGCTACCTTAAGGAAGATCCGGAATATGATGAGATTGTTAAGAGAAGGAGAATCTTGATCCAAAGTATGAGGCACGGTATTCCCACGGCGTCCGAGGATTACGCGGACTCTCAAAAGAGAGAAAAGATCCGAAGAAGTATGCGTCAAAAGTATGGAATCAGTGACGACCAGGTTGTGATGATCCAATTCGGGTTTATTCGCAGCAACAAGTATGGCTTTGATATTTTGGCGTTGCTTCAAAGAAATCCCCGACTTGTATGGTTTTTGGCCGGAGGACCAAGACAGCCGAGCCATAGGGCCTATCAGGATCAATTGATCCAACGTGCTCAAGATTTGGGGGTACGAGATAGAGTCATCGTGACCGGCCCAGTCCCAGACGAGCAAATTTCAGATATGTATGCTGCGGCTGACATGGCCATTGTTCCTTATGAAACAGGTTCAGAAAGTTATGTGCTGGCGACGGGATTAGCGCATCAGTTGCCGATCGCAGCATCGGCGCTTCCATTTGTGTATGAGCTACGCCGCCGATACGGAGATGCTGTTTATCGTGCTTCTACCGATGAGGAATTCGAAAGGCAGGTCCGGTATTTGAGCGATCATCCGGATTATCGAAAGCAGCTTGGCGAACGAGCAGTCATCGCTCACGAGTTGGATTCGTGGGCCAGGATCGCCGAGCGCACAAGTCAATTTTTCCGGCGTGTCGTTGCCCACAAGCGGCAGAATTTATCCCGCTCCGAAGCGCGGCAAGCCGTGGCGGTTGAAGAAAA
>JAFGHI010000035.1 GCA_016930235.1 Candidatus Omnitrophota bacterium
ATCCAAAGCAAGAGAGAATATGGGTGTTTCCAAGCTTGAGGGTGAATTAGCGGAATACGGAGTCACCAGGCTGGATAAGGCAACGCTAAAGTCAATTTACAAAACCATTTCCAACGGTGGATTTGTTAATCAGTTGGCCGTCCTCGACAAAATATCTCTTCCGAATACGCCGATGGCGGATTTCATTAGAGACGCCGCATCCGCCTATAAGGCGCAACCGCGGCCGTTGGACAACAATATGCTGGCGGACTTTCAGGAACTCGGTGTCAAACACGGGTTGAGCGAACAGTTGGTGGGGAAAGTTTTGTTCGATAATCCGAACGCATTTGATTTGGTACGCACAACGACAAAAGAAATGATTGCCAAATCTCCGGCGCGAATCAGTGAGATGGGTTCCGATGGAAACGAAGTTAAGGTAAAGTATGAAATCAACAACCTGAATCAAATACCTCAGGAACGAACAGTGACCGTTACGCCGGAAGGCGTGAAAGGGGCGCTGGTGGATAATTTAAATGCGCTCAAAGCGGATGTAAAAGGGTATTCGGAATTCCAGGAGAATATATCTGGGATGAGAAACCTTATTGATGAATTTAGGAGGGATATTAATGTTCAAAAGAGTGAATCAGGTGAAAATCAGCCCCAAGAAATCAAAGGAGCAGATTCAATCTCAAGTGGAGCGGATCTTAAGCAAATTCCCAACGAACCTCAACAAACGCAGGCAGAGTCACGCAGAATTTCTGGAACAACAGGACAATTTTCTGGACGCTTTAATGATTATCTGCGAAAAATTCAATCTCCCGAAGGAACTTTACGACAAGGCAGGAGATTTGAGAACACATTATCACAGAATATTGGGGAAGGAACTGGACGGCAGGGCACAGGCGACAATCGAGGGAGCGAACAATCTTATCAACGTCTTCGAGAAAATTATAAAGAAGTTATAGAAAATCCAACCAAAAGAAATATACAAGAACTTGATAAAGCCACTCTGCAATTTCAAAAATCGGTTGCCCTTGAGAAGAACATCCAGCTAGATTCTGCGGCTGAATCATTTGGAAAAATCCAAGGAAACGAAAAACAGATTTCTGCCATCAAGGAGAAATATGACCAAATAGCTTCTGCCGAAGGACGCTCCTCTCTCAACGTTGATGAAATAAGAAGCAAGCATATCGAATATGAACGGGCTTTAAATCCCTCCATTGAAGGCACGGATACCCTTCTAAAGACTAGCCTCCCGCCGGTTCAAAAGGCGCTTGGCCCCAAAGCCAAAGAAATGCTCAATGCCCTTTCCGAAAAACTCGAAACGTCCTATCAGGAAAATGGGCATAAAGCCACTAACAAAATGGCTCGGGAATTGATGAATCAATTGAGTTTGACTTTATTCATGCCGGCGGCGAGGCCGGTGACGAGCTTTTCCGAATACGCTGCCCAGCACCCCGAAGCCGCTTCTATGCTTAAAATGTTTGACGGAAAAATGAGCCGGATCGCAAAGAGTCAACAAGTCGATATCGTCGTCGATTCTCCCAACCCCGAAGGCGTGGTCCGAATTATTACTGAGGATGGTTTAAGAGCAAAGCCCCGGTTTATTCTTGATAAAACCGGCCCCGAAGGACGAATTCCGTATATCGAGAGTTCGCACGGCTCCTTCGTGAAAATGGGGTTGATAGAGGTTGAGTCGGTTCGTGGGGAAAATTACATAAAAAATATGATTAACGATGTTGATCTCGTTGGCCATTCGAAGATCGCAGGGGAGGAAGGGAGAGTGTATAACGATCCGGGGTTTGGTTTCACTACGAAGTTCGGCCAAAAGCTTGGTCGCGGGATAAATGAGATTTTCGGCAAAGAGATAGTGGTTCATGATTCGTTGAACAATTATCCAAAAGAGCTGCCGGACAAAATCTCTTGGCGCGCTTACACGAAGGAAGGGTCGATCGTCGAACTCAGGACCAAATCGGAAGCCCGGCAATTTTTTAAAGAGCGAAATATCCCGGCACATCCGGAATGGGGCTGGGACGCAAACTGAAGAACTTAAGCCCCCGCCTGAGTGATTTGGCTCAAATTTTCTCACCGGTCGGCATAGGTGAGTAGGCCAATCGGAACAATTTTAAGCTGCTTGGTATGAATAGGCTTGGGAGACTCGATTGAATATGAAAAATAAGGGAACAAATACCGCTTATAAAAAAATTGATGCCAATTACCTCCCAAAGGGTTATTCGACGGATCAGAAGGAACGTTACTATGCGGAATTTTATCCTGACGGTCAGCTGAAATTTTATGGGTTCTTTATCAAGGGGGATGAAACGCCATCCTTTTATCTGAAGCTACCTTTTAAGGAACAGAAAGGAAGTTGCCTCGATGGAAAAGCAAACCATGAATATAAAAATGGGTTAGATGTTCAAAGCCACGGCTATTTTGATGATGGAAAAGACGAGTGCATTGAGTGGGAAGACTGGATAAAACGATGCGTTCAATCAATTTACGAATCAGCTCAAATATATCTCGAAGTTGATTTGAAGCACCTATTCACATTGGAAGAGGCGAGGCTCATAGAGAAGCAGTTGGGATCGGTAAAATTAGGGATGGATACTCGAGATATGGAGGATTTGGTTTTTGAAAGGGTAAATCTTGTGCGCGGACCATTTACAATTCAAAGCAAGATCGTAAACAACCAACTAAGAAAAACGTATCGGATTCGGGAGGGGTATCATTTCATTGTTGTTTGTGATGAGGCGAATCCAACTATAAGGGAACTTTTTCTCGAAGGTGATGGATGGCTTTCCGAGACGCGCGAGTTTGTGAAGAATATGCCTCATGTATAGGAATTCTCGATAATTGAAGTTAAGCGAAGTCTGAGGGCATCGTGCAAAGGCTGCCTGCAAATTGGCAAAAGGAGTACTTGTGGTGAGAGAACTTACGGAGAAAAAAAAGGTTGCATTTGAGAGGTTGCGAGAACTTGGGGTTAAGATCGAGGAGCTTGAGCATTTTTATGATTTCAGTATCCCGCATGATTTAAGAGACCCGAGATATATTGAGATCGGATTTTTGCTCGCCCAATTGAACGATGATCAGGAATATCCCAAGGGGTATTCCATCTTGTGTGATTTGGACTCAAAGATCTATTCGAGAATAACGGAACCAGGTCCAGTCCATTTCAGAGAGAGTTATCCCGATTTTCTTTTGTATCGCGTTTATAAAAAGAAATAATAAATTTTTCCCCGGTCGGCAAAGGTTAAGGGGGCCGATCGGGGGCCTTTTTCCCAGACATGAGGAGTTTTGTTATTTGTAGGTAAAACCTTCCCGAATCCCACCAAAATCTTCATCCTAATCGAAATCCCCACCCTTAAAAGAGGCTTCCCATCCTAAAATGCCTCATAATCAATGGTTGGCCACCCTATTGCACTATGGCCTATAAGAGTGCCTAAAATGAAGTATCTCTTTAGCCCGGACGCCCGGCTGGGCTAAGGAGATGCAAAATGAAAAATCCACAACGCATAGGACCAAAAGACCTCTTTAAGTTCGATCTCTTCGGTCTTGTCCACGAGTTAAAAAGCCCTCTGGCGGCCATTGAGGGGGCCATCGAAGTCATCAAAGAGACAAACCAGACTCAGAAGTCCAAGGCCCTCTATTTCGGCATGATCCAAAACAACGTTAGCCGCCTCAAAATCTCCGTTGAAATCCTAATGGAAACCTTGAAAAATGCCAATGAGAAAAAAGGTCTCAATGTCAGATTGTCCAATTTGAAAGAAATCTGTCTCGACGAGATGGAAAAATATAAACCCATTGTGCGGGCCAAAGGCGTCAGTATGGTCAGCGATATCTCAGACGCTGCTTCCCTATTTGTCCATTGCGACGCCTCAAGGATCAAACTTGTAATTTCCAATTTATTGTCCAACGCCGTCAAATTCACGGAGGAAGGAACGATTCGCTTGGAATTATCCCGTACGAAAAAAGAAGTTCGCGTCACTGTCGAAGACTCAGGAGTCGGAATTCCGGCGGACAGCATCCCCTATGTTTTTGACGCCTTTTATCAGGGAATCAAAGGGCGCTCTTGCGGCGGCACAGGTATTGGGCTGACCATCGCCAAAATCTGGGTTCAAGCCCACGGCGGAGAAATTCATGCCGAATCAATTGGTGAGGGCAAAGGCTCCCGCTTTTGGTTCACGATCCCGTCAGGATCGCGGCGTGAAGTGGAGTAACTCGTAATGGAAAAAATCGACAAACTCCCCATGCGGATGCTTATTATAGAAGACGACGAAGACACCTCTTTCATCCAGATGAGGGCCTTTGAACATTTGGGCTTTAACGTGATACACGTGAAAAACGGAGACGAGGCCTACGCGAAGATATTGGATTACCAACCCCATATCATCATTCTCGATCTGGAACTCCCTGGAACCCCCGGCCCGGCCATTGCGGCGAAGATTTTGGAGGATGACCGTATTAAAAACATCCCCATTGTCGTTGACTCTGTTCA
>JAFGHI010000036.1 GCA_016930235.1 Candidatus Omnitrophota bacterium
CTACATTTTCTATGAAACAAACGGTGATCATCTGATTTTTGGCGTCGCGAACCACTTCCAGCTCAAGTTCTTCCCAGCCCAGCACCGATTCTTCAATCAACACCTGGTTGACAAGACTGGCCGCGATCCCGCGCGAGGCAATTGTACGCAATTCATCGACGTTATAAACAAGGCCGCCGCCCCAGCCGCCCAAAGTATACGCAGGACGGACCACCACCGGATAACCTAATCCTTCAGCGACCTTAATGGCATCGTCTACCGTGTTGACGGCCTGGCTTTTCGGCATCTCGATCCCGAGTTTCGCCATCGTATTCTTAAAGGCCGTCCGGTCTTCACCTCGTTCGATGGCATCCACATTGACGCCAATCACCTGAACACCGTATTCCTTAAGGATACCTTTCTTGGCAAGTTCGGAACTAAGATTCAATCCGGTTTGCCCTCCCAGATTGGGCAAAATGGCGTCGGGACGTTCTTTGGCAATGATCTCCGTCAAGGTTTCAACATTAAGAGGCTCGATATAAGTCACGTCCGCCATCCCTGGATCGGTCATAATAGTTGCGGGGTTGGAATTCACTAAGATAATTTCATAACCCAATGACCTCAAGGCTTTACAGGCTTGAGTCCCTGAATAATCAAATTCACACGCTTGTCCGATGATAATGGGCCCCGAACCAATAATCATCACCCGTTTAATTCCCTTGATTTTAGACATACAATATTCCTCCCTTTTTTCCCTGAAAGATCGAAATTTGCCGGTAATGCGGCTCCCTTAGAAGCCCCATTCTAGCCGAATGAGAGAAAAGCGCCAGAGAAATTGTGCTGGCAACGAGAAAGATAACTTGCGAAATCTGGTGCCCGATCATAGCGGACAATCGCGACCGTTCCCTGCTTTCTTCAATTTCCCTTCTTTCCATCCACCTTCCATCTTTTCTTTACCCGCTATCAGATTCTCCTTGACACATCCGATGATGCTTGTTAGGGTTGCATCAAACGAGATCACGGAAAGGCCAATTCATGATCGAAGACGGGAAACGGGTTACCTTCCATTACATCTTGAAAGTGGACGGCAAAGTCGTTGAAAAAACACGCAAGACAAAACCGCTGGAGTATGTGCACGGCAAAGGCCAGATCCTGCCCGGTCTGCAAAAAAGTCTGGAAGGCCATAACGAAGGCGATGAATGCCAAGTAACTCTCGAACCTAAAGATGCCTACGGCTTTGTTCAGGCCGAACTTCTCGTCCAAATCGATCGTGCCAAGATTCCCACCGGCGAGGAATTAAAACTCGGAGCGCTTATCACCGCTAAATCAGAATCGGGAAAAACTATCACGGGCAGCATTCGGGATATTTCACCGGAGATCGTCCTTGTGGATTTCAATCATCCCCTGGCAGGGAAAACCCTCCACTTCGACATCAAAATCGTCCAGGTCAAGACGCAGTAGCGCCTTCCTCTTGTGCCGGTTCGTTGATAAAGGGCGGGATCGGACAATTCAAGACATCCGCAAAGGCGCGGACAATATCAGCTTCTTCAGGAGTCACCACCCCGTCATGTTGGACCGCCGTTGCGGCCGCCTGAATAAATTTCTCTTTAATCTCCGGCGAGGCTGTTGCCAGTAAATCCAGGTGTTCCTCCAGCCTGTCATGGCGGATCATTTCGCGCGTCAAAAACTGCGCAGGCCTGTCCCCTCCCAGAATTTTAAGCGCATCGCGAAAAACAAGTTCTGCTTTTCGGGGATCCTCACAGCCGACACAAGCAAGAAAAGAAAGAAGTTCGACACAAGCCTGCCAAGCATACCTTAGATTCGAGACCTTGGTCTCCGGCGGTTTCATTTTCCCAAAGGCAGCATCCAAATGATGAAAAACAACTTCCTTTAAAGCAAACTCAAAATCTTCAATCTTTTCATCCGCCATAATCAGGATTTCAATATTTTTCCGGAACATCGCATACTGCACGTCGGAAATCTCACGGATCGCGGGCAAGGCCATTTCCACAATCGGAAGCCGTTTCGTGATATCAAGATTCGCGACTGCATCCAAAATTTTTAAAACTGTCTGATAAACATGATAATTCCCGTTGGCAAAAAGATAATTTTTCTGTTTCTGTGCAACCTCGGGATTCTTGCGGTCAATCAAAAGGGCATAAATCACAGCACGCGCACCAACGGGATCACGCGCGTTATCGAGAACCACATCCGGCATTTCCCCCAAAAGGGCTGCCGCGTAGACCAAATGCGCCGTATTAACGCGTCCAACCTGCTGGGTAATTTTATCCGGCGTCATTTGAGAAGGCTGAAAGTCCTGACGGGCCGGTTTTTTCTTATCTCCCGAATAAAGAAATTTGCCTTCGTTATAAACAGGCACTTTATATTCCACCTCAAGCGCCTTGACCTTGGGGTAAGTTCCGTCAAATCCGGGATCCAGTTTTTTGATCCTCTCCGGTAGCGGCGGGTGGGTGGCCATTATATCAACGTGCGTCTTGTTTAATCCGTTGGCAAAATAAAAATGGCTCAACTGCTCGGCCTTTGGATGAGAGATCCTGGAACCGTCCATTAAGCCGCCGATCTTTTTTAAGGCGCCGGCCAGACCGTCCGGTATCCGGGTAAACTGAACCGCCGAGGCATCCGCCAGAAATTCCCGCTGCCGGGCCACCGCACTTTTGATGAGCCGGCCAAAAAAAACACCGACATAACCGATCACCACCAAAGACAAACCCATCAGAAACGCAAAGGCTATGGCTCCCCCGCCTCCCCGCGATGAACTCCGGTAACGAGTCGCTCCCATACTTCTTAAGAGTCCTTGTCCCAAAAGCGCAAGGACCAAAATCCCGTGAAGGACTCCCATCAAACGCAAATTGAGCCGCATATCCCCATTCATAATATGACTGAACTCATGGGCAATCACTCCCTGGAGCTCATCACGATTCAAGATCTTCATCGCCCCTTTGGTTACGCCGATGACAGCGTCCTGCGTCGAGAAACCGGCGGCAAAGGCGTTGATCCCGTATTCCAAGGGAAGAATGTAAACAGGCGGCACAGAAGTCCCTGATGCAATCGCCATTTCTTCGACAACATTGAGGAGTTTTCTCTCATCCGGGTCCTGCGTATTGGGTTGAACACGCACTCCGCCCAAAAGCGCAGCGACAACCGCGCCGCCGCCGGAAAGGGTCGCGATCTTATAAAGTGTCCCGATCGCGATCAATACCAGGACCGAAACGGCCACAGCGGTAAACATCTCGGGACTCCACCAAACAATTTGAGGGACTCGCTGGGCGTAATAGGAAGATTGACCCGATTGGCTGGATGCCATGAGGAAAACACAAAACACCAAGGCGAGATAAACTAAAACGATGATCGAAACCACCGCCAAGACATAAAACAGGATCAAGAGTTTCGTGTTCCTGCGGGCAATGGCTTGGTGCTCAAAAAAATTCATGCGTAAATCCGTTTAATTCGCTTCGCTGGATCAGCTGAACTTAACGTTCGGCGTTTCGCGCTCTTTTCCGCCCTCGATCTCGAAAAGTTCCGCCTGGTTGAAACCGAACATCCCGGCAAATATCACATTCGGGAACTTTTCGCGGGTGGTGTTATAAACCATCACCGAATCGTTAAAGGCTTGACGCGCGAAAGCGATCCTGTTTTCCGTACTGGCCAACTCTTCCTGAAGGCTCATCATATTTTGATTGGCCTTCAAATCCGGATAGGCCTCCGAAAGCGCAAATAAACGCCCTAAGGCACCTGCAAGACCTGTCTCGGCACCTTTTAGGCCTCTCATCGCAGAAGGATCCCCCGGCGTTTGAGCAGCTTTATTCGCCGCATTCACTGCCTGATTGCGGGCCTGAATCACAGCTTCCAAGGTCTCACGCTCGTGCTTGAGATACCCCTTGGCCGTCTCAACAAGATTGGGAATCAAATCATAACGGCGTTTGAGCTGGACGTCGATTTGTGCAAAGGCATTTTTGTAGCGGTTACGCAAGGTCACCAGGCCGTTATAAATCCCAATGATCATCAGAACCGCAAAGGCAACAAGAGCAAGGATAATAATCAGCGCTATCATGGTTTCTCTCCTTGTTAGAAGGGTTTAAATCCAAAGGGTATTTTACCACAGAGTATCGGCCTCGCTCGACCGGAAATTGAATGGGGAGAAGGCCATAAGCTGTCCGCCCATCAAAAAGGAGGACCCGCCATCTTGTTAGGCGGGCAGGCTGCAAGCGATAGGCTTCCAATGACAGAATCTAAGGGTCAGTTGTGACTGTTGCCCCTACAGCGTCACGTTAAATATTTCGGCTGCCGGACACCCGGCTGCGTCACAGGGCTACGTGCGACATATTGGGTTGGACGCGGTAGCCGCACAGGCGTATAGACATAAGGTCTAAAACCGGATGACGGTACAATCGTCAAATTGGTCAGATCAACAAGATGGTCCTGAGATGTCACTTGACCTGTCGACAACGTAATTTCGGAAGTCACGCAAGCCTTGTCCCCTAGATACCGAATCGATCGTATCCGCCAATTCGTGATCCCAACAGGAAGAGTAATGGTTCGAACCACCTCGTCTTCGGGTGCGTCAATTCGCCGTGCGACAATCCGGGCTACACCGGGAAGGTCTCCTGATGGAGTCACCCAACTTCCATAAATCACCGTCGTCCCGTCCGGCGAAACATCGCGTACTTCAGACAATGAGCTGTACGGCAGCATCGTTGTCGTCAAATCCTGGATCTCACCTGTAATTAAATTCATCAGCTGAAGCGTGTACTGCGTATAATGTCCCCCGCCATCGTATTTGACATGAAAGGCATAATCGGGATTAGACGCTGCAACCGTCCAGCCTTCGGGAATCTGTGGCACTACCTCAAGCTTCAGCAAATCAACCCAGATCACCTCTTCACTTTCAACGGCTTTAAACTTCGCGATAGTCCCTTCGACACCTTGAATATAAGCCGAAACCGGAAAGGTCATGAAGTCATACGTGTTTGTATTCACAATCGCAGTCTGATCATCCTGCGCAATGTAATAATATTCGGGATTGCTAGGCAGCGATTTCCAACTCACCGGCGCAGCCTCAATCTCTAAATTCTCAGGATTGACTAACCGATGAAAGGTTACCTCCTGCTCCGGTTCCTCTTTCCGAAGCGTTAATTCTAGAGCGATCGTGTCATAACCAAAGGTGATCGATTCGAGATCACCATAAACCTCGAAACTCTCCCCGGGATCGGCGATCCTTTGAACAACAACTTTATAACGCTGCGAAAGATCCGTCATCGGGCCTTTCTTGTAACCATAAATCACCGTACTCCCGTCAGGCGAAACATCGAAAACATCCGACAACGCACCGTAGACGGGGGTCATAGTCGTCTTCAAATCCTGTAACTCGCCCGTGACTAAATTCATCAGCTGAAGCGTGTACTGCCAATACTGCCCCACATGTTCAGAGGCGATATGAAACGCAAAATTCGAATTCGAAGCCGCAACCGTCCAGCCTTCGGGAATCTGTGGCACTACCTCAAGCGTTTCAAGATCCATCAATCTCTCGACTTGATCATTAAATAAGATATAGGCCAGTGCCTCGCCTTCGACAAACCTCACCGAGGTATAACCCTGATCAAATTTAATCGGGATGCGAGTGCCCAAATTATCAAACGCCACGAAATGTAAAACCGGATTGTTACGGGCAAGAAGATGGTAATAAATCCCCCCCTTGGTGACGTTGTAGGATTGCAGCGATACGCTGGTAGACGCAACGCGAACCGAACCCGCATAAATCCCGTTCTCCCAAACAAGCAGACTCGTCCCGTCAAACACAACCTTTTTTGTGCCGTCAGGTGAAATTTGGAATTCTGCAGCCGTCAATGTCGGAGGCTGATTCGAAATATTGGCAATAAACACCGCCCCGTCAACACGCGTTATCAGGATTCTGCTCTCATCCAAAAACTCGACGGATTCCGCACCCTGGACTTCTGTCGCATTCTCGGACTGAGGCAGAAGAATAGTCTCTAATTCTCCCGCACCGCTAACCAAGGGTACGATATAAACACGATTGGTTCCGTCCCGCAAAATAACATACTGACCGTTTACCGCCATAATCTGATCTTCAAACCCTGTAAATCCTTGAACGTGGTAGCCAGCAAAGTTGTGATCATCACGGCTGTAGATCAAGACTAGATCGTTACCACTCTGATTGTAATAAAAAATCTCTTTGACACCTTCCTCGGTTTCAACATCGCGCAAATGCGTGGCATAACTTAAAACAGCCGGCCGCGGAGGCACATTGGGTGACGGACTTGCCACAGGGTTCGGCTGCGGACTTGGGCTTGAAACAGCCGAGGGACTTGCTTGCGGCACAGGACTTGCGTAAGGGCTGGGTGAAGACAATGGTTGCGATGAGCTTAAAAAACCGACCGACGTCGAAGGCAATGGCGAACTGGATGGCGACGCATAAATCTGACTTGCCGACGTAGGATAATATTGCGTTACGGCTTGATACGTTCCTGCAATTGTTTGGACAGGACTTGTATCAGCTGCATTCAAAACTCCCGGAGATAAAACCATTTGTGCAATACTGAAGACGAAAGAGATAACGATCGAGATTGTTTTATGGGCGTGCGTTTTCACTTTGGACTCCCTCAAAATGAGCAGCTTTTGATTTTCTCCAGGCCAAGAGAACTGCTCAGTTTTTTTCACGGTTGGATAACACTTTTACTTCTACTGCCAAAACCCCAACAAAAATACCAAACCCAACGACCAGACTCCAAAAGAATCTTCTTGCAATACTTTTAAAATATTTTTGCAAGAGGTATAATAATACACTACAATGTAAGTTTTGTCAAGAAACGACCGCCGGATTTTTTTATGCAGAAATGAGATTTTATTCCATTGCTAGAAGATGATATAATAAATATCCTTTTGCTTAAATATTCCAAGATTTATCTCAAAATCCTTAGACCATAAAACTGGGTTCTCTTTGCGGGCAACCTTAAAACACAGGCTCGAAGGGCTGAAGTTCGTCCAGGACGGAATCAACGCCGTGTTCATTCATATCGTCAACCGGCATACCGGTCGCGACCATCACGGCATGCAAGCCCACGTCCAGGGAACCGTCCTCGATCACGGAATCCACTTCCGGGGCTCCGCCACGATTAGGATCCAATCTCAGACGGGGCGGTTCAATCGGTGGGCCAAATGTAAACTCATATTCATAAGGAACATTCAGCAACAAGCCGAGGGCATAAAAAGCCGCGTCCATCGCCTCCGATTCATTGCGAAACACAAGTGGTGCAAACTGCGGCGGAGGAAAAGCCGGAAGTTCGGTCACCATGACTCCTTTGGGTTGGTACTCTCGTTGAGATTTTTTCTCGAGTTCTTTGCGGACATTTTCATAACTTAATGGCATTTCATCGGACAAACTGCGAAGAACAATTTCAGCCGCTCCCGATTCCGGCAAATCCTGAGGACCTTCTTCGCTTTTTTCTTTCGGTTGGTTTTGATTCTTTTCCGCTTTTGGCTTCAGCGGTTTTTCAAGCGGGGTTGAATAACCCGGCATCATTTGAGAATTGATATCATCTCCGAAATCTTCCTGCGCATCAGCTCGCAGTGGTTTAACAAAGGGTTTTGTTGGAACCTGATCGACACCGCGGAAATCACCCCCCAACCCCTCAACTCCCTCTACGGGATGCTGGCATTCCTCTGCCAAAGCCATCTTGGGGCCAAAAGAAAAAATCACCGCTACGGTAACAAAAAATATGAGAACCGATTTCATCTTGCCTATCCTCCTCAATATAAAATGAAGTTTTTAAGCTCAACCCATTCGCCATTTTTCATAGCGACAACACTTGCACCTATTCACTTTAAAAAATACCTCATGAAAGTTGAGCTGTCAAATTAGCAGATAGGCATAAATGCTATTTTTTGCTAGTTAATGCAACTGAAATAATCAATTTTGGGGGCAATTTTCGATTTAGAACTTCTGACGGGGTCGCCGTTGGAAACTAGCGAATCGGATCCTGCTTACCGCAATAACTTCAACCCAATAAACCTTTATTTAAGGTTCTATGTCTGATGTCTGATGTCTGATGTCTGATGTCTGATGTCTGATGTCTAAGAGCTACTCATCTGACGCATTACAGTGTAATAGTCCTGCTCTTCCTTCTTGGTCAGCTGCTTGGGATAAAGGCCGATTTGCATCTCAAAGGTCGTTCCGCTAATTCCGGAATTGAACGGCACAGCGCCTCGCATCTTCAAACGATCACGGTACGGGATGTCCCTTAAAGAACTTGTCGTCGCGAGCCAAACTGTGCCCTGATAGCCTTCGGGAGCTTTGACGCTGACGGTATAAGTTCCGTTTTCAAGTTGCGGGAGCTTCCCGTGAAAATATCCTTCCCAATTGGTTTTGATTTCAACCCGTTCGCTCCCACTGGCAAAGAAGACGCTCAAAGGACCGATCGGCTTTAGGCGTAAGACGTCAATCACCTGCCCTGAAATCTTCCAATAGGCAAGTTCACCTTCCGGGGATTCCGGTTCTTCCCATTGGTATCCAGGGCCTTCTTTCGGCTGGGGCATCTTCAGCTTTTCAGGCGCCGGTTCGGGAACATCTTCTTCAATCACTTCAATTCGATCCGAACCGTCGTCCTCAACCCAGCGGCCGACCTCGGTGTCGCCTTCTTTAATCACATACGTGGTCCCGATAAAAAGCAGCCCCGCCAATAAGAAGATGGCTAATCCAAAAACGGAATAACGAGTCATCATTTTCCTTCCGCTGTTAACGATCCGATTTTTTCAAGGCCAGTGAAATCACTTTTGCCTGAGTTTACAGTATCGGTCAGGTTAGCCGGAAGAATAAGTCCCTCCATCAAACTTTTGGGAAATGCAACGCCCAATCTCACCTTGCGCCTCCGAGCTTTTGGTGCTATCTTGTGATTATTCAACAGGATCGGGCAAGATGAGAATCACAGAAAATACGAATGTTCAGGATATCCGCGACAAGGCCATCCGCCTCTACAGAATACGCGTTGCCGCTGTTTTATTTTTAACCCCCGTCTTTCTCTTTACCTATTATGTCGGAAACGTCGAACTCCCCATTATCCCCCTCATGATCCTGGGACTGGCTGAGATAATACTTAATTTTCCCTACCGTATTTTCATGAAGGATTCCGAAAGGGCCTTTAAATTTCTTGCGACTTCCGTCATGGCGGACTTCCTTGCCGAAACACTGACAATCCATTTTATCGGCGGCGTGGAAGCCATGTTTTTCAGCGCTATCTTTCTTCTTTCGATCCTTTATTGCGCGCTTAATCTGCCGAGCAGTTTCAACTTCATCATGGCAACTCTCGCTTCCATTTTTTACAGCGGTCTGATCGCAGCCGAATATTATGGTGTGATCCCCCACCGGCCGACCATGGGACTCATCTTCAGCGGAACCCAGCAGACGGTTCTTGTCTTAAGCCATGTCGCTTTCTTTTATCTGATAGCTTTCTTTGCACAATTTCTTGCCAAGGCCCTGACCGAAAAAGAAGAGCGGTTAGCCAAACTGAATAGCGACTTAAAAGACGCCTACCAAAAAATCAAATACACCTACCGGATGAAATCAGAGTTCGTGGCCAGGATGAGTCACGAACTGCGGAGCCCCTTATGCACGAATCTCTCTTTGACGGCCCTACTCAAAACCCGCGAGAACGGGCTTTTGAATGAAAAACAACTTTCTTACACCGACAAGATCGAGCAGAGCACCAAACATCTCCTGGATCTCATCAATGAAATTCTCGACATCTCCAAGATTGAGGCTGAAAAAGTCGCCATCCACTGGACCGAAATCGATCTGGGTGAAATTTGCCGTACGGTTATTGATATCTTTAATGAAGAGGCCGTCATGAAAGATATCCATCTGCGATTTGATAATGTTCATTCTTCGGGTTATAAGCTTGAAGCGGATGAGAAAAGGATGCGCCAAATCCTCTATAACCTGATTTCCAATGCACTCAAATTCACCCCTCCCAACGGCGATGTGAGTGTCAGTATTGAAAAAAGCGAAGACATCCTGACCCTGACCGTCAGCGATACGGGGATCGGTATCTCCAAGGAAAACATTCAGCGGATCTTCATGCCTTACGAACAGGTCAATGAAAACCTCTCTGCGGACATTATGGGCACCGGCCTCGGGCTTGCGATCACCAAACAGTTTGTCGAGTTGCAGGGCGGGCAAGTTATCGTCAGGAGCGAGCCGGGCAAAGGCTCAAGATTCATCTGCATCTTCCCCATCAAGCGAAATCAGCCTGCTGAACAGAAGTAACCCGCGGTCGCCGAATCGTTGGGTCCCCCAAAAGAACAACGCTCAAGTACCAGCGGCGGTTGGTGCTGTCCAAATCGCGTGGGATCTCCTCGTGAAACCATTCTTTCAACGCCTCACCGAAAGAAACACCTTCGGCCAAACGAGCATACAAATAGTCGGACTTGTTCATGGCGCCCGGCATCGTTGTCCCTAAGACGACAAGACCTTCGCCGCCGAATAAGTACCAGCCGCCGGCATAATTGGGTTGGGTAAAACAGGCATTGCTGCAGATTCCGAGATTATAAAAGAGTGCCTTCGGTTGGATGTATTGGACCACCTTATAATCCACGTTGGCGACCCCCGATTTTTCCGCGAATCGGTGTCCGGTGAACCCGTGATTGTTATGTGCGATTAAGTGGATAAATTCATAAGTTTTGGCAAGTTCTTCACGGTAACGGGCCGCGGTCGTCGAATCGGAATTGTTGACCACCGTCACTTTGTCGTGATAAATCTCTTCGAGCCCCAACGTCGAAGCACCCCGCTTCGCCCATTCATCATCGATAAAAGTAAGTGCGCCGTTCTGTCCGTCAACGGTGCCGGATTCGTGATACCGGACCGTTCTTTCCAGATACACCCTCGCATATTCAACCGGATCTCCGTCCAGAGTTTCGGCGGTAATGTACCCCACCCAGATTTCAGGATTGATCTCAGGCCACTCGGGAACTCCGCTATAGTAATCGCCCCCGTCTTTCGCCTTCGTCCACTGTCCGTTTAAATCCATCATAAAGAGTGCGCAAGGCCGCGGTTCTTCCTTCCCCCTTTTGACAAGAGCCGCGGGCACGTTTCCGAGCATGATGGCACCGTCAATCGATTCATAACGGGAGCTTGTAAGGGCATGTTTGATCTGCTCGGCCGAGATCCAATCTTCGCTCAGGATATCCACCTGAAATCCTTCCCGATACAAGACCCTCTGATACTGACTGATCTCATTCCTGAGGGCCCGTTCGTACTTGGGAGTGGTAACGATAACAATCTGTCCCGAGAAATCCTCAGCGGAAACAGGCCTGGCTAAGAACAGAACGCACGTTCCCAAAAGGATCGCACTTAAGACAAGTCGTCTTTTCTGCACACTGACCTTCTGCGCTTCATGATTTGACTGATCCACACATTTCATCTCCTAGTTTATAAGTATCGGACTTCCGACGAAGAATAATTAGGCGGTGGTAGTTAAGGCAAGAAAAACAACGGCTTTGCCGATAATAGAGATTACACTGAGATTTGACCAAGCAAGGATAAACAGGCTTCATTCATGAATACAACCATCTTATTTTTGTTAAGCTGCTACATCCTATTAATCGCCCTTTTTATCCTGAGGCGGCATCACCTGTCGATACGGGAAAGTTTGGCCTTTTTCTTCGCCCTGATCTTTTATACCGTCCTTTTATACATCACTTTCCGTTGGCAAAGGCCGCCGCCGGATATTGAATGGATCCTTTGGGTCCTTTTCGGGGCAGGTGTTCTCGTGGCTATCATCGAAACCTTCTTTGGCCTTTATCACCGGTTTGTCATCAGGAGAAGAAATCTCAAACTGCTCAAGATGAAACAGGGACCTCTTTATGAATTGGTTTTGGCCTGCAAAGTCCTTGCGTCAAGAAAACTTGGGGCCCTGATTGTCTTAGAGAGAAAGACGCGGCTTCAGAAGTGGATGGAAAAAGGGATCATGCTTGACGCCGTCCTCACGCCTGAACTTCTTCACGGGATCTTCACGCCGCCAGGTGATTTACATGACGGGGCCGTCATTATTCATAAAGGCAAGGTGGCCAGCGCCGGCGTGATTTTACCGCTCACGCAATCGGACCTCGGACGAAAAGATTTGGGAACGCGTCACCGGGCAGCGCTGGGGATGAGCGAAGCCACCGATGCGCTCTGTCTGATTGTCTCGGAAGAAACAGGCGCTGTTTCGCTCGCAGACCGGGGCCAACTTCACTACGGTGTTCCCCTTCTTGAACTTCCGAAATACCTATACCAGAGTCTCCGATTCAAACTGAAGAAACCTAAGCAAAAGCATAAGAAATAATAAATGGATGTAGGGAACGGTTTAAAACCGTTCCCTACGGTTACGTTTGCGTTACGACATAAAAAGGGCTATCTCGATTGAGATAGCCCTTTTATTCATTGAATCAAATGGTTCGTCTGAAATTATTTCTTACGTTTCAAGCCCGCAAGCCCCAAAAGACCTGTCCCTAAGAAAAACAAACTAGACGGTTCGGGAATCACTTTATCAACCTTTGACAATTTCACATTGTCGAGGATCAGACCCATATTATCAGTGCCGAATTGCTGGAAACTGAGCGAACCGCTCGTTGCTGACGCTAACGAGAAATTACGCGAGATTGAATGAAGTCCGCTGTTATAGGCGTAAGTAAAATCTTCGGTATAAAGACTTCCGAAGGTCACGCGTACGGTATCGCTTGGACTGCCGCTGCGGGCAGAACCGCCAAGAACAAACTCTAAAACATAATCTCCCGGCGATAAATTCACGGAACCCGAGTCTAAAGTGCCCCCGCTATGAGTACTCCCATCAAGATCGACATAGAGACCATTTCCAGGATAAAAATCAAAATAACCGTTTCCGATCAAATCCACGCTCCCGTTGGTGACCGACCAATTGGCAAATCCCGTGTAATTGGTGACACCCGAGCCTCCATTTTCAAGATTGAAGTCATCGGAAAAAATAACAGCGGCCTGGGCCTGCTGTCCTAAACAAAAGATGAATGCTGCTACCGTCAAAATCAGGGCTAATTTCTTCATGGGCTCTCTCCTAAAATTTGAATTTGGCCAGACTACTCGCCAATAGGGTAAAGGCATATCTCATGCCAAATGAATAAGCTGTTATCAGTTGATAGAAATTGGGTGTCGGCATTAGTGAATTCAAGAGATCATTGATCAGCTTCAGGAAATTCCGGATATGAAAATTTGTCGTAAATCATGGACATGACTTGGGAAAGAAGC
This sequence comes from Candidatus Omnitrophota bacterium, assembly GCA_016930235.1. Taxonomy (GTDB): domain Bacteria; phylum Omnitrophota; class Omnitrophia; order Omnitrophales; family Aquincolibacteriaceae; genus JAFGHI01. The sequence goes on from JAFGHI010000036.1 coordinate 13,268, forward strand.
ATGAACGGGCGGTCCGCCCATCAAAAAGGCGGACCCGCCATTTTGTTGGGCGGGCAAGCTTCAGGCTGCAAGCCACAAAAAACTGAAGCTAGAGACTTGAGACTGGAAGCTAGAAGCTAAATATTTGCCCCTCACCTATCCTCTCCCCGGCGGGGAGAGGGTTGGGGTGCGGGGTTATCATTCCAACATCCAATTCCCGTTGCACGCTGCCCGTGGTACGTTTTTCGGCTTCCCGCCTCCAGCCTCGGTTTTCCAGCTTCAAGCTTCCAGTTTCTAGCTTCATCTCTTAAGTTTTCAACTAGAAACCAGAAACTTAAAACTAGAAACTATGATCCAGCTTCTTACTTCAAGCTTCTCTTTTTCTCCTGCGTTCAGCTTCCAGCTTCTAGCATCTAGCTTCTATTTTCCTTCCACCCTCCACCTTCGACCGTCCACCTCCCCCTCTTCCCCTACGGAACTTTCCCCCTCCACCCGCTGTCTAAGAGGTTAAAAGCACCCATAACCTTAAATGCTACCGTAACATTAGCGAAGGAGATCGTTCCATGAGAAAGATGAAGACATCTCACCATAACTTGATCATGATCATCACTCTTGGCCTTTTTTCGATGGCCTTTACCCACACGGCTTATGCGAAACCCTATACAAAACACCATCCGGTAATGAATTATCGCCCGCGCCCGCCGATCACGTATTACCGTCACCTGCCGGCAGGTTATTTGACACTGCGCTTATCGGATGCGCTCTATTATTACTTTGACGGTACTTATTACACCAACACTCCCTCCGGGTACGTGATCGTCAATGCTCCGGTGGGCACCCGAATTGTCGAAATTCCAAGCCGGCACAAAGAGATTATTTATGGAGGGACCACTTATTACTATTATGATCACACCTATTATCTGCGGGAACCCGAAGGTTATACGGTGGTCACACCTCCCGCCGATGCCGTCGCGTTAAACACAAGTGTCCGGGAAGCGCCCGAAAAAACGGTTGTGGTCAATGTCCCAAACCCGAACGGAAGTTTTATGCCGGTGACATTACAAAAATTCAGTGACGGGTATGTCGGGCCGAAAGGTGAATTTTATCCCGACTATCCGACCCTTGATCAATTGAAGGCGATGTACGCCAAGGCCTCGGCTACCGTCGTCGTCCAACAGGACCCCGAAGAATTGGTAGTCGACGTTCCGAATACAAATGGTAGCTACACGAAAGTAACCCTGGTAAAATCTCAAGACGGTTATGTCGGTCCCGAAGGGGAATTTTATCCCGAAAAACCGACCGTCGAGCAGTTAAAACTGATGTACGCGAAAGGAGTCTAGCAGCCGAAGGTTTTTATGAAAGAAATACCGGATGTCGTACTCGAAGAGGCCGCGGGAGGCAGCCTGGCTGCCTTTGAAGAAATCTACAAGTCTGCCTCGGGATTTGTTTACAGTGTGGCCCTTCGCGTCATTCAGGACCGCGCGGACGCCGAGGAAGTGACCCAGGACGTTTTCATCAAAGTTTATAAGCACCTAAGTTCTTTTGAATCGCGTTCGAGTTTTAAGACGTGGCTTTACCGGATCACAGTCAATACGGCCCTTAATTACACCAAAAAGATTCAAAAAGAAAGGCTCCGGCGGCGTAACGACGAACGGATCCTCGAAAATCAGGAAGTCCCCGCCGAAGCCGAAAACAGGCTGGATCAGGAGGACAAGGAGAAGGCCGTTCAGGTCCTGCTTTCGACGCTGAATCCTGACCAGCGCGCGTGCATCGTTTTGCGGGAAATCGAAGGCCTTGATTACGCGCAGATTGCAAGTGCCCTCGGGATCAATTTGAATACGGTCCGCTCAAGGCTCAAAAGGGCCCGGGAAGCCTTGATGGCACAAGCCAGAAAAGGGGTGATGAAAAAATGAACTGCAAAGAGATCCAGGAATACCTCATGACCGATTATCTTGACGGCGAAATGCAAGGCGAAGCGCTCAAAACCGTGGAAACCCATTTAGCACAATGTTCCGCGTGCCGTCAATTCGTAGAAGATTTAAAACAAGCGGTTGCGACACCGTTTAAGGAGGCTGAAGAGAAAACGCCTTCGGAGCGTGTTTGGGCCAATATCCGGGAGTCGATTCTCCAGGAGCAGTTAAAGCGCAAACCGGCTGTTCCTGAAAGACTTCTTGATTTTCTCGGCCGTGTCTTTCAACCGAAACCTTTGGCGGTCCTCGTTCCGGTCATGGCCGTGATCTTATTGGCGGTCTTTCTGCCGCTTCAGTCCCCCGTCCAAAAATACGAAGATGCGGGCATCTATCTGGTCCAGGAACTGGGGATCACGGGAGATTCGGACTACTTTGAGAGCGACATCGAAAACGGAGGCCTGGGAACGGTCGTCGAAGAATTCTTTATGTAAGGAAACTTTTGTCTTGATCCAGATGTCTAAGAGAGTAAAAGGAGGATATACCCAATGAACACACAAACCTTAAGACAGATCGGTGCAGGACTCATCATCTTCGTCATGGCAGCTTCCCCTGTCTATGCCATGCCCTGGGGTGAAGGGCATGAAGGCTGGGACAAGGGAGAAAAAGGAGACTTCCAAGGCAAGATGGAAGAGAAGATGAAGGAGAAAATGCAGGCGATCTACAAAGAAATCGGACTTTCCGAGGACCAACTCGCTCAAATCGAGGCAAAACGTGAGTCCCAGAAACAGGCCGGCCAGGAAATCCGCACCCAGTTACGGGAAAAACAGGAGGCCTTAAGGGTCGAGCTGGACAAACCTGAAACCGATCAGGCAAAAGTGGATTCCCTGATTGACCAAATCGGTACGCTCATGACCGAAAAAATCCGCCACCGGTCACAGTCCGTTTTGGATCTGAAAGGGCTTTTGACTCCCGAACAGTTCGCCCAAATGCAGGAAAAGAAGCAGGAAATGCGCCAATGCCGCAAAGGTCAACACGGCGGTCGTGGAAAGCATCACAAGATGGGCATGATGGACGACGGCGGTGAAGAAGAACCCCCGGCAGAATAACCGCAACAAAATACACGAACATGAACACAGGGAACGGTTCCGAACCGTTCCCTGTTTATCTCACCAAACGAATGAACCCAGGTACCTGATATTAACCGTCGCGTTTCCCTCTCCCTGGAAGGGAGAGGGTTGGGGTGAGGGTTCCCTTTAACATCCCCCATTCAAGTTATGCGGGAACCACAATCGGCTGAAGCTCATCGACGACACTGTCGGTATTCGATTCCGAATCATCGCCGGTGTCTAAATCCCCGCCCATACCCCCCGTATCGTAAGTGGGAGGTCCCGTGTATCTGCCGTCAACCGTCCGTGTCGGATCAAAAATCTCATCGACCGCCTTTAGCGTTTTATCAAAATCGGGGTTCTTCCTGGGATCAATCTTATCGGGATCAACAAAATCCATCACGGTCGTGTCAAAACCTACCGGCCCTTCTATCCCGGCTGAACCACCGCTTGAGCCCGACGTACTCTTGCCGGTGTCGCCTCCCTTTTCAGCGCCCTCAGTGCCTTCGCCTTTTTCATTGGAGGACGGCCCGTCCCCTTCAGGAACTTTCGCGAAAGAATCGTCATGCGGTGAACCCGGAACATCGTTTTGAAAAGTAGTGGCCCCGTCGATGCCTACCAGATCGATATCTCCCATTTCACGGATCCCACCCTGCGTTGCCTCGGCCGAATGACCCAGCCACATAAGAATCAAAGCCGTTCCCAAAAAAGAAAATAATCCCTTCAGCACACAAGACGTCTTCCTCATAAAACCTCCCCTTCAAACGATAGACAACCACAGGAAACAGTCAGGACCGTTCCCTACGATCTTCCGCACCCTAACCACCTCTGAATCCGACTAACTTCGATTGAGAAAAAAGATACCAGCATTTAAGAAAATCGCGAAGGTCACCCATAAGAAATAAGGAATTAAAATAAAAGCTGCCCTCTTGGATACTTGGCTGAAGGCGTGTAGAGTTGCCAAAATCGCTACCCATAGAACGAGGATTTCAAGAAGCGCTAATCCCGGGCGCCGAAGCCCGAAAAACAGAATCGACCAAAAGACATTGAGAATCCATTGAAAACCAAAGACGATCATCGACTTTTTTTTAGGACCTGCGGCGGCTTGCCAAACCCAATAGAGGGAAATCCCCATCAGCAAAAATAACAGAGTCCAGACAGGCCCAAAAACAGCGGCTGGCGGTGTAAAAAAGGGTTTTTCAAGGGCCCGATACCACGTCTTAACCGAGCTTGCTGTAAAAAGTGCTCCGATCCACCCTGCCGCTTGGCAGATGACGATTGCAAAAATCAACCGCAGAATTTTAACCATTACTTATGCACGGCCTCTTATTATTCATTTCATATTCTTCAACAATGGTTCTTCGGGCGTCCAATCCAATCTGTTTCTTCCTACGCCCCTGAAATGTACTTGCCCAATTCATTAATGGTAAATTGCTGATGCGAAATGATGGTCTTCACCACATCCCCGATCGAAACAATCCCCGTCACCACGCCGTCTTCCACCACAGGCAGATGCCGGAAGCGGTGGTGAGTCATCAGCGCCACACAATCATCCACCGTCGTTTGAGGAGTGACGGTCAAAACCGGACGCGTCATCAAATCTTCAACCTTGATCTCTTTCAATGATTTTTCGAACCGAAAAATCTTACGGGCAAAATCCCGTTCGGAGAAAATACCGGTGATCGCTCCGTCGCGCATCACGAGAACGGCCCCGACATTCTTCTCGGCCATCAACTTCAACGCATCATCAATAGAGGCATCAGGTTTGACACGCCAGACATCAAATCCTTTTTCCTTCAAAATATCTTTGACGGTATCCATGTTGAGCCTCCTTTCTATTCGATAGGATTTCTGAAATTCAGCTGCAAACTACAAAAAACTGAAGCTAGAGGTTTGCGGCTGGAAGCGGGAGAAACAACCCCTCATCCCCCCCTGCCATGCAGTCGGGCAGGCTAACCTTCTCCCGAAAAGGGAGAAGGGAGAACAAAAAAACCTTCTCTCCCCAACGGGTAGAAGGCAGAGTGAGGGGGCAAACATCTAGTTTACCCACCATAGCTTTAGCGAAGGCGGGCATCCAACTTCTAGTATCTGGCTTCTGGTTTTTCCCAGCTTCCAGCATCTAGCCTCCAGCCTCTGTTCTCCAGTTTCTCTACTTCTTGACTTACCACTTTCCAGCCCCCGATATTCCGTTTCCCGTTGCACGTGGTACGTTTTTCGGCTTGCGGCTTCCCGTTCTCTGTTGTCCCTTTCAACCAATCCCCTTCAACGCTTTCAAAGCTGCTTCGTAATTCGGGTGAGCGCTTACTTCCTTCACGTATTCGACGTACCGCAGCTCCTCTTTCTGGTCCACAAGGAAAATTGCGCGGGACAACAATCTTAATTCTTCGATCACGACACCGTACTTTACTCCGAAATCCGCTTCTCGGTGATCCGAAAAAGTCTTCACGTTCTGGATGCCTGCACCGCCGCAGAAGCGATTCTGAGCAAACGGAAGGTCCATACTGATAAAAAGAATCACGGCCCCTTTTGAAATGCCGGCCGCCTCTTGATTAAACCGTTTGATTTCCATCTCGCAAACCGGTGTGTCCAGTGACGGCACCGAAGCAATCAGCTTGATCTTGCCCTTAAAATCACTCAGCCGTGCGTCTTTTAAGTCCGTCCCCTGAACGACAAAATCCGGGGCCTTCATCCCCGGCTTCAGTTCCTCACCCAGAAGGGTCAAAGGATTACCTTTCATGGTCGCCGCACCTTTTCGTTTCGTCATTTTTTCCGTACCACAAACCATAGATCCTCCTTCGATGATAGATTTCTGAATCGATTGTTCTTATTACCCTACACCCAACAGCACCTGTCTTCAACAGGCAATATAGGGCAATGGGTCATTTCAAGCAAGCTCAAAAATATTGATATTTATCATAATTATATTGCGTTATAAACATCTCCGTGATACGATTCCCGGATGGAACCATCTCAACCTAATGTCGAAAAGATAGCGCTCCTGATCCACATTTTCCGAGGGCAGAAGGTCATGATCGACAGAGATCTGGCAACTCTTTACGGGGTTACAACCTGGCACCTCAAAAGACAAGTTAGGAGAAACTTAGAAAGATTTCCTCCCGATTTCATGTTCGAACTCTCAAAAGAAGAAACAAAAAATTGGAGATGCCAAATTGGCATCTCCAATTCCGGGCATAAAATGGGCCTACGCTATCCCCCTTTTGCCTTTACCGAACACGGCATTCTTATGCTCTCAAGCGTCCTCAACAGCAAAAAGGCGGTTCAAGTCAATATCGCTATTATGCGGATTTTTTTAAAACTGCGCCGACTCTTGCTTGCCCATAAAGATTTAGCCCTTCGCTTGGAAAGAGTCGAGCGCAACACCCAGGCGCACAGCAAACAAATTCAAACGGTATTCGAAATCTTGAGGCGGATTCTCGCGGAAGGCAAAAAACCGAAAAAGCAAATCGGATTTCATCCGTAAGACAGGCAGTTTCAAGCAGGAGGTCCAACGTCTTCTATCGCAAGCAGCCTTCGCAAGGGATTGGGCCTGAGCATTCCTAACGCATCACATGAGGAGTGAGAATGACACGGATCTCCTCCCCTGATTCGTTACGGTAAAAATTCTGTGCGAATTCCGACTCACGCGTACTCCCACCGATCTCAATCGATTGGCCGTCACCGGCCCGGACAGTCGTCCGAAGTCTCGTCACGGCAATCGACCCCCTTCCATCGTTGGTCTCATAGGAGATCTCGGGGATCAGCTCGATGACAATCACATTCCCCAAAAGCTGGGGCTTCACGATAAGACTGGTCCCAATGTCCTTGAGAATGACATCAGCCGCCAGATAACCTTCCTCATACAGGAACGTCCGGTACCACTGGATGTAAGGGACACGCTTGCCGATAAAAAGCCGCGCTTCCAAACCGGACATCACGCTGATCGTCTGAACTTCGCGGGATCGATGAAGGGTTTCGGCAGGAAATCTGTTCTGCCTGGTGTATCCCGCCTTTTGATATTCCACCTCGATTTGGATCATCGGCTGAATCTCAAACCCTTGGGACGGACCGGCCTTGGCAGGCAGAGCCCAGTTGAAACATAAAAAAAGGAATACCATAGCGACAAGGTATTTTTGCATCGTCTCAACCTCCCCTTTTCAATCGATTCTAGAGGCTTCCCATAGCCGGTGGCAAGCAAATTCCCCGGAAGACTTTTACGAGTGTTCTCTGCCGATTGGACCGCCTTTTATGCTAAGATAAATGGCTATGACCTTCCGATTACGGGCACGACAACTTTTCTTCCTGCTGCTTGCCGCGTTTGTCCTTCTAAGCCCCTTGGCCAGGGCTTCTCAACAGGAACCGGAACTCAGGATCGGGGTCATTGCCGATATCCAGTATGCTCCTGAAAAAATGTTCGACCGCAGGGACTACGAAGCCTCCTTAGGGAAATTTGAGAAGACCGTGGGTTTTTTTAACACCGAAGATTTGGATTTCGTCATTCAGCTCGGTGATTTGATCGACCGCGATTTTGACAATTACGGTACGATCCTCGGCGTTTGGGAGAAGCTTAAGGCACCCGCTTATCACGTGCTCGGCAACCACGAATTTTCGGTCGACAAAGCCGAAAAACCGAAAATCACGGAAAGATTAGGCCTCCAAAAAAAATATTACGATTTCGATTTCGGGAAATGGCGTTTCGTGGTCCTCGACGGAAACGATCTGAGTCTTTATGCGCACCCCGAAGACAGCCCCGAGTACCGCGAGGCCCAACAATTCCTTGAGGAAATGCAGAAGAAAAACAAAATCAATGCGAGCTCCTGGAACGGCGGTGTCGGCCCGAAACAATTCCAGTGGCTCCGGGAAACGCTCGCCTCAGCCTGCGCGGCCGGCGAGAAGGTAATTGTCTTCTCGCATTTTCCCGTCTATCCCCCGCATCCCACCAACCTGTGGAATGATACCGAAATCGTCAAGGAACTTGAGACTCACTCCTGCGTTTTTGCCTACGTGAACGGCCACAACCACGACGGTGCTTACGGCGTCAAAAAAGGGATCCATTATCTGACAGTGGAAGGTGTCATCACCTCCGGTGAAGCGAATGCCTACGCGGTCTTCGAGATCTTCCCTGAGCGCGTTGACGTCCGGGGATACGGGAAAGTCCCCAGCCGCACGTTAACGATGAATGCCGGGGACATTATCGAAACCCGCAAAGGAAAGGGCGATCCGGTTCTCGAAGTGATGACCGCTGAAAAACCCGAGACCGTCGCAGATTTCAAGAAGGTTCCTCTCCAAGAATCGGCCGCCTATCATCAATACACCTTAAGACCCGAAAGCGAACTCTCGAAATTGCGTTTCTTGATGGACAGGTTTAAGGCCATGCAGGTTGTGATCATCTATGACCGGCGGGAATTTGCGACCGACGTCTCGGTCAAACAGGCACGCCGCTACCTTCAGAAGCATTACAACAACGAGAATGCGATAGAATGGATTCGCGTCCACGCCTACCGCGCCAAACACGCCGGTGATGTGATCCTCGTCCAATACCCCGACGGCACGACCGAAGGACTGCGCGACGCCTTCCTGAATGAGCTGGAAGAACTGGAGAATCTGGAGAAGGCAAGGTCGTAGGAAACGGTCAAGGACCGTTTCCTACGGTCTTGTAAGGGTAAGCTAGCTTTTCCGCCGAAAAAACAAACCGAAGATCCCTGTCCCGATCAGGAAAAGGGTCGATGGTTCGGGAACCACATTGGACTTCGCAGGTGTGTATTGCATATCGTCGTGCATGATAAAACCATTCACATCCGAGGAATGGATTTCCAGATATTTCACCGGTGTATCAAAGGACCAGCCGTCCCACGCCCACGTATTCACCCCGGACGGTGCTTGAATCGAAGAAGAACCGAGAAGGAGCGAATCAATATCATAAAAATAGGCTGCCGCCCCTGACGACCCCGAAATCGACATGAAATAGCCGCCGAACTTCTCCGCAGGAACATCGAATGCCCATGTGACGACATCATCAAGTGCCCCCATTAATCTCTCCCCTTCATACGGGTCTGCTCTTCGCGGTGAGTACGACCATGCCGCTGTCGTATGCAAAGAACCACCGGAAGTATCGACGGTTCCGTGCCCGCCGAAGATGTCGTAATGAGAGACGAAGTTACTCGAAAAGCTCTCAAAGCCCTCCGAATAATCCCCGGTAAACGGGTCAATCGGTGTAATGGCAGCACCGGCCAGCCCCGAGAACGCTAAAACAAGCACAAAAACACACCCTGTCAAAATTATTTTTCTCATCATCTTCTCCTTTTGTTCCATGAAATGACGGCTGAAAATAAGCCGCTACTTTAATGGCACGAAATATGCCAAGAGGCCCAAACGATTAAAAGCGCTATAATTCGATGGATCTCGATCACAAGATTAATAACGGCGGGAGATTACAAACGGTTAAAATCCTGGAGATTTCGTCTCGGGATTTAGACAAACCGTCTTTTGATACGTTCACAAAAACAGCAAAATATGCACCTAAAAGGACTAGACAAGTCCGGCCGCAGGAATGCCCCTCACGACGGAAAAATAAGGAATGAAAACTCTTGATCGGCACCGAAACAGTGAAGGCTGAACTGACAAGAACCGTTTGGTTTTCTAAGCCCGATGCCATTTCGGAGGGCTGCTGTCACCTTTTTCTCCCCCTCACGCGTCCCTCTCCCAACCGGGGAGAGGATTAGGACGCGGGATTACCGCCATTCCTACTTCTTACCTCCTACTTCGTATTTCTGAGTTCTGCGTTCTGTGTCCTTAGTCCTGTTTTCTTATTCAACAATCCGTTGAAGTCCACCCGCAAACATGCTACCCTGAACGCGCCTTAATGGGAGTATCGACCTGGGATAGTCGAGAAAAAGTTGTCCCACCTCTTTTCTCTCCTTAATGTGGCCCATACACGAATTGAAGCCATTCTTTTAACTTCTTACGGGGTGTGAAGGCGTCAAGAGATCCGAACCGCCGCTCAACACCTTCAAAGGAAAGGACAAAAACCATGAAAACAGTTCTCGGCATCGGCGCAGTGCTTTGCATCTCACTCTTGTTTCCCTCAACAGGACAAGCGGAGGAAAATCTGATGATTCAAGACGGAAGCAAGATCAAACTTCACTATACCTTGAAAATTGATGACGAAATCGTCGACAGCACCGTGGACCAAGACCCCATCGAATTCGATTTCGGAGCACCGGGTCTACTCCCTTCTTTCCAGGAAAATATCCGGGGTCTCGCGGCCGGCGACCAAAAGTCCTTCAAGATCCAATCGGAAGATGCCTTTGGGCCCCGTGACCCGAACGCGATTGTCGAAGTCCCGCGCGAAAAACTGCCCCCCGGCGAAATCAAAGAGGGAATGGTCTTTTCTAACGAAAACGAGGGGCACCCTGTCTTCGGACTCGTTTTGGAAGTGAAGGACAATGTCGTCGTCCTTGATTTCAATCACCCCTTCGCAGGTAAAGATCTGCAGTTTGACGTCTCCATCCTCGAGGTCAGCTGAAGAGAACAAGCTCAAGCGGAGAAACGGCAAGCCCGCCACGTTGTTGGGCGGGCAAGCCGCCGGCTACAAGCTGCAAAAAAACTGAAGGTGGACACTGGACACTCTGAAGAGCCCGTCACCAAGCAAGGCTTCAACAAGAATTTTAGATTTTGGAATTCGGATTTTGGATTTGATCAAATCTTTTTTTGCGTCATTTTACCCGAAGGTCGAATCCAAAATCCCAACCTGCTCGCCTCGCTACGCTACAGCTGAGCAGGCCGGCAGTCGGGCAGGAATGAAGGTCAGGGAGCGATACGACCTGGGAACCCTCACCCCTGCCCTCTCCCTTTCAGGGAGAGGGAAACATAACGGTTAATTGTCAACACCACTCCTGAACAGTACAGACTTCGTGGGTGATTGGAATTTGGTCATGGGTTATTTCTTATTTCCAGCTTCTAGATTTCCAACCTCCAGTTTCTAGCATCCAGCTTCTATTTACCTTCCAGCTTCCAGTCTCCAGCTTCTTACTTCGTATTTCCTACTTCGCATTTCTACCTTCTTAGGCCTTAATCCTGTGTTCCTAGTCCTTAATTAAAAATCGATCTTGAATCCGCCTTCAAGGCTGTGCACATCATAACCTTCGCGCAGGAGCTGGGCCTGGTAACCGACTTGGAAGGCAACCGACTCGGCCAGTTTAACCGTCAGGCCGGTGCCGGTGACCATGAAATTCCGGGAGGGGTCATCGGTCTCAACGTCAAAGACGACACCCGTATCTTTGAGACTGGCGTGAATGGCCCGGCTGTCATTGGAAAATTCATGCTGATAAGAAATAAAGGCCTCCGGGATAACTTTACGCCCTTTGACGTAAAAGTGCCCCTCCGCGCGCCATCCAAAACCCAGCTGGAGTGATTCTGCACGCTGGTCCCGAATCTCCAAATTGAGAGACCCGGCACGGGTCTCGGTAAAGTCCTGAATCCAAATCTTGGAATATTGAAAAGTGGCGGTCGGCCCTAAAGTCCATTTTTCAGTGTGGAATTCGTAGCCCGTGCCCAAAAAGAGGTCCCATTGCTGACCGTAAGTCTCGCCCTTGGCTTCCCGGGAAAGGCTCCCGAATTCGATCTGGCGATCGGAATCGTAAAAATGGGAGAAAAATCCGCTGTGAAGATTGAGATAAAAATCATTCAAAAACGTTGTGCCGTAAATCCCGTAGGAAAGGGATTCCACATTCATTTCCCCGCCCGAACGGCCGACATCCGAATGCGTATGGGTATACCCCAGATCCAAGCCCGCAATCAAATTCTCCCGGAGACGGTAATCGAATCCGCCGCTTGTCCCGCCGGAAGCATACCGGTAACCAGGTTGATGATCCGTCTTTTCCTGATTTCCGAAATCCCCGTAACCGTCGATAAAAAATCCGAAATCCCCTTCACCGGGCAGATGAGGATTGGGATGAAACGTTTTGGAACGCAGATAATTCATCCGGCCCTGGAGACTCTGAAAAAACCGTATGGACTGAGCAAAAGCCATATTGGGTAACCCGCTTAATTTTTCCGGAGAAATCTCCGAATAAGCTTCGGCCACCTGCAAATTCGTGTTCAACCGGTCAATGGTATTGCGGACTTCCGCTAAGTCTCCTGTGGCGAGAGGAAGAACCGATTGTAGCGCGGACGCCACATTTTTCTGGTTCGGCGTCAGCCACAACCTCAATCCGGCGTTGTTATAATCCCGGGCAATCGTCAGATCCAGATTATTTCCGTTCACGACAGGTTTCCACACAATCGTCGGCGTAATCTGGGTATACAAGGTTGCAAATTCGCCCGTAATACCGGCCGCTGTTTGCAAAACACCGGCAATCGTACTTCCCAAAGGATAAGTACCGACCGTCACGGTTTGGAGCGTCCCGTCCAAACTGGCCGTACTGGCGTTGACGATCGTATCGTAGCTTGCCAGCGAATCGATCTCAATTTCAAGTGTCCCGGTGGGGCCTTGCGTAAACGCGGCACCTCCCAAGTTCAGGATCCCGACGGAATTGCCGGGCATCACCAAACCGTAATTTGTCAAACCATTGATAGGTCCCGTTCCCTTCAAAATACCGTTCGAGTTGACGGTCACCTGCGAATTGGCAAGACTGCCCGTCACACTCAGGATCCCTTCATTGACGGTTGTCGCGCCGGTATAAGTATTGGCACCGCTTAAAGTCAATGTTCCGGCACCTGTTTTTGTCAGCCCTCCCGATCCGCTGATAACATTGGCATAGGTCCCGTTGGTTGTTTGGTTGAACGTAATCCCCGAATTGTTCGTCATATCACTGGTTATAGCGGAAGTATCCACCGTCGGTGAACCGCTTATGGCAAGAGAATAAAGAAGCTGCCAATCCACAGGGGTTAGGGATTCAGTGCCATAAAGTCTCAACAATAGAGAATCATCGTCTACGGAAATCAAAGCGAAACCGTAGTAAAAAGCAATCCCGTTGACTGAATCATTATTGTGATAAAGGTCTGTGACCGCATAATCGCCGGGATAATCGGTATTGTAGATGCCGTCGAAATCATGAAAGGGACCGCCGCCGGAACCCACAACAATCTGATAAAAATCCTGGACACCTCCGGTAGCAGGATCTTTTTCGTAAACCTGGCTGACCGCCATCAAATGATCGTGCCCCGCCAAATAAATCTTTCCCCCGGCAGCGTATAAACTGGTCAAAAATTGATCCCGCTGAGCCTGATTCTGCGCCAAACAATCATCATGTACCGCTTGATAAGCGGGATCATGCCCGAAAGCGATGACATACTCGTAAGTATTGCTGGCCAGCTGTTCGTCTACCCAATCGAGATTGACCCGATGATTGGTGTTGCGATATTGATCCAGCCCCAGGAACAGATAATTATCCTGGATAAAACTATATGTCATTCCCACCTCACTATTCCCCCCGCCTCCAGAGGCCTCCGTCGGTCCGTTCTGGGGCACATAAAAACCGAAGTTTTGGTTCCATCGGTTGACGACATTGATCCCGTTTTCATCATGATTCCCCCGTATCGGATAATAAGTAATCCCGCTGCCTTCTGAAACTGGCAGATCAAACCCTGCGGCGGTCATGGTCGCCCTAAAAAGCTCGAACTGATCACGCATCGTGTCGCCTCCGTAAATGAGATCTCCGCCAACAAGCATAAACTTAACATCCGGATGGGTTAAAATCTCGGCGGTGATCGCGTTCACAGAGTCCGTGTTGACGCCGGGATCTTCGGCATCCGCACGGGTATCCGCAACAAAAGCAAACTCCCAGGAGGCCGCGTAGGTAAACCCCGCCCCCAAGAGAAATATGACAACGGAGATGAAGACAAATAGGATATTTTTTCGCATAAGACTCATATTGATTTTCGGCCAAACTGAGAGAAAGTATACGCGTGGATTTGAGGATGCCCCTGTCAGGATGAGCGAGCGGTAGGCGGAAAAAAACTGAAGCTAGAGGCTAGAATCTAGATGCTGGATGCCCGCCTTCGCTAAAGCTACGGTGGACGGGTCGGCGGGTAAACTTTCGCGTGTGTTCTAAGTACTAAGGTACCGGTTCTACCAGCGCCTGTGCACTGGTACTGCGCGCCGAGAACTTGATGTTCTCGCGCGCGTCTGTAAAAGTGCCGGGTTAACTCAACCTGTCCCCTTTAAAAGGGACTGTCCCCTTGGGTTGCCCCGTTGCACGTTGCACGTGGTCCGTTTTCCAGCTTCTTTTTTTCATCCCCTCCGGCAGCGCAGGACGTCCCAGTAATTGCCGTAAAGATTCATCGCATAGGCCGTAAGGGCCGTCAGGACCACAAAAAGCGTGAGCATGATCCAATGGACCCACACCCCGCCGGGCCCGACCTTGCCGGCCTTCATGCGCTTGGCAAATTCCCGGTTCGCCTCGAGGATAAAAAGAACCACCAGCAGTCCCAGCAGAATGAAAATGGTCATCGTCAAGGTCCTTGGGTTACCTTTAAGTTAAAATTCAAAAGTCGAAAGTTTTAAGGGGCGGCGCCTCTGGGGTCATGGGTTTCAGATTTCTGTTTTCGGGATCAATACCCCATTGGGATGGATTCTGACAGATATATTCCCGGATTCGATTTAATTCCTGGTCATGACGAATCACACGGTCATAGAAGGATTTCTGCCAGCGGAAACGTTCACCGCCCGGCAATTTTTCATTAATGCGGCGCGCCGAAAATGTTTTGAATCCACGCATGATTTCCGATAAACCATGCCGTTTTTGGGGCCTCGACGGTGTGTTTTCGGATGACGGCATGGGCGCAGGCACATTTGTAGGGAACGGTTTCAAACCGTTCCCTACGATCGATTCGTCCCCCGTTGTCGATTTGTTACCCCCATGATGGATCACCACAATCCCATGAAAATGATTGGGCATAACGACATATCGATCCAATTTGACCCCCGCATAATGATTGGGCAAATCCAACCAACACGCCTCCACAATACGTCCCCAATCGTTCAAAACCATTTCGCGATTCCGGATCTCCCCCAGCCATTCCCCGCGCCCGGCCGCACACACGGTCACATAATAATACCCCGCCCCGGCATAATTATATTCCCGCAAACGGTTCTTCCTTCGCTTCTGCATAATCGCCAACCTGTCCTCTAATTTACTAATTTACCCGGCTGTTTGCGCGAAATAGCTTGCCAGGAGAATGAAAAAACCCAGGATGGCAAAAAACCAGCCTGCTCCCCTTTTATGAACAGCTTGAAGGCACCGGTACCACAAATGAGGCAAAAGAATCGTCAAGGGGCTCAAGATAATTACGGTCACAAAAAATAAAGGCCACCAAATCTTAAACAGCCACTCAAGAAAGGACGAAAATGATCCCAACACCTTCGGCGGCGCCCCCAAGAAACTAAGCAAGAGGTGCATCCCGAATCCTGTAACAACTAAAACCAATATCCCCGGTAAGAGATAAGCAACTGCCGGCCACGCCATCTGTTCAATCACGAAACACAAACGGATCGACACAAATAACAAACCAAGAGAAACGAGCAGCACGGCAAGATAAAAAGTAAAGACAAACGCCGTTAAGCCGGTGATCAATTTTTCAAGATAATGGCGTTTCGGATCAAACACCCGCCGGTACGCGTCCGTCGCTAGGGGGCCCTTCGGTTCCTTCTCCACAAACGCCTGTAATTTCTCCTGGAAATTCACAACCGTCTCGGGACTGATGACCCCCAAAGACAACAGAACCGTCCCCACAAGCTGCAACACCGGAATATAACTCGTCATTCAACCACTCCTTCTACTAAGGTACCGGTTCTAACCCCAAAGGGGGCGATTGGAATACATCGAAGTTTCGGGTTAACTCAACCTGTCCCCTTTAAA
>JAFGHI010000037.1 GCA_016930235.1 Candidatus Omnitrophota bacterium
GTTTCGAAATTGTTTCGGATTTCGTGCTTCGAATTTCGAGTTTAAAATCTTCGCTTTGCGTCTTTCCTCGTTTCACCGGCTCGCCGATACGCCGGTTCGCCGTTCCGCTCTTCCCTCGCACCCCGTCTCCCGCCCCGTGCCCCGTTGCACGTTGTCCATTGCACGTTGCACGTCGCACGTTCTATAATACCCTCATGACGGACCAAATCCAGCTTCTCCAATTCATGATTTGTAAGGACTTCAAGCATGACAAGCAGGATTATTTCACGGCCGAACAGGTCCATAGCAATATCTACACCCCCAACTTCCCCTTGTCTTTAAATGACATGTACGTCGTCACCTGCTGGCGCAAGGACCAGAAATTCCATAAGGAAGTCATCGAATACCAGACCGAGACGGGTGAAGCGCTCAGGAGCCCCCATATGGATATTGAACCGGTCACGAGCAGCGTCCTTTTCAGGTGGCATAAGCACCAATTCCCCTCCAATCTGGTGATCCCGGAGCCCACCATCTTGAGCGTTCGCGTGATTTTAGACTGGGAAGTCCATTTTCAATCGTATGTGATGATTGAAAAGGCACCGTGAATTCCTTAAATAAAATTAGAAGCTGGGAGCTTGAAGCAAGAGGCTGGTATCTTTTCTATCTAGCCTCCAGCTTCCTGCCTCCAGCCTCCGAAACACATCCATGACTCCCCGCCGCCGTTTTCTTATCACCGGCTTGAATGGGGTCTACGGCTGGAATATCTACCGGGAGATTGCCCGCCATCATGAGGCTTACGGGACCTACCGGAAAACACATCCTGTTTTTAAAAAAGGTGAGAATTTTTTCCGCATCGACTGGGCTCATGAGAGTGAAGCCGAAGCTATTTTGAAGAAGATACGGCCCGAATACTTTGTCCACGCCTGGTGTATGTGCGATATGGATTTATGCGAAATCAGCCCCGAGATGGCCCGAAAGGTTAATGTCGAAGGGACACGCAAGATTTTGGCGGCACTTCATCAGTTTTGTCCCGACCTCAAAAAATTCGTGTTTCTTTCGACGGCGCATGTCTTTGACGGTGAAAAAGGCGGCTATACGGAGTTTGACGAGCCCAAACCCAAACACGTTTTCGGTGCAACCAAAAGGAAAGCGGAACTCCTGGTCGAAAAATGCGGCTTCCCTTCGTTAATCATTCGCCCGGACATTGTTGTCGGCCGCAGTCTTCAAGGTGATAAAGGCACGCCTGATTTCTTTATTAAGCGGACGAAGGCCGGCAAACCCACGCATTATTTTACGGATGAGTTACGGACCACCGTCAAGGCCGAAGCCATGGCCAAGCGTATGCTCGAACTTGCCTTATCCGACGAAACCGGCGTTTTTCATATCGGCGGCGAAAAAGTGATGAGCCGCTACGAGATTGCCGTCAGCCTCGTCAAGGAACGGGGCCTTCCCACCCACCATATCCATCCCCGCCTGCGGAAAGACGACGAATGGGCCCACATTCGCCCGAAGAATCTGAGTCTGAAGTCAGGGAGGACTAAGTAGTTTCTTGTTGAACGTTACATGTTCAATGTTGAACCTTGAGTTTGGCACTTTTTATTGAAAAGCCCTTTTAAGTTTAAGTAGATTCATAATTTGCCGGCATGAAAGAGAGTTTCTGAAATGGCGTATTTTTTTGCGCAAGCTTCTTGGAGTCGAGCCGTTCCACGCAGCAATCGTATTGTATGCGATTCCAAGAAGACGCCAGTGTGTTTGGATGCCATTCCAGGAACGCATAAACATTTCGGTGAAGCCGAGATGTTGTTTGATGTCTTTGTGGAAGATTTCGATAGCGAAGCGTTGAGCATAGAGTTTGACCATTTCGCTTTCGGTCATATCGAAATTGTTGGTCAAAAAGAATCTTACGCCATCTGCCGGAGACTTGGTGATAAACACCAGAGCCGGTCCTACCAGAGGCAGGTCGGCTTTGATTTTGGCAACTTGGAACCGTCTCTTTTTCCCCACACGAACCGATTTGTATCTTCGCGGTTCCTTTGCCAGGTAACTCGCGGAAACCTTTTTGCCGTTGAGGAACAAAATCCGGTTGCTTTTGATCGCAGCCAAGAAATGCCATCCTGCTTCTTGGATAGGATTCAGAACAGGAGCACAAGCGTACCAAACATCCATAAAAACGGTAAGTCCCCTCGGAAAGAGATGAAAGGATTCGAGGAGAATCTCCTGGGCCAGATGGACCTTGCTTTTGAAAGTCCCCGCCAGGGAGCTTTGCTTGGGGCGATAACCTCGAATAGCCCAAGCGTAACATTGAGAACCGGATTTGATGATTGCCGTTACGGCCGAAAGCCCTCGAACCAAACCGTAAATACTGTAATGGAATCCGATTCCTTCGATGTGCTGCCCGTTTCTGGGGCAAGTGGTATCGTCGAGGATCATCAAAGCTTCTTCTTGAGAAATCCTCGGAGCAATTTGGCAGCGGTTCTGCTCTTCCAGTTGCAAGGCTTTTTGAGGCGTATATTTCAGAAAGTGGTGAAGGCCGTCTGTATTGTGACGCCCGAAATGCCCTGCGATCTCCCGAATCGATCGAAACTTCTCGAGGTAAATCAATCCGATAAGGTAAATCAGGAAATATTTCCGTTGAGGTTTTGTCAAAACGTTCAAGAAATGACCAAGATAAGACGTAATCTTTTCTGAGCGAATGCTCATAGCTTCCGTGCCCTCCGTGGCTTGGACTCCATCGGAGTTGTTTTCGGCCGGAAGCTATTTCATTTAAAGGACTTGTTACCATATTTTTTAAAAAGTGCCAAACTCAAGATTAGATGTTAAATGTTTAAACACTGATGCTAGAAACTGGATACTAGATGCTGGATTGTCGTACGATGTATTACGTTAGACGTTGAACGTTCTACGTTAAACAATGGCTCTCTAACTTCGTTTCCTACTTCTTAAAGTTACCTGCCGTTTTGGTACCCGGTGCCATTTTACGAAAGGTATTGATGTTTCATGATAAGTTCGAAAATCGCTTGCGCAGCTACGCCTGCCCCGTATACATTTGGATGACAACCTTCCCCGACCGTGTATGTCGCCATTAAAGAACGAGCTGTTCCTTCGGCGGATGCTTCAGCTTTTATTTTTTTGTAGTCCTCAATGAAAAAATCGGCAAGGCGATACGAATCCAGGCCGTATTTCCTGCAAATAGCCTCAATGCGCAACAGCCTTTCATATTGCCCTGGGAGATAACAGAAATCGTTTATCGTCGGATCAACCGGCGAAAGATTGGGGAATCTCGGCCATATCACGACAAACAGCTTAAATCCGTATTGCTGTGCAACCGCACTCATGCGTGCAATACCCAATTCTACGGATTCACGCAGCACTTCTTTGTGGTATTTTATCCGGTAGTCCGGATCCGCACGGAATTTAATACCGCCTACATCCAATTTCAGCGCAACAAAACGAAAGAGGTGGGATTTTTTAATAAGCAGCTTGATGATACCGGATATCTGCGGGTCGTAATGTGCAATATCATTATTTTGCGGACTAAAATCATTGTCTTCGAAAACAAGGACCACCAAATCTGGGGAATATTTCACGCCTTTAGTTCTGAGTAATTCCGACTCCGCTAATGTCTGATATCCACCCACCCCCAAATTCAAGACTTCAATGTTAGCTGACTCGGGTAAAGACCGCTCCATTTGCCGGGAAATGGTATCATCAAGACTCCAGACCCCGTGTCCGGCCACTACGGAATCGCCCAATAGGATGATTCTCTTGATGCCGTGGGGTTTCACATAACTACGTTCTCTGTCCCGCTGGCCGTGTGAATTTGTTTCCGGAAAATTACCGAAATGAAGGCTGGCTTTATTATCCCGATAATTGGATTTTAACTCGTATCCCAAAATTGGATTTGATGAGCTTTTATAACCGCTTCGCACAGAATCGATGTTCAGCGAAATAAGGCGAGGGGCAAGGTTGAGCGCCCTTATAACAAGCTCGCCCAAAAACAAAGCAATCGTAACGGAGCACAGACACAGCAAGATATTGCGTTTCATTTCAGTCCCGCTCTCGCAGGAAATAACATGCGACGCATCATAACCCCTTCCTATCATGCATTTAACTGCAATTGGTCCAAGAAAAATACGAGGCGGGCATCTCTTTCATATTTCCCTGCAGTTCAAGCACGATAAAAACTCACAGGGAAATACCGCACAAGATTCATTTTTGACTTTTTGAAATCAAAAATCCTCCATCCCAAAATCCATTCTTGTGCTCACGAGTTAAGATCCAATATATTTCTTATCATGCACCTAATATAATCGAACAAGTGGAAAAAAGATATATGGGATCGCCCAAATTTACGTTTCATTTCAAAACTTGGCACTTCGCTGATCCGGTGTCCTTTTTTTAAACATTTAATGACCATTTCTTGCTCGATCGAAAAGCTGTTTTCTATAAGACCGCCTCCCAAAAAAATTGTTCTTTTGATCGCCCTAAATCCATTCTGGGCATCAGAAATCTTTTTTCCCGTCCGATTCCACAGAGAATTAATAATATAATTGCCAATGACATTCCCTGAATATCGTATAATGTCTGCCGCATTACTAAAAAACTCATCACTGCCGCCTAAAAACCGTGATCCTATAACCAGATCCGCTTCATTATTTGCCAACGGGGCTACTAAATTCCCGATTTCATTAGGGTCATGGGATCCATCTGCATCCATGAACACTAAAATATCGGATTCGACGGCCTCAATGGCTGTTCTCAGGGCGGCACCTTTGCCTTTATTAGGCCCTTCGATAAACTTTATGTTTTTTTCAGTCAAGATAGCTGCCATCGATTCGATATCGCCATCGACAATCACAACTATTTTCTCAACCGGATATTTTTGCAAGAGCTGATGAATAACAGACGGTAAATTTAAGGCTTCGTTTTTGGCAAATACAACGATAGAAAAATTGCACGGATCATATTCAGCCATCATTACTTTTTATTCTCCATCTTCTATCGGACACCTTAAGATCGCATACCCCCTTAAGCAGAAATCCGGAATATTAGAATGGCATTGTTTTTACCTTGCCCCCTGTATCCCAAACGGATATGCGGGTCTTCGGGCATATTTTCTGTCAAATATTTCCATTGGTCAGATCGAAACCTTAAAATGGCCTCATCCAAAACCAGGTAGTCAACATTTTTCAATAAGGCAAAACGGACAATCTTCTCCCAACTCATCGTATAGGGAAGCGCAACAAAGCTAGCGTCCGTTAAATAAGCATAAGTGGTTTTTCTTGACATAATTTTAATGCGTTCGACCCTATCTCTTGAATCGTTCTTAATCCATGATGACGCCTGTCCATATCCTTCGGGAAGCAGCTTTTCATTAGAAGAAAGAAGACGCGTTGACTTACGCCACAAGTCCGCAGAATAAATCATCACAAGAAATACACAAACGGCCACCGCTGATAATTTCAACACGCGTTTGTAATTATTTTTGATTTGAGTACGGGGAAGACGATAGAGAGCATTCATGCCGAACAACCAAAGAATAAAATAAAATGGCACAAAAGGCATCGCATACCGAACGGCTCTAATATAAATTGGGATCAATAACATGATAAAAACAAATAAGGAAACGTACACGATTTTGACAGGCCGCCGGTAATAAAATGCGGCCATCATAAGCAGAATGACAAGCATCAGCTGTAACCCATCGTAATAAATATTTCTTGCGCCATGAAAGAATGGGAAAACTCTATGAGTTACGCCCCTTATGATCATCTGTAATCCTTGAGCATACTTCTTAACCATGAACCTTGGATGTTTTAAGCTGAATGTAAAAGCATTATCGGCCCTGCAAATTGACAAATGTTCGAAATCCGTGCCTTCGGGATTAAGCCGATACATTTTCTTTTCCCTATTTCCCTCATAGAAATAATTCCCGTCGAAAAATGTATACGTCGATATCGATATGATCTTCTCTTTTTTGGCATGATTGTATAAAAGGACGTGATAAACGATAAAAAGAGGCAAAAAACCTAAAAGTAAAAATGTTGCCATCTTTAGACCCGCCTTCATGTCACGGTAAATTAGGCTGAAAAAGTAGATGACCGATATGATACCTATGAAACAATAAAGGATACCTGTATATTTGGTTAAATAGGCAAGACCTGTCAAGCTGCCGACTAACAAATAATTCCATGCCTTTTGATCCTTCCTCGTTAAAACCTCCCAAATCAACCAACTCGTTGTAATGGTCATAGCATCAAAGAAATAGTCTGCACCGAGAAAAGCGCAAGGACCTATCAAGCCAAAACAACACGTTGTAAAAATAACCGCCAGAAAAGCCGACGGAATATTCAAAAGTTTCTTGACCAATAAATATAATGGGATGAGAGAATAACTCGAACTGAAAGCATTAAGATATTGGTTGGAAACAACAGCATCTTTAGTGAAAATAGTTACAAGATGTACGAGGATTGAAAATAAGGGTGGGTATCCAACGGGGTTATCTAATTGCCAAGGGACAATAAAATTAAAGTGGTTAAATATATTTTTACCGAGTTCGATATGTCCATAAAAGTCGTTATAAGACAAAATCCTCGGGTATACCCTCTGACAAAAAAACAATCTTACCAAAAATAATATGGAGCTTATGCCAATGATGACAATCGTTGAGCGTGACTTCATTTTAAACCGTTCGCCGTCGTATTTCAGGTTCCCGGAACTGTTTCTTACACCAAAGTCCTGATCAAAACTTTTCGGATACACTCTTTTCGCTCACATTTGGTCTTTGGTCTTCGGTCTAAATTAGCTTATCAATCTCTTCTTTGAGGGCCAAGAGGTTGAAGGGTTTCTGGAGAAAGACATCGCGGCCGAGCTCTTCGGCCTCGTCGATGATTTTCTGGTCGACGTAGCCGGTGTTGACGATGACTTTCGTCTTGGGGCACTTTTCTTTGGAGACTTTGAGGACTTCAAGGCCCGAGGCATCGGGGAGTTTCATATCGAGGATCAAAAGGTCCGGCCGTTCGGTCAAGAGCGCGGTGATGCCGTCTTTCGCGCTGTCGGCCGTCACCACGGCATATCCCTCCTCTTCCAGGAAGAGTTTGACTTCCTCGACGATCCCCGCTTCGTCATCGATGATCAGGATTTTTTTTGGCATAAATCAGAACTCAGACTTCAGATTGCGATATGTTTAATGCTTGATGTTCAATGTTAAATGTTCAAAAACCTGATGCTGGATACTCGATGCTAGATGCTGGATTTCCGCCCCCTCACCCGGCCCTCTCCCCGGTGGGGAGAGGTGATTCTTACCGTACCTCCTTCTCCCCTTTGGGGAGAAGGTTGGCCTGCCCGACTGCTGGCAGGCGGGGATGAGGGGTTGTTTTTTCAGTTCCCAGCTTCTAGCCTCCTGTTTCTTACCTCTTGCTTCCTACTTCTTAGCTCTTACTTCCTTAAGTTACCTGCCATTTCGGTACCCGGTACCATTCTGGTACCATTCTGTATTCTGTACAAAACATCTTTTAATCCAAAATCCGCATTCCAAAATCTAAAATTGCCTTCGTTCCTTCTCAGGCTCCCAACTGCAAATTGCCGGTCCCCGTCTCCGATTCATCATAGACGGGAAGCGTGATCATAAAGGTCGTCCCGACACCCAGCTCGCTTTCGACCGTAATATCACCGCCGTGAAGTTCGATAATATACTTGCACATATATAGGCCCATGCCGGAACCCTTACCCACTTCTTTCGTCGTGAAACCGTACTGGAAAATCTTTTTCATGAGCTGTTCGTCCATCCCCGTCCCGTTATCGGTGAAACGGATCTTCACCATCTTCTGGTTCTCGTGATCAAGATCGGCCCGCACGACAATGCGGCGGTTACGGCGTCCTGTCATCGCATGATAGGCGTTGATAAAAAGGTTCAGGAACACTTCCTGCAGACGTTCGAGGTCCCCTTTAATCAGCGGAATACTCCCCGGGATATCGAATTCGACATCCGTGCCGGTCAGGTTCTCCAAATAAGTCTGAAACTGGATTAATGGTAGCGTCTCTTCCAGGATCAGCTTAAGCGACAGGGGTTCAAACTTCCCTTTTTCCGATTTCTTGAGGAGGCCGGTCAGGGTATTGACGACTGCCTTAATACGCCCGATGTTCTGGTCCATTTTCTGAAAGAGATCGAAGATATCGCTCACCTTCAGATTGGGATCCTTACGGGCCTTTAAGACCGCACGCGAAACATTCATGGATAAAATCGTCAGCGGGTTATTGACCTCATGGCCCACTGAGGCCGCCAGGCGGCCCAGGGTCGCCATTTTTTGTTCGTGAATCAGCTGGGCCTGCGTATCCTGCAACTGCTTATTGGCCTTTTCGGTCTCTTCAAGTGCCTCCATCAGACGCCCGCGCGAAAATTCAAGCTGCCGGTTGATCTCGCTTAACTCCTCGGACTTATGAATGGCCTCTTCGAAAAGCCGCGCATTCTCAATCGCAATCGCCGATTCCTGCGCCAGGGTATAAAGGACATTCAAATCTTCTTCCGTATAGTAATCCCCCGATTTCTTGGAACCGATCACCAGGACATTCTTCAGGTCCTTCCCGAGAAAACTCGGCACCACACACGCCGCTTCCATGTCTTTCATCCGGTTTTTGATCCCGGCAAAATCATAGCGATGAGGTTCTTCACCTTTGACACGCTTTTTGTTGCCCGCCGCGATATACTCATCGACTCGTTCGATATCAATGGCCTCTTTTTCCTTATAAAGATACTGGATCAAGGGATCCTGCCCCGAGATCTCAAATTCGAGAAACCCTTTCCGGTAGCCCCGATGAACCTTAAGTTTATATTCCGCCGTCTCCGGGTCCTTAGAAAGGATCATCGCATTTTCGACCCGCATCTTACTTGTGATGAAATGCACCACCAATCCCAGCAAGTGGTGGAGATCTTTGATATTGGACATCCCCCGCGACGCATCCTTAAGGAGTTTCTGATAATCATATTTCTTCTGAAAAAGGTACCGGTCGGTGAGATTAACAAGGATTTTTTCTACGGGCCGATATACCGCAACCGCAGTTACAATACCAAGCGTTGTCAAAATAAATGGATGTGGGATGCCCAAAGCTTTTCCAATAATAACCTGAATAAATGTAAACGGAATAGCAATGGCTGAAACAGCAGCAGCAACGATACCGGCAAAAACAAGGGTTCTCTTGATAATAACTTCGATATCCATAAAGCGATATTTGAGAATAATGAAGGTTGCAACTGCTACATAAATTGCTACTGCATAAGTACCGTAAGGGAACATTATAGGTATTCGCAAATCATACATGATGGTGAAATTATCTAGACCACCTAAATATCCAAATACTGAACTAGTCAAAAAATACCCCAACTGCGTCCTTCGCATGCCGATGCTTTTTCTAAAAGCATCGAAAAGTAATACTAAGCTATAAATAGTAACGATAACAAAATAAGCAACAA
>JAFGHI010000038.1 GCA_016930235.1 Candidatus Omnitrophota bacterium
CTCCGTCTCAGCTCCTCCTGAAACCTCTCCAGAAAATGCCTGCGAACAAAAACACCGGTCAGTCCATCTCGGATCGAGAGCTCTTTGACTATTTCATAGAGACGAACCTTTTTCACCTGCAATGTCAGGTACGCACCTAAAACTTCAAATTTAGCTAAATCGTCAGGATTTGCTCCCTCTACAATGAGATAGGCCCGAACAATCCCTTGAGTAGACAAAGAAAAGAACCATTTACCTTCATGCTGCCACATCGGCTTTGGATCACGCATTTCTCGTATCACGCGTTTCTCAGACTCGGTAACAACGTCTTCCCCTTTTTGCACACCCTCCGCACAAATACAATAAGAACAGGAGGTTAAGGTGCCGTCTTCAACTTTTTCCTGAAAAAGCAAGACCATCCGCGCAAAAGGCAATTCAACTTTTACGACCTTATAAAGAAGATCCGCCATTTCATCAAAGCTTAAACTTTCATTAAAATCCCTCGCTATTTCAAACAAGTTGAGAAGACCCGAGACCTGTTTTTCCAAATGTTTCAGACTGTCCATCCTCGAATCATGTTTTTGCTTTAGAATTTCCAATACATGTAGGGCAGAGTGCTCGCGGGTTTCCTCTTCCTTCAAAAGCCCCTTCCAACGCCGGTAGTAGATGGATAATCCAAACAGAAATGCAATCATTAAGAAACCGAATAAAATCATTTCCAAAGAAGGGTGCTTCACTAAGAAAAATCCTAAAATAAGACCGATCGCAACGGTCGTTGCGAAAAACAACGGTCGGGCCTCATTTAACATATAAAAAGCAACGGGCACTAAAAGGAACGGGAAGAAAATATAGAAAAGGAGAATCAACTGATGTGCCTGATAGATCACAAAAAGGTACAGAATTAAAAAACCGGCCAGGGCTATGATTTGCTTAAGCATACCCGATTTCTTCCTTTACGTTTTGCCTCATAAAGCGCTTCATCTGACTTTTGAACAAGACTTTCGAGATCGAGCGTATCATCCGGCAAACTAGCGACGCCGATCGAAACCGTCATCTTGATCTTTTCTCGCCGTATATCGAATGAGCTAATCTCAACTTCTTCTCGGACCTTTTCGGCTAAACTGGCGGCTTCCTTTTTCGATAATTCCGGAAGCAGAATACCGAATTCTTCTCCGCCATATCGAGCCACGATCGCGTTTTCGCATACCTTCTCGACGATCTTCGAAAACTGGATCAGCATCAAATCACCCACACCATGTCCATGCTGATCATTACATTGTTTGAAATGATCGATATCACACATCAAGAGTGATAGCGGGCGATGCGTAAGCAAAGCCCTGCGGTGCTCCTCCTTAAGACGGCTATAGAAATAACGCCGGAGATAGAGCCCTGTAAGAGAATCACGAATCGCCAGTTCCTCAGTCTGCTCAAACAGCACCGCATTGGATACCGCTGAAGAAGCTAAGACTGCAATCGTATCCAACAAACGCAAATCATCATTGGTAAAAGCATCCGGTAACCCAGAATTGACCCGAAGCGTTCCCATGACACGACCCTCATGAAGCAAAGGCGCAATAATCATGCTTCTCAAATTTTCATTTCGGATGTTTTCTTTAACATCAAAACGGAAGTCTTGAAGTGTATCGTTGACAATAACACGGCGACGATTACGCAGCACCCAAAAGTCGAAGTGGTCGCCTTCCCGGAGTTGTTTGATATCGATTTTAAAATTCTTCGCCTCTTTTCTTGCAAACTCATGGATAGCAATCACAGGCAGGTGGTGGCCCTCAGCTTGAGCCAAAGTCATGATAGAAACATCACCCCGGAAAATGAAATCGGAGGTATGTTGAACAATCTTATTTGCAAGTTCCGACACCGACAAGGTTGTCGACAATTCTTCTGCGAGTTTTCTTAAATTATAGTATGTCGAATATTTTTCGAACAAAATACTGATCGATTCCCCTTTAGTTCGATAAGCCACCTCTAAATCGTTTTTTTCGTTCTGATACTGTTCACGATCGACACGAATCGTCGCGATTCTATTCTCAAAGGATTGATCAAGCAGATAAAGGCCATAACAGCAAAGAAAATAGACCAGGAGAAACCACAGAAAAACAGGAAATGACGAAATTCCGACAATAAAAAAAACCATGACGAAGGCATAAAGGGCA
The DNA here is from genome assembly GCA_016930235.1 of Candidatus Omnitrophota bacterium. Classification (GTDB taxonomy): domain Bacteria; phylum Omnitrophota; class Omnitrophia; order Omnitrophales; family Aquincolibacteriaceae; genus JAFGHI01. Next base: position 2,151 of record JAFGHI010000038.1, read on the forward strand.
AACAAAACTCCTCCCATAAAGCGAAAGGCATACCAACCGCCAAGGATGGGCAATAAAAACGCGGCCAGAGACAATCCAATCCGGCTAAGATAAATCTCTGGATTGACCGTGGTGCGCAAAAAAGACAGGAAGGATACAATTTGATAAGAAAGAAATACCGCTACGAGGAAAGAGAAGATAATGCTTAGCTGTTTCTGGGTCGTTGACCCCATAGGTATTTAGAAAATAGCCTCTTCGGATTCTGGATCAAAGAAATGGGCTTTACTCATATCAAACACCATCTGCAAATCTTGGTTGACCGTCGCCGTATCTTGATTGGAAACTCTAGCGACAAAACTATTATTCCCTGCATTGAGGTAGATATAGATCTCGGACCCCATCGGTTCCACCATGTCCACCGTCGCCGTAATCGTAAATTCCGGCCTTGCATCTTGAGCAAAAATCTTATCGTAGATATCCTCGGGTCTTATCCCGAAAACCACAGATTTATTTCGATAGGCTGATATTTTGCTGTGGTGTTGGGGCAACAAACGTAATTTAATTCCCCTGTCATAAAAAAAATAGCTCCCGTTTTCAGACAAAATCGTCCCCTTCAAAAAGTTCATCGGCGGTGAGCCTATGAAACCCGCCACAAATTTATTTGAAGGGCTCTCATATAAGTTCACAGGGTCTGCCACTTGCTGAATCAAGCCGTCGCGCATGACTACGATCCGGTCTCCAAGAGTTAAGGCTTCCACCTGGTCATGCGTTACATAAATCATCGTACACTGTAAACGATTATGTAATTTCTGCAATTCCATCCGCATCTGAACGCGAAGTTTTGCATCCAAGTTGCTCAACGGCTCGTCAAACAAGAAAACCTTGGGTTTACGAACAATCGCACGGCCAACCGCAACCCTCTGGCGTTCACCGCCCGACAATTCCTTCGGTTTACGACTGAGCATATCCCCCTTACATAAACCTAAAATCTCGGCTGCTTCCCGCACGCGCCTGTCAATTTCTTTCTTGGGGTAACGACGCAACTTCAACCCAAAGGCCAAATTCTCATAAACCGACATATGCGGATAGAGAGCGTAATTTTGAAAAACCATCGCAATGTCGCGATTCTTGGCAGGAATGTCGTTGACTATCTGTTTATCAATATAAATTTCACCTTCGCTAATCTCTTCCAAACCGGCAACCATACGCAGGGTCGTTGATTTCCCGCATCCCGAAGGCCCAACGAGAACCACGAATTCTTTATCGCGAACCTCAAGATCCACGCTTTTTACGGCTTGAACGCGGTCACCATAACTTTTACTGACATTCTTCAAAACAACATCAGCCAAGAAATCCTCCTTATACGCGGAAATAATCTAAGAGAACGTTAAGTGTATGCTTCATCTCACGCCGGTCAACCACTCTATCAATAAGGCCATGTTCTAGAAGAAATTCCGAGGTTTGGAAATCAGAAGGAAGTTTTTGACGAATGGTTTGCTCAATCACCCGCGGGCCTGCAAATCCTAAAAGCGCCTGAGGCTCAGCCATAATCACATCCCCCAGCGAAGCAAAGCTTGCCATAACTCCCCCCATTGTTGGATTCGTCAAAATCGAAATAAAAGGAAAGCCCGCCCTTTGATATCTTGCCAACGCTGCTGCAGTCTTTGCCATCTGCATCAAACTAAGCGCGCCTTCATACATCCGCGCACCTCCTCCAGAACCTGAAACAATCACCAGCGGAAGTTCGTTTTCCTGTGCATACTCAATAAGTCTTGTGATCTTTTCACCGACAACGGAACCCATCGATCCCATAATAAAGCGCGAATCCGTCACCCCAAACGCAACTGGCCGATCATAAATTTTTCCTTCCCCCGTCAGGCAGGCCTCCTTAAGCCCGGTCCGTTTTTGATCCTGCTTTAATTTATCACGATAGGATTTAACAGCTTCAAAATTGAGGGGATCCAATGTCGATAAATTGGCGTCGATTTCTTTAAAACTTTTATGGTCAAGGACTTGGCGGATGCGATCCTGGGCGGGCACAATAAAATGATAACTGCATTTCAAACACACCGATTCGTTCTCGCGGAGCGTTTTATTGAACATGACATGCTGGCAACTAGGGCACTTCGTCCATAATCCTGCTGGAACACGCTTTTTCTTGATCGCATCACGGATCGACTGCGCATCCATGGGAGCCAACTTTTCTAGCCCTCCTTCTTTAGACATCAGCAACCCTCCTTGGCTACACGAATTAGGTCTTCAGCAGACAAAGTAAAGAGTGATTCTAGAGAAATAACTTTTCCGTGTCAAATTATTTCCTAACCTCTGATTTCCCATAACTTTACAATTATCTCAAAAAATGCTATTGTTTTAACATCTCTTTAAGGGTTAACACTATGGAACCAAGGCTTATACAACAGCAATCTCAGAAATTAGTCCTTTCGCCTCAGATTAGGCAATACCTGAAGCTTCTTCAGCTTCCGCTTGCTCAACTCCAGCAAGAAATCGATATCGAGCTTTCCGCCAACCCCCTACTCGATGAAAAGCCTTCATCAGAGGCACCGGACGATAATGCTGCATCACAAAACAAACCCGAAGAGGGAATGGATCGCCCGACTGAGGAACTACAACTGGGTGAAACCTATAACGGTTACAGAAATGTTGATGAAAACTATCATGAAGACTTTGGCGACTATGATATTTCCCGGCAAGACCCCAAGGAACTTCAAAAGCAAAAGTCTTTCCAGGAATCACTCATCACGAAACCTGAGGGGCTCTACGATTTTCTCTTATGGCAAATCCGATTTCTCGAGCTCGGCGAAATGCAGAAAAAAATCGCTCATGAAATCATCGGAAACATCAATGAGGCTGGTTATCTAAAAGCCACCACTGAAGAGATTGCGCAAGCTTGTTCCTGCGAACCAAAAGAAATCGAAAACGTGCTGGCAATCATCCAAGATTTAGACCCGCCAGGCATTGCGGCTCGAAACCTTCAGGAAGCATTGCTTATTCAATTAAAGAAAAAAGGATCTGAGACTAAGCTTGCCGTTCAAATTGTTTCAGAACACTTCACGCTGCTAGAAAAAAGGGATCTGAAACAAATGGCGAAAATTCTAACGGTAGACCTTGGAGTGATAAAAAAAGCGGTCGACATGATAGCTCATTGCGAACCAAGACCCGGGAGAACCTTTTATCTCGAGGAGCCTATTGCTGTCACTCCGGATGCCACGGTCAGTCATTCAGAAAACCCTAAAGAACCGTATAAGATCGATATTCATGTCGAATACCTGCCTGAATTGAGGATTAATCCCTATTACCGTCGACTCTTGCGCGATAAAAAAACGGACGCAAAAACCAAAGCTTACCTGCGCGATAAGATGCTGTCGGCAACGAACTTTATGAGGGCTCTCGGCTTACGCAAATCTACGATTCGTGAAATAACTGAGGCTTTGGTTGAAGTTCAGGCTGATTTTTTCTCCAAAGGCTTCTCCCATCTGAAACCGCTTCGTCTCAAAGACATCGCTGATAAGATTGGCATGCATGAATCAACGGTTAGCCGCGCCCTTCAGGGTAAATATATCTCGACACCCCAGGGAGTTATCCCGTACAAGAGTTTTTTCTCATCAAAACTGGAAACCCGTGATGGCGAAACCGAATCTCAAAAGAGCATTATGGAAAAAATTAAGCGCCTTATCGAAAAGGAAAACCCTAAGGATCCCCTAAGCGACCAAGATATTCTCAAACGGCTGACTGCCGAAGGCATTATGATCGCAAGGCGCACTGTCGCCAAATACCGTGAGTTGCTTAAAATTCTTCCCTCACATATGAGACGGGCGCGTTAATCCTAGAGGAAGTTTTAGTACCATCAGACAGTATGTCTCCAAGACTTATAAATACATATTGACATTTAGCGCTTTTGTATATACAAATGTATATACGTTTGTGCTGGAAGCAATCTTTTTGTATATACGTTTTCGCATATTTGTAAGACAGTCTTGATTCAAAGGAGCTCTCAAATGAACAAAAACCAGAAAATTCAGAATCATACTAAAAAGAAAACCATGATCTCCATGAGGATTCCCGATGAGATGATCGAACAATTGCGTGAAATAGCCCAAGAAAAAGGCGATCTGGGTTATCAGCAATTGATAAAAAATTATATTCAATCGGGCCTTCAGGGAGAGCCATCCTTGACCGATGGGAAGTCGCCCCTTACCCAAATTAATAATCGAAAAGATCCCCAAAACATCCAATCCTCCAATGATCAAAGAACACTCGAAATTAACCCTTTAACAAAATTTGATCCTCCTAAAACCGCATTGAAACCACGGAAAAAGAAAGCAACGAGTTTTACAGATTCTAAAATTATCGCGGAGGACATTCAAAACCTTGCTGGCAATATCAAGGATCTCTATTCTTTTTTTGAGGGAAAAACTTTTTTGATCACGGGGGCTTTTGGGTTCTTGGGACGCTACCTCGTCTTCCTTCTCAAGTACCTGAATGAAGAAATTTTGGAGAAAAAAGCGAGCGCTCTTCTTCTTGATAACTTTGTAACAGGTTATGAGCAGCGAGTCCTAAGCGACGAAAACCTTCACTTTTATCGTCATGATGTGGTTAAACCTTTTTCAACCGATCAACCGATGGACTACATTATTCATGCTGCCGGAATTGCATCCCCTGTTTATTACACCAAATATCCCATTGAGACCATGGATGTCGGAACCATCGGGACAAGAAACGCGTTAGAGCTGGCACGCTCAAAAAATGTGAGCAGTTTTCTCTTTACCAGTTCAAGTGAAGTTTATGGTGACCCCGATGCGAAACATGTCCCAACAAAAGAAACCTACAATGGAAATGTCTCCATCCTGGGGTCCCGGTCCTGCTACGACGAGTCCAAAAGATTCGGGGAGACCATGTGCGTTACCTATTGGAAAGTATTTAATACTCCGGTGAAAATTGTGCGCCCTTTTAATGTTTATGGCCCGGGCATCCGTCCGGACGACTATCGAGTTTTGCCCAATTTCATCGAGCACGCTCTTCGAAAGGAACCCTTACCGATTCATGGGCCTGGCCACAACACTCGCTCTTTTTGTTACATCAATGACGCCATTGAAGCCCTCCTTCGAGTCCTTTTTTCAGACGCTAACGGCGAGGCCTTTAACATCGGAAATCCAGGGCCTGAGATCTCCGTAAAAGACTTGGCCTCGATGGTCGCAGAATTTATGCCTCATCAAGTGGATGTCGTCCACATTGACCCACCCCATGCCGTTTATGCAAGTGCTGATCCCAAGCGCCGGTGTCCCGATATCTCAAAAATCCAAAGTGTTACAGACTACGAGCCTCGTTATTCTCTCGAAGAAGGTCTGGTCAGAACTATTAAATGGTTTCAAGAATCTTAACAACATCGCCTGAGAGGAGTTTTCTATGGAAACGGTAAAACACATTGATCCGGCCGTCACAGATTGGCGCGGTGAAATTTATAATATTTTCGAGGGGCATCTCGGACATGTGGCCCTCATCACATCTAAAAAAGGGTCCGTGCGAGCAAATCATTATCACAAAGAAGATGTCCAATATATGTATCTCGTTAGCGGCGCCTATGAAAGCCACTCTTGTGACGTTCGGGATCCTCATAAAAAGCAGGTTTTACATGTCAAAGCCGGTGATATTGTCTATACACCTCCTATGATCGCTCATGCGCAAAAATTTACCAAAGATTCGGTTTTTCTGGCCTTGACCACGCGTGAGCGCGAACAAGGAAAATATGAATCGGATACCTTTGCGTTTTCCGTCATTGACGGTTATATTAACCCGGAATTAAAACAAGGGGTTTCTGCATCTAAATAAGCTATTCTTAGGGTTCTTCGTTATGCCAAAAACCATTGTGATCACAGGTGCATCGCGCGGCTTGGGATTGTGTCTTGCGCAAAGATTTCTACGACAAGGCGATCATGTATTCGGCGTCTGCCGGACAAAGGATTCTTTAAAAACCATATCACGTCAAATGTCGCCGCCTGTCCGTTTCACTCTATACCGAGCCGACCTGACTCAGGAACAAGCCGTTAAAAGGCTCGTCGAGAAAATCAAGAAACAATCTCGAGTTATCGATGTTCTAATCAATAACGCTGGATACGGCGGCATACTCGAAAGAACCGAGCTTCAATCCTCAAAGGAATTCCAGAAACATCTCGACCATAATCTTTTTTCGACTTACCTTATGTGCAAATATTTTATTCCCATTTTTCGAAAACAAAAATACGGGAAAATTTTCAACTTATCTTCTATGGCCGGCAAGCGCGGAGTTCCTCGACTTGCTGCTTATTCCGCAAGCAAATTTGGAATCGTCGGTTTGACCCAAGCGATCGCCAAAGAAAACCGAGATAAACACGTCTTTTGCGTCACGATTTGTCCGGGCGGCATGAATACAAGTATGCGCGCAGATCTCTTCGGTGCCAAAGATGCAAAGCGTCAACAATCCGCGGACTTCGTTGCCCATCAAATTATAAAAATCGCTAATGAAGATCTTCCTGTGGCTTCTGGGAGCGATATTGTCATTCGCCATGGCAAAATTACCTCCATCGATACCCCTCCGGAGACCTAAAAAATGCCCGCGAGCGATTTATACCAAAAAAAAGAATGCCGCTATTGCGGAACAAGACTTCCGGCTCCCTTTCTGGATCTCGGAACAATCGCGTTGGCCAATTCTTATGTTCCGGTTGCCAATCCTCCCGAAGAAGAATTTAAATGCCCCCTCCAGACAGCGCTTTGCCCCTCCTGTGCACTCGTTCAATTAACGCACGTCGTACCTCCCGACCTCATGTTCAGAAATTATTTCTATGTTAGTTCGACCACCCAAACCTTTAAGGCGCATTTTGCGGAATATGCCAAAACTGCTCGAAAGAAACTCGGCAAGAAAACCTCCCCTTTGGCCGTTGACATCGGCAGTAATGATGGCGCCCTGCTCGCCCTTTATCAACAAGAAGGAATGCGTGCCGTAGGCGTCGACCCCGCAACAAATCTGGCCCGGGAAGCCAACGTCCGAGGCCTTCGGACTTTTGACCGCTATTTTGACGCTTCCTGCGTCCAAGAAATCATCACCGAGTTCGGAAAAGCAGATGTCATCAGCGCCAACAATGTCTTTGCACACATTGATGATATCCAATCGGTTTGTCGAAATGTTTTTGACCTATTGGACGAAGAGGGTATCTTCGTCATCGAGTTTCCCTATCTGGGCACCATGCTCGACAAGATGTATTTTGATATGATCTATCACGAGCATCTCTCCTATATAGCGGTCTCACCTCTGCAATTCCTTCTTTCCCGATTTCATATGGAAATCTTCGATATTCAAGAGGTTGAATCCCACGGCGGTTCACTTCGAATTTACATCAAAAAGAAATCGGCCAACCGTCGGATCGAATCGATCGTTACTTCTTACATCCAAGAAGAGAAGAGAAGGAATTTCAGTTCCCCCAGCATCTATGAGGAATTTGCCCGCAAAGTTATTAAGACGAAAGAAGAACTCGTCTCTTGCATCGGCGAAATAAAAGCGGAGGGCAAAACAGTCGCGGGCTACGGGGCTCCGGCCAAGGCTTCGACAATCGTCAATTTCTGTGAACTCACGAATGTTCAAATCGACTTTATCGTTGATGATAATCCGATGAAACAAAACAACTATGTCCCGGGGGCAAGAATACCGATTGTCTCCAGCCAGCATCTAGAGAAAAACGCTCCTGACTATATCCTCATTTTCGCATGGAATTTCGCAAAGGAGATCCTCAGCAAGATCGGTCACTATAGCAAAAGGGGTACTCGCTTCCTTGTCCCGCTTCCTCATCCAGACGAAATTATCCCCCATCCATAGAGAATAGCCTTCGAAACCTTTCTTTTGTAGGAGAATTGAGATTTTTTAATATTTCGATAAGTCGCTTCGGTTGGGGAATTAGCTGGCGGAGGGAATTGAACCCCCGACCCGCTGTTTACGAAACAGCTGCTCTACCGACTGAGCTACGCCAGCACGAAATCCATCGCTTAGCCAACATGGTTGCGGTCATTACGCTTGTCTGCATCACATCATTGTTCCACTATGCCCATGGGGCGCCAGCATCCATGTTGGAAAATCAAGGTAATATTGAATTCGTAGTATAGCAAATTCTCTTGTTCCTGTCTTCTGGGTTATTATTCGATGGCACATGATTTTTCAAAAGGTTGCGCCGGAATTAATGTTTGAATTTAAGCTCGATCGATCCTTCTTTAATACCTCTCCCTCACGACTGTTTGGATTTTCGTAATCGCTCCAAACAGAAATAACCCACAACTGTTTTAGCATCCTTGATCTTTCTTTTCTTGATCATGGCCCCCAACTCAGCCAGTGAAAAAACGCGAACCTTTAGCTCCTCATCATCATCGCCGACGGCCTTTCCCGGAACCAAATCCTCCGCTAGAAAAAGATGCATCATCTCTCCTGAAATTCCAGGCGTCGGATAAAAAGAAGCCAGCTTTCTGACCCGTCTTGGACGATAATGGATTTCCTCTTTTAATTCACGAATCGCGGCCTGTTTCAGGGATTCTCCGCGTTCAACCCCTCCCGCCGGCAGCTCCCAAATCCATTTGCCGATCGCAAAACGGAATTGCCTCACCAAAATGATTTTATCAGGCCTCAACAGCGGAATAAGAACAACCGATCCGGGATGTTCCAGAATCTGCCGCGATAATATTCTTCCATTTTTCATCTTGACGTCACAATCAACAAGATGGATAGGCCCTTTCGAAAAGATGACTTTTCTTTTTTTGACGCGGAAACTTAAGTTCTCTCCCATCTAAAACCTCACCATGATCGGATCTCCAACCAGCAAAGATCCTGTTTTTTTTGCTGAACCCCCCGGCTTTGCAATCTCTAAACTGCCAGTGCTATTCCAAAATGCCATTAATCCCTTTACGCCATCACCATAACATCTCTGAATCGGGCCAATGCATCGCCGACGGACAAAAACGCACGATTCCTTTCTTTTTGGCTGTTCATAATCGCCGGCCATAATGTTCGTAATCGCATTTCCAAAATGATCAAAAAAGAGAATCTCTCCCTTTAAACAATCCTTTGTCTTTTTAACATGCGGATAATCCAAGGTCTTTATTATTCGAACCCTTCTGCCCATTCGCCGAAAAGCGTGCATCCCGTCTCGAGCCAAGACTGCAGCGGCCGGAGCAAAAATATCGCGCCCGTGAAATGTCGAAAATATCTTACGCGACAGCAATTGAAATCGAGGGTTTTCGATTTCTCGAACCACGACACCCCTTCCCTGAAGAAAACCAAAGATCCCGTTGTCGGGGCCCACAAAATAATGATCTTTTGTTTTGAGACACACCGCTTTTCTGCTTGTTCCCACCCCCGGATCAACGACACAAAGGAAAATGGTCCCTCGCGGAAAGTAACGATAAGATGCCGCCAAATAATACCGGGCTTGGATCAAATTCTGGGGTTCGATTTCGTGAGAGATATCCACCAGCAAGGCTTCGGCTGAAATAGACACCATCACTCCCTTCATCATGCCGACATAAGGATCACGATTGCCAAAATCGGTAAGAATAGCAATAGGATGAACTGAGCGTTTGCTTTTATGAGGAGTTTCCAAGCCAAGGCGCCGCTGAAACAATTTTTCTGGATTCCGAATCAAAAACATGAATACAATTACGTCCTTGTCTTTTGGATTCAAGCAAGGCAGCATCGACCCACCGAATAAGATAATCGGCATCGATGGAGCCTGTTACAAATTCTTCAATCACACCCATGCTGATCGTCAGTCGGACAGACTCCACGGGAGATAATTTAATCAGAAGGTCAGAATGTTCTGCAACACGCGATCGAATGGCCTCAGCTTTTTGAACCCCTCGGCGAAGATCAAAACCCGGTAGGATAATACAAAACTCATCACCCCCATATCGAAAAATAGGCGCTCCTTCGGGAAGCAATTCTTGGACAATTTCCGTAGCACGCTGCAAAACACGGTCTCCGATTTGGTGACCTCCGATGTCATTAATTTCCTTAAAATGATCTAAATCATACATGATCATCGAAAAAACCTTGACCTTCTGAGGATTTTTGTGGATTCCCATCGTCAACCACTGGGTCAGATAAGTCCGGTTATAAACTCCGGTAAGATGGTCAATCACCGCGAGATTTTCCATTCTTTCATAAGAACGTTTTAAGCGGGTTTGAAAATCTTCCAAAGCCTGATTGAGGCTTTCCTCGCGTTTCTTTAATACAAATTCCTGGAATCGATAGCTATGGTTAATCGCTGCCCCAACAATGACAATCAGCATAAAACACAAAAGATACAAATTGCTCTTAATAAAGTAATTCCCGGTCATCGGCAAATCCATGACGGCAATGCCGACGGGATATAAAATATAAACCGGCAGGCAGACCCCCATGATAGCCTTCGCATCCCACGGCAGAACTAATCCTAAAATCGAAAAAACGAGCCCATAAAAAATATAGTGCTCGAAGGCCGAAGTCCCTTCATAAACAATAATTGCTAAATTGTAAAAACCCAGAATAACCACCAAAATAAAAACAAAGGCATAAATGCTTTTGCGAAATTGAGGGATAAACGTGAGAAACGCATAAATGGATAGAATAAGAATCATCACACCACGCAAGGTTAAAGAAAAAACAGGATTCGTAAAACCCAACGTGTAATAGTCGACAATCCCTAACAAGGGTAAGAGGCAAATAAAAATCAAAATACATATCCGAAATCGTATAACGACAAGCCCTTCATTGGATTCCTCGAACTGTTGCTCCAGGCTTGCAGCATCTCTAGCGATCGAATCCTGCTCTCGAAAAAGCTTTACAAAGTCGTTCGCTTTTGTCTTCTTTTTCAACATCGAATTCTCCGTTTATTGATTTTTAATATACCATATTCCCCACCTCGATGCATTAGATTAGATGATGGGTCTTTAGGTCAACGGCCGGGATAGCCGTTCCTTTAGCACATCCAGGATTTTTCGATATCACTTTCAACCCTAAACAAACGATTGCGATATGCCGTTAATTTACCAATGGTAAAACAAAGAAGAATAGCTTGTTGGTTAATCCTCATGCTGGTGTTATCCGCCTGTGCAACAGGACGCGATATGACATCCGATCACTATCTTCCGGATTTTGAAAATCGTATTTTTAACTTTCCGTCCCCTTCTGAAACTTCCGGAGGAATGTGGGCTGCTAAGTCCGTCAATAAAACAACGGAAATGATCGGAAAAACACTTGCGGTTCCGTTTGCAATCCTCGGCAATGTTTTGATCAACGCTTATTACATACCGACTTGGCCCTTGCGATGGCTTATCCGGGGCGACAAACGTTTGGTTGTTTGGCATCCCATTTTTCATGTTGGCGACGAGGTGGGGTCAGACTATTTTTCAAGTGAGTGGAATAAGGATATCGCTTAAACGCAGCCTATCGATTCGATCTACTCCTAGATAACTTCAGGTTGAGATTCATATTCATCTTGTTCTGAACTGCGGCCTGTTTTCTCCCCAATGGATTTGATCTCATCCATGGCCCGAACCAAATTATTCTTACTAACGACATCGCCTCCGATGCCTTGCCGCTCAGAAACCCGGCTCCGTTCACGATCACCGAAGAGAGGATCCATTGCATTCGAAACATTCCCCATCGTGCAGGATTCGCAACACTTGTCGGCAGGCCATGTGAATTCAAGCTCTTCGCGCAGCTCCCTGATTTTTCGCAGTACTTCAGGATAATATTGATAATTCCAAGTTGTCATTTTTTCGTGATATCGCTCTGCAAAATCGTGGTGTTCACTTGCGTTTTCTTGGACCGTGTTTTCAATTTCGACCGCAAACGATTTTTCCTCTTTAACGTATCGCTGAATAAGCGCTTCAAAATCGTCGAACCACAACCGCAACTTATCCCGCCAATATCCGAGACAATCTTGATAATCCCATGCTGCGCAAACGGTCCCCATTCTCCCGATCTGGTCTTTCACATCCTCAAAGGCACTTAACATATCCTTCGTCTCGATCTCAGCTTCCTCCAAATAAACATCGGCAAAATGGCGGTATCGAGCAAAGAGAAGTTCCCCCTCCACGGCCTTCTCAGAGGAATATTCGTTCTCTTTCATCATCTTCGCTTGCCAAAGAGGAAAATAAACAACCTCGCGAAATTTCCAATACTCCCATTTCATCTGAACAAAATGCTCTTCAAACCGATACCAGCGATCCAATAAATCGCTGCGAACTTCTTCCAGCATTTGCATACACTGATGAGGTGTGCGGATTTCACCCTCCTGGGGCATCGTAAAGCACAACCCCTTGCCCTGGAACACCGCACAGCATCCAACTAAAACGATAAAGCTAAACCAACGATTCTTTTTCATAACAACAGGTGGCACCCGGTAAATCCCATGTTAACAAACGATGAAGTTCCTGAATCATTTCCATCACTTTCCGGTCTTCCTCGAAAAGACCGGGAGCGCGATCGCTTTCAAATCTCCAATAAAAATCATCATGGATGTCCTCGCCCTCTAAAGCATCTTGATAGTATAAACCCTGCCGGCCGCTTGCAGTCGTTTGAACTGCCAGACGATACTCCCGCTCATGCTCAAAAACGTGATTGAAGTATTCCTCAAGGGCCGCCAACTGATCATAAATACCTTGATAGGCCCCCTGAATACAAAGTCCATAACTTTTCGACAAATCGCATGAGGACAATTCTTGAGCGCCCTTTTTTAATTGCGCTAAGCGCTGAGCAACTCCATTCGATGCTTTCCTTGAATCATTTTCAAAGCTCTGAAGGATCAAGTCCAAACGTCTTTCCTCGGCCTCGCCTTTTTCACGCTTCTCACGCAAAAAGGGGTCACCCATGTCTTGCCGTGCCCGCCACATATTTTCATATAATAAACGACGGATCTTCGCTTCAGTCCATCGGTAAAAAACATAATCATACTCTAAATGGTCTAAGTCTTTTCGGTAGGCTTCGATTTTCTCACCCAAGCATATTTGGCAGGTTTGGGAATCCCCATAGGATGGAAAGGCATAAATCGCAATAAGAATAAATGAGACCCAGCCTAGGATTAATCTCTTACTCATAAACTCTACTGACAAATAAAACTCGTTTTGCCCCAATCATCATTTCACAAATCGCGTTCCAAAAGAGCTTTTCTTTCAAGCAGGGCACGCCCGAACTTCGAATGAAGCCCTCCCATGCTTTTCTCTGCTGCCGCTATCGCCTTGCCAACCTGTTGAAGAGTCATCTTCGAAACTTTTACATGATGGGATTTCTCTTCAAGATGAGCCGGTTGATCAGTTTTTCCAGATTCTATTTTCTCATCATCTTTTTTGTCTTTGCCCGGCTTGGACTCTTCCTTAGGAGCCCCCTTCTCCTTTTCCTCGCCCTTATCTTTTTCTTCTGACTTAGTTTGATCCTCTTCTTTTTCTTCCGCCATATCCCCTCCTCACCTTGAATCAATTCCCTATAAACTCTTCGTTGTAACTCGTTCCAAATACGACAAATCCTCAACATTAATCCGTATGCTTTCACCCTCCTTCACAAACTGAGGCACAAGAATCTTTAACCCATTTTCCAACTCGACTTCTTTGTAAGTCGTGTCACTGCCACCTTTTACGGCTGGAGGCGCCGAAGTCACTTTAAGCACCGCAACCTTCGGGAAAATAATGCTGACCGGTTTTCCCTCCGCAAACACGACATCAATCTCCGTATTCTCCTTCAAAAAAACCTCCTGCTTGCCAACGACCGTTGACAAAATGGAAAATTGTTCGTAGGTCGTCATGTTCATAAAATTAAAGTTTTCGCCATCGCGATAGAGATACTGCATTTTAACGTGCTCAACTTCGACCTCATCAATTTTATCTTCGGCGCGCAAACTTTTTTCCAAAATATGGCCGTCCTCTAAACATTTGACTTTGACATGAACGGTCTTCCCGAACTTACCGGTACCTCGGATTTCTTGTGTGAGGATTTTGCAAATCTTATCGTCAATGCGAAGAACATTCCCGACACGAATTTCTGTCGCCGTTTTCATTGCGGGCTGCCCCCTTACGGAAATAAACTGCTTATCGAATGGATGCTGTTCCTTAAAAGCCTAACGTTAACCCGATAGACCGTCAAGTATTTTCCAAAGAGATATTCGGGGTAATCTTATAAGGTGTGAGGTGCAGCGCGGGTTGAAGATCCCGCGCCACACCTGTATTGACCAATGGGACGGCATTGGTTCAATGAAAACAGTAAGCTTAGGCCGAGGTCGCTGTCGCCTCATAGGCCTCCAGCATCGTGCTGATATATTCGCCCAGATCAACCGTATACACCGATTGAACACCGCGCAAACCTTCCACGCGACCCACAATCACCACATTACCTGGAACATAACTTAGAAGTTCTGCGGATAACCGCTTTGCAGCATTTTCATCTCCCAGCTTCAAGACACGCTCAGCCCCAATAACCTGAACAGCAGTAACTGCCTTCGTGTCCCAATGTCTCAAAGCAGCCTCAACGGCAACATTCAAGGCAACTCCCGTCCAAATCACCATTTGACCGCTCGTAATCAGATCCTGATATCGACTCTCTAATTCACTCGCGATGACCTGAGCATTTGAATGTCCAGCCTCAACAGCGACGATAACTTTCAGCTCAGGACGGAGTTGGGCCCTTAAGGTTTCCAAGAATGGGATAACCTGGTCTAATTTCATATCCGGCTGAATCGCCAAAGCCATCATACCGGAATCTATCAAAGTCGCCTGATCCATTAGATCGGTCTTAAAGAAGCCTCGCCCTCTCATTTCTTCATCCAGAAAAGCTGTAATCTGAGTCATCAAAGTTTCATTAAGTACTTCAACCTTCCCAACCGGCACGATTTGCCGCGCCTCACGACGTTCAAACCCCATCTCTTGAACTGACTGGGCCGCTTCCGTCATTTCAGCAACACGCAACTCTGATTTTGAAGGCCCCGGTTGCAAATCTGGAGTTTCATCCAAAATGCCTTCCGACACGCGAGCTTTGGGTATTTCCCGAAGTTCATGACGCGATTGGAGGAATTCTTCATCTAGCTGCGCCGCCACTTCTTCACTCAGAGAAGCTTTCGCATACTCTTCCAACAATTCAGCTTCCGTAATGGATTCATACTTCTCCGGAGCAACTGGCATAATGCCCATCCGCTTGTAAAAATCCATGCCTCCCATCTCCGACTCATAACGGCTTCCCAAGAAAATCATCACCTCATAACGAACAAGATCCCGGTTTTCGCGTTTCACATGGTATCTCCGAAAAACGGCGGAATAAGGAATGTTATGACGATTCACGATCCTTAAGTATTTCCAAACCAAACTTTTAAACTGAAAACCATAGTTAAATTCCTTCACATCGTGAATTTCAAATACACGAGCGGTTGAGCCTAATTTTAAAAGTTTGTCCATTTTAATTCCTAGATTCATGAATGCTATAGTTTGTCTGTCCTCCAAACCCGTTTGGATCTCAAATGGATATCTCTTATGGGGTACCATTAACCCATGAAAATTAAACTGGCTATGCTGTTCCCACATCCCCAAACTGTCAAATCCAATCAAGAAATTATCGGAATCCAGATGATCCAAGACATCAAAAATCCTCCAGGCATGATATTCCCCCAAAACATGAGAATGCTTTTCACCCATATCCGGGATAATGCGGAAATGAACTGGCTGATAAGGTGCCTCTTCTAAATTAAATCTCACCCAATGATGATCAATAAGAATATCATAAACACTAGACGATGCCGTATGCTGAAAATTGCCAAGCTGATCATAAAAAAGCATGACAGGCGTCTCGTTTCTTTTGGGTCTTTCCGGTCTCATCAACCACTGCCACTTACCAGGATTGTTGATTACCCAAAACCGCCCTACCCTTTTCGCTTGAATAGCTTCGACCGGATAAGTTCGACCGTCTTTCAGAGCTCTCTTATATGCATAATCCCATAGGCGGACAAGTTCTCTAAAAAAATCCGGCCCTGAGGGTTCTTCCCTTCTCAATTCCGATCGCCCAAAGATTTTTTGTTTGGCCCAAGCAAATTCCTTTGCCTGGCTGCGAATACTTGAATCAACCTCCAGAAAATTACCCTCGGATACCTCTGAAATAAATGATGCGACCCGCGCCATAAAAAGAGGCTTGATCAACTGAGGCAGGCCTTTCCTTATCTCTTCCGAATCCGCGTCCAAGTAGACTTTCAAAAAACTCATGACAACGAGAGCCCATTGGGAAGCTGAAAAATCAAAGGCGGATAAATCGGACCCGGCCATTCGATCAATGATAGGCATAAGTTGAGGAAAAAGTTTTTCATACTGCGGCTTCTTCGAAACATAAGACTCCTTGAAGGCCCGAATCCACGCATCCCGGTCAATTCCCTTCGCGACAACTTCTTTGGCGAGATGATCCGATACCTCAGACGGCAAACTGTAAGTCTCAAGCCCCTCAATACCCGTTTCTCCGACACGATCCCGCCACCACTCCGGATGCCGCATAAGCTGGTCAAACATCACGAGCACCGCAATGTTAATATAAGAATCCATGTTCGCCTCGAGCGGACTCTTGCGATGCACTTTATCACCCAGCCACACATCCTGGACCTTCTGATTATTGCCTAAGGCATAAGCTGCAAAAAACTCTTCAAAACTAGCATTAGCCGTCCAAATATCTTCAGATTGAAGATAAGAATCCAAAAGATCGCGTGAAACAGCAAAGTCTCCAGCATTTGGCATCTTCATTGAAACCCCATACATGGCACTAAAAAGCGGAAAAACAAAGTGATTAATCAAAGCGACATCATCTAAACCGTAAAACCGAAGATAATCAGCCGAAACATAAGACGCGTCTTTTGATTGAATAGGGGCCAACATCTTTAGAATCCATAACTTATCAATCTCCATATCTCCATCCACAACCACCAAATCCGCGTTCAATTCTTGAGCCACAATCATCCCAAGCCGCGTGGCCCACTTCTTACCCACTGAACCAGCAAACTCTGCCTCTTTCCCATAAACAGCGACTGTCACGTTCTCTGTTGATTTCGACCGAGAAAAACTCCGGAGTTCCCTTAAGACTTCTTGAGCCATGTCATTATTGGTTTCACCAACAAGCAAAATAAGTCCTCTTTGACCCTCTTTAGCTTCTAAATATTTTTCTAACGAATCGACTACGACGCTTACCAGATTACGCACATCGATCGTCTGACCATGCGTACCTTCCAGCCGTTTTCCGTGCTTTGCCGCAATTGCCTGGATTTCATTGTAGAGCGGAATCGTAATAACAACGTCCGTCGTCCGGTCGACCTTCGAACGTAATTCTTGCAAGAAAGGACCGATGCTCCTGTCGAAATCAGAAATAATGCTCGCTTCTCTCAATTCCGAACGGGCTCCCGCTTTAAAATCCTTTCGGGATCGCGCGGGCGTTGCTCCTAAAGTAAATTGGTAATGTCCTATTTTCTCGCCTTCCTCATATTGCTGCTTAGCCCGATCATGCTGGATCCAGACACCGACATTGTCATCATCATAATTGTCAGAAGGTGTCACCCATCCCTGAGGCGTGAATTCCCCTGCTTTCATATCTTTACCTAACCGAAGATAGGTCGTCGGATTATCACGATGCCAAACGGGTTTTCGATTCCACAAATAAAGAATGCCCTCGGAACCAAAAGGCTTTGGATTATTAAATAAAAAGATTTCGGGTGTTGTCAGCGCGGATTCAACTTCTACACCCGATTCACTTCGATAAGAAACCGCATCACTATCATGTTGCCCTTCCGAGGGAACATTCATCGAGCTAAACTGAGCAATTTTGAAACCTTCTGATTTCCCTAATCGATTCGTATCAAGCTGGAAGTCCTTGGCAGCCGTCAGTGAAAATGAAAAATTCATCTCAACGGTACCATCTTCAAGGACATCAAAAAGAATAGTGAAACCTTCAGCCTTGATATTTCCGCTGGGATCTTCCATGACCCCCGTCATCTTCAAATTCTTATCTTTTGTATATTCGAATTTCGCTTCGACGATTCTCATCGCGTGATGATATTGGGAATGACCATCCTGATCGACTGTCCAATAACCCGGCGTGACAAAACTTGTCCCCCAGTCCATTCCCCTCGGTGTTGCCCTCAAATAACCATTGCCCTTCAGAGAAAAGATTTGATTATCCCCCCGCAAGATCTTGATCTCCGAAAATTCGCCTAGCCATGTTTTCATGAAAGAAGGCTCTGGACCAATATCCCTGGTCCCTAAAACCCGCCACCGGCCTTCCGTCAGCAAAGGCCATTCCCCAGCTTGGCGAGCTTTCAGTGATGATGCCGCTCCTAAAAATCCGTAAAGAGCAAGCCCTTGCGTAAAAACATTTTTCATAAAGTTTCGGCGCGTCACACGCAACTCGGAACGTTTAACTTCTACCGCCTTGGCGAATTTCCCAATCAAATCTTGCAATTTCTTCGCTCGATTATAGACGTCGGGCAATTCATTTCTTTTCAGTCGTCGCTTTAAAACACGCTCATAATGTCTTAAAAATCTCGTCAACCGTCTTACCGTTGCTCTTCCTTTCACTAAACTTTCTTCCGCGCCATTCCCAAGATCAATATTAAGATCCACAACTCGACTCAAGCGGAACAAAAACCAAAGAAGAGACCAGCGAGGTTTCGATGACCATATTTGATAATATTGCATCCAAGGTTGGGCTTGAAAATCAATTTGAACGGCCTCGCCCTGACGAAGCATACGCCTAGCCTCCTTAAGAGATGTTGTTCTTATATACGGGCCTCCGTCAATCCGCAACTCGGAACGCTGCTGTCTTTTCGATCTGCGAGCTGTCAGATGTTGAATCGTTTCCTCAGCATAATACGGTATCTCCAGTTTTGCTCGGGGTTTTTCGTGCACGGACAAATCCAGAGCCAATCTCAACACCCGAATTGCTTGACGCCTCAACAAGATTGACATCCTTGATACAACACCTTTTCCTCCGCCCAAATAACGAGGATGAAAAACAGCAATTGCAGCAGCAGCCCGCGAATCCAAACGGGCTCTCCTGTCTCTTAAAATACTGAGGATTGTACCAACTGCCTTCTTTTTGGCTTCCTCACTTTTGTAATCAAGTCGGCCCAAAGCCAGAATTGCCGACCACTTGACATCTTCCGCATATGGGTTATTGACAAGATCATATAAAAGATCCTGATGCCTTGCATCTCGCACTTCACCAAGAAGTTGAATGACAATCAATCGTTCATCAGCCTTACTGGCTTCGCTTGCAACAGCGGCCTCCATAACCTTAAGATCCTTGCCCTTTTTATTTTTCTCATTCTCCCTAATCCACGGATCCATTTCGATTAATTCCCGCAGTCTTTGCCTAAACGATTTAGAGTGATTCTCTGGAATTGTATCATCATCAAACTTATCAATAACACGCTTATACACTTCCGGGACTAGATTTTCAGGAATAAGATTCAGCCGTAATATCCTTGTGACAACTTCCATGGCGCGAATACCATACTCATGGATACCCAAATGAGTATACAGTTTCTCAAATAACGCCATGGGGTTTTCCCTCGAAGATTTGATAAATCTTTCTTCGGCAGCCAACTGCTCATTAATCCTATCACTCCCCTGCCCAAAGCGTTCTTCCTGATCCGGACGCAGGAAAACTCGATGAGCAATTATATAGGGAAGTTCGAGGCGCAAAGCATCGATTTCGCTCCTAGCCTTCTCCTGAGCACTTTCGATGGCACCTCTTTGCTCTGCATTATATTTTCTTCCCATCCTAAGTTTTTCGGATGCGGCAATCCAATTCCGAATAGCCCCTAACAAATCCCCACGGATTTCATCACTTCCATCATCAAGTTCGGTCAGGGTTATTCGATAATTCACAAAATCATTAATGTTGCTCATAAGTTGGGCTATTTCCGCTTCGGACTTTCCATAAGCGCCTTTATATTTCTCGGCCTTTGTGTCCTGATCCATACCACCGGCTTTGTCGTTCAAAAGCTTTAGCTTGGCTTCTAGATATTTCACTTCTTCTGCTACTCCTGCCGGAAGACGACCTTCCTGTGTTAACGCATAAGCTCGTTCTAACCACTCTGAAATTCTCACCATTTCAACCTTATAAGGCAGAAAATTTTTGATGTGAATAATTTGCTCTCGCACCCATGTTGGTACATCTACGCTCAATTTCTCTTTTTCCTTCACGTGCTTAAACCTTTTCTTTGGATCTAGAATGTTATCCGCATCTATTTCTTTTATTTCAGCTAACCGCTTTTTCCTTTCATTAATGCTCTCCCTTAAATCCTTCATCAAGATTCGCCTCACCCGCAAGGGCAAATCACCCAAATCATCACGAAGCTCCGATCTCAACTGATCGGTATATTCGAACAATTCCGCTTCTACTGGCAATACTTCTTCAATTTCACGGCGAATAGCCGCCATTTTTTCATCTTGAAGAGTAGAAATAAGTCTCCAATAATCTTCATCGGGAGGGTTTTGCGCTGTTTCCTGCTCCAGTTCTCTTTCACAATATTCCAAAAACAGCATACTCGCCCGATCTTGCAACGCTATTCTCTCAAGCAATGCCTTGTGTGCTGACAATTCTGCATAAAGATCATGTTGAGAACTGGGGATCGTTGTCTCAAGGTCCCTCAGGACAGTTTCATAACGATCTCGATAAGGTCTCGGGAAAGTATTAACAAAACCTTCGGACCATGGTGCTGACTGAGTCACGGAATTCCCAAGAAGTTTTTCAATAACCCCTTCCTGTCCTGCAACCTCCGGTTGGATAAGCTCACCCACATTCAAAATCAAATCAAGCAGGCGTCTGAACAATCCAGCATAGGTATCGGCCAAATGCCGGTATGGTTCCGAAACTGCTCGAGATCCATCCGTTGTCAAATCGCCTCTTTCGAACAGGCGTTTCCATATCTGATGCTGTCGGTACAGCTTTCTTATCACCCGTTCTTTCGTTGGTGAATCAGCATTCGGAATAATTGACGGCGTCTCTTCACTCCCCAGCACCTTTCCTATGATAACCTTCTGATTCTGTTCAATACTCTCTTCAATTTGCAGTTCCTCTCCCTTCTTTTTTTCTCTAAGATGCTGCGCAACCTTGCGTACCCTTAGAACTTCAGACATTTCAATCAGCTGCCTTGCGGTAACCGCAATCTCCCTAAAATAAGCTGCCGGTAAACCTTCCAAAATATGCAACGCATCGGGTCCCATATGATTCAAGATCCTTGAAACGCCCCCGTCTATCACAGCATGATGAATGCTCTCCTCAGATTCCGGCGTCGGTTCTCTTATCTCGTTACCTCCTGCATCAAAGTAATGATCATAATACCCGGGGATATCTCCAAAAATGCCAAAAATCTGACCGCGATAAAAACGACGGTCACGTAATCGACTTACCCAATCCTCTGCCACCGCATCTTCCATGCTGCCAATATTCTGCAACCACGTCGTGATGTGCTCTTTCGTAAAATTCCCTTTCACCCACCCCTGATCAGAATCATTGGTCAATAGAACGTAAAATTCGGTTAAAAGCCTTCGCCGTTGGTCTGCATTCGGGATGCGTTCCGGAACGGCCAGCTGCTGACTCAACTCGTATAGCCTGATAAGAAAATTATAAGGGAGATTTTCGGGCAGTTTATCGGGAGGCGTGACCTCCTTGGGTTCTGCTTTCAAAATCTTTTCATTAAGTGTCAATACCTCAAATAAGCTCTTTTCTGAGAGAGTGAAGTGTTTTTTTAGAAAACCTTCTTCCTCTTTCTCTTTCTTTGCTTTCGGCCTTACCTGATTGATTGGGTCTCTTATGCTCACAACGATATTCTTAATAATATGGTAAGCGGCTGGGAAAACCCCCAGAAGATAAGACACGATATAGGGCAACAAAAACGATGCAAAAAATAGGGGCAACCCTTGAATACCCAATAAGGAGCCTGCCAGCATATGTGAAATAGAAATGCGTAGAATAAACCCCATCGCAATCCATCCTAAAATCTCCCCAATATCAACTTCCTTAAGTTTCTCCCAGACGTGTTCGTCCCACCAACTTTTTGGCAAATTTCGGATTTCTCTTTCCTTTAAATCCGTCCCAATCCCTACTATCTTGAAATGAATGGGTTTCCATTCTTTCAAAAGCGGCCCCACAATATTTTTCATGGGCCATCTAAAAAACTTATTTTTAATCAGGTTGGGATCAGCAATCCTCGAGGTAGAATAATAGATTATGTTATATACCCAAGATGATGGGGGCAAATTATCGCCGATGGATTTTTGTTCTTCCTTCATGAATGTTTCCAAATCCGAAAAAAACGTCCCAAAGAAGATAGCGGGAACGAAAGGAAGGATAAAAGTAAAGCCCACTAAACCCGGAATAATAAACGTGACAGGCAGTGCACTTAAAATTTGAAACCACGCCGCCCCGCCCGAAAAAGATGCGATGCTATATGCAATAATCTGCCCCCATTTCCAAAACATGTATCCAACTCCAAAATAAAATCCCACGTTAAAAAACCTGTTCGCCCACAAACCTTTATTCTTCTTTTCGTCTTTGAAATCCCTCTGCAAGTCTTCTTTGAAGCTCTTCCAAAAATACTTCAGGAGGCGTATCGGATGAAAACCCTTTTCAGGATGATCGAGCGGCAATTTGTGTGAATCGAACCAGACATGCCACGGCCCCATCGACCAGGACCACAAAAAGGTAATACCAAAAATAAACGTCCACAAATTACTATGAAAGAAGACCCCGGAAAAAATCGTAAGGACCGCCAGAACAAAAACATCTAAAAACATATTGGCGTACATATCCATTAACCTGACTCGTCCTCCTGTTAGGGAGGCAAAAGTCGCCCACCGAAGCTGCTGATCTCTCAAAATACCATAAAGATTTCGATTGAATTTGAATAGCATCCTCGCGACAACTAAACTTAAAATCACAGCCAGGAAGAAAGGATGATTTGCAACAAAAAGGGCGATTCCTTCTAAAAAGCTAAAATGGAGATGAGCCGTCAAAAGTTTTGCCACCACCCAATCTGCGATAATACGCCGGAACCAAATAATACTAAGAGGGACCCCAAAAATTCCTATTCGCGTCAAGAAGATCAACCAATCCCCAACAATAGCACCCGTCGAAAGCCACCATTGGCGCTCGTAATTCTGGTAACCCAACATTAGCAATTTCCAAGTGTTACTCCACATGTAACGCATCAATTGAGGCGGATCCATCAAATAGATGGTAGTCGTCTTATAAAGAACCTTTAATTTTTTTAAGCCAAATCCGATTACCTCTTTTAGGTTTCTCCCCGTCACGGCCCCGTACATAATCGGAAAAACAATCACAATAAATAACGTCATAATGAACAGCGCACTCACTTCGGGAAAAGGCATTACAGTCGGTCCCGGAAAGTAAGCCGGCCACAACTTTCCCCAAACCAAAAGAAGCGTTCCAAGTAAACTCATAAACTTCCAACCGGTCATGTAGTCGGGCCGAAGAAAATTTGTTAAATTTTCTACCGTACTTGCTCGCCTTATCCCCAGCAATTTCAGAAGACCTATTTTCTCGGCGCCTCGCAATGAGATTTTAACGGCCTTACCAAGCAGCTGCAACGTCTTTGCAATCACCAAACTCCCAACAACCACCGCAGCCAAGAAAATGCCTATCTGCAAAGCAGGATGCACCATGGAAAACTGAAAGGACAACCTCCTCAGGAGATTCAGTGAAGACTCAGGTCGAGCAGCTCCCAGCAAGGGCAGAAATAAGATTAAGGTAGCAACTTTCCCCGTAATGGACGGATTCTTTTCTTCTTGAGCCATCTTGTTTGTCTTTGCCGGCCTTTTTATAAATCCAATGATCAGAAAAGTCATGAGAACGCCAACCGTTATTCCAAAAATGGCAGGATTGGAAAATACCATCTTGGCCATATTGTATTCCGTCACACGAGGCACACCGGCAGAGTAAAAGTTAGCCAATCCAGAAAACAAAGGATCAACCAAAAATCGCTTGAGGATCCAAAACCAGAAAACGAAAGGAGTAAAATAGCCCTGAACCGCTATAAAATTCAACCACCGGCTACCCAAAGGCACCCCAGGCTGGAAAAGATCATAAATGCGCTTCAAATCTCCCTGCATCCAACGTATGTTCTTGCGTTCATTCATAGCGGGAAGGTTCGGCGTTGAGGGTTCTGTAATCGCTGCCGTCGCCACAAACGCAGCGCCGGCGGTGTCTCCTTCTTTATAATCGTGACTCAACTGTTTAGAGGTCACCCTTCCGAAGGCCCCACCAATGGCTCCAAACACCCAAATTCCCACGAAAATGGAACCGGCATGAATCCCCGCCATTTTCAAAAAGAAATCGGCAACCGATAAAGTGATGAATCCAATATTGATTCCGACAACCGTTCCAAAAATAGTTAAACTCACCGACAACAGGAGAACCGAATACCACTTATGCGGAAAATTCCTGGCATCCCCATGCCCATAATGTTTATCCAGGTTGATCAACCCTTTCCCGGTAAAGTTGCCGACGCCTCGGATCAAGGGAAGTGCCAAAGCAAAGAATCCCCCTAACTCCCCCAAAAAGTCATTGTCAACCGTATAAGGAGTCCGCGCACCTTTTTCCGTCACGATTTGAGTCTGCGGCACTAGAACGCCTGCCCAACTATACTCACTTTGGGAAAGTTCAACAAGTTTACGGAGAGGGAAAATCCTTTCTTGGGGGACCTCATCAAATGCGTCTTTGTCATCAATCCGTTTTCCCAATAAACTTTCCGCTTCAGGATCACCGCCCAAACGATTTTTATTGTCAAGAGTGAACATATGCGTGGAACCGTCAGGATTATTAGCTATATCTTCGTGCCGCTCACCGTTCTCATCGACGGTATACCCCATCATACGCTTGTGCCGAATCAGATGTTCCGGGTCATAACCAAAAACCGAATTGACTTCATCGTAGATATCATCCACAAAATAACGGTCACCTGTTCGATGGGGCTTAAAATTGGGTTTTATCTGCCTGATAATCGGAATCCACTTGATCCATCCTTTAACCAAGAGAAGATTTAAAAACCAACGCCCGAAAACAAGGCCATAGTAACCTGCAAGCAAACTCAACCCATAAGGATGATTCAGGATTGCAGCAAGAATAGGATGTGTGAAAATACTGCTAAGTATCGGAATCAACACTAACAAGCTCAGAAAAAAAGCACCAAACCCAAAAAGCCCCACAATAAAAGCACCCCGGGGGCCATTCACTCTTCCTTGATAGCGCGTCATCCAAATGGGTTTCCCCGGCTCAACAGCAGGCGGCCCATCACGCCCGTTTAGATAATCTTCGAACGCAAAAACGTCGCCTTGTTTCTTCTCGAATTGAAGATCATAAATTGGAAACCAATATATCAATTTCCGCCCCAAAACTTCGGTTATCGCATCTTTTTCCTCACGCCTCATCCTAAGCCATTGAGCGGCATTATTCCCTCCCCGGTAGAAATCATTGTCAAACCGATTTCTCGCAATTTCCACGACCTGTCGCCTAGCATACTCAAGTGCCTTGATTGCAAACTGAAATGTCTCATAACTCGCCCGCAATTTTTCAAGACCCGCCGTATCGATACCATGCCGGTGCATTTCGGCATAACTTATCTGACCCCGTTGGATCCGTTCGTAAAGCTTAGCATCTTTGATATAACTACTTTTCTCGGTTAAGATCACTTCCGCAACGTTGCCATAAGGATCCAAATTGTACGCTAAAGAATCAATAACATTTTTAATAAAAAACCAATCACTAAAATCAGCCTCGGGAGAATCGATGGCGACCCCAAATTCATCCTGGAATTCGCTTTCAATCACATCATGCCTCCAATTGCGTTCAAACTTATCCAAAACCCAATTGCGGTATCTTTGATTTTTTAAATATCGAAATAAATCCGTATTGATATAGGTAATACTAACCTTCGCACCTCGAATCGCAAAAGCCTCTTGCCCCTCTCTGGATCGCAAGGGCACCCACCGGGACCGCCCCTCTTCGCTTTCAATTGGAAACCATAACTCACCGCGCCGATATTGAAATTTACTTTCCTGCCCTTCCTCAACAGCATCGTCGTCTTGATCAACACGCATCTCGGAGCGATCCTCTGAAGACTCCTGAACCTCATCGGAATCTGTCCGGCGACGTTCATTAGGAGACTCACCGACAGGCATAAAGACACTGGTAATATCAGCTTCGGGCCGATCCACAGCGTCACGATTGGCAGCTTTCTCCCCCATCGGTAAACGACGAGGAAAGATACGGGAAGCCAGCCATGCCGTTAAAACATGCGCATTCGTGAAATACATATTAAAGAGTAAGAACAAATCCATCACCATAATCGCAATAATCGTATTCGCCGGATCAATCACCCGCCACGAGCGCCACAAAAATAGAGCGATAAAACCAGCATGCGCAAGAAGAATAAAAAACCCGCGAAGCGTCAGGCCAGGCGGAGCATACCTCCCTTTTTGAGCCATCTTCTGGCGATACTCTAAGAAAGGACGCAGAATGCGCTTGAGAATATCCTTCAGTGACCAACCCAGCTTTTCACGTTCCTCTTGCATCCGAGGCTTCCCGTACATTAGAGATTTTCTCTGAGCCCGGTATTGAACAGCTCCCAATAGAACAAGCCAGCTTATCAGGAAAGCGGCCGTAGAAAGCCCAAGCGCTACCGAATCTTTCAACTCTTTCGCTACCCTTTTTGTATCACCTTTTTCACGTTCAATATCGGAGGAAAGCAGCCTTTCTTCGCCCTTTAACCTTTCATTTTTCTCCAGAACATATGCTTTTTCGAATACCGCCCTAAGATCATGCGTCAAGTCTGCCGATTGGCCGACCATTAAAACTGCTTTATTGCGGGATCTTTTGTGCAGGATATATTCTTTCTCCGTACGGTTGTCAGGCAGCAAAGGAGCCCTTAATTGGTCAATAATGCCTATCTCCTCAAAGGGCAGATTCCTGATTCCCCCTAAAACACGTAAGATCTTATCATTATTCAAAACATCTCTAGGAGTTTGAAAAAAGGAAGCGACCCCCGAAAGCTCTTCCCGCTCCAAGTATTGCCGAATCCTTGCCACATCACGAAAAATTCTTCGCACATCGCGCCGAGACAAATCCCCTTGCTCTAAGGCTTCCGCGAAACGTCTTTCTAAGGTACTTGAAAATACCGAGGTACTGTCATCCTTAAGCCCTGCGCTTTTCAATTCATAATCCACAAACAGTTCTACCGGCATCTGCAATTCTTCCTCATTGAAATCCCACAACCAAACTTGTCGGGCTTCGGGAGTACCCGGCAGAATCTCCTCAAAGAAATCCCTCAATAACATTGCTTCAAATTGAAGAACTTCATGAACAATCCCCTGTTCGCGAATTTTCAAGAGCTGTTCGAGCACATCAGACGCGCTGGCCTCTAAACGCATTTCGATCTCAAACTCAATTAAGGTCGTCTTGGTATCATTAATAAGGGTATTAATTTCAACATTACGAAGGTATCGCTCGAGAAATTGTTCGGGTCTGACCTTCGTTTTTTCCTCAGGACTCAGCTTTGCGTACCATTCAGCAGCAATCCGACGAAGATGCTCAGGCACCGATTGAAGACGATCTGCGGCTACGTTTTCAGCATGATCAAGGACCTTTTGGAACAGTTCCTCCCCAACTTCCCCATAGAAATCGCTTTCACCAAGAAGCCCCCGAAGAAATTCGTCCGACGGCAGATTAATGTCGTAATGAAAATCACGTTCGGGAGTCCGCGTCAACATACGATAAACCATATAAAGAGGAAACTGGGGAGTCTTCAACATATCTTCATCATAAGTCAGCGGAATCTCAAAAGTCGTTTGTCTGAAAGCACTCTTGATCCGAGCACCGTACTCGAACAACTGTTTCAATCGTATGGGATCCTGGAGCTGTTCTCCTTTACCGGCCAGATAAGAGAATAAATCTTCTTCCGATCCCGCTTTTTCAGGCATCGGTTCAATAAATCGCGACAACTGCCAAATCCCATCCCACATCAACATCCTCGCCCTTTCTCCTTCCGGGATTGCCTGCCACCATTGGCTTTCTTTCTCAGGTGAGTCACTCGCGAGCCATTGAGCGAAATCTCTAATCTCCGTATTCGTCGCTGCCGCATTCAAATAATTGGACAAGGGCTGTTGCGGATGAACCATGATCATCTGGTTGACAAACATCTGCATGGGTATTTCCGGCCTAGTGTGCCGCCAAAAATTCTCATGCAATTGCCTGAAAAGACGGATATAAGCTTGTAGCTCCCCAAACATAAAAGAGCGGCCAAAAGAAATTGCTCGGACCTGCAAATCATCAATTGAAGCAATGTCACCTAAAAGACCAAGATCATTCATGAGTGCGCGGATCGAATCGCCATTTTCGACATGCGCCCTTACATGATCCAATGCATCCACATTCTTAGGCTCCAAGACAGTTTCAAATTTGGCTCGAACTTGCTGGATCGCAAATAGCTGATCTTGACGTATCTTTTCTGCTTCAACCTTTTGGATGTTTTCTAAAGCAAGAATATCCTCCGGTTTAAAAATTCCTTTGTTGTCATCAAGAATCTTCTGAATCAACGCAGCATAATCTTCAGCATTCCCTCTTGAGAATACCTCGTACAAATTACTTTGCATTACACTCCAATCCTCATAACTGAAACTCGACTGGTACTTATTGATAATTAAAGTTGTCGCATCGTGATCATATCGGTACCGCTCGTGGCTTTGGATCATCTTAAGCAGATTAAAACCGGTCATCACTTGGAGCTTCTCGTCCGCTATCAGTTCTCTATACTCCTCAGGAAAACGGTCCGGTAATCCAAGAGCGAGCGCTTGAACAAGTATTCCCTGTTGAAAGTAGGCTTCAAGTTCATCATCGGGAATGTAATCCTGTTCATCCAGAGGCGCGGCAATAGTTTCAATATCCCCCCGAGATAAAACTATTCCCAAAGGTTTCCAGTTTTCCTCATAAAGGTTCCAAATCTTCGCGGTTCTTTCGAGAGCCACTTCAAGATCTTTAGGAAACCACTCAAGACGCCGGATAGGAGTTCCTTCTGGCCGTGTCGCGTTATATTGATCCACATCCCGATGAGCTTGGACAGTACGTTCATGCCAATAACTCGCAATCCCCTGAAGCTTCTCATAAATATAAAAGTTCTTTAATGCCTGCGCTATCTCCGGATCACTCACATCAATATTAGTTGAACGTTTGACATCATTCAGAAAATCGCGATGGTGAATTTCCTGACTAATCTCATACTCTTTTTCAATGGGATACTTAATTTCCGCAAGGTGATCAAAAATCAAAGTTTGGACACCTAACCAATGAATAAATGAGGAGTGGTGACTTTGTCGGCCATAAACAAAGTTTAAATGATTCAACGACTTGAGCATATTGACGACTTGCATTTCAGCAAAGAAACTCTCGAATCGTTTTTCATATATAGCTTCAAGCGATGCCTTCCAAGCTGTTCCGGCCTTACTTCTCATGCGCAATAAATAGTAGGCTTCATGAAGATCATAGAGGTTATCCACCAGAAACATAGTCTCGCCGTCAATGGTCACCTCGACCGGGGTGAATTTTGCGGTTTGGTACAAGGATTTAAAAATATCTTGCACGGGTTTATGCAGATAATCCTCCATCTGATGAATCATATCAAGACGCGCTTGTAATTCTTTTTCCAACGACTCCAGCGAATCAAACTCCTGGGCAAAATATGAGGCCTTCCCATCCCTTTCGCGGAGACGTTCTTCCACAGGGTCTGGCGTCATATCTTGTCGGGTTGGGCTGGATAATCCTGGATTCGCCATCATCAAGCCCAAAATCACAGAGGGAATAGCACCTGTCGGTACCAATCCCATATCAGAAACCACTTCCTTTATCTCAACAGGTTGAACCCCCGCAGGTTCTCTGGACGAGAACTTCTCGATATACTCCCGAAAAACAGGTGATGTCTGGATCTGCAAAACCTTTTTGGCCTTGTCCTTCCCCTCATGAACAAAAGACGAAAGGCTTCCCCAAAGTTTCTCCCACTTGGCATGATCATCTTCTTCGGGGCTAAACGCAACCTCCCTCAAGGTTTCAGGGAATGTCTTGCCATCCAAAAGATAATCTTTTTGCATCATCTCTTCGAGCATCAAGAAATATCGGGTAAAAAGATCCATCATCTCCGGATCTTGTAAGAACCCGATGAGTTCCTCAAAATAAGCTTTGTTCTCGCGAAGAACGCGGTCAAAAAACTCCGGATCATCATAAGCATGCGAATCCTCTCCAAGTGTCGCATCCTGGAGAGCGTATAAAACCGTCGCCGAGAGAAAACCGAAAAACTGGTTGTCCGACATGGCAAAGTCAACGCCTTTTGCGCGCAGCATGGCTTCATTTCCTACAAACAGTTCCGATAAGACATTCCGGGCAGGATCTTCTAAAGCTTCCAGCAATCCAAGAAATACCTCGACACTTTTCTCCGGCAACTGATAATCACCACCTAGTTCAGTCTCCTTATCTTTCCAAAGCTTGATAACACGTTCTAATTCGGGAAAGGGTTCTATGTCTTCACCCTTGGCAATCAATTCTCTGTTCTTCTCTTTTTTTATTTCCATACCCACCAACGACTTAAAGACTGCAATTCCTGTCCCCTGGATTCTATTGTTCAATAACTGCTTTTCAAGGTCTCCAATGCGTGCCATGTCCCCTGCGATTGCTTCAGGAACCAACGACACACGCGGAATAGACGTTTCACGAGAATCGGCTATCGCCAAAACCTTTTCGCGCGTTGTCCGGTCATGGGTTTGCTTAAACACCTCATAAAGCGATGCTTCTTCAGAACTGAGCCTGGAAACACCACCGGCAAGATAAATCCGTAGCGCCATCAATTCCGTTGGAACCTCACCGCCCATACGGTAAAGGGAAGGCCGAACGACATGCCATAAATCCTCTATTTGCTTCAACTCATCAGCTTCAAGCTTAACGCCAGGTAGATCCTGCTTTCTCAAATAATCCCGCAGCCGTATTTCTTCCGGCGTTAGTACCATCTGCTTCGCAAATCCTGAAACCTCGGAACCTTCATGAATAAAAAATGTGAGGAACTTGATATGGGTTTCCGTATCGACACCTTCCTGCTGAATTGCGTGGTACCAGCCTAAAGTCTCCATCCCTGCCGTTTGAGGGTTCTTCGTTATCAGATCGTATTCCAATAGTGCTCCCAGGAGTCTCGCCAAATCAGTAAGCATGACCTCGGCCCGACTGGGTGCTCCTGGAACTTCAGGTTTTGCTATTTCTTCTAACGCTTGACGGTATTCATCATCAGCTTGATCCGGATTTTCGTTAAGATATTGCCGCCAACTTGAAAAATCACGATACTGATAGCCTGCGCTAGCTTTTGGTTCGAGGTAATATTTTTCAATGGCGGCATCACGCCACATCGATTCATAGCGGGCTGGCGTAATACCTTGATTGGCTAAAGCCGACGATCCCGTGTCCGCCATCATCAAACCCAAAATGACAGAGGGAATAGCCCCTGCCGGGACCAATCCCATATCGGAAACCACTTCGCTCCTCAAGCTTGGCCCTTTCAGCGAAGCATCCGCCAATAAAACTCCTTGTCTTATCGGCTGTTCCAAATCACTTCGGCTAAACGATTCACCCAACATCCGGCGGATCCTGATAAGGTCGTAGAAATACCGTTCAATCTCTTCTGGATAAGAGAGATCCCAGTAATGGACCCCTTTGCGTGTCTGAAGAATTTCAGCAGCCTTCCGCAGGAGATGCTCTTTCCAATAAGACGCAACGCCAACTTCTTCCATATTAAAAACTTTCAGATCGGGATTGATCTCCCTAAGAGCATGCATTTCAAAGAAAACACGACGCAGCAATTCCCGAATCGCTGGGTCATCCGGGTTTTTCCCTAAAATTTCTCTGGGTGCGCTGATGAGTCTTTCCAACCGTTGATCAATTTGATTAATCTTCTCGAGGTCTTGTTCCGTATCGGGTTTTGCTTGTTCGGTCGCCCGTTCCGCGACAAGCCAATCGTATTCCTGTTTCATTTGATTTAAGACATGCTCCGTCCAGAAAGAAACACCGCCCATCATGATGCTGGTCCTGAAATCCCTCTCGAGCCTGTCGACAACCTGGACAGCGGATTCCAGCTGCGCACGCAACTGATTCGCTTCGGTGCGGATTTCATCTAAGGTCGCATCCTCTCGGATGAGCCCTTCTCCAACAGCCTTCGCCCGATTCGTCTGCCTTACCGCCTGATCCTTTGCAGTATCCAAAACCGAATCCAAAAGGCCCAGATCCTCACGCCAATCAAGGACATCCAGCATGGATTGACCGAGCATCGCAAAACCTTCTCTCTCGGCAATTTCTTCGAGAGGAATGTCATAACGACCGTTGGAATCCTTAGCCAGAAAATCACCATAGTAATTTTGGATGGTTCCAGGTTCGGAAGGATTTCTCCGGCCTTCTGCAAGGACAAGATGAATAAGTTCAAGATACCCTTTATAGTCATCATAATCGAAATATTGCTCGCGGCTCCTGCGGACCGAATCGTGAGCAGCAACGATATACTGCATCTCCGGTTCATCGATATGTCCGCGTTCCAAGCCCAAGGCTTCCCGGACCTGATTGACCGATTCGGTTAATTCATAAACGGCTTCTTCTCGATCCCGCGTCGATACTCCGGAATAATTCACCACCCCAACAAAAGACTGCGTCCGTACATCAAAAACCATCTTTTCGACATCATTAACATTCTGAAGGAAGAAATCTTTATTGAGCCGCGGCTTGAGTTCGCCTTCAACATCCACGGAACCCGTTAACAGCCCCTGAGCTAAATGGGGAATTTTCTGAAGCGCAAGCGTCGTCCAAACATACCAGTAACCGTAATAAGTCCCTTCATCCAATCGGATACCAAGGATTTGGTTTAATCGGGCAAGCTCAGCGATACTTTCAGCATCTGTCTTGCCTTCCAGTTCACTCGCAGCTTGCGCCGCTTCGAGTTGGATGGTTTCCAGCTGCTTTTGCACAACACCTTTCGCTTCGTCGTAAACCCTCGGATATTGGATGCCTAAAACATCTCGTACTTCCGGTAAAATCTGGTCGGTTTTCTGCTCAGTGACCTGACCTTCAAAAGGAGACCCTTCCTCAAGCAAACTCATCAGTTCGCGTTCCGCGGTATCGGCCCCTTCCATTCCCGCGGAAACATCCTTCGCCATTTCATAGAGAAGTCTTCCAGGCTCCCACAAATAAGAATGGAAAAGGTTACTCTCAAATAATTTCAAGCCTAGGCTGTCTAATGGCGCCAGACTTTGGAAAGTATTTCGTCCTTCACCATATTGAAGGACATCGGTTAGATTGGCAAACGCTGTTGTCGGCGCACCGACAACAACTTTTTCTCTAATATCACTTTCACGGGCCTTTATCTCCGCAAGACGGCTTTGGCTTTCCTGCGGGAGTTCTTCGAGTGTCCGTAATGCAGGCTCGCCGATCCCCTCCGCCGTTAGCTTTCTGGAAGCCACTCGTTTCATTTCTTTCATGAAGGGAGTTTCCTCAGCCTGACGATCACGATAAAGAGAAGGACGTAACTGTTCCGGTATTTCCACCCCCAAGGTCTCCAAACGCCTCATGAACCGTGCATAAGCCACCAGATAATCAACCATTGCCGCACGGTAGCGGACATCAAGATCGAAGGTAGAATTGATGATGTTCTGAATATCGAAAGCGGAAATTTTCTGGGCAAGTAATTTTTCCTGTAAGTTGTTGACCTCAGCTTCAAGATTTTCACTCACGGATCGCTGCTGGAGCGTCGTCATTCTCTGGCGGGCATGTTTTAAATCAGCCAGCAAGGTTTCAAGTTCTGCTTGCACCTGCATCCTAACTTGCGCACCTTGAGCGTTCAGCTGTTCTTCTGTAATCCTTAAGATTCCCCTCCGTTGGTCGATCCCGTGTCCAAAAATCTGCCAAATCAGCGAAATTCCGAAGCGAACATCACCCGTAACAGGATGCGGAGCCTCGATATTCAGGTCAATATTCGGCACCCATTTTTGATAAACAAGGGCCTCATCGGCAATCTTGATCCGGGCCAGCCGTTCCTGAATAAGCCGGGCCATTGTGTCACGGTCCCACTCGCCTTTGCCTTCCTGAACTAATCTTTCGAGCAGGTCATCTCCCAATTCAATGCTGTGGAATTCCCGAGGAACAAAAGCATTCACGTCCACGGGAAGTCCAGCCTGGCTGAGTAAATCATGTAAACCTTCCAGGGCGTTCTCCAAATCGCGCGCCGAGCGAATAAGCTCATTTTCTGCCCGGCGGAGATTCATTCGCCCAAAATAAACGCCGTCATATCCCCACTGCTGAAGCGAAGAGGCCAATTCTACCGTATCCAAAAGACTCTGAGCTTGTTGATCGCGTGTGCTCAGCAACTCATAAACTGCCTTGGCAATTCCGTAACGGGCATAAGCAGTCAAGACCTGTTCACGATGCCCCTTAACCACAGCTTCCTGTTCAATCCCGATTTCCTGCTCCACTTGAATCGCTTGACGTTCTGCAGTCTTAAAGAAACTGGCATTTAAAAGCGGGATCGAGAGTTTCAGCGAGGGACGGACATGTTCTCCCCTTTCCGTCAAAGCAAGCTGAGGAAGTCCGCCGCTTCTGCGCGCAAAAACTTCTGCTTCCGTGTAAGTCGAAAAAGGCAATTCCAATCCACGCTGATACCCTTCAATATTGCTGACACTTGCATGTACAATTCTTGCATGCTCATTACGTAAACGCCCTTTGACGAGCGCATAAAATCCATCGAGATCCCCCCGGGCCCTGGCGGCGTTGACACTGTCACGAGGCTGAAAATCACGTTCAACCCGCTGTTCAAGATCCAAACTTGATTCCATTCCTAATTTGGCCATCCGGGCCTTTAAGAATGCCAACCGGTAACCGCTAGCCGCCATATCATCCAGTGTTTGAAGGACAGCATTCTTGGCCCGCGTAACGTCTGCCGTCCTAACGGATCCAAGGACAAAAAGATCCTCGAGACGATCCACTTCATCTTGCTGAACTCCCAGAAACTCTTCGGCCAATCGATACTGTGCATAGGTCGTCTCATAGAGATTCTGAATAAGACGCTGCTGTTGATGTTGCACGGCCCGCTGACGATCAAGTTGAAGGAAAAACTGATCAACCTCATTTTCAAGGAGCCGGATTTGATTTCTCCTGTCTTGGAGATACCGGTTGGCCCCGCTGAGTTCATTAATAAGAGGGATAAATTTAAGAATTTCCGCCTTGATATTTTCCGGAATATCAAAACCAAAAAGAAATCCCAGACCGCTTACACCATGCATCGAACTATTCATCCAATTATCAAAGCCAAACTTGATTTTCCACGGCTCTCCGGCCTTCACTTCGGAGATCCTTGCCTGAAGCATTTGGGCTTGCAAAAGAAGCAGGTCGCTTTGCGCGAAAGGATAGACATCACCGCTTAAGATATGATTGAGTTCTTCAAAGACTTCGCGTATTTTTCTTTGTTTGGCATTAAATTTCTCACCGTCCGCTCGGGCGTATTCCTGGCGGAGGACGTCTAACGTCATCAAGAGCCTCAGAATAAAGTCGGGAGTTTTGACACCCGCTTCAAGACTCATCACACCATCTTCTTCGGTTAACTTTCGAACATCGTCCAGCAAATCATCAACGCGAGCATCAGCATCTTCCTGAATACGATTATTGATTGCCCCAATCTTATTACGGATCATCATCTCAAGGATTCGATCGCGAACTTGGTCGGCTTCACGATGGGAAGGATTTTTAGTAAGGACAAGGCGGGCGGTCGATAAGGCATCTTCATATTCACCTTCCCCTTCCAGGGAACGCGCACGCTCCATCAAGGCCCCCTGCAGGGCATCACTTTGAGGATACTGCTTCAGCCCACGGCTTAAAATTCCGACTGCGGCCTTATCTGTAGATGCTCTGGAGGCCTGATCCATAACAGCTTGTATCTCCTGTCCCGAAGCCCGTAAAGTCTCGACTTGCTCAACCGTTTTTTGGACATTCGCTATTTCTTCCTGTTCTCGCCTCTTCGCAATGAGGGAATCAACCGTAGTATCGTATCTTTTAACAGCCTTTTTGGCCGCTTCCACTTTTGCATGGTTACTAAAAGCATCGGGAATATGATCCAGCAACCTCTCGATTTGAAGCACAATCTCCCTCATTTCGGAGGGGTCGGCTTTTTTTTCTTCCATATAAGAAAAATTTTCTTGCAGCGCCTGGATCCTGAGGATATCCGCGCGTCCACGGGCATCATCATTCACATATCGAACCTCGTTGATCACTGACAGGACATTCTGGAAATCTTGATCTTTCGTTAACCCGCGGGTAATCATCAATTCTGCCAGCCGCCAATGAGCTTCATTGGATATTTGGATAAAATCCCAATTCATCTCCAAATAAGGCTTGAGCCCCCCTAAAATATTACGATTGAATTTTTCAAAATCCCGCATCCGCCAATCGGAATCACTTTCCTTAAGCCGGATCACGTCAAGCGCTTGCTCAAGCCCATCCCGGGGAGTCAATCCCAGCTCGGAATAAATCTTTTCAAACATCACGTTTTCCACAACGGTCAGATTCTGTCGGGCCTTTTCCTGGGCTTCCCCCTCCGAGGCAACAAGAAGCTGTTGATAGCCACGGTAAAGCGCGCCTAAATCCTCGGCCGTCATCGATCGAAGACCCCGCCTCTGCATTTTCTCCAGGCGGTCTTCCAAAACGATGCGCTGCGCCTCGAGCGTTTCCGCCAACCCCACCTCTTCATTTTCCGATGAGACAACCATCTTGCGAAGCATCCGATAGGACTCGAGCCATCCTTCTTCCGAGCGGTTAAGCTGCAAGACCAGATCTTTGAGACCGGCCAATTCATAAAGTTGTCCCAATTGCTTTTCATCCATGGATTCCTGAAGCTCCAAAAGATCAGATATGCTTTGCGCTTGCACTTGAAGAACCGGTTGGAGATTCTTCTCTAACTGCTGAATCCGGCTCACCGCGATTTGACGGGTATTTGCAATCACACTTTGAGCCACATTAAGATTTTCCTCGGCCGACTCGGTACGCAAATAGTCACTTCTTTTTTCGTAATCCCATTGAAAAAGGAAGTCCATGACATCCCTAAAATCAACTTTATCGCGAATTGTCACAAGGACGCGGGCCCATTCGTTCTGCATCCGCGCAAGTTCCGCTCCGACCTGCACCTTTCCATAAGGACTATCGGCCAGCTGAAAAAGACCTCTTAATTCAACCACAGCCGACTCGTAATCCGCTGTGGACAGATAACTTCTCTCGTGGATATCCTGCAGACGTTTCTGAACGAACGCCCGGTTCATCGGCGAGAATTGCTCCGCAAGATCCGCATCAAGGCTTCTTGTGATCGAGGCTTTGGCGCGCAGGAGATTCTCCGTTGTTCGATTCGCCTCGACTTGCAGGTAGTCAAGCCAAATATTGCCGCTTTGTTTGAATAGATCCAAGGACGCTTGAACCTCAATCGCATCATCGAGAAGCCGCAGGGCTTCAGAATAATACCCTTGCTCGGCTTGGCGGAGTCCATCGGATCGGAACCGCTTCGCTAATTCGAGCCGGGCCGTTCTTTCTTCCCGGGAATGCTGCGTCCATTGATCGAGGAATTCCTGAGCTACTTCACGGGCCTCTTCAGTCCCAATCTCAAAAAGACCTGTCACAACGAGTTTTGCCTGATTCAAATGTTCGCGCGCCAGGTTTAATCCTTCGGGCGTTGTAAGGTTAGCGTTATAAGCAATGCCGACATGCTGCACAAATTGATGCTGGCGGATATAAACATTGTCGGGATACTTCTGGGCCAATAAAGCGAATTCCTGGATCTGACGGCCCTCATCCTTGATTTTCTTGATCCTCTCAACCTCCCGGTTGATTTCATAAATTTCAGCCGACGGCTGCTCGACAATAGCATCGCGATAGACTTTTCTCATTTGATACAGACCTTGAAGAAGATGATCTTTCTCTTCGATTGTAATGCGGCGGGATTTTTGGATTTGAATTTCAAGGTCTTCCAATAAGGCACCAACTCTATTCAAGGCTTCTTCGCCCTCCACCTTAAGTCCCGTTACTTCTCCAGCTTCATTAAATTCAAAATATTGGCTGTAAGCCTGCAAAACAGTCGTGGCATCAAAAGCTAACGCCGCATCAACATCAATTTCACCGGTTGTTTCGTCGCGAGCGAATTTCGCATCCGGGTTGAGTCCGATAAATGACTTCAAATCCACTTCCATCCCTTTACGGTCCGCGATCAGCCGCTCCAACTGATATTCTTTTTCGGCAAGCGAAATCCCCAAAGATTGCCTTTCGTCCGAATCTCTTGCCGTCCGAATCTGCTCGCCAATTACATCAACATCCCGCCTGACTTGCCGAATAACATTCTGGATTTCTCCGATCCTTACAAAATGCTCAGCAATATTCAGGTTCATAAGATCATCGGCATCTTCAAAACGGAGACTAGCTTCCTCGACACCCAATCTTAACCGCTCTACACGCGCCGGACGCGCAGGGTCATAAACCACAATACTTAAAACGAGCGACCACGTGAGAATACCCTCATCGAAGAAATGACTTAATGAGCTTTCTGTCGATTTTGTAAGATTGAACACACCCCCGATCGACGCGTCCAGCTCAATCCCTCTCAAGAAGGCATTAATGAAATTCGCCTCGTTTCGATAACGCTGCTGGGCAGTCGCAAGACGCTCATGCAAGGGCTTGAGAACATGATTGGCCTTCGCCATCGCTGAAAGACTATCGACCGTTACCTCGATAGAACCCTCTTGTCCGGCCCCCGCCGTTCGGACCTTAAGCAGGCCTTCATCCTGAGCACGTTTATAAGCCGTTTGCGTCAGTTCCCGCTGGATAATTTCGGTTTCCGTTCTGCGATAATCATCAAGAATCCGGAAATATTGATTAATAACATCCAATCTTTTCTGAGGCTGCGCAACAGGATCGCCGAGAACTTCCTCTCGCCTACTCGCAGCTTTTTCAAGGGCCGCTTCTTGTAGTTTTAAAATACCTCCCGCATCAGTCAACATACGGTCATTTTTAACCGCTTCATCTGAAAAACGTTGAATGGCCCGTTCCATTTCAATGCGCGCGGTCATCCATTCACGGATCCTGATCTGATTCTCATCATATAAACGCTTACCAATCTTTGCGCGAATAACGGGTTCCAATCGAAAAATGGTTCCATAAGTATTCATCTCCGTTAAACGCGTGATATCGACAAAGAAATCGATGACGGCTTGGAATTCAACAAGGCCTCCCAAGATGCTTCGATCCAGCCCCGCTTCAGCACGGTCAAGCCGGCGCTGGATCGTCTTAATCTCGGCCATAAGCTTTCCATCGAGTCCAGCCGCCCGCCACATGGTTTTCAATCCTTCCAACGCCGTCGCTGCTCCGTTGTCGAGGATCTTATCCAGGTCCCCATCGTAAAGCATATCCAAATGACGTCTCAAATTCTGAGCGCGGTGCTCTTGAACCATGATCTCATCATCCAGAATTTCCAATTGCTGTCTGAAGAAATTGGCCCTCTCGCGTGAAATTCGACCCGCCAAGAGCCGGTCCAACGCTTCGTCGGTCACAGCTGCCTGATATTGTTTAAGCTGCGAATTCAAGTCTTCCCTCTTTGCTTCCAGATCTTGGATGCGCACTTTTAAAGCCTGCATTTCTCTCAGGCCGTCGATGAAATCTCGTTCAACGTTCCTTTTGACCTGCCCCAAGAGTCTTTCGATATCCTGCTGAATCTTCAGCTGCTTTTCGGTCCTGCTTTGATTCGTGTCAAAAATAAGGATCCGACCCACCAAGGCAATTTGAAGAATGGGTTCGTAAAGGACATCTTCGACATCCACGCCGTCCACCATGGATTCAGCCGCAATCGCCTGCAAGATAGCAAATTCCTTTGAATTAAAAATATTTAAACCGCTTTCGTTGGCGCGGGCACGCATGTCATTCACTTTGTCCTTGATCTTGACCATTTGATTGACGAGGGCAATCACATTCGCCTTCGAACTTGAGACGCCCACATCACGCAGCATCTTGGCAATTTCGGCATGGTCTAGCGCCAAGGTAGTCAAAAGTCCATTGGCCTGCCGCATAAAATCCTCATCGCTCGTCAGGAAATCATAGAACTCGGTTTCACTGGAAGCACCCACAAGTTCGCGAAAACGGCTATTGAGAAGACCATCCACAAGATTAAAGAACGTACCCGCATGAACAGCTTCACGCTCAGGAAATTTCAAATAGGTTTCATTGCCCCTTAAGACGACCGAATCGGCATAAAATAGGAGCAGACCCTGCAGTTCTTCGTTCTTGTACAAAATCGTATTGAACAACTCGTTTTCGGCAAGCGTGAGGAAAGCTTGTTCTGAAGTTAAAAAGACTAAATTATCAATCACTTCTCTCGACGAAATCGGTTCGGCTTCCACGCCACCAACGACAACGCCCGGCCCCCTCTCAGCTCTCCGCTGTTCTAAATCCGCGATTCTTTCCTCGGTCAATCCTTCCTGAATCACCTCAGCCAATAAAGGAATCTCCATCAAACGGGAAATTCCCTCGGCATAATCACCAATCGATATCTCACGGATGGCGTACCCCTTCTCATTCAGGATTGGGACGACTTTCTCCCCTTGTTCATTGGTCCGTACTCTTTCAGCGAGGAAAATTGTAAAATCGACAACTCTAAGGTCCGCATTCTCGAAATACTGCCGGATGGACGAATCGGATGCAGGATCAATCTGAATCCCGCCCGTAATCGGATCCACTTTAAGTCCAAGGGCATCTTGCACATCAGGATCCGAAAGAAGGGATCCGATATTCTCGAACGTTTGCATCACATTATAGGTTTCTGCAACCAAGAAACGTTCCCCGTCGCGTTCTTCGATGTCACGGCCAACTCTCGCCTCACGAAGTCCCATACGGTTCACCAAAGTAATCATGGAGGGCACATTCTCATTTAAGAAATAAGATGCATTAGGATTCGAAGGATCAAACGTAGCCGTTTCCGGATCAATCCCAAGAAATTCGATGGTCCTGGGATCCTGCATCATGGCCGCAAATCCGTGGGCCGCATCCATCAAATTATAGGTAAAACTGAGATTCCCGATCGCTTTGGTCACCAACACATCCCCATCAGCCGTCGTTTGGAGATCTCCCGTCACCATGTAGCCAAGAAGAGAACCAAACCCACCGGGAAATTCATTCAAAATCGCTTGAATCCCAACATTCGAACTTTGAAACTTTCCATTCTCGAACGTAACCCCAAGCGCATCGCGAAAATCGCCCACAAGGATTCCGACGAGGTCTGAAAGCCTTTCGGAAGCATTCACCACGGTATTCGAGGAAAACCGGATCTCACCCGTCATTTCATCAAAGGTCGAAGCTCCCGGCAACATCATATTGACGATGCTTAAAATTGAACCGTCGGAAATGATCTGATTGACCTCTTCGAGTCCCGAAACCCACTGAAGATCCTGGTCGTTGTAAGAAATTTGAAGGATATGACGAAAAGCCGGGGATTCCACAAGATCAATGAGCGATTGAACCCTCTCGGCAAGATTAATCTCATTTCCTCCGGGATAAATAAGTCGATTTGTCTCTTTCTCATAAATTCCATTACCCGCTAAAAGGTAGCCTTCCAGAAAACCCAGGAATCCGCCTTGAAATTGGTATCCCGATGGCAATTGCAACGTACCAATGCCAAAATCGCCGAAAATCCTTCTTAATGTCTGACTGGTGATTTCCAATTGCCCGGTCGACGGATCAAGCACAAGGCCGATGGAGGATCGAATCTGAGGGTCCTCAAAAATATCCGCTACAAGATCAGCCATATTCTGGAGCTGTTCGGTCGCATTGACAACATCTCCCCCGGAAGGCCGGAGAATAATTTCACCGCTTGTGACATTAATCTCCAACTCGCCTTTTGAGATGTGATCGAGATAACGAATGAGCCCAGCGCTATTTCCGAAGATGGCATCCAGCGCACGCCCATTGGGCTGAGTCGTATCAAAACCAAGATCCTGCTCGATATTGAATTGGGCCCGGAAAGCATCAAATCCGGAATTGAGTAACGTGCTGAAAACTTGGGTTTGAGCACTGGGATTAAATCGAAAGAAAACATCCCCGGTCACATCATCAAAATAAAAATCCCCGCGGCCCGAAGCGAAATAGTTCAACCACATGGAATAGACAACCGCGGGATTGCCGAGACGATAATCAGCTTTCAACTCATCCCAGAGGCGGTCCAGTTTTTCCATGTCAGCGATAAACTTCAGAACAATATCTTTGTAGACAGTTTCAAGATCGGGACGTGATGGGTTTGCGACATCCAGCATGATGGCATTTTCAATGCTATCGATAACTTCCTGCAACTCCACTTCGCCACGATTGCCCTCGGCGTTATACCGATAAGCATGATGAACAGCGGTCCCATTTTCTCCGACTTCACTCGTCAAAACATATTCATTCGTTTGCCCTGACTCCTCGATATCAAAGGCACTTGGCCCCTGGACCTCAATTGATGCGGGATGGGTATGAATCGAGAGCGAGGCTTTTTCAAGCAATTGGCGAACGGGGCCATACGTTTCGATTTCAACCGCCGATTCATTACCGCTCGAGAAGAC
The DNA here is from genome assembly GCA_016930235.1 of Candidatus Omnitrophota bacterium. Lineage (GTDB taxonomy): Bacteria > Omnitrophota > Omnitrophia > Omnitrophales > Aquincolibacteriaceae > JAFGHI01. The sequence continues at coordinate 44,850 of JAFGHI010000038.1, forward strand.
AAGTACTTCACCATAAAGGACTGCTATCCCGATTTCATTGGGAAGCTGTTGTAACCGTTCAAGCTCTTGAGCGGTTGGCGCTTCGGATAAAACCACCGCAAGAGGTCGGTCCAGGGCAAGCAGAATTTCTGCATCCTCAAAATTGTATCTTTCCGCTGCTAAGCCGATTTGCTTTATCATCTCCTCGGAACGATAAATTCCGAGAGACGCTTCGAGGTTTGCTTGTATTTCGTCGTATCCTTCCCCGGCATCGATCGCCTTGGCATAATCGTTTAATAAACCCCGTATTTCGTCAGAAACCGTGGGAAGACGATCGATTCTAATTTCGTACTCGGTATAGCGTCTTTGATGATCAAAAATATCCCGCGCTTTCCGGAGTTCTTCAAGCCGCCCCGGCGTTCCGTCATAGGACTCGACCGCTTTGCGGTAGGTTTCAAAACGCTTAACCAGCTCCGTTCGGCGGGACAACAGACCTCCTTCTTTCAGCAAATCTTCAATCTTCAAAAAGGCGGCCCGCGCTTCTTCGTAATATGTAATATCGTTCTCAAACGCGACGATAAGCCCTTCCACAAGATTCAACGGGGCGGACAACTGTTTCTCATCCATGCCTCCGACAATTTGAACCTGCTCACCGATTTGACCGAGAAGCCTCTCAAGATGCCCTTGATTGATCTCAAACCCGACTTCTTTTGCCCTAAGATAAAGGACAAGAGACGGCGCCAATTGTGCGTACGCGTGGCCGGCCAAAACAACCTGATTCACCAAACGATTAAGCCCAGTTTCATCCCCTTCACGAACTGCCTGTTGGAACCGAGTCTGAACATCCTCCATCCAAGGAACTTCCAGGCCCAACGTTTCGAAATTCCGGTTAGCCTCTTCGATAACATTCACTAAGGCAATGGCATTTTGTATGGACGATTGGACAGCATCCGGAGAAACACCTTCGGGCCCTTCGATGCCCCCAGTATCAATGGGAGGTCCCGTCACAATTTGAATATCATTTAGAAAATCCGCAAGATATTTGCCGTGAAAAGCCGGCGGGACATCCTCCTGAACGGCCCGGCGGATTCCTACCCATTCGCCGCGCGGCGTTCGTCCCATAAACATATCCGATATCGCCCAATTAATCTGAAGTGTTAACTGGAAACGCCGCTGCAAAACTTCTTCATATCGCAACTTGGCCTTTCCTACTTCACCTTCATAAATAATATCTTCGATCACTCTCGCCTGGCTGGTCCCCAGGGATTCCATGAATTCCTGAACGAACGTATCATCAGGTCCTCGGGGCCGGACCATCCCTGCCCCCAAAGCGACCATACCGCCGCCTTGAATCACGCTGCGAATTTCAAAAGGCGCCTCGGATTCCATCGGCTTTAGAGGCGCTATTAAAGCCGGTTGAAGAACCTCTGAACCCATGGACTGAACTTCGCGCCCTAAGGCTTCGTACCGATCCCGGTACTTTTCAATCGCACCCGGATTGTAACGCTGAATAATCTGAAGCAAACGATATTCGATTAAATCTTGATGCTCTTCGGAAATCTCCTGATGAGGGGGCAAACCCATATTCGCCATCAATCGGCGCGTAAAAATAATCAGATTCAACTCCCGAATCGCCTTCTGTTCTTCCACCCTCTCCTCTTCATTTTTTCCAAGCGTCTGATACCTTTCTATCCGCTCACGCGTCACTTCATCCTGAGGCTCTGCACCGGAAGGAAAAACAATATTCCAAAGGTCATCGGCGTAGTCAGCTGCCCGTTGAGGATCTTCGGTCAGCAGGAATTCAAACCCTTGGCTTGCCGACACAGCATAGTCCTCCAATTTCACAACGTGGGGACCTTCCTTAGGACGCCCTTCGGCAAAGTCTCTGGCGATACGCTGCCGTTCTATCTCAGCAGCATCTGGAATTAATGGCAGAGGCTTCCGGGGCATATCAGGCGTTGAAACAGGTTCTTCAGGCACCTGGGGCTCTTGGGGGGGTTGATCAACATCCGTCTGAGGACCACGAAATAGGGAATCAAGATATTCACGGAAAGTCGGCAATTGCGGTCCAGTAGGTTCGACAGGCTCAATCTCAGGGGTTTCAGGAACAGAAGGTTCAGTAACTTTCTTCTGTAAACCGTCTATGGCATACGCCATCCCTTGAAACACCCGGCGCGCCTCTTCTCCCCGCAACGTTAGTTCAGGTCTTTGTATTTGTGCCTCGACCTGGTTAAGAGCATCCCGCAAACCGGCAACGTCGTACCCCTGGGCATCTTTCTTATCAATTCTATATTCCGTATCAGCAACCATCAGAAGGAGCTGAAGCCGTTCATGCTCCTGATCTCGGAAGGATTGAACATCAACTTTTCCCTCCCCAATATCCGTCAGGAGACGAGCAACATCCGTCCCGTCCCAACCCTCCCACTTAGGACTTTGTTGATGCTCTGCTAGAACCCTTTGGGCATGCTGAAAATCTTGAACATCTCTTGAACTCCAGCCCGATAATGCAAGATCCCCCGCCTGAGTATGGAGTCCAGCGACTCCCATGACACGAGCTGTCATACGCATCACGGTTCCGGACACATCAAGTCCTGTTAGCTCCTCCGCCTTTCCTAAGAGCCAATGCCCCCAGTTCATCGCCCTGCGTTCGGCAAAGACAACAGGATGCGAAAAAAAGGTTATATCAACGGGTTTTTCTCTAATAAGTGAAACTGCTTTTGAAAGCCCCTTATCTATAAGTTGGGATAGCCCCATTTGTCCCGGAGCTTCTCCTCCGGCAAGCAGCGCAATTTCAGCACCAACGATCAACATCCCGCAAACACTGCTGATATAAGCCCGATAAAAAGCGAAACTGCGGAGAGATCTGAGAATACCCATAAGAGGAGCAACGATTTTTTGCTGAAACAAAGAAGGCGCTTGGATACTCGGCGGTGCCCGTGCCGGGGTTTGCTCAAGAGGCTGACTCCGCAACTTCTGCAATTCCTGTTGGAGCAGGGATTCTAAATACTCTCGCTGAGGATCCGCGGTATAACGGATATGCGGCAGAAGTGCCTCGATCTCTTGAATAAATTCGATCTTCTCACCAGCTTCTAACGACTCGGAAGCCACAACGCCTTCAACAATTTCACGAAGGCTGACATAATCCAACGATTGGATATTTGATTTTAGCTTCGAGAGCTGAGACACAATTGTTTGGTCAAGACGCATCTTCGTAAATCGGGCTGAAAAATTTGGGATAGTTAACATGAAAGACAACAAAGCCGTATTGCTGAAGGATGACAGCGTAAAGGCATTCACAAAAGCCGCGACTGTGATACCCAAAACCGGAACTTTCTCTGTCAATCCAAGTAAGAAAGGGGCATAACCTCCAAGCAAATTGACTCCCGCAAGACCCGCCGGCATCAAAATCGTGATGAGTCCCATTCCAATGGCGCTAAAAAGTGCCATTTTCCAGCGTTTCTGAATAAACTGAATCGTAGGAATAAGAAAGGGTTGCAAAAGTAATTTATCCAATATCCGGTAGCTATAACCAAGCACATGCTGACCATATTGGACTTGATTTAAAACCGAAACGACAGGTTGATGTCGCAAAAATATGTGATAAACCCCTCGCTCAACCAGTGTCCCTTGCTGCCAATCCAGAAAAGAACGCCCAAAATTAGGCTTTGTCGCAGCGATCATGGCCCCCGCCAAGGTCTCAGCAGCCAATCCACGCGGAAGTTCATCGACTTCCAAAAACCCAAAATCCCTTCCGAACAAACTCCCTTTTAGATAACGCAACCAGTGAAATTTCAACTTTCGGCGATAAAAGCTATAGAAGAATTGATCCAAAAGTTTCGGCCCAGCTAAGAGGACCCAACGCATCGGACGCCAAAAAGGACTGATAATCTTGTCAGCCCAAATACCGTACTTCTTTTCCGGCTTCCTCTGCAAATCCTGCTGAACATAATAAGCCTCACGGGCCTTTATCAGCTGATGAAGCACATACCGCCACTGCTCGATTGAGGCATCCAAGGAAAGACCCGTCACCTGACTTAACGTCACCAAATCCGACTGATTAAATCCAAACTCCTTTTGAATCCGCTTGAAGATCTTCTTGGCGGGAACATCCACAGAAAACGATGAAACAATAGGTAAACCTGTTACTTGACTTCTTAGACGTCTGGCCAAAATCTTCCGAATCGCACCCTGCAAAGTCATGGGGTACTGAGCCACATCTTCTTCGGACAATGGACTTTCTCTCATAGTAGGAATCTCAAAACCCTCTATGGAAAGAATCTCCTCTGGTTGAAGCTCGCTAGAAACTTCTTCAGGTTGAGGCTCGCTAGAAATTTCTTCGGGTTGCTCACGACGAACGCTAACAACTTCTAGATCCGAAAGCACCAAATCGATATCTTCCCGAATCATACGAAGTGGATCTACTAAATTACTCAGTATCTTGTTCGATAAAACCGGCACTTCTTCAACTTGTCTGGCTGACAATTTCTGACCCTGTTGAAGCATGTTGAGCTTTTGCTCGATTTCACTTAAGATCTCACCCATACGCCGCCTAATATCTCTCAAGGCGTCACCCCGAACCTCCAAACCCAGTTCTTTCGCTTCTTTAACCTCAAGCGAAATATTGATAACAAGTTCGTCTATTAACTCTGAATCCAAAAGATATTGAAAACGCCGAAACCATGATGGTGCATCCATCCCGAAATGTTTAAGGGCAAATAAAATAGAACGCGAATCATAGAGGCGATTACCCTCCAACGTTAAACCCGTGGCCTCCCACCCAAGATTGTTTGAAATTTTTCCCCAATGCTCTCTCATCCAATAATCGCCAAGCACCAGATCAAGGAATGCAAGTTTCTCTTCAATCGTCAAGGCATCCGGATCTTCCGTATTCTCCAAAAGCGTCATTTCCGAGATAATAAGCTTTAATTTTTTCGCTATCTTAGCCGCCGTCCCTTCAACCTGAAGCGGAGTGAAAGGTTGCCCACGTTCTGAATCTCCAGGCTTAGAATTTGGTTGCTTACGTAATTCTGAGCGGCTCACGAGCAGATTGGCATCATCGATGCTCACATGAGACAAGAACATTTTTCCGCCGTTGATCGTGATCTCCCCCAAATCCTTGCCATACCCTAATAACTGCCGCACTTCCGAGCGGCGGGTTTCTTCCGGTGCCTCAATTGCAGCAAATCGGCTTCCGGCATTGGGACCGAAGGATGTCACAAACAATTGGCGACCATCCACAGCGGTATGACGAGCACCTTCGGCAAGAAATCTAATAAAGTTTCCGACTGGCTGCACAAAATCACGATTCGTTTCTTGGAGTCCCCAAGTTGTGCTCAAATGAGATCGGATATCCGATACCGTCTCCGCCATATTTCCATGTCGAAAAACGCTTTGAATGAATGTAAGGAGGTTAAAAAAGAAAATTTTCGACGCCACGGGGTCCTGAAGTGTCATCCTCAAAGCGGCATTCTCCTGGGTCTTCGAAAATTCGCTTAGTAATTTCATGGCTTGGCTTTCATCCACCATCATCCTCCAGGCTGTCAATTGATACCTTGGATCATTTAATTCCGTGTTGGGAGGCGGAAAATAGGACTCCACAAGGACATCTTCAATCGGCATCGGCTTTTGGCTTAAAGCATCGGCATAAAGTGTAGACTCGCGGGCTTCATCTACAGCCCCGGCAATCCTGGGAGTAATGACAATGTAGGAAATATCCTGCTCCCTCAAATACCGCTCAATTCCCGGGGTATGAAATCCGCCGGCCACCACCGCCGAAATTTTATTATTCTCCGCTTCCATTTTTGCCACCGCTTTTTCGATCAGGATCCTATCGCGTGACAAAGCTGCGGAATAGAATCGCTCGACACGCGGCAGGTCCTGATCGAGTTTCTCCAACTGGGACGGCAGTCCGTAGGAGAATTGGTATTTCTCTAAAAGCGGTGTTAAAAATCCACGAAATTTCTCGGCTTTAAATTCATCCTTGTAGCTGAAATAGAAATCGGCATCCTGCTTGGTCATCGTAAAATCAAACATCTTCTCATAGACGTCATAAATCCTCATCAAACGATCCAACCCGCTCTCGTCTTCTGTCTTTGTGAGTTTATCCTTGATGCCACGCTCCAGAGACTCAATCTCATCAAATATCTCGACTCCGATCGATTCATACAACTGGATATAGCGCAGGTATTGCAAAACGTTCTCAAATCGTTCTTCCTTAGGACCGTTTTTTTCTTGACCGAATCGCTGAGATACCCCCTTGATTTCGCTCTCCAGGTAACCGTAATAGTCTCCTCGTTTCATCTTCTTCATCCGGAATTGGACTGTATTGTTGATAAATTGGGATAATCGATCGCGCGAAATAATGCTCTTTAAATCATCCACAAGATTTTCAATCTCGTTTTCTGCCTTGGAGAAATCTATCTTATTTTCCAATTCAACAAGTTCTAACAGAGCATGAGTTGAGGGGTAATCGTAGAGAGAAAGATGTTGGCCTTTTGCGAGATTGACTAAATATCGGACATAACTCGTAAGTTCACGGCCTCCTTGATTAAAAACAATTTTGCGTCGCCTGAGCTCTCGAAGATCATCCGAAAATACAAAACGGGACAACTTGTCAAGAATTTGATGCAATTGAGATAGAATTTCTTCGTCAGCTTCCTTAAATTCAAGAGCGGCCAAATAAGCATCTCGGTTCTGGTCATAGAGATCCTTATCCTCGACACCATAAAGCTTTATTTCAGGTCGTTTCGTTATGGCCAAATATTCAGGACCCGTTAACCGTCCTTCTCTTAAAAAATAATCGGCGACATTTTTCTTTGCCACGACATCGGGATAAAAGTTGAATATTCCTGTAAATAAATCACCCGTTGCGCCCTCTAAGCTTATTGTTTTTAATTCATGATGCTCGCTAAAATACTCCAGGATATCCGCTAAATTCCGCTGCGCCTCTTCATTGACATGAGCATCCTGAAGATGAATGACAAGACGGTCACGAGTTCCCTTGAAGCTTGATTTGATCTTCCCCATGGATTCCGGCAGTTGGATAGCGTCCAGTTTAAGCCGTGAAGAATTTGAAAGGATACTTTCTAAGTTGTAAGGCGACTTATTTTTTTGAAGGACTGAATTGAGGATATTGACATCACCCGCCCAGATAGTCGAGGTATACGTAAAAACCAGGGCAGTTAACAAGGCTACAGTGCGAAGCCACAACCTCGCGCTCGGTTTCTGCCATTCTAACATTTGAGTTTGCCGTCCCTTGGAATGTTAAAATCGAACTCTACTGCTCAGAAACAAATACGATATATTGCTTATATAATACTTTTTAAAATGTTAATAAAGTATACACTACAAGTGATATTCCGTCAATTGAAAGAGCCGGATAGATGTGATTACATCTTCTTTGATAGCAGCATGTTACGTAGGCATCTGATAAATATTACATATTCTTATAATTGAATTCCTTTTTCTTTCAAAATGAAGCGTCTTCAGGAGTTAGATAGAAAATACCATTTTGCCTTTTCGATGTCTCTAGTGGGTTAAGACAGTGCACTGGGTCGAGCTAGTTTACGCGATTTTTTATGGGAAGTCTCTCTAGAGCGAACCATCTACCTATTTCGGGTTAACTTTGGTTCATTTTTCCCAGCGTTGGGAAAAATGGAGCGGGATACGGGAATCGAACCCGTCTAACCGGCTTGGGAAGCCGGGACATTACCACTATGCTAATCCCGCATCAAGGCAGTTTAAAGCGATAAGCCGTAAGCTATAAGAAAAACCAGCAATTTGCAATCATAAAAACGATACATGCGAATCTCTTATTGAAGTCATTTCTTCCTTTGAACCACTATATTTTATTTTATTCTTACAGCTTATCACTGACTTAAAGACTGATCAATTTTTTGAAAAGATCAAACCTTTCATCAATCTCTTTTCGCTTGATCTTTCTTAACCGATCCAACCCAAAATCCTCAACGGCATAAGAGGCCACAATAGAACCATATCCCAATGCTTTTTTCAGCGTTTCAAATGACGAATCTTTTGATTGGGTCAGATATCCCATCATGCCACCCGCGAAGGAATCCCCCGCCCCCGTGGGATCAAAAACGCTTTCCAGGGGGTAGGCCGGCAAGGTAAAATATTTCTGTCCATACTGCAGCAAAACTCCGTGCTCCCCTTTCTTAATGACGACTATGCCCGGTCCCCACTCCTGAACCTTCTTCGCCGCACGGATGAGATTCGGTTCGCCCGTCAACTGCCGGGCTTCTCCGTCATTCATCACAAAGCAATCGACCCGTTTGAGCACCTCGATGAGATCCTGTCTTTTATTTTGGATCCAATAATTCATCGTATCGCATGCCACAAACTTCAATTTGGGCTTTTCCATTTGCTTGAGGACGCTCAGCTGAAGGACCGGATCGATATTTGCTAAAAATAAAAATCCCGGTTTTTCTTCAAACTGAATTCTAGGTTGGAAATCCATGAGCACATTCAAATGAGTTTCCAGTGTCTGCGCCGTATTCAGATCGTGTTCATATTTCCCCTTCCAGGCGAACGTCTTACCTCCCCGGATGACCTCAAGATGACTCAAATCAACCGATTTCTCCTTTAAAATTTCTCGATACTCCTCGGGGAAATCCTCTCCAACAACAGCGACCAAGGATACCGGCGTAAAAAAACTCGCTGCATAGGAGAAATAAGATGCCGAGCCTCCAAAGACACGGTCCCTTTGCCCGAATGGCGTTTCCACTTGATCGATTGCAACGGTTCCAACAACCGCCAGCGGCGCTGATTTTGTCCCCTTATTTTCCATAGTTTTCGATCTTGCTCCGTAATCGTTTTGTCGATTCATAAACCTCCCCCGATGAGAAAATGGCTCTTACAACCGCTACCTTCTTTGCACCAGCTTCTAAAACCTCTTCCACATTCGACTCATCAATACCCCCGATCGCGACAAATGGGATTTGAACTGCTCTTGCAACCTCTTGAACGAGCTTGAGTCCAATCGCTTTGACCCGTGGTTTCGTCGGCGTTTGAAAGACAGGGCCAATACCGATATAATCCGCTCCTTCTTTTTCTGCTCGGGTTGCTTCCGGAAGCGAATGGGTCGAGCGGCCGATCCATATTGTTCTTCCATTCTCCCGAGCTAAACCGCGAATCACACCGATCGGTAAATCGTTTTGCCCCGTATGAACACCGTCGGCCTTGCAGGCAAAAGCCAAATCGACACGGTCGTTCACAAAGAAAAGTTTGCGATGCCGGCCTGCTAAATCCCGGATCTTCAAACCTATTTGATAAAAAAAAGAATCCGACGCTCTCTTCGATCTTAACTGAAGGATGTCCGCCCCGCCTTGGTAAGCTTGATCAGCCTTCTCAAGGATGGCAGCGTCGCCATCTTCAAAATCCGTCACCGCCATGAGCTTAAAATTATGCAAAAGATCTTTTTTCCAGCTCATAAACACGGAATCTCAACCGTTGGAACTTCGGACTTTGGCGGGGCATAACAGATTTGGTTACTTCTTCCAAAACTCGCAGGGCCTCTTGAGATCGTTTAAGATTGGAGGTCATTAAATCTTGCCATTCCGGATTCTTTTTTCCGTCCTGAATCCAGCCATCTCGACCCACATCTTTCTCGGAATCCCTCACATCGAGCATCTTTCGGTAGGTAATCGGTAACTCCAGGATCAGTTCCGTCAGGTCGTGACGGCATTTTTTAAAAGAGGCCGTCAACTTTTCGTCCTTGAGTGCAAAACGCGCAAAATCTTCCGAAACCCTCAAGGCCTCTTTTGCCCGATTAAAGTTAGCATCGATGATCCGGATAAAAATATCGAGCCTTGATAGATCGGACATATCTAGGACAGATGCTTTATCTTTTTGATGATTTGCGTGGTTGAATGACCTTTGACGAGCGGAATTCTTTTAACCTGGCCTCTCCAAGACTCAACCTCCTTGGCTCCCGCAATCTGGCTCTTTTTCCAATCCGCACCTTTCACAAGGACATGCGGCCTTAAATCCTGTATCAAACAAATGGGGGTCGGGTCACTGAAGAGCGTTACGTAATCAACACACGACAGAGCCGCCAAGACATCGAGACGATCCTTCTCAGGATTAAGGGGCCTCCCGGGACTCTTGTAGGACCTCACCGAAGCATCTGAATTGACGCCGACAATCAGAATATCCCCGTAGCATTTAGCCTTTTCCAAGTAAGTCACATGTCCAAGGTGGAGAAGATCGAAAGTCCCGTTGGTGAAAACAATTCTCTTCTTCTTGGTCCGCAATGCCTTGCCGAGTGATTTTAACTTAGATTTTTTGATGATTTTATATCGATTCATGACGTCTTTCCTTGAAAAAATGGCGGGCACATGTTGAAGAGGCTTGCCCTCCCCGTTTCTGTGCCCAAACACTAACCATTCTATATATTTGCGAGCGTTTCTTCAGCAAGACCGCAGATAGCGTGAAGAGCTGACATATGGACTTCCTGAACAATGGCTGTTCTCTTGGCTTGGGCACAAAAGCAAAGATCAACCATTCCACCCAAAGCGCCTCCAGACTCTCCCGAAAACCCGACAACGAACATGCCTTTTTTACGCGCAACCTTGACAGCTTCAATCACATTTTTCGAATTCCCGCTTGTGGAAAGCGCAATCAAGATATCGCCTTCTTGCCCTAATCCCTCAACTTGACGGCTAAATACTTTGTCGTAACCATAATCATTCGCTACCGCAGTAAGAATCGAGGTATCGGTTGTGAGTGCTATTGCAGGCAGGCTTTGGCGGTCCTTCTCAAAACGGCCCACAAACTCAGCAGCGATATGCTGACAGTCCGAAGCACTTCCGCCATTTCCACAAAGCACGATTTTACGGCCCCTCTGAATCGCCTCGATAATCTTTTGTCCGATCTTGATCAGGCCCTCGAGTTGATCCGAAGCAAAACTCTCTGAAATGGCTTTTTCGTGCTCGCGGATGAAGTTTTGGATCTTGATTTTCATATCAACCAAAGAATGCGTTAGCCAGCTTATAATATTCGGGCGGCACCGTCTTCAACGTCCCGACAGCAACATCCAGCGGAACAGATTCAATATTGCGTCCACGCAAACAAACCATATAACCGAACTTTTCTTCTTTGACAAGTTCAACGGCATGCGAGCCAAACCGCGTTCCCAGAACACGGTCAAAAGCCGTTGGAGAACCTCCCCGTTGAATATGCCCGAGCACCGTAACACGCGTTTCAAAACCTGTCATTTTCTCGATAAGTTCCGCAACACGCTGGCCAATCCCTCCCAAACGCACATGACCGAACTCATCCAATTTTTGATCCTGTGTCTCGAAACCATCTTTAAACGTGGCTCCTTCAGCAACAGCAATGATACTGAAGGTTTTTCCCCGAGCGTGCCTTCTTTTAATCAATTCGCAGACTTCATTGATGTCAAAAGGAACTTCCGGAATCAAAATTGCGTCAGCTCCGCCGGCCAATCCTGATTCAAGGGCAATCCATCCAGCATGCCGCCCCATAATCTCTGCAACCATCACACGGTTATGAGATTCGGCGGTGCTATGCAAACGGTCAATACATTCCATCGCAATGTTGAGTGCTGTGTCATAACCAAAGGTGTAGTCCGTTCCATTCAAGTCATTATCAATCGTCTTGGGGACTCCCACGATTCTCAATCCCTCTTTAGCCAGCTTGCTCGCAACACCCAGAGTATCTTCGCCGCCAATAGCGATAAAACCAAAAAGATCATTCGTCTTAAAGGTATCTTTAACCTTTTGGACATGCTCAGGCTTCTTGTAGGGATTCGTCCTCGACGTGCCTAGAATCGTTCCCCCTTTTGGAAGAATACCGGACACTGTGGAAAGATTAAGTTCAAACGAATCATTTTCAATGACTCCGCGCCAACCATTACGGAAACCAAGGATCTGATACCCTTCTTGCGTGCCGCGCCGAACGATCGCGCGAATCACTGAATTCAACCCCGGGCAATCACCACCGCCTGTCAAAATTCCAATTTTCTTCATACTGCCTAACTCTCCTTTTCTGAACTTCCCATTTTTAGGGTTAAGATTAACCCCATAAGTGCTTGATATCCAATGATGGCTTAGACCGTAACCGACTGATTTTCATCAAGCGAAGGGACATCGACCCCGTGATCTTCGATTTTTTGAACATCACAGATCACCTCGAGTTTATTCTCATCGCTTAACAGCTTGCTAACCCGGGCATGAATTTCCGACTGGATCTCGGTTAAAAGATCCTGAACCTTGGCTCCGGTCCACAAGACGATCCTAATCTTGATTTCGACGTCCTTGGTATGGATCAAAGTCTTAATCTTCCAGTCTTTGACTAAATGGTACTTTTTTAAAACCCGCTTAACGGCATCTTCTATCGCCGAAACAGAAACGACAACAGGGCCAAGTTCGCTTTGATAAATAATGGCTTCGGATTCCCGGCCTTTTTTGACTAACATCTTCGCAAAGTATAAACCGACCGTGATAAAAAGAAGTCCGATAAACCCAGATTGCGTTGAACGCCAGGGACTGTCATAGAGTTCGCGGATTTTGATCATGGCATCGTTCAGAGACAGGATATGAAAAGCCACGATGATCAAAAAACTTCCTATGGTCAGGAATGCAAAAATAGCAAATATTTGTGCAAAAAAGTTAAAAACCTTCATGATTGATCTTTCCCTTCACCGGTCTTCTCCGTAGGCTCTATTTTACCCGGAAGGATGTGGGTATCAATGAAATTTGTTGCCACAGCTCCCTGCCTGAATCTCGGCCGGTCCAATATCTTGATATGAAGCGGGATGGTTGTTTTGATCGGATCAATTATCGTTTCCCTCAACGCCCTCAGCATAATGGAAATGGCGTCCTGCCGATCTTTCCCGTGAGCAATAATTTTCGCAATCATCGAATCATAAAAGGGCGGGATCACATAACCCGCATACCCCTGACTATCAACACGAACATTCGGGCCTCCCGGAATGATCCAAGTGGCAATCTTACCCGGCGACGGACGGAATTCGTTATCAGGATCTTCGGCATTGACACGACATTCGATGGCATGCCCCTCAAAAACAACCTTATCTTGAGTGATCTTTAATTTTTCACCCGCAGCGATTTGAATCTGTTGTTTGACCAAATCAATGTCCGTCACCATTTCGGTCACGGGGTGTTCAACCTGCAATCTCGTATTCATTTCTAAGAAATAAAAATTTTGATCTTCATCAACGAGAAACTCGATGGTCCCCGCGCTTGCATACTTAAACGCCTTGGCCGCTTTAATGGCTGCTTCCCCCAGTCTTCGCCGTAATTTCTGATTGATTCCGGGCGCCGGCGATTCCTCAATGAGTTTTTGATGACGCCTCTGGACAGAACAGTCACGCTCACCCAAATGAATGATATTGCCCCTTTCATCAGCCAGGATTTGGACTTCGATATGGCGAGGTTCTTTGATATATTTTTCAACATAGACAGACCGGTTGCCAAAAGCCGCCTCGGCTTCCGCTTGAGCAGTCAAAAAAGCACTAATGAGTTTCCCGTCATTATGTGCGACTTTAATTCCTTTACCGCCCCCTCCGGCAGCAGCTTTAATGGCAACGGGATAACCGAATTTTTTGGCTAAACGAAGCGCCTCTTCTTGATTCTTGACGGATCCCTTACTTCCTGGGACAACGGGGATGCCTACTTTTTGGACGGTCTGTCGCGCAACGGACTTGTCCCCCGCCAACCGGATACTTTCCGGCTTCGGTCCGATGAATTTGATTTGACATGATTCACAGATCTCAGCGAAATGAGCGTTCTCGGCCAAGAATCCATACCCGGGGTGGATGGCCTCCACATCGGCTATCTCGGCAGCGGAAATCAATGCGGGTATATTTAAATAGCTTTCTGAAGAGGGCGATTCTCCTATGCAAATCGCATCATCTGCAAGCTTCACATGTAACGACTCCCGATCCGCCTTGGAAAAAACAGCCACGGATTGAATCCCCATTTCACGGCATGCACGAATCACACGTACGGCAATTTCACCACGGTTGGCAATCAGGATTTTACTAAACATATTTTTTTGTAGGCCCTATAAAGTAATGAGCAACGGGGAAAAACGCTGAGTCAAGGATGATGAAACCTTCTCTCACCGTTTCAGCCTCATTGCTCAATAGGCTCAATTAACCTTTCTTAATTTTAAAGAGGGGTTGATCAAACTCGACGGATTGGCCGTTGGTCACTAAAATTTCCGCAATCGCTCCATTCGCTTCACACTTGATTTCGTTCATAAGCTTCATGGCCTCAATAATACAAAGGACATCCCCTTCAGCTACCTTCTGCCCCATCGTCACATAGGGTGGCTGATCCGGAGCTGGTGCCGAGTAGAAGGTTCCAACCATGGGCGAGCGTACAATAACGATACTAGTATCCTCCTGGAGTGGTGTCTCCGGTAGAGCACCCACAGGAGCGGAGGTAGGCATATGCACAGCTGCAGGCATCATCATTCGAGACTGCATCATCTCTTCAGAGATAATGCGTCCATCAGGCCCTTTTCGCATCTTGATCTTTGTCCCGTCCTTTTCGATCTCGATTTCATTCAACTGGTGCTCTTCCATCAGCTGCAAAAGCTCTTTAATCTCTTTTAGATTCATCTTTGTATCCCCTCAGGCATCCCACTATTAAACTCGAAACCAATTTCATTGTCAATGTTACTAACAGATATCCGAAAACGCTGTTACATCCCTAATTTAGCTCATTTTATTGTCTTTTAGGGAGGTAATAAGCCCTTGAAAGCCCAAGATATAGCTTTCCATCCCAAAACCAGAAACCTGGCCCAGGCATGCCGGCGCGGTAAGAGATTGCTGGCGAAAGCTCTCCCTCTTGTAAATATTGGAGAGATGGACTTCAACCGTTGGGAGTGACGAAGCAAGAATAGCGTCCCGAATCGCAACGCTTGTATGCGTGTAGGCAGCAGGATTGATCAAGATCCCGTCGTATTTCTTACGTGCCTTGCCGATCAAATCTACAATTTCGCCCTCATGATTGGACTGATGTATGGTAACTTCTACCTTACTGGTCTTGGCCTCTTTCTTGATCGCCTCATTAATCTCTTTAATCGTCACCTTACCGTAGATATCAAGTTCCCGTTCCCCCAGCAAATTCAGATTAGGTCCATGTATCACCAATATTCGTTTCATAATCACTTTCCTCATTCTTGACACGGCTCTGTTACGGCTTTTCGGCTTCTTCAATGAGCATCACCGGAATTCCATCACGAATCGGGTATTTCAAACCGCAACCTGCCCCTGTACAGATAATTTGGTTGTTCTCTTCTCGTACTGCCGCTTTACATGACGGACAAGCCAATATCTCCAAAAACTCTTTCTCTAGACTCATTGCAATTCCTCCATTTCGTGAATCACTTGTGCTCGCAATCCACCACGAAAAGAATAGATAACTCCGGCCGTTAAACTAAATCCATAGATGACCATATCAACGAGAATGGAAAGAACCAGAGCTCTTTCTGACGGCACAAAGCGACTGAAGAGATAAATCAGTCCGGCCTCGCGCACGCCTAAACCGCCTAGTGATGGCGCCATGCTAACAATCGCTACAACGGGAACTAAAACAAAGAAAAGCCATAACGGCATATCAATTCCCAAACCCAAGGCTAACCAATAATGCAGCACGATAAACATGCAATGGGCGGCCACCGAAATAAGGATTAAAAAACTCATTAGGAGTTTATGATTTTTATAGTTATAAATCGCATAATACACATCGGTTAAACGCTTTTTCCACTTTTCTGACTTCACCCACCCTGTTACAAATTTAAATAGACGCGCAAAGCGCCGGCTCGCGAAGAAAAAAACCACCAAAAGCATCACTGCCAAAAAACTATAAACTACCTGGTTGATATGAGGATCACTTATTTCCTTACTAAAGACCATGATGGCGCCAACAGCCATTAACATCAAAGCAATAAACCCCAAGAGCCGGTCCAGCACAACCGATGTCATCGATTCAATTTTCTTTCCGGAATGTTTGTAAACATAGAAAGCTTTTCCAACGTCTCCCCCAACAGCCGAAGGAAAAAAGAGATTAAAAAAGAGTCCAATATAGCTTAAGTAAAAAGACTCCGAATATTTTAAGATTATATTTTGAATTTTAAGAACATGTTGGATTCGAACAGCCTGAATTAAGAGAGCGCAAAGATACGTCAGGGCAGCAAGGAAAAACCATCCCCAGGCAACTTCGGTCTTGAGAATCTGTATCGCTTCCCCCAACTTATCCCGAAGCGAATAAAGAATAAGCCCAATCGCACCAAAGCTGATGCCTATTCGGAACAGAGTCCCCTTAATGCCTTGTTTCATACTTTCTCTGAAAATTTCATTTGGAGTTCCGTGAGAAGTTGCGTCATCACTTCTGATTCCTCCCGGCTCCGGTTACCTTCTGATTTTTCTTTCAGCATCGATAAGATATTAATAACCTCTCGAGCGGCCTGAAGATTGACCTCCCTCTCTTGGGTCTCTGGATTTGGAATCTCCCCCAAATGAAACATGGCTTGGACCCCTAAAGAAGAAAGGAGATTCATAAATGCCTTAGAGGTGGTCACTTGGTTTTGCGACGCATGCGAGGGCGCCTGAGCCTGAGGCTCCGGCGTTTTCCATAACGGCCGTTCTTTCTGGGCCGATTCTTTCCAACTTTGATCTACCTTTTTATCAGAAAATCGAATGTCTTTTTCCATCATTCAAAAACCCTGTAAAATAAAAATCGCCATTTCTTGTCACCACTTTAGGTGCACTTCTTAACTTGCGCAAACAACACGTCAGTCTTCTATTTGAACTTTCTATTTTACCTAAACCGTTGGGTCTACACAAACAATTGATATGACGATACATAAAAAAGAGGCTCTCGGCCTAGTGGGGATGTGTGGCGGCCGAAAGCCTCTGAAGGTGAGTAGAGACCCGTAAGTCTCTGGTTATTATTACTAGCACGGGTTCTAGTAGCTGTCAACGGGGATTTTAGAAAGTGGAGAAGCGGCGATACTGGGGAGCTCTTCGATAAATCACTCCGCAAGGCCTTTTGACCTAACTATCAATGATGCTTAGCCTTCCAGAAACTCCACCGCAATACCGAGCTGCTTTTTGACCAACTGCTTACGGCTGACCTTCCCCTTGAGGCTGTATTCCTCAGGGAAATTGGCATTCGGGTAAATGCGAATCTCCGTCTTGATCCCTCTAAGCGGCTCCAAACGGTCAATCTTTCTTGCCGCCTCTAAGTCCAAATATTCCGCAAAAAGTCCCCCCTCACTGATATTCGTCGCAATTGCATGCGTTTCAATGGGTTCATGTCCATCCGGGAATATTTTGAGATCAATCGGAATCGCCACATGCATCCGTTTGCTTCGTCGTCTTTCGAGGTTATATCCCATCGATTGCTGATCAAGGATCTTTCCTTCAGATCCAATCTGCTTCTCGGAATCCTTCTCTAAAAGAAAGGGTCCCAAATCCTCAGCAACCTCCTTTTCGGTTTGGCAAATCCTTACGTTTCTCGGCAAATAGGTCCCTTCGAGATAGTGGGCAATCACGTTTGAAGCCCCATAAATGAGACTTCGTTGAGGCCGAATACATGCCGCCAACAAACTCCTCATCCCTAAAGGTTCGAGAAACGGTAAGAATTGTAGGTTGATAATCACCCTCTGGAGACGATGCCGTCGGATATTACGCTGAATCTTCCAGGCTATTTCTTGAAGAGTTTCCTGAGTCGGACTCCCCTCAAGATCGAACACCTTGACAGTTCCAATTTCACGCGTACTGACTTTCAGCTTACTCATGGCCATCGTTTCCTCTTCTTGCGTTCTTGATCGAGTCGCCGGAGATTCGCATGCATGGCAGGCCGGATATAGCCTGTTAGCATCATCGATAGGTCTACCTCCGACAACCGAAGAGGTCCCCCCTTCATGTTTTTTCTACCGTTAAAAATTCCATTGACCATTTGTCCCACCCGTTTCATTCAAATTAAGAAGATAAATCCATTGATTGAGACACACCATCTCGTTGGGCCCCAATTCATAGAATTCAATACCGATGCCGCCTAGATCACCGTCGTAGCGAATCATTTTCCCTTTCAAGGCAATCGACTCCATCGGTGAAAAAAATAGATTCATGTGCAATAGTTTCAAATCATAGGGGTTGAGATTCTCAATCAATAACCGCTCTGATCCTGATTCGATAAATCGCGCATAAAGACCCGTCTCGCTAAGATTCGTTACAACCCCAAAAAAGAATAACTCTTTACTGTCATCCATTTCACAATGAAAGTGAAGTGGCAATACAAGAGGAAGCCTGTCAGCCTTTCGCTTCTCGTCAAATCCTTTTCCTTTATTGTCCAGGGCCATTTCTCTTGCAAAGAAGAACGTAGCATCGTCTTCATCCTGAAAGATCGATAACCTCTTTCGGACGGAGAAATCTTCAAGGACCGCCATCACTGCCGGATCTTTGGCAATCACAGCGCTCTTAGGAACTTTTTCCATAGACCGGATAATTGATTGGGCCATTCGGTGACTCAAATCATTAACTGATTGCGTGTGGAAAAGAAGGGCTTTTGTGCCCTTCTCTCCACAAAGGTGATCAATCTTCCCTGCCACGGCAGATCCCTTTTCTCCCTGGGTGTCCGATATCAGCTCAAGGATTTTGACATCCCCGATATTCTTTTTAATAACTTTTATATTCATCTTGCCTCTGTAAGCAAAGATACACCACAATATAAGGAAAGTCCAATCAACAAGGCATTATTTTTATCTCCTATGATTATAATATGTTAGAAATTACTAAGAACGTTATATTAGTTATATTATAGATCAATTTCTAGCATTATAAATCATTTAATAACATATTGTGGTGCATTTTGCTATGTTTTGTTATACGAACCGATATTTCCAGCTGATGGGTTTTATTCGGAAGGCACGCAAACTAACTTCTTTTCCCTAAGCGCTCTTGGAGTGTCTTTTCAAAACCGCTATCTTTAGGTAGGTAATACCTTTTTTTTCTGCTCCAGTATTGCTGGGCAGCCGCCTTATTGGGATCCTTGGCATCATGAGTATAAATATAACCTTCTCCGTGCCCCATGCGTTTTGCACCGGAATAGCTTCTGTCTCGAAGATGGTTTGGCACTTCTTCGGATTTTTTCTTCTCGATATCGTCTAACGCCTCGCTGATGGCCTGGTAACTGGCATTACTTTTCGGCGCCATCGCCATATAAGTAACCAACTGCGCCAGGATAATCCTCCCCTCAGGCATTCCCACAAATTCAATAGCTTGCATCCCTGCGGAAGCTAAAATCAACGCCTGGGGATCAGCATTGCCAATATCCTCACTGGCCAGGATCAAAATTCGTCGAACAATAAATCTTGGATCCTCACCCGCATAAAGCATTTTAGCCAGCCAATAAATCGACGCATCGGGGTCAGACCCTCGCATGCTTTTAATGAAGGCACTTGCGGTATCATAATGATAATCTTCATTCGCATCATAATAGACGACTCTCCTCTGACACGATTCCGCAGCAACCTGTATATCAAATCGAACAACACCCTCCGAATCCGGTTGTGTCGTCAGGACCCCCAACTCCAATGCATTTAAAGCACGACGGGCATCACCTGAGGCAGATTTGGCCATATGTTCAAGCGCTTCTTTTGTGATATCTATCTTCAATTGTCCCAATCCCCTTTCAGGATCCTTGAGGGCCTTTTCCATAATCTGAACAAGGTCTTTTTCTTCAAGCGGACGCAGCTCAAAAATAGTGGAACGGGACAGCAAAGGCCCATTGATCGAAAAAGAAGGATTATGCGTTGTTGCCCCGACCAGGACAATATGGCCCCTTTCGACGTCGGGCATCAGCACGTCCTGTTGAGCCTTATTGAATCGATGGATCTCATCAATAAAAAGAATGCTCCGTTTCCCCTGCAAACGCTTCAATTGATGGGCCTCATGAATGACCTTGCGGATTTCAGCAACATTGGATGTTACAGCGTTTAATCGTACAAAATGGGATTGGGTGACGCGTGAAATAATCTGCGCCAGCGTGGTTTTTCCGCTCCCCGGCGGGCCATAAAAAATCATCGAAGTCCACCGGTCAGACTGGATAGTTCGCCTAAGAAGCTTTCCTTCAGCAAGGAGGTGCTTCTGGCCTACAATTTCCTCTAAGTTCCTCGGCCGCATTCGAACAGCCAGCGGGGCTTGGCTGGACTTCTCATCCTCATGCGGAGCCATAGTCTCTCCCTGAAAAGATTCAAATAATTCTGACGTCTTTTCTGGAGTCAATCTCTTTTGTCCGAGCCCTTTGGTGTGTTTCACTACTATTTCGTCAACCTTCCTATGAGAAGGCCATTGCGAGAGGGAAAAACTAGGATTTACCGTCTTGAAAAGTCGCTTGAAACTTATTGACGATCTTCTCGGCGATCCCCATATGCAGTTCTTGAATTTCCTCAGAGATCAAGGTACGTTCCGGCGATTGATAGGTTACCCGATAAGCCAAGTTCTTGCATCCCTTGGGCACCCTTCCTCCCCGGAAGAGATCAAAAAGTTCCACGCGGCAAATCAATCCTTGGCCATGCGACCAGATTTCACTTTCGATGTCTCCGGATTTACATGTTTCCCGGACGGTGATCGAAAAATCCCTTTCGATTGCCGGGTAACGCGGCAATTCTTTAACGGGACGAATCCATCGTACAAATTTAAAGATTCTTTCCAAGGACAACTCCGCCACAAAAACAGGGCGATCAAGATCCCAAAGGTTCCTTATCTTCTCATTAATTTCTCCCAAAAAACCTATTTTTCCCCCGTCGATCAAAACCTGTTCAGCCATCGAATCTTTCAAGAACGATTTACGTGCCGGAACATAGGAAATTGGTTCAATTCCCAAGACATTTAAATAAGCCGTTATCATCCCTTTCAAATCATGAAACGTTATTTCCCGTTGGGCATCCAGCCAGCTTTTTTCACGCCACGTTCCGCACACAGCCAATCCGAGGGTCTTCTCCTCGCACGGATGATTGGCTCCCTTAGGCACGGCATATAAATTCGCAATCTCATAGATTGCGATCCTGCGGGCACCTAGATGATCATTTTTGCGGATGACCGTCAAAAGGCTTGGAGCCATCACCGGCCTCATCCAGCACAATTCCTGATGTTGCGGATTAATAATCGATACTGCCTGATTCAAATCCTCTTGGGCATCCAGACCCTGCTCGGAAATCAAACTGAAGGTCACTGTTTCCGAAAACCCATTGCCGGTAAAAAAAGCCCGGGTCTTTTCCTGGACCTTCAGCCTTGGATTTTCACTTGCATGCAAGGCTTCGCGTGCCGGCAACGTTTCGGGAATCTGGTCATACCCGTAAATCCTCGCGACTTCTTCAATCAAATCAATAGGACGGCTAAGATCCGAACGAAAAGAAGGGATCTTAACATTCCATTTGTCCTGCGAATCCTTTTTGACATCAAGACCGAGCCGTGTCAAGGAAGAGGCCACCTGATGTGACTTCAGTGTCATCCCTAAGCAGCTTTCAATTTGTGCAAGCGACAGATGAATGCGCGATTTTGAAACCGTTGGCCTTTGTCCCGCTTTTAAGACTCCGCTAATAAACCGAGGCTTGGCATACTGCTTAATTAAATCAAGCGCCCGTTCCCGACCATAATCAACACCTTCCGGGTCGACACCTCTTTCAAAACGATATGAGGATTCGCTCGTAAGTCCGTACCGAAGTGAAGTCTGGCGTACCCATCTCGGATGAAAATAGGCTGATTCCAAAATAATGTTACGCGTCCTTTCATTAACTTCCGTATCCAACCCTCCCATCACACCCGCAAGCGCTATGGTTTTCTCACCGTCCGCAATCACTAAATCCTGTTGTTTTAAAATGATCGCGGATCCATTTATCGCCGTAAAATTTTCTTCCACTTTAGCGCGGCGTATCTGAATTTCTTTACCCTTGAGGAGATCCGCATCAAAAGCATGAAGTGGCTGTCCAGTTTCGAGGAGCACATAATTCGTAATATCAACAAGAAGACTGATCGATCTCAATCCGCAAGCCATCAACCTTTCCTTCATAAATGGCGGCGTCTGGACACCCTCGATTCCTTCGATATAAACACCCGTATAATAGGGGCACCCTTCGGCTTCTTTTAACGATAATTTCCAACCGGCGGGCATGGCACGATTACTCGGCAATTGGATATCCGGAATATTCAGCGATAAATTCTCGACCGCAGCAATCTCGCGTCCGACCCCAATATGGGACAACCAATCGGGGCGGTTGGTCGTGACCTCCACCTCAAAGATGGTGTCTTTCAGGTCGTCGATTTTTTCGACCTTCTTCACCTCAAGTCCCGCCATGGTCAGCCGTTCGGCAATCCGCTCAAGTGGCGGCGTTAGCTTGACAAAATCTTTTAACCACTGTGTGCTGACTTTCATCGGAATTGCCTCAAAAATCTTAAATCGTTCTCATAAAATAAACGGATATCGGGAATGCCATGTCGAAGCATCGCAATGCGTTCAACCCCCAAACCAAAGGCAAAACCTTGAACCTTTTTTGAGTCATAGCCGACCGCGTCAAAAACATTGGGATCCACCATCCCTGCGCCCAAGATTTCAAGCCATCCCTTTTTGCCCCAGCGAATGTCGACTTCAACGCTCGGCTCCGTAAACGGGAAAAAATGCGGTCGAAACCTGATTTTGGTCTCTTTGCCAAAAAACTCCCGGAAAAATAAATGTAAAACACCCTTTAAATCGCTAAAGGTCGTTTTGTCATCCACCATCAACCCTTCAATTTGATGAAACATAAACGAATGGCTCGCATCCACTGTGTCGGGACGGTAGACCCTCCCCGGCGCGATGAGGCGCAGAGGCGGCTTACGATCCTGCATGATGCGAATCTGAACTGTGGAAGTTTGGGATCGAAGAAGCTGTTTACCGGCAGTATAAAAAGTGTCGAAAGAATCCCTGGACGGATGATCTAGAGGGATATTCAAGGCGGTAAAATTGTGAAACTCCGTTTCAATTTCAGGCCCGTCGACTATTTCGAAACCCAGCTTCTCAAACACTTTGATGATTTCTAAAATAGTTTCATTAATCGGGTGGAGCGTTCCCACGGACGGAATAATACCGGGCAAGGTTTCATCAAAAGATTCCTTCTCGCCAGATTGCCCCTCAAAACGGCCTTTTAAATTCTGAACGGACTCTTCAAGAAATTTTTTGAGTTGATTGACTTCGCGGCCGAATTCTTTCTTACCTTCACCCTCCAACGTCTTAATCTGCATCATCAACGCTTGGAGTTTTCCCTTGCGGCCTAGGTAGAGAACGCGGAAACCTTCTAAATCCTCCGCCGACTGAATCTGGCCGAGTTTCTCTTGTGCTTCCCGCTCAATTTCTTTTACGGTTGAAATCATGCCACACTCACTACCCTCTTGGCCGCCATTTATGATGGCGTAAAAAACTAGGCTTTCGTTGTTTTCTTTTCGGATTGACTCACGAGCTTCACAATCTCTTGAAAAGCAGATTCGTCTCGCACTGCAATCTCAGCCAATGATTTGCGGTCAAGCGTTACATTCGCGCGCTTTAAGTCCGCCATAAACCGTGAATAGGTCGTATGGGCCCGCCGGCATGCCGCATTGATGCGGGCATTCCATAAACGACGGAACTGCCGCTTCCTTTGCTTCCTATCGCGGGTTGCAAAAGCCATCGCCCGAATCACTGTTTCTTTGGCCGTCCGGTAGAGCTTTCTCCGTCCGCTAAAAAAACCTTTTGCCCTTTTGAAAATTTTCTTACGCCGCTGTTTTGACGCTGGCGTATTGGTTACTCTCGGCATATCTCACTCCTTTTCCTTCCTAATAAATTCGTATTAAAAACATTCCGCAAAATCACGACCGCGAACAAACCTGTCTACCGGTTGTAAGGCAGAAGCATCGCAATATGCTTGCGGTTCGAATCGCCTATTTTCAGACTCCGTCGTGACTGTCTTTTCTTCTTCGGCGAACGATCCACCATCATATGGCGGCGTAGTGAACGTTTCGCGAGAACTTTTCCCTTCTTGGTAATCCTGAATCTCTTTTTTACTGCTTTATTCGTTTTCATCTTTGGCATATTTATCTTCCTTATTTCGTCATTAATCGATTGCCCGACATTCCTTCCAACCGAGACACAAATGGCCCTTTCGGGCCATCCGTAATCTTAACACTTCAACTTCGATGCCCTTTATTTCTTCGGCTTGCTTTGCGGCATCAAAAAAAGATGTATGGCATTCCCTTCAAGACCCTGATTGCGTTCGACAGTTCCCACATCCGAGATATCTTCCAGAAACCGATCGATCAGCTTCTTTCCAATATCAGCATGAGTTATCTCCCGGCCACGGAAGAATAGAGTCAACTTCACTTTATCTCCCCGTTCAAGGAACTTACGCGCATTTCTTAATTTCGTTTGATAATCGTGCTCCTCGATCTTCGGGGTCATTTTAACTTCCTTGACCACAATCAGTTTTTGTTTTTTTCTCGATTCCTTCTCCTTCTTGCTAAGCGTATAAAGGTACTTTCCCAAAT
Organism: Candidatus Omnitrophota bacterium; assembly: GCA_016930235.1. Classification (GTDB taxonomy): domain Bacteria; phylum Omnitrophota; class Omnitrophia; order Omnitrophales; family Aquincolibacteriaceae; genus JAFGHI01. The sequence continues at coordinate 69,400 of JAFGHI010000038.1, forward strand.
CCATGATGCGACAAACCGGCGGATTCGCTTCCGGCGCAACTTCCACAAGATCCAAACCCGCTTCTTGCGCAAGTCTTAAACCTTCCCGAGGGGTAACAACTCCAACTTGCTGACCATCACCGCTGATTAACCTGATCTGAGGTACCCTTATTCCCTCGTTAGCTCTCACCTTTTTCGCTAAACTATTTTTATCGTACGCCAATGAACCTCCTTTTGCTTCCAGGCAACATCTGCTTTATTGTTTACGTTGATCTTCTTCTTGAAGACGCTTGATGATGCTCTCAAGCGGTTGACTGCCTAAATCCTTGCGGCCCCGCTGGCGCACGGCAACCTGTCCCGATTCAGCTTCCCGGTCACCCACCACAAAAACATAGGGTATCTTCTGTAATTCCGCCTGACGGATCTTATATCCGATTTTTTCGTTTGAGAAATCCCTCTCCAGTCTCAAGCCTGATTTTTCAATCTCGAGCGCGTATTTCTCTGCCGCCGCCACATGCTTTTCAGAGATCGTCAATAATCGAACCTGCACGGGCGCCAGCCATAACGGAAATGCCCCCGCATAGTGTTCGATCAAAATTCCGTAGAATCGTTCAATCGATCCGAAGACGGCCCGATGAACCATGACAGGGCGCTTCTCTTGATTGTCCGGCCCGATATAGCTTAAACCAAAACGTTCGGGCATCTGAAAATCTAATTGAATCGTCCCGCATTGCCATTCACGGCCGATCGAATCGGTAATTTCAAAATCAATCTTGGGTCCGTAAAAAGCACCGCCGCCTTCATTGACCCCATATTCAATTTTATTATGATCTAAAGCCGCTTTTAAGCTGGAAATGGCTTTCGTCCAGATCTCGTCACTTCCCATCGATTCTTTGGGTTTTGTGGAAAGCCCGATTTTGATTTCCTGAAACCCAAAAGTTCGGTAAATCCTTAAAACTAACGCAATACACTTGGAGATCTCCCCCTCGATTTGATCTTCCGTACAGAAGATGTGAGCGTCATCAATCGTAAAGGCATTGACCCGGAATAAACCGTGCAAAACACCGGAGCGTTCACGACGGTGCACCATCCCAAGCTCCGCTAACTTCAACGGTAAATCTCGATATGATTTTTGGGAACTCCGATAAACCAGGGTGCACCCGGGACAGTTCATGGGTTTTACCGCAAAAGTTCCTTCATCGACCTCCGAAAAGAACATGTTCTCTTTATAATGATCATAATGGCCGCTTTGTTTCCAAAGATCATCCTTCAGCATCGTTGGCGTGCGAATCTCCAAATACCCCTCCGCCTCATGCTCATCACGCCAATAGCGGATCAAATTATCGTAGAGGATTCTTCCCTTGGGATGATAAAAAGGCATTCCGGGGGCTTCAATGTGAAAACTGAAAAGGTCTAATTGCTTACCCAGCTTACGGTGATCCCTCTTTTTGGCTTCTTCCAGCCTCGTCAAATAGGCATCCAGTTCCTTTTCGGAATAGAAGGCGGTCCCGTAAATCCGCTGCAGCATCTTATTATTTTCATTCCCCCGCCAATAAGCTCCCGCAACGGAAAGCAGCTTGACTGCCTTCACATCACTCGTCTTCTCAACGTGATTACCCCGACAAAGATCAATAAATGAACCGTGTTGCACCAGGCTGATTTGCTGGTCCGCGAAACTTTCGATCAGTTCCAGCTTATAAGGCTGATTTCTTTCCCGAAAATATGCCGAAGCTTCTTCGCGCGCCACGAAACGCTGTTCAAACTTATGGCCCTCAGCAATGATTTGCTTCATGCGAGCTTCTATCCTCGCTAAATCCTCATCCGTAAATGCCTCTTCCCGTTCAAAATCATAATAGAAACCATCCTTGATCGGAGGGCCTATTGCAAAGTTTGTTCCCGGGAAAAGTTCAAGAACGGCATGGGCCAAGATGTGAGCAGCCGAATGACGAAGGCGATGAAGCGCCTCAGGACTGGACTTAACCATTACCATACTACGAAACGATCCATTTGCATTAAATCTTTCCCACCTAACCTTAGTAGCCGCGTATTGTACAATCTCTTCACTCTCGACGCAACCTTTTTCAAGGGGATGAGTTAGAGCAAAGCCCTTAAAGAATTAGATTTCTATTTTATCGCGGATGCTTGCGCATATCTCTTCGGTCAGATGGCTATGTATCATGGCACACATAAGGTGTGCAAGTTCGACACATAGGAAACAATCATACATAATTCGCAAATTACGTATCCCATTGTCATCCATAGTGTTACGAAAACAGAAAAGTTGGCATATTTAATGAATTATTTTGAATTGGATAACAAAAAATTAAGGAGGAAAAAGCCATGAACCTGATGCGAAGAAACAACAAAAATGAATGGTTAGACCCTTTCAGCTTCCTGACCTCACTGCACGACGACCTTGATCGATTTTTTGCAGTACCGGTTTTACGATCAAGGGGAGAAATCACTCCGCTCGTCCCGCAGATTGATGTTGAGGAAGATGCCAATAACTACGTTTTGCGTGCCGATATTCCCGGAATTAAGAAAGAAGAGCTCGATATTTCGGTTCAGGGAAATCGCCTCACACTAAGAGGTGAGCGAAAGCACGAAAGGGAAACCAAAAAGGACAAAAACTATTACCACTGCGAAAGATATTATGGGAATTTTGAGCGGACCTTCGAATTCCCTGAAGATATCAATCCAAGCGTTATCAAGGCCAATTACAAAGACGGCGTTTTGGAAATCGCAGTGCCGAAAAGCGAGGAGAAGAAACCAAAGCAAATTAAGGTCGACATCAATTAAATGAGCATTGGGGATATCTTCTTCGTCGGATTTGACAAGATCATCAAAATCGATTGTATTATCGAAGATATCCCCGGCTGCATTGAAAAACCCTCGCCCCATCCCCCATCAATGTCCAAAACAGTTTCTCGATTGAAAAGGAGGGATGAACATGACAACCGAACATTCCGATAAAAAAATGAAGACGCTTTACGGAGTCATCGTGCTCCTGCTTCTGGCCATTGTTGTTGAAACAGGCATTTTAATCCAACAGCAACGGACAGGATCCGAAGCAAAGTCGGATCAGCAAGTATCCGTGGAACGCGGGCTTGAGCCATCTCGAACACCCGTTTCGCATCCGGCAAATTCCAAAAGGCAAAATTATTCACCTATGCAACGTTTTTACCAACGCTCAGGGGATCCTTACTGGGACGATCCGTTTGCGATTGCCAAACAAATGCAAAGCCGGATGGACCAGCTCATGAGCTCGCTCATGACCTACCGTCCATCGTTTGGAACAAGCCTCGATGACACGTTTGACTTTTCTCTCGCCATCGACCTTGAAGATACAAAGGATGCCTATATTATCCGAAGCGATATACCCGGCCTTGAAAAAGACAAGATCAATATCACCGTTCAAGACAATCTTTTGACGATTCAAGGAATCCGGGAAAGTGTATCGCAAACGGAAAATGATCAAAGCGGGTATTTCGCTCAAGAAAGAAGCTATGGGTCTTTCTCAAGGAGCATCAATCTTCCGGGCCCAGTGGATGACACAAACATCAACGCGAAGTATGAAAACGGTGTGCTTGTAATAACATTGCCCAAAGCAGATCGGGAGGATACTCGCATGAAAAAAGTGAGCATCCAATAACAATAAATGATTGAAATCGGCCCCCATCCGGTTTAAGATGGGGGCCTTCTTTTTCCAGAAATTCCACGGGCGGTTAGTTCAGCTGGTTAGAACGCTTCCTTGACATGGAAGAGGTCAGAGGTTCGAGTCCTCTACCGCCCACCACCACTGAAATAGTTTCACACCTTCAAAACCACATATCCATGACGCAATACCCGTACCTTGAGGACTCGAAGGGAGCCGCTGATCCACCAGTGACTTTGTTTGAATTCAGACATTTCCGCAATTAGATTTTAAAAGATATTTTTCTAATAGCTCTCTTGTCTTTTTGAGGGCTTTAGCGCGATGCGATACCTTGTGTTTTAATTCGGCCGGAACCTCGCCGAAAGTCTTTCCATAAGGCGGATAGTAGAAAATAGGATCATAACCAAACCCATGGGACCCAGCCGCACATGAATGAACATACCCATGAACTTCTCCCGAAACAATACCAATCAGGCCACCGGGCTCAGCGATGGCTACAGCCGATTTAAAATAGGCCCCTCGTTTATCATTGGGAACGTCTCGAAGAAGATCCAGGACTTTTTGATTGTTTTCAGCATCATTCTTAGCTGGACCTGCAAACCGAGCGGAATAGACCCCTGGGGCCCCCTTCAAGGCTTTGCAACAGAAACCGGAATCCTCACCCAGCGTCAGAAGCCCCGTTTGTTTGGCATAACCTAGGGCCTTCATTTCTGCATTTTCCTCAAAAGTTTCACCATTCTCTTCGGCTTCCTCGTAAGAAGGAAGATCCCCCAGACAAACGAGTCTGAGATCGAGCGAAGACAAAAGCGTCTCAAGCTCTCTGAGCTTTTTCTTGTTCGTCGTCGCAACGAGAAGTTTTCGGGCAGGACTCATGACGGTAAACGGACATATTTTTTCTGAATCACGATAAGTTCATCAATCCCTTTTTTCGCTAAAGTCAGCATGCCGTCCAACTCCTTCTTCGAAAAAGGATTATTTTCGGCCGTCCCCTGGATTTCGATGAATTCACCTGATCCGGTCATCACAACATTCATATCCACTTCGGCATTCATATCTTCCGCATAACAAAGATCCAGCATCGGTTTTCCGTTAACCATCCCAACGCTTACCGCCGCGACATAATCCATGATTGGCGAAGCCGCCAAACGGTCGCATTTGATGGCCTTGTTCACGGCATCGGCTAATGCAACAAATCCGCCTGTAATGGCCGCTGTTCTTGTCCCGCCATCTCCTTGAATGACATCGGCATCGATCCAAAAGGCCCGCTCACCGATTTTGTCAAAATTCACAACGGCTCGGAGGCTTCTTCCGATAAGCCGCTGAATTTCATGGGTTCTTCCTGAAGGTCTTCCCTTGGAAGCTTCCCTCGGAACCCTTTCGGTACAAGAAGCCGGCAACATCCCATATTCCGCCGTGAGCCAGCCCTTCCCCTTGCCCCTTAAAAACTGAGGCACCCTTTCTTCCAAACTGGCCGTACAAAGAACTTTGGTCTCTCCCATTTCAATCAAGCAGGAACCCAACGCATTCTTAAGATACCCCTTTCGAATCACGACTTTTCTCAGATCATTGCTTTTTCGCTTGTCCGCTCGCAAAGTAACCCTCCTATCTAATTTTTAGAATTCGATGAAGTCGGGGAACCACACGGATATCCCGTATCCATTTCGCACCGAAACTCTGCAAAGATTGTAACATCGACATCAACTCCGGGTCTTCATGCCCTTCCGAGCCGGACGTGGAAACCGGTTGCAGAATCACAGGAACTTGTATTTCCGCTACGGCTATCATTCGAATTAGCCTTTCATAATTTTCGAACTGAAGATCCCGAGAAATAGCCAGTTTAATCAAAACGTTTTTGGCGCGCGCAACCTCAAGAAACCGCTTATGTTCCACCATCCAATCTTCTGTGCCCGAAACACAGCTCAACTTCATATCCATCGCAATGCAATCGCAATCTTGAATAATTTGCGCGAGTGCTTGCCATAAAACACCATTGGTCTCCAAATAAATCTTATGTCCCCGTTCTTTAAGTTCAGGAATAAGCCTTTTCAAAAATTCAAGCTCGCAAAGAGGCTCACCGCCGGTAAGACTCACATAAGCATGCGGCCCGCTTGCTGATTCGAGTCTCTCAACTTCCTCCAAAACTTCTTGAAGCGTCCACTCTCGCCCCTTCTTATTCTTCTCATCGCAATAAACACAGTCAAGATGACAGCCTTCAAAACGGATGAACAGATGCCGCTGCCCAACGTAGACACCCTCACCCTGAAGTGAGGAAAAGATTTCCGATATTCTAGTCTTAAGATAAGATTCTTGCGCTAACATCACTGATCTGAGGATCTTCCAATCCTGCACCCCCAAAGCCTTTTTGTCGCAACCGGCAAGAGTCACAAACCCCGCAAGGCCTCTCTTTGCCAAGATAGCAGGACCATGTTTTTTCCAGGGGCACCTTTAAGGATTGAGCCAAAAGGACGATTTCTTTTTTCGTCATTCGAAGCAACGGGGCCTCGATTTGAATCGGCCGCCCTTCGGCACCGGATCTTGTTCCCCGTTTTAAAGTTTCCGTAAAACTCTCAAAATATTCCGGCCGGCAGTCAGGATAACCGCTGTAATCCAACGCATTCGCCCCAATGACGATGACCTCAGCCCCAATCGCTTCACTGTACGATGCTGCCAGTGACAAAAAGACTGTATTCCTCGCAGGAACATAAGTCGCCGGAATATCCTGGCCCATTTGAGCAGCGTCGCGATCGATAGGAATAGGAATATCCTTGTCTAACAAAGCGCTTCCCCCCCAAGGCATCGGAACGCTGATAATTTGGTGTGGAATTTCTAACCCCCGGCAAATCGTTTTTGCCGCCTCGATTTCACATTCATGCAATTGGCCGTAGTGAATCGTCAAAGCGGAAACATCGCAGCCTTGCGATTTTGTCCAATAAAGGGCCGTCGTTGAATCCAACCCGCCCGAGAGCAAACAAACTGCCTTTTTCATTTCTGTCTCACAACCTCAACGAAATTCATCTTCTCACCCAGGAAAGATTCCCCCACCTTCACAAAATTTCCGGGTTTATCGCTCACGTAAATTTTAAGCAGACCTTTCTGTTTTTTTGCCGCATGAAGATCTCTGCGATCAAACAGTTGCGCAAGCTGCTGAACCGTCGGCGCCATCGAATCGACTAACCGAACACGCGAACCCATTACCTTTTGAATGGATTTCTTCAGTAACGGATAATGCGTGCATCCTAAAATAAGAACGTCGATCTTCTTCTTCTTCAATTTTCTGAGATAAGCGTCAAGCACATCATGCGTAATTTTACCTTCCAGCCACCCCTCCTCAACGAGAGGAACAAATAACGGGCAGGCCTCACCAAAAACCTTGACCTTCGGATTTCTCTTCTTGAGGGCCTTTTCATAAACACGGCTGCCGATCGTCGCCGACGTCGCTATGACGCCAATTCTCCCCGAACGGGTGGACCGACAAGCGACCTCCGCGGCCGGTTGGACCACATCGACAATCGGGACATTAAAGTGACGTCTTAGGAAATTGGCCGCTGCACTTGTCGATGAATTACAGGCAATGACAAGGGCCTTCACTTTATGTTTAAGAAGAAAAAGCGTATTCTGGATGGAAAATCTTAAGATCTGCTCAGGTGACTTCGTCCCATAAGGCAGGCGGGCCACATCTCCGTAATAAACAATCGTTTCATGCGGCAGTCTCCGCCTGATTTCCCGGACCACAGTAAGACCGCCCAATCCGGAATCAAAAACTCCGATTGGGCGGTGTCCTTTGGAATGCCTGCTAACTCTTTTTGAAGTCACCCTTAAACCTTCATTTCTAGAAAACCTTTGATGCGTTTAAGTGCACGCTCCATTTCTGGTTCACTCCGGACAAGGGCAAATCGGACATAACCTTCACCGCATTCACCAAATCCCGTCCCCGGAGAAACTGCCACGCCGGTTTCCCGTAACAACAGCTCGGTAAAATCCATGGAAGAATGGGCATGATAAACTTCCGGAATTTTCGCCCAAACATAAAAGGTTGCTTCGGGCTTCCTAACCGCCCACCCCATTTTATTGAGCGCATCGACAAAGTAATCCACCCGTTTCTTGTAGATTTTAGTTATCTTCTTCACATATCCTTGCGGTCCGGTTAACGCCGCCGTCGCCGCCATCTGGACTGCGCGGAACAATCCAAAATCCACATAACTTTTCGTTTTATTGAGACTTGCTAAAATCTCTTTATTTCCGACTGCAAACCCCACTCGCCATCCCGGCATGCTGTAAGATTTCGATAACGTATGGAATTCAACGCAAAATTTCTTGGCACCCTTCACCTCAAGGATACTCGGTGCACGCTTGTCCCCAAAAACGATATCGGAGTACGCAAGATCGTGGGCCACAATCATATTCTTATCTTTCGCCCAATGAACGACCTTGTTAAAAAACTCGATATCACAAACGGCCGCTGTAGGGTTATGGGGATAACTCAAAAACATGATCTTCGACAAACGTGTCGTCTCGCGAGGGATATGCTGAAGATCCGGCAAATACCCGTTTTCTTCTTTCAGAGGAATATTGTAGAGAATCCCTCCAGCCATAATGACCCCGTTGAAATGCACCGGATAAGCCGGCGATGGAACAAGGGCCAAATCATCATTGTTCAGGAAGGCAAGAGACAAATGAGCCACCCCTTCCTTCGACCCAATCAAAGGCAAAATTTCTTTATCGGGATCAAAATCAATTCCGAAACGGCCTTGATACCATTTACCGATAGCCCTACGAAAATTGACTTCGACCTCTTCATCCGGTTTCGAGTACCGGTGAATATGTTTGATTTTGAGAGCCCGGCGCATTTCAGTTACGACATGAGGCGGTGGATCGAAATCCGGATTCCCCATACTGAAATCAATCACTTCCTTCCCCGACTCACGTACCTCGCGTTTGAGACTGTCGACAACGGTAAACAAATACGGTGGTAACCGCAACATGCGGTTGGCTTCATGCATTGGCATTTTCTCTTGAGTCCTTTCTAAGCAGCCTCGGGCCGCTCCTTCACTTCATCGAAATATCAAAAAAAACGATTAGGCTTCGTCTCCGCCGGCTTCATCGATCTCCGGATCGGAGTCATCAATACTGCACAGAACTTCGTCTCTCGCAACAACTTCTCCTTCATCGTAATAAACCTCCGCTAAAACCCCCGATGCGGGAGCCTGAACGGTCAGGGTCCCATCCTCAGTGGAAAGCTCCACCAAATCATCGCCTTCCTGAACTGAATCTCCTTCTTCATAAAACCAGTTACGAACCGTCGCTTCATCCAAATGAGAGGCTAAGTTATGTAAAAGCACTTCGACCATTTTAGCTCGTCCTCCTATTGAAATTTAAATAATTTTATGGCGTTTCGCTTTTCAAATTTGATGTAAGCCTTCAAAAGTTTCACCTGCGTGATAGGAACTCCTCACATAAGGCCCCGAAAAAACATTCCGGAAACCCATGGCTTTAAATTCATCGGCCAACTCTCGGAAAACTTCCGGCCGAACATATTCTTTCACGCAAACCGCCTGAGGTCCTGGGGGCAAATACTGCCCAAGCGTCAGGAGATCACAGCCGACGCGCCGAAGATCTTCCGCGGTCTTATAGACTTCATCCTGCGACTCCCCCAATCCCAACATAAGACCACTCTTGGTCATAAGCGACGGACCGTATTGTTTCGCTAATTGAAGCACTTCGAGTGAACGGCTGTAACTTGCCTCGGGCCGGATATCAGACTGCAAGCTTCGGACAGTCTCCAAATTATGATTGAACACCTGAGGTCCCGCATCGACAACTTCTCGAATAAGGTCGGAACGCGCATGAAAGTCCGGCACAAGAACTTCCACGCGGACATCCGGCATAAGCCGGCGAATCGCCTCTAAAGTCTCGCGGTATTGACCGGCACCCTCATCCGGCAAGTCATCCCGCGTGACCGAAGTAATCACCACATAGTTGAGTCCAAGTGTCTGAACAGCTTTGGCAACTCGATCCGGTTCGCTTGAATCCAGCATTTCGGGTTTGCCACTTTTAACAGCACAAAAACCGCAATTCCGGGTGCAAGTATCTCCCAAAATCATGAATGTCGCAGTACCTTTAGCAAAGCATTCACTTTGATTCGGACACGCTGCCGATTCACAAACCGTGTGGAGTCCGTATCGTTCCAACACTTGATGTGTTCCCGTTGTCGCACAAACTGGCAAAGAGCGTCGTAACCAACTTGGTAATCTTTCCCGAATAACAGGAGCCATCGTCTCCTCATCCAGCCCCACTCTTATGAGACCAAACAAAAAATATATCCGCCAAAAAGACAGATAAAAAAAGCCTTTGTATGCCCTAAATTTTGCTATGACGGGGATTTGTATCAAAAAGGGGGTTGAGTGTCAAGCACCATTCATGAGAAGGGAAAAACGCTATATCCTGCTATAAAATCTGCTTGGGAAGACCTATATCCACAACACAAACACGGCCGGCATAACGCGGCCCTTCACCCTGAAAAAGGCCGTGCTTGGGCAACCCCAACGTTGCCGTCAAAGTCGCTTTCATAGCACACCCAAGGACTTCACCCGTATCCGCATCAAGCCCTGACGGGATATCCACAGCCACCACCGACTTTGCAATCTCATTGGCCAGCTTGACACCCATTTCAAAAATTCCGGTAAGCGGTTGACTCAGCCCCACGCCAAAAAGGGCATCGACGACGACATCGCTGCGCTCAAAATACCCCCGCAACCAAGCATGATCCGTCTTTTCAGTAACAACCTCGCAAGGGATCATCATCTTCGAAACAATTCCATAATTCACAGCAGGATCAGGATTTAACTTTTCCGGATCCGCAAACAGGAGAACAAGGACTTGAAAATCATGATTCCATAAATGCCGCGCGACTACCAAACCGTCTCCCCCGTTATTGCCTTTCCCCACAAGGATACAAATCCGCTTCCCATGATAATTACGGTGAATGACTTCCGAAATCCCGCGACCAGCATTTTCCATGAGAAGAAGACTCGGAATGCCGAATTCCTCAATCGCCCTGCGATCAAGCTCACGCATCTCTGCTGCAGAAACGGATTTACTCATCTTGAGCATTCCAAAAGTGGAGACCTAAGTTTAGACAAGCTTCCCGACCAAGGTGTTGGATTTCAATTTCTCAATTTTAACGGTTTGAAAGCTCCCGATCAGGGTCTCTTGACCAGGAAAAACAACTTTCTTTTCATCAAGAGTACGGCCCAATAACTGGGAGCGATCTTTAACACTAACTTCTTCGACGAAGACCTCAACGGTTCTCCCAACCCACTCCTCGTGGATTTCTTGGGTTATCTTCTTTTGAAGATCCAAGAGTTCCTGGTTCCGTCCTTCTTTTACTTTTATCGGCACATCATCGGGGAGTTTTGATGCCGGAGTGCCCGGCCGCACTGAATATTTATAGATAAAAGCGCTTTCGAACCGGATCTCTTCGAGGGCACGCATCGTATCCGCATGATCCTGATCACTCTCTCCTGAGAAACCCGTCATGATATCCGTTGTGATAATCACATCCGGAACAAGTTCCCGCAAGCGGTCAATCTTGGCTTTAAAATCGCCGTACGTATGCATGCGTTTCATTCGTTTCAGCATTTTGTCAGATCCGGACTGGAGAGGCAAATGAAAACGCCGGGAAATCTTTGGATTCCTTGCGATCACTTGAAAGAGTTCTTCGGTGGCATCCTGGGGATGGGATGTCGTAAAGGAAATCCTCTCAAGCCCATCCATCTGGCATAACATCTCTAAGAGCTTGGGAAATGACACGGATTGTTTTGATGAATTCGAATATCGAATATCGAAATCCGAAACAATTTCAAAATTCGAACTTTCAAATTTTAAATCTTTCGGATTTCGGATTTCCTTCGGATTTCGAATTTCGGATTTTGGATTCCCCTTATAGCTATTGACGTTTTGTCCCAATAATGTGATCCATTTCACACCATCTGAGACAAGGCGCTCGGCTTCACGGTAAACCTCGCGGGCCGGCATCGAAACTTCACGCCCTCTTGTGATCGGAACAATGCAAAACGTACAGACCTTATCGCACCCCGTCATAATCGGAAGCCAGGCATGAAACCGTCCCCGTCGCTTGATGAGATCGGTATACTCGATTGAAATCCCGTCCTGCTTAATCTTGGCGACCTGTTCGCGTTTCTTGACCACTTGGGAAATCAAAGACGGCAATTCGAGAATATTTCTTGTCCCCGCCATAAAATCCAGTTGGGGAAAACGCTTGAAAAGCCTTTCGCCATGCTCTTCCGGCATGCACCCCATCAAGCCCACAATCAAATTGGGTTTCTTTTTTTTCAGCTTCCCCAACATCCCCAAACGCCCAAAGACCCGGTCCTCAGCATGCTCGCGAACCGAACACGTATTCATGAGAACAATATCGACCCCCTGCGAAATATCGATCTTGCGACCGTTATCATCCGCGTTCTCATCTTCGATTTTATCAGAAACGATCTCGTAGCCGGCATCCTCCAGGATCCCTTCAGCCACTTCGGTATCATACATATTCATCTGACAGCCGAAAGTCCTGATAGCAATTTTTAGTTTTCGAATTTCATTTTCATCGAGTGACATAAAAAATCTTAAGAGAGTGTCCTTACTTTCAGGAATACTGAGTAAGAGTATACTACGGATGATTTAATTTCGTGAAATGCAAATGCTTCTTTGAGTTATAACGCTATCAACCTAGCGATCCGTCGGATGAAACTTGATGGGACTCTTTTTCCACGGAGTTTGAATCTCCCTCCGAGGGCTCGATATTCCCCGGTTCGGTGAAAAATCCGTGCGTCTAGACAATCGAGGTAGACTCGCTAATTTCCTCTAACTCAGGGATAAGTTCTTCTTCAAGAACTTCCGAGACCGGGAAAATGGCGGGACGTATAAAAGGCGGTTTTTTCGGATCGACCCCTTCGGGGAATCCGTGGGTTTCGATAACATACTTCCGAAATGCGCGGTAAGTGGCAATCCAACGAAAATATTCCAGCCACTTCCCTACCGAGAACGGGCTTCCTGTGGCAACGCGCCAGAAGCTGCTTGTGAAGAATTTGATGCGTTTGGGGTCAAAATTGAAAAGATAATACCCGATCACTTTAAAAAGTAAGCTCATGAATTTCAGATCAAGAGGTGCACGAAGATGCTCTTTATTTCGGTTTTGAAAACGATTGAGTGCCGTCACCAGGCGATCCGAATAAGTATCATACCGGTAGAGACATCTGATAAGCCAGTTGTAGCCTTGATGCAACTCTTCAAATGACATCTGCTTGGGAGTAAAATTGCAGTCTGCAGCGCCATGGCCGTTGAGTTCAGCCCATGAGGTATCAAGCAGCCGGCCTTCTGCCTCGAGCCTTTTAAGAAGAGGCGTATTCGGAAGCGCCATCAAAGTTCCGCACGTTGTGAACGCTACACCGAGCGCGGTCAGATACTCAAACTGTTCCTGGAAAATATATTTATCATCCGAGTCAAAACCCACAATGATTCCGGCCATGACCGAAATATGGTAGGAATGGATCCTCGCAATATCTTCGAACATACTCCTTCGAGTATTCTGAGCTTTCTTACACTCCACCAGGCTGGCGGCCCTCGGCGATTCGATTCCGATAAAAACACTGTAGAAGTTCGCTTCCTGCATCAGCTCGAGCAAATCATCATAGTGCGCGACATTGATCGTAAGCTCGCAGCATAACTCCACAGGATAATGATTGGCCTTCTGATATTCCGCAAGGGCCTTGAGAAGTTTTCGTGCATAAGGAATGTTTCCGATAAAATTGGCGTCACCAAAAAGAATATAATGAGACCCCTGCTTCACACAGTGATCCACTTCGGCCAGGACCTGCTCGACAGTTTTGGTGCGAGGCACACGCCCATCCATGATGATAATATCGCAAAACTCGCAAGAGAAAGGACAGCCGCGGCTTGTCTGAAGTGTGAGCAAATTATAAGCATCCGTCTTAATAAGATCGTAGCGCGGGATGGGGCTCTTGGTCAGGTCTGCCTTTTTATCGACGGCTGAATAAAAACCTTTCGCTTTCCCCGCCTCAAAATCCCGCAAAAATTCAGGCCAAATAAACTCCGCCTCGCCTTGAAGCCGGTAGTCACACTTTCCTTCATAGGCTTCAGGGAATAGACTGCAATAAGGGCCTCCGACGGCCACCGGTATCCCTCGGGAACGAAACTTCTCGGCAATTTCCAAACTTCGCTGGTACTGTACATTGAAGGCCGTAATACCGATCAAATCGGCTTGAGCATTATAATCAATTACATCGTCGATGTTTTCATCAACGATCTGGATATCCCAATGCTTGGGTGTCAATGCCGCTACGGTAGCCAAACCCAAAGGCGGAGATAAAAACTTTGTGCCTGTAAAGGGTTGAAGTCCTTCAAAGGACCAAAGAGTTGGTTCAAACCGAGGATTGATTAAATAGACCCTCAAAACGACCTCTTTTCATTTTACGGAAAGAATTAGTAAGTTTGTTAGTGTAACATGGCCTCTTAACCCGGTCTATCTCTATTTGGCATCTCTAGTTGGACATCATGAGAAACCATTGAAATTCCCTCTGCAATTACGTCAATCGAACCGAAAATTCATAGGAAGGCCGTTCGTAATCTTCCGTAACCCCGCACCCTTCTTTAGAATTCATTGTGATTATACCCGACCTACGCCTTTTCCTCTCGGGTCCTCCAAAAACGGAAAAAATATTCTACGAGATGACTTTCTCTATTGCGCCATTATCCACAGGGGTTAATTACGGATTGTTGAATTGATTTTTTATACAATCTCTATTCGCATTCGAAGATGCCAATCCAATACCATTGATGATGGGCACATACGATATCCTCAAAAAAGCGTTTGACCTTCAATATATTTCTCCAATCAATCTTAGGGCCGGGATGTGTATAGCGTTCGGTTATTTTCCATTTTGACGTATCAAACAAGATCGCTGATGACTTTTTTGAAAAATAGTGAAGGTGGCCAAACGGCCTCACCATGTCCCATTTTTCCTTTCTGACTTTCGCCACCCAGGAATCCTTATTGGGAAAGCTACAATAAATCCTGGCGCCTTGATTCGAAAGGTTCTTGCACCGCTGCATCATGCCGAGCGGATCTTCAAGATGTTCAAGAATATCATGGAGTACGATCACGTCAAATTTCAACCCCGAGGGCAGTTTTGTTATATCCGTAACGATGGTAGGTTCGTCAAACCAATTCCCGGGCTCCACTCCATAGCAAACTTTAGCTCTTTCGCGGAACCTTGAGAACAATTTTCCGTCGCCGCACCCGATTTCTAAGTAATTAAATTCTTTCCCGGAATCAAGCTCGCGACAAGGCCTTGGATCATCCATGGGAGGCAGGCCGCTTGCATTTGTTTGATATTGACTCAAATCAATCTTCCCTACTTTTTTTATCATCTCGATGACTTCAACCCCTAAAACAAATTTAGAATGCCCAGTATACAACGATGACAGATATTGCTGCACCGGCATTGGATTATGCCACCAATGTTGACAATTTTGACACTCCCTCAATTCAACTTTAAGATCTGACCCCTCATGGATGGTTAAAACAGAATCGCTTAAAATAGTGTTCCGTTGCCCCGAACAGATTGGACACTGTGTCTGCCTTTTAAGGCAACTCCAATCGATATTTAAGGTCTCCCTGGCTGCCACGCAAACCCTCCGGAAATCAAAAGCTAAGTGGACAATCTTACATCATCCCCTTTTACCCTACCACACCAACCGCCGCTAGCATTCTCTCAAAAATATATAAGCTCAGATCAAATCTTTGTGATATTTGCCCATCGATTAAATCTCACCTTCGTGAAACAACTCCACTATCTTATCAACAATATAAGGATCAAACTGTGCCCCCTTCGATTTCCGCAACTCTTCGACCGCTTCGGATTTGGTTAAGGCCTCCCGGTAAGGGCGGTCCGTCGTCATCGCATCAAACGCATCGGCTACACGGATAATTCGTGCGAAAAAATGGATCTCCTCACCCTGCTGGTGAGACGGATAACCCGAACCGTCAAAGTTTTCATGATGATGCTCCACCCCAGCACAAATATCGTCATTCAGCCAGCCCCGCATCGGCTCCAGGATCTTCAAGCCATCCACGGTATGCCGCTTAACGATCTCCCATTCCTCTTCGCTCAACTTCGTTTGCTTATGCAGGATCCCATCAGGAACTCCGATCTTTCCCAAATCATGCAGCTGAGCCGCCCAATTCAGGTTAGCCACGCCATGACGAAAAAGGCGGAGTTCCTTCTCCAGCTTCTTGCCAATAAGCCCCGCATAATGAGCGACCCGGTTACTATGCCCGCACGTGTAGGGATCTTTGGCTTCAATCACCGTAATCAAGATATGCTGGCTTGCGACAATGAGCTCGATCTTCTCCTGCTTCAGCATGAAATCATGGATCGCTCGAGCCACGTTATTCGACAGCGACGAAAAAAGTTCCAGGTCCTCCTTATGGATCACCTCTTCGGGTTCCAACTTCTGACCGATATTCACAATCGCCAAAAGCTTCCCCTCACAAAAACATGGGATACTGATGCTTGCCCCTAAACGTTCCATGTCATCAATGATTTCAGCGGTAAAAGACCGGTCCTCAAAGTATCCTATTTGCGTATCCAGATAATATTTTAGCTCCTGACGAACCCGCAGATTCCTTTTCCGCAAGAGCTCCACGACAAGAGCGCTATCCATCGAAAACACTAAGCCTTTCGGGACCTTCTGTCTTGATTTCGAGCGTGTATGGCTAGCCATCAAAACAAATTCCTTATGGTGATGATCCAACACCATGATTCCGACGTAGTCTAATCTCACCCAACTGCTCAAATCCCGCACAAGATAAACCAGGAACTCATCAATATTTTTGACGGCCGCTATCCGTTCGGCGGTCTTTTTAAGGATGGGGCGATAATCTGCCCTCCTAGAGAACTCGAGGACCTCCATTTGCTTGACAAAATCAATGAGCCGGAACAACCCAATACCGAACATAAAAGCAATCGACACCGGAAAAAAAATCCAATTTGCACCAAAGAGATTATAAAGATAGGGCTGGATATAATACGAAGTAATATGAATTCCAATCGCAGCCACCACGCATAAAGACGTAATGATTGATGCCTTCCGGATAATAATATTGACCGTCAAAAGGCGGTACTGAACAATCGAATACGTCGTCCCCACCATCAGCAGAATCAAGAAAATAAATCCCATGGGATAAGAAACAGACCCGCCGTAATTAGGGATATAATCGACCACCCCAAAACAACCGATACAAAAACAAAGCAGAATGAACCTTCGGCGACGGCGCTCAAAACCGGCTTTTTCAGATCGATACCCGATATAAAGATTTAAAAAAGCCAGAATCATGGGAATCAGCCAAAGAAATAAGAAAACCGTGTGCGGCACGCCGACAAGAACATGCCAGCCCCAAGGCATCCGGCAATAGCCCGATATAAAACTTGGATGAAAGACAAGGATCAAAAGTAAAGTACAAAACAAGTAAACCAAAGGAACCCGGACCCTTTGTTTTTGTAAGTTCGTAAATTCAACGGAAAAATGATAGGTCGCCGCCGGGAGAAAAGCGACTCCGAGATAAAGCAAACGAATCGATAAATCCCGCAAAACCCTGTCTTCAAGAGCCCATGAAATGGCATTTCCAAATTGCCAAACCGTAATACAAAAAAAGAGCAGAGACACACTGCGATTGAGCGGGGCGATTTTATTTTTCGACAGGACAAATAAACTCAGCGTTAAGGCGCATAAGCCTGCCAGAAAAGGCGGTAGGAGATAGAGAGTCAGGATCAAAGGAGCAACCTCATTTCAACAATTCTTTTGTCTTATATTTTATCACTTCCGATACCTTTCCAAGTCCTCTTTCTTCATCTGCATCAGGTAGCTATAAATATCATCGGCCATCGCTCGATTGCCCTCGACATTCGGATGAGGGTCATAACGGGCCGTCTGGTAAGGAATCGTATTCTCAATAAAACCAATGCCTTACTCGGCCAAGACAGACCTCATCATCGGAATGTGGCTCAAATAATTCATCTTAGAAAGGCTGTCATCGCTGATCCGAAACCAATATCGGCCAAACTCATAAGACCCTAATTCCGATTTATTAAAAACAACCACATCCGATCCGATGGGATCCGCCTGTTTTTTGATTTCAGCAATCAACGCGAAATATAACCGCCACGGATAAGACCCGCGATCCGCTTCCTCGGGATAATACTCTTTCGGGTTCCAAAACTGATGAAACCATCTGTCTTCAACAATTCTTAAGACCGCCCGCCTGACTTCCCCGTCAAAACCCGATGCGTCCATGATCCGATTTAGGTTATTCAAGGAAAGCTGTTCGTTGCGATGCTCATCCAAGTACTGATAAAGAGGCGAATCTTCCTTGAGATTGATCGTCAGCTTTAACTGTTCAAGCTGCTTGCGGTTTTTGACGCGATATTTTGTCTGTTGATCCGATGGCTCACGATATTGCAGATAAATATAAAAAGCATAAAAACGCTTCAGGACTTCCGAAGCATCTAGGATACTTTTCAAGCGGATTCTTAAGGCATCCGATCTCTTGCGAAAGTATGGATTCTCCCTTCGCTGCAACCTTCCTTCACCATCCAACTCATAGTAAAAAGGTTTCCACCCCTTCTTATTTGAGGCCCCATTATGAAAATAGGTATTGTCCCCAAGATCATTCATATTGAACTGCACGATAACAAGATTCGGCCGGTACTTAATTCCTTCTCGCAGAAAGGCCTCCAGTTCCTGATCGGTCCCCCATTTTCCGTAGCCCATATTGATGACTTCAACGTGATAGCCCTCGCGGATTAATTTATCTTCGAGAACACGTGTATAAACCTTTTTTGCCGGAACAATCACTCCGAAGGTGGAAGAATCTCCAAGGACAAGGATCCGGTAAGCACCGCTCGCATTATGATAGGATCGGTCCAGGTCCCGCCAGCCACCCTGATTGGCACGATCGTTATAGACTTCACCCGTATCGGGATTTCTGACCCGTATCATTTCGTAAGGAGAATATCCCCAGCCGTACCTTTGTGCGTTCTTTGAATATCGATGTCCGATCGTCGCAACATGGTAAGTTCCGGTTAATCTTAAAAAAACCTCGGCTAGAAGAAACAGCAGAATTAAACACACAAGGGTGGTGAAAAACAAAATGATATGAGGATGTCTCTTAAAAATGGATTTCATGGGTTTTTGATGAAAATTTAACCGAGGTCCACACCAGGGCTAAAGCCCCAAAAAGGTCATGGCCCCGCCACAGGCAAAAATCGCAAAACCCGCGAGGGCATGTGAAAACCGCTCAAGCCCCCCCATGGGTAATCTGGCCAGCCCTAATGATGAGGCAGCCACCAAAGTCATCATCGTCCCAATCGTCGCCAATGCGAAAACTCCGGCAACCAGGGTCACAGGAAAAAGACTGCCGTTTGTCATCGCAGGATACATCAGAATAGGGATTAGGGGCTCACAAGGGCCAAAAACAAAGATCGTGAATAAAACCCACGGCGTAATACTCTTCGCCCCTTCATCATGAACATGGGCATGAGCTTGGGCATGAGCATGATTATGAGCGTGGGTTATTCCGTCATCGTGAATATGGAAATGCGTATGAGGACGATTACGAAGGGCCTGATGGATGCCCCAAACAAAATAGGTAAACCCGAAAATAAGAAGAAGCCACCCTGCCCACTCTCCGCGAACCGATTCGATGGCCTCAAGCCGAATAACAGCGACCCCCAGGACAATTCCAAGAAAACCGAGAATGACCGAACTGAGAATATGCCCCATCCCGCAAAGAAAAGTAATTATCATGGTTTTGGGAAATGCCCACTGCCGGGCTTTTGACATGGCAATAAAGGGCACATAATGATCCGGCCCAAATAGTGTATGGACAAAACCTAGGGTGGCAGCTGTCATCATTAAAGCTATCATCTCACTCGACATTTAATTCTCCCCAAATCTCTGCCTTCATTCACAATTATCGCTTTACCCGTTATGGTTTGGCAGCAGCAATTTTCATGCTGATGACGGTCGTGTTAATCGTACGGATCTCTTCTTGGCTAAGTTCTGAAACAAGGTCCGCAAGGACTTTGTCCGAACCAAGATAATCCGTCACCTGAACGGGTGTTTCTTCCATGACACGAATATCTTGAAATCCAGCTTTCGCAATGCATCCGATGTAATCATCTTTGAGCAAAGCCCCGCCAATACATCCGGCATACATGGCTTCCGAACTTCGAATGGCATCCGGTAAATGACGCAGCAAAACCATATCGGAAACCATTAACCGGCCGCCGGGCTTAAGGACCCGGAAAGATTCAAAAAAAACTTTTTGTTTATCCTCGGCTAAATTAATCACACAATTGCTGATGACACAATCGGCGAGATTATCCTCGAGCGGGATCTTTTCAATGTCTCCCAGCTTAAATTCAACATTCGAAAAACCTCCTTTTTGGGCATTTGCCGTTGCCTTTCGGACCATATCCTCAGTCATATCAACGCCAATGGCCCTGCCTCGGGGCCCAACCTTTTTTGCGGCGAGAAAAACATCGATGCCGCCTCCCGCTCCCAAATCCACTACCACTTCGCCTTCCCGAAGCGATGCCAACGCGACCGGATTTCCGCAACCTAGCCCCATGTTGGCACCCGCCGGCAAATGAGCCAATTCATCCTGAGAATACCCCATCTCCACTGAAATCGCGGAGCCCTTTTTCTTGTTTTGACAACTGCAGCAAGATTTCTCACCCCCCGTACTTTTTTCCCTAGCAATGTTCCCGTATATTTTTTTCACAATCTCTTTCATTCATTTCTCCTTTATTTTCGGTCAAAAAATGGGCTCTTCGAGGTCGCGCTCAAAGGGATCCCGTACGCAATCTTCACGTCTTCACCCAGCCACTTCATATCCATCACAGCTTGCCCGACGGAATACATAATTCGATTATCCACGCGGTGATCCATAGCAACACTGACAGCCGAACCGATAGCAATGCCTAAGTCCCCTGTATTAAAAACGCACGGAATTTCAGGATGTTGGTTTTTGGTATCGCAATCTTTGAAACCGCACATCCCACATTTCTTCAGCCCGAGGGCCTTGATTTTAGATCCCAGCAGGATCATCACCGGCGCTTCAAGGATATTGGCCGCATCCCGCACAAATCCAGGAGCTCCAAGAGACTCCCCCATCTCCTTGAGCCTTTTGGCAATCGCCGTAATTTCATCCCCTTCGACAATCGCTAGGACCGTCATATCCTCGCCCCGGCCTTTGGGAGCGGTCCTTGCAGCCAAAAGCATCTTTTCGGCTACGTCTCTTAAGACATCCTTCGGATTCGGTTCAACCAATTTTATTTTTCTCATCTTTCATCTCTCTCGTTCGCTGTGCGTAAGAAAACAATCTCCTACGGCCTTTTTGTCTATATCATAAGCCTGTTCTGGTAACGCTAAGATAGTTGATCGAAGATTTTTTTACGAATATCCGGGGGCAATTTGGAGCTGTTCATCTTTTCTTTAAGCTGATCGCGCAATTCCTTTTCCATTTGAAAATGTTTCGCGCATTTTTGATATTCCTTAAGAAAGGCTTCCAGCTCCTCAGCTTTGGCGTTCGATAAGTCCCTGTCGAGATACTGGTGAAACAGTTTATGCACATCGCATTGGTCACAAGGTTTTTTGTCCATGGGGATATGTTACCATTAAAGGAAAGATGACCGCAAGCCCCATAGCGCTCACATCCAATGAGAAGTCCTCAGGCTAAAAGACTCAAGGCAATCTATTTTGACTTGAATGCCGCCACATGGACAATTGTGCCCGCATGGTTCGATTGTTTAACTTGAGAATTGTGAGGAAGGATCTGGAGAGATTGATTCTTAAGGAGGGCCTTTTCCAAGGCCTCGAGCTCAGAGCGAAAAACATCCACGGTCTTCTCCCTCCTGCCGTCCGGGAGGATAATCTCATAGGGTCTACCTGTTTTATTGGAACGGACAGCCACCCGATTGACAAAATCATCAGCCGTGCGTATGGGCGAATTCCGGTATTGTTTATGCAACATCTTCCACCTCAGGAATTTGGCCGCCGAAGAGCCGTCATATTGGTTGCCGTTTCGAACAAATTTGGCCCCCGAAATCCGGGTTGAAGAAAGCAGGTAATCAATCTTATCCTGTTCGGTGAAACGGGTATGCCTCTTTAAAAACTGATCCAACCGCTCTTGATGCCTACTGATATTATCCAGAAAAAGGGGCTGATAGTATCGGGCCCCGAAAGATGAACTGGATGAAGAGACTGGGGTTCTTTGTTTATTTTCCAGAGTCGAACACGCTGAAAAAATAATACTGAAGAAAAGACAATAGAATATAAACGGTATTTTAGACTTCAACGGCTTTCTTAGCCTCGCTGCCCATATAGTAGTATATCGACAATTCCCAAAGATCTGTAGAAATATATTTCCAAAAAGAGCTCACGCATCGAAGCCATGATGACGCTCTCTTATCCGGAAGAGATTTGCTTCGTGTCCAATCTATGTCGGTTTTTTTGGAAAAGACGGGAGCGTAATGTTCGGAGAAGCTGTATTTTATATCTTGTGACCGGATTGAACCCATTGGACCGCATGGCGGATTAATTCCATATTGTCCTTAAGATTCAATTTCGACTTGATATTGGCCCGGTAGGTCTCCACCGTTTTAACGCTCAAATGCAGGTTCTTAGCTATCGCCGAGGTCGAAAGTCCCTCTCCAATCGATTGAAAAACCTCGATTTCCCGGTCGCTTAACGTGTTAATCGGGGATGTCTCTTCAAAGGATGCGCCGCTTTGCTTCTCAAGCATCTTTTCCGTCATGGTATTGCTGAGATAGATCTTCCCATCCAAAACCCGTCGAATGGCCGTCATAACATGCTCTCGTGCGGATTCCTTGGCGATATAACCCCGGGCACCGGCCCTGAGAACCCTCTCGGCAAATAGCGATTCATCATGCATCGAGAGCACCAAAATAGGGGTTCCGTCCCCTTGGGCCCTGAGCCACTTGATCAAATCCATGCCATGGCTGTCTTTCAGCGTTAAATCCAAAATAATCAAATCGGGACGAACCTTTTCAATATCCGCGATGGCATGATCAACCTTCTCAGCAAAACCGCAAACCTCCAAATCTTTCTCACAATTGATAAATTGCGCCAACCCCTCTCGGTAGAGAGGATGATCATCGACAAGGTAAACCTTTTTTTTCTCATTGCCATTCGATTTCGCTTCTTTGCGAGCTGGCATATTACACCCCAGCGTTTGACGGATTTGCCCCCTGAAATCTTCCAAGGCATTGTCATCAGACGATTTTTGGTCCGACGGCTGTATTGTATCCACCTTTTGATCTCCTGCCAAGTTAAGATATTCGTTTCGAATGGGCTTCTTCTTCAAACTTCTCAGGAATGAGGCTGAATCTCCAAGGGCACATCCTGGCGAATCATCATCCACTGAATAATTGCGATCAAGTTCTCCTGGGAAATTGTTTTTCGAAGGCACAATTCCGCTCCCCGGGCGAGGATTTCCCCTCGGATTTCCATATCGTCATAGCCGGTTAAAACAATAATCGGGGGTTTTTCAAACTGCTCCAGATGATTTAAAAAATCAATCCCTGTCATATCCTGAAGGAAATAATCTAAGAGGACTACATTGATTGACAGGTCTTTCTGTTGGAGAAATTTGATGCCGGATTTCCCTGAACCCGCTTCCAAAACGCTGTAACCTTTTTTAACAAGTACACGGCTCAGAACATCGCGGTACCACTCATCATCATCAACCAATAAAATAGTTTTCATTACGCTACCCTCGAGACAGCAGAGTTGATCAATTTTTCATCGCCCTTTTCAAACGGCAGTTCCACCCGAAACTCGGCTCCTCCAGCTTCATGATTGCGGCAGGTAATCCTGCCGCCGCACTTCTCGACAATCCCCCGTGAAATCGACAAGCCGATTCCCGACCCTTCTGTTTTCTTCGTTGAAAAAAAGGGCTCGAATAAACGCTCCTGGATTTCAGGAGGAATTCCCCTTCCGGAATCCCTGATCAGAACAACGGCCTTCTGCGCGTGAAGGATAACCCCAACATTGAGAGTGCCTTGGCCTTCCATGGCTTGCACTGCATTCCGGAATAAATTACGGAACACAATGATAAGCCCACAATCGAGAACGGATATGGGCCGGAGATAAAACGTCTTTTGGATTTGGACACCATTCGCAGACGCATCCGGAAAAACCAAACTCAGGCCTTCCTCAATCAGTTCATGTAATTCTCGAACCTTACGGACAGGCCTTGAACCGTCCACGGCATACCGCAACAAACCCCGAATCACATGAATACTCCTGCGAATGCCTTCTTTTGCTTTTAAGAGATATTCCCGCGCAAGAGAATCTTCGGGGACTTGATCCAAAGCAAGATTCATGTAACGCCGAATAGCATCAAGAGGATTTCCCAATTCGTGCGCCAAATTGGCCGATAGCTTCCCCACATTGACATAATGTTCCTGAGAGCATAATTCGCCCTCCAAGGCATGTATTTTTTTTTCAGATTTAAGATTTTTTTCTTCCACGCGCAGTCTTAATTTGAGATTCTCATACGCAACAGCAATCCACCGGCATATCATTTTTGAGCGACTGAAATCTTCTTCTGAAAAAGGTCCGAGATTCTTTTTCTCGGTGATATTCACGACACCTAAAAGTTTATTTCCCACCACAAGGGGAATGGCCATAAAAGAATCGGTCCGATAAACACCCGGCCTCTGGATATGCCGAACGCGTTCATCAAAGAGGCGGTCCTTCACAAGAACCGACCTTCCCTCTTCACAGACCCACCCCAAAATCCCGCGCCGCAAGGGAACCCGAATATTCTGAAGACCGGAAAGATAAGGTCCGCGTGAAGACACCAAAACCAAGGCTTTACTGGTTTCGTCCCAGATAAATAAAGATCCGGCATGGGCCCTGGCAACATGGAGAACGCTTTCTAGACCTTTTTGCACAAGTTGGACCGGCTCCTCAAAATCCCAGGAAGAAAAAAAAGATGGGTGAGACCGAATGGATGAAGAGCGAAATGCCTCTAACATTTTTCTCATCAGATGCCTCCGGCCTGCCGAGAAAATAGATTTTTGAAGGGGGTAAGATCATATAAAAAAGGAAGGCGGAGTGGCAATCAGGCAACTGCTTAAGAGCCCCTCCGATAAACACCTAATGGCTTATCAGATAAACCCTGAGTTTTTGGCTTTTTACTTGGAAGAACCTTGCGGAAGAATGTCCTGACAGGCAACAATGACGAGCGTCTCATTATTCTCGCGAAAGATATCGAACGAACCGTCAATCATACTGGTTCGATACCTCATAATGCGAAGCCCCATCCCCTTTTTATCCTCGAAATCTTTGGGGAATCCGACACCATTATCGGTGACCCTCAAAAAAATAACATTCTGATCACGGCTGAGTGAGATTTTAACCTTTTGGGCCGTTCCATGGCGAATGGCATTATGCACAGCTTCTTGAGCAATCCGGTAAAGATGCGTCGCTGTTTCGTGGTTATACACAAGAATCGGCTTTTCGGACCCAAAAACACAGGCAACATGAAAGATCCTCTCGGTATCTCTTGCCAATTCCTGCAGCGCTGCCATCAACCCATTGTCCTCCAACTCAACAGGGTGAAGCCCGCGTGCCAAGGCCTTTGCCTGTGCCATCGCATCCTTCAGCAACTCTCCGATTTTAGAAACTTCTCCAGCTTCAGAATTTTTTTTCTCTTTCAGCCGTTGTTCAAGAACCGCGCACATGAACATCAATCCCGCTAAATGCTGCCCAAGACCGTCATGTAAATCCTGTCCAATACGGTGCTGTTCCCGGCTGCTGATTTCCAAGATATCTTTTTCCGTTTGCTTGCTTTCCGTAATATCCTGCAGAACTCCGATCATCCAAACGGGCTTACCTTCAACGTCAAAAGTCACTTCAGCCTGAGCATGCACAATCCGAACCGTCTCATCGGGTTGAACAGCACGATAATCAATTGCATAAGGTTTTCCCTCATAACAAGCCTCGTGAACGGCTCGCTTGACCAGCAACCGGTCATCGGGATGTACATGCGATAAGAAGGATTCAAAGCTCGCTTTGAATTCCTGAGGTTTGACTCCAAAAATTCTATAGATTTCGTCTGACCAGAAGATCTTATCTGACTGAATATCCCACGTCCAATTCCCGATATGAGCAATTCTCTGAGCATCGGCCAGGCGCGCTTCACTTTGACGCAAGTCTTCTTCGGCCTCTTTTCTTTCCTGGATCTCTTGATTCAATTGCTTGTTCACCTCAACCAATTCGGCAGTCCTTTCGGCAACATCCGACTCCAACTTGTCATGTGCCTTTTTCAGCTCCAACTCCATCTTCTTTCGCTCGGTAATATCGCGAAAAATCTCGAGTTTTGACACGGTCCCGTCCGGATTTTTTAAGGGCGTATCGATCAGGTCATACGTCTTCCCCGTTTTGGGTGACTGCCATTCCCAACGCACGGTTTGGCCCCTAAAAATCTCGGGCTGCTTACACCATGGACATGAGCTTTCACGGCCTTGAAAATACTCATAGCACTTCTTGCCTTGAATCTCACCATATTCGTTCTGAATCACGGGATTGGTATATTCCAAAGTGTAATCGGCATTTGCAATATAAACACCGTCCTGCACCGAATCGAGGATATTGATCAAACGTTCTCTCTCTCGTGAAATCAATTCCTCTGCCTTTCTTCGTTCTGTAATGTCCACCGCAAAACCGATCACCCCTATAATATTACCCTCGCTGTCCCAGCAAGGCACTTTCGTGGTCTCGATCCAATTAACGCCATGAGCAGTCCGAAGCTTCTCAACAATATTGCGTTTGGGTTGTCCCGTCTTCATGACCTCTTTATCATCTCTCCAATAATCGGCCGCCTGTTCGGGCCAAAGCTCCGAGCAATTCTTCCCTTCAATCTGATCCTTTAACATCCCCATGTGTTCACCAAAATTTTTATTCACACGCAACATATTATTCTTGCAATCTTTATAAAAAATCATTGCGGGCACAGTATCAAGGATAAGCTCCTGCTCTTGCTGTTGACGCAACAAATCAGCCTCGACACGTTTTTGTGCCGAAATGTCCGTTATGATACCCTGAATTGCTTTGTCCCCCTCGTAGTCCACCAATTTTGTTGCGATGAGCACATCGATTTTCTTGCGTTTTTTCGTAACAATCGTGTACTCATAGGGTTCTACTTCGCGACCACTCAGGTGCTGACGGAAGCTCTTTTCAATCTTAGAACGAGATTCGGGAGCAATCAGCCGCCGAAAATCAAAACGAGGGGAACAAAGCTGCCTAATGGAATACCCCATCACCTCTACGCACTTCTTATTGGCGTAAACAATTATCCCGGCCTTGTTAATAAAAACCATATTGGGAAGCTGGTCCGCCAAGACCCTGAATTTTTCTTCACTTTCCTTTAAAGCCTCAACAGCTCTTTTTTGGGCTGTAACTTCTCTCCCAACCCCCTGGATCTCAACCAATCTCCCCTGCTTATCAAAAATACCCCTGTTGGCCCATTGTTCCCACCGGATATCTCCCTTCGCCGTCAAGATCCGCTGCTCATGAATGGCAACTGGATTTTTTCGACTCAACTTCGCGAGACGCTTTTTAACCTTCTGGCGGTCCTCTTCTAAGATATAGGGGAAAAAACTTTTTCCTACAACCTCCCTTGGTTTTTTCTTGATCGATTCACAGCAAGCCTTATTGACAAAGGTAATAATCCCTCCGGGTTTGAAGCGGCAAACCATTTCGACCTGGCTATCCACAATCGCACGGTACCGGGCCTCGGAAGCGGCAAGTGCATCCTCAGCTCGCTTTTGGGATTCTCGTAGGACAGAGTACTCCTTAAGCTTTCTTTGAAGCGATTGGACTTTTCTCAACAACGGTGTATGTGCCTTCTTGGGCTGTCTCTTGGTTGCCAATTTGATTCTCCTTTGAGGAGGCGGTAGTAATTATTATACCAAACAACAAATTATCTGTCTCAGGGGCTTTTTGAACTCAGATTGGAAGGATGACAAATTCCAGGGGTTATTCCCCCAAGATAGGCTTGATATATCTCGAAATAAGAGTATCCAACGCAACGGGCTTGGTTAGATATTCGCAGGCACCGTATTCAATCGCCCGCTTCGCGATTTCGATATCGTGAAAACCCGTCATGACGACAATCACAAGATTGGGAAAACGGCTGACAACCTCTCTCATCACTTCAATACCGTCTTTACCCGGCATTCGGATATCCAAGAGGACCAAATGAGGAATAATCCTTTCGATCATTTCAAGACCGGCCTTGCCATCCAGCGCAAAGTAGGACTTGTATCCGGCTTCACGCAGACAATGACACATAGACTCGCAAAGCTCAGGTTCGTCATCGATAATCAGGATCTTTTTGGACATCGTTCTCACCCTTTTTTGAGCACAAGAATACACCTACTATATCGGCGCAATCTTGAAAAATCCTGAGCTACAAGAAGGAGGAAATGTTTGTCCTAAGAATAGGTTTTCTAGCCCTCTCCCAGGCAGGGGCAGGCCTTGGTCGGAGTTCCCCCGCAAGCGATCATTTTCTCAACCGCCCTCTCAGCCTTTACACGAATTTCGGGTGGAACCTTAACCACGTATTTCAATTCCCTCAAAGCATTGAGGACCTTGCCAAGGGTGGTCTTTTTCATATTATCGCAAATCGCATGTTCCGAAGCCGGCCAAAATTTCTTTTTGGGGTTATCCTTTTTTAACTTATGGAGCAGTCCCGTTTCAGTACCAATAATCATTTCATCAACCGAGCATCGCGCAGCAAAACGCAGCATCCCGCTTGTAGACGCCACTTCGTCCGCAAGCTCAATCACGTCCGGTAAACATTCGGGATGAACGATCACAACAGCTTTTGGGTGTTTCTCTTTTTGTTTTTTAAGATCCTCCGCACGAATCAGCGTATGCACATAGCAGTGCCCCTTCCAAAAAATCATTTCCCGACCCGTCATCTTCGAGGCATACCGACCCAAATTCATATCCGGCACAAAGATGGGGGGTCTATCCCCTTTCAGCGAATTCACAATCTCGGTCGCATTGGCTGATGTGCAGCAAATATCCGATTCAGCTTTGACTTCAGCGCTCGAATTGACATAACAAATAACCTCCGAGCCCGGATTTTTTTTCTTTAACGCTCGAAGTTCGGAGGCCGTGATCATGTCCGCCATGGGACAGCCGGCATTGATTTCTGGTAAGAGAACGGTTTTTTGAGGCGATAAAATAGAAGCGGTTTCAGCCATAAAAAGAACGCCACAGAAAACAATCACTTCAGCATCCGTTTGGGCAGCACGGCGACTCAATTCAAGCGAATCCCCTACATAATCAGCAATATCCTGAACTTCCCCGATTTGATAATTGTGGGCTAAAATAACGGCATTTCTTTCTTTCTTCAGGCTTTCGATTTCTTCGAGAATCCTTTTTTCTGACATACTTAATCTCCTTAGGGATTAGCGGAACATCTTACCGGAATCTCAAACGTTTTCAACTCATAATCTAAAACACATGCTTCTTTCTAATATCCGTTGAATGCAATTTATGAATTTTGGATCACACGATGCTTTTCAGAACAAAATTTATCCCTATTTTATAATATTGAGTGTAATCGATCAGTATTGATCGAAAGAACTATGCGCTAACCTCTTGCAATGGCATAGGATAACAGCTAGACTTTATAGACTTATACTTATTATATATATTTATGAAGTACTAACTTTCTCGAAGGGAGAGATTATGGACAGACGAACCCGATCAAGAATCGATCGTTTTGGGATCCTCATGGTACTCGTCTGCCTATTATTCCTCGCGTTGCCAGTGACTCTCTCTTTGGCTAAGGGAATCGAACCCTCTGAACTTGATATTCGTACATCCACGGGGCCTGCTATTACGATCGAAGATCACTTGATGAAGAATAAAAGGCTCGAACTACATGTGAAGAAAATGTATTCGGACGAAGGGATTGCCCCACCCCAGGAGTTGAGCCCAAGTGCTTCACCTCTGAGTCGAGTTGAAAAAACAAAGCAGGAGAACACGCGGACACGTCATGAATTGACGAAGCTGCCGGTCAGTGAACTCGGGAAGCCTGATAAGGTTTCGCTTCAAGCTAATATCCGATTGAGGCATGAATCCATCAAATTACCCGCGGAGGAAATGGTCAAACCGAGTCAGGTACCGGCTGTTGCTTAATCCCTAAACGTTTTTAGTACCAACCGTGAGGTTATCCTCCTTTCGAGGGCCCCCCTTCGGAAGGAGGATTTTTTTATTGTCTTGCGTCGCTACAATCCCGATCCCTTCCCAGATTTTCCGGAACAAATCGGATTTAAATCTCCGAAGGGGGAAGGCCCCCTGATCGGTTGCCGCAAATAATTTACCGTCCACTAAAAGCTTCCTCAGCAATTCCGCCCCAATCTGAGCTCTTTTATCCGCTTCTCGCACCCTTTTCAGCGCTACGTCTAATTCCATCTCCCCCTGCGGTAATGAAATTCCTTTCAAAAAATTGATGATGCGGCTCGTCACAAAAAGTGTGTAGAGATCTTCCCGGTCAACATCGTCCGATTCAATCGCCATTGCGGTTAGCCGTGCTCGATAGAGATCATCATTAGAAAGTTGCGGGAACTCTTGCGAAATCGGAGACCCCGGAGCTAAATAAAACATCGAGGCCCCCAGAAGAACAGGTAAACGCGCGTTACCAATGAGGGTTTCAATCATTGATTCCAGAGTCTCTCCGGGAAGCCCTAAGATTTGATAGGATACAATACGGAAACCGAGCCTGGCCGCTTCCCGGACGGTTGTTTCATAAGCATGCATAGAATGCGGACGACTCACTGCCAAACGGACATCTTCGTTTGCACTCACAAGCGAAATATTGAGATGAGTAAATCCGGCCTTTTTCATGAGACGAAGAAGTTCAGAATCAAGACTCCAATAAGAAAGTCCGTTCATCGCAACCAGTTGAACATCCCCTTGCGGGAAAGATTGAATCAGCCTCCGGCAAAGCTCTTTCATCTCCTCTTGAAAATAGGTCAAATGATCATCCTCAAAATCAAAAACACGGATCCCTTCTGTATAGCGTTTTTGCATCTCTTCAAGAATATGCTCCACAGAACGTTTCCGATATTGAAAGCCGAAGGTGGGATGAATAGAACAAAAACTGCAGCGGTAAGGGCATCCCCGGGAGGTCATCACCATGCTCATCGGCTTTTGATCGTAGAGATATTCATCAACCTTAAAGTCCTCAAAATCCGGATGGGCTAATTGATCGACCGGAAAATTTACCTCCAGAGGATTTAGGACTAAGTTACCATTCTTCTTCCAACCTAGATTGGGGACCTGGGAAAAATTACGGTGGGTCGACCAGGCTTTCAAGAAGTCAACAATCGGCCTTTCTCCTTCTCCCCGGATAACAAAATCAACAACCGGCTCGCCCAGCATCTGCTCCGGGACAGCGGAAACATGAGAGCCGCCTAGAATGATCGGAACATCCCTTTTCGATTTAATCGCGGCGGCAATCTTCAGAACTTCACGGTAATAAGGCGTAAAAAGCGAGCTGATCCCGACAAGATCGGGTTGCTCATCGGCAACCTCATCGGCTATTGCTTCAAAAGAAGCCCCAAAATGGTAATACTGATGGAATGTCGAGAAAGGACTTTTGTCCGCGCAGGCATAATAATCCTTTAAATAGGCCAATTCTCTGGGTAGCGGGATCGTCCGGCGTCCCCGGCCGTGATGATAATCTTTGACGAGGACCTGAACATCGGGGCAATATTGCTTGATGGAGCCTTTAAGATATGCGAGCCCCATCGGCAGGAGGCGAATATCGGTATCATAAAAATCCTGAATGGGCGGCTGAAGAAGCAGAAGTTTCATGGATGACCAAAAAGGGCGACCCTTTTTGGAATCAAAAAGAACCGCCCTTCATGCCAAATAAATATTTACTTCGAAATCTTTTGTGACTTTTTCGTTTTCGAAAGCAGGTGATCAATCTTGCTGTTCATGATGTCTAAGGAAATGGGTTTGTCGATATAATCGTTAATGGGCAGCCAATCCCCGGCACCGGCCTGCTTTTCGAAATCAAGGCCCATGATATTCATTTCACTCTTGACACCGCTCAGCATCAAAATGGGGATCTTCTGAGTCTCTTGATTCTTCCTGATTTCGCGGGCCACATCAAAACCATCAATACCGGGTAACATTAAATCCAAGAGGATCAAATCCGGTTTGATGTCCCCAACCTTCTTGATCCCTTCCTCGCCGCTCGGGGCTGTCTCAACCTGATGGCCGCTTACCTCTTCCAAAAACAACTTCATGTCCTGCACGAGCATCGGATCATCATCAATAATCAAAATCTTGGCCATTACTTGCCTCCTTAAAAACGATTTTAGTTCTCGGGGTATAATAATCGAATGTATCAATAATTACAATAAGGGTTTCCCTGATATCACAACACTTACCGCGTTTTCTCAGCTTTTCTCAACATGTTCCAGCGAGACGAGATTTTTTTCCGGAATCTTTCCTTTCTGGAAATCCGTGATATTCTGAAGGGTCGTCTCCGCAATATTCTGGAGGGCACAATGCGTAAAAAAGGCCTGATGCGACGTAATCACGACATTGGGGAACGTTAAAAGACGTGCAAAGATGTCATCCTGAATCACCCGCCCTGAAAGGTCTTCAAAAAAAAGATGGGCCTCTTCTTCGTAGACATCCAATCCTAAATAGCCGATCTGGCCTGATTTCAGACCTTCGATAACCGCGTTGGTATCGACCAATCCGCCGCGGCTGGTATTGATCAGCATCACACCGGGTTTCATAAACTTCAGGGCTTCGGCATTGATCATATGATAGGTCTCGGGCATCAGAGGAACATGCAACGTCAGGATATCGCTTTGCTTGAAGATATCCTTGA
The DNA here is from genome assembly GCA_016930235.1 of Candidatus Omnitrophota bacterium. Taxonomy (GTDB): domain Bacteria; phylum Omnitrophota; class Omnitrophia; order Omnitrophales; family Aquincolibacteriaceae; genus JAFGHI01. The sequence continues at coordinate 102,090 of JAFGHI010000038.1, forward strand.
GGGAGACATATTCAGCTCCTAAGGAAACACAGTCCGGATTAGGATAAGGATCATAGGCCAAAACCTTACACCCAAATCCTTTCATGATCCGCACAACCTTGCTGCCAATGGCACCGGTGCCGATCACCCCAACCGTTTTCTCGAAAAATTCAAATCCAAGAAGACCTTCAAGCGAAAAATTTCCGTCCCTCACACGGTTATAGGCCCGGCATATTTTTCGGCTCAAGGTCAGCATCAAGGCAACCGAATGTTCTGCAACTCCATGCGGCGAATACGCGGGCACACGGGCAATGGTCAAACCCAAATCACCGGCGGCGGCGAGATCAACATGGTTGAAACCCGCACACCGAAGAGCAATAAACCGGGTTCCGTGCTTGGCGAGATCGGTCAATACCTGGCGGTTTAGCTCGTCATTGACAAAAGCACAAATCCCTTCAAAACCATGCCCCAAACGGCTGGTTTCTGCTGTCAAATGAGACTCCAGGAAAACAAGTTCATGGTGATGGGGCTCATTGGCTTCACCGAGATACTGACGGTCATAACGTTTGGTATTAAAAACAGCTATCTTCATTTCAGCCTCTCTCTCACCGCTAGCGCCCACCGCGTAGGTGGCCTTTTCGCACAAACCGAACGTTAGGAATGATTGAAAAGGCCACCTACGCGGTGGGCGCTAGCGGTCCGCGATTAGGTCTTACATTTTTTGTAGGCAATCCAGCAATAAAGCCCCGCAACCAAAACAAATGTAATCAAGAATCCTATGCCCTGTCTCAACGTTGCCTGCCTTAAATTAAAACGATAGGCCAGCAAAATAATGACGCCGATGAAGACAGCCGTCAACAGCCAACCTTGCCATCTCACAGGCGAGAAACCTTTTGAGAATCGCTTATGTAGTCTAAACCAATGCCGCGTCATAAAAGTTCCGATCCTGATATCAACAAGTATTATACGCACAGAGCGAGTGTCTTGGCGAGTCTTCTTGAAAAAAAATTCTAAACCATTAAACTGCCCTGATGAAAGCGATTGGACTTCTCTCAGGCGGCCTGGATAGTATGCTGGCAGTCAAACTGGTCCTTCACCAAGATATTGAAGTCGTGGGTTACCATTTCGCAAGTGCGTTTTGCACTTGCCACCCGAACGGCTGCGAAAAAACAAGTCGCCGCCTGAGCGAACGTCTTCAGATCCCCGTCCACCTTGTCCGCCTTGATGAAGAATTTCTTGAGATGATCCGTCATCAGAAATTTGGCTTTGGGCATAAAATGAACCCCTGTATTGACTGCCGTATCATGACTTACCGTAAGGCCAAGACTTTGATGAAAGAAACAGGCGCTTCTTTTATTGTGACCGGAGAAGTCCTCAATCAACGCCCAATGTCCCAATTCGGTCACACCCTTTCCCAAATCGAAAAGGAAAGCGCCCTGGAAGGACTTATCGTACGCCCCTTATCGGCCCAACGGCTTGCGCCGTCCATCCCGGAAAAGATGGGATGGGTTGATCGCAGCAGGTTTAAGGACATCTGCGGCCGGCGAAGAACTTCCCAAAAAATCCTGGCTCAATCTTTGGGCCTCCTGGATGAATTGAAAGTGACCGGCGGCTGCCGTTTAACGGATTCCGGGTTCGCTTCACGCATGAAAGACTTGATGACCCAAGAAAAATGGGATTTGCATGACATTCAACTGTTAAGGATCGGGCGGCATTTCCGGATTTCACCCGAGAGAAAACTGATTCTGGGCCGCAACGAGAAAGAAAACCGGAGATTAAAAACATTCCTCACCGAAGGAGATACTTACCTGACGCCGGTAAGCTGTCCTGGTCCCGAAGGACTTATCCGTGGATCCGTTTCCGACGATCGGATCGCATGGTGTGCCGGCGTCATTGCCAAATACGCGGGTTCCAAAACAGACATGATCCTTAAAATCACGCGCGATCACCGAAAAGAACTTTTGACGGTCAAGGCCCTGCCTGAAATAAATTTCAAACCTTATCACATCCGATAATCCCAACCCGCCACCGCTAGCCGTCAGACGATCTTGACGATGTCTTCTTTGATGACGATCTCTTCGGTCCCGCTGCGGCCCTCAACCGAATAATAGACATCGTCTTCGCGAACTATTTTGCCCTTGATCGTTTCACCGGATTCCAGGTAAAAGGTCTTCATGTCCGGGTTCTCAGGCGTTTCGGTCTCCGCTTTTTCGAGGATCTCCTGAACAGATATTTTGGACTTTCCTTTGAGGGATGAATCCCCTTTTCCGGAAAGTTTCAGGAGATTCTTGAAATAGAGAACCAGATCATCTACAAAGGAAATGGTGTGATCTTCACGCAAAGGATCGCCGTTCTCTTTGCGCAAAAAATCCGTAGTGGAAAACCGGTGCTGTTCGACCTTCCAAACAAGCCCCTCCCGAAGCAAACGTGCATTATGCAGATAAGCTAGGAATTTAATCTTCACCGGACTAAAGATCGACGGCTGTTCACGGGGAACGACCTGACGCATCAAGAGCCACACTTCTTTGCCGTCCTCGGAAACACCCATTTCCGTAATATCGTTTAAGGGATAATTCGGCAGCTCCCGGAACTGCGCATAGTTCGACTCGTAGAAATTCTTGGCCACATTGTAGGAACTCTCCGCAACGCTGGCATTGGCGATATATTTGTCCGCTCCTTCAATGCGTTTAAAAAGCATATTCACGTAGCGTTTATAAACACGCGTCGCCGCTCCGTAACCGCCAATAAAATAATAATAGGTCAGAAAAAGAAGAAGCGCTGCCGCAATCGCCGTTAGGATCTGTCTCATGGTCCACCTCCCTCATTGACGTTTTGAGCACATGATGGCATCAAGGATGGCAAACGGGCCAACCCGGCCGACTTTCCTTAATTTCTCATAATTAACGGCACCCTTAAAGAGGCCCTAGAGGATAAATCTGGACCGCCTGGTCCCTCTAAAGAAGGAGACCTCCCAACGATATTTATCGCTAAAATCAATAAGGCGGACGAAGGGAAAAGAAGGTACGAATCATCAAATTACCGGGATGGGCGTTTTCGAAAGAAAGCGGCTAGATATTCTCTTAGTCTCATCCTCCAGTCATCCTTAAAAGTATAGCGGTAGCAATACCGGCAAAGGATATCTTCCTTCGGGTCTTTCATCCCCCGTTGAACCTTCAAGAACTCATCACTCCGAAAAAGGGACTCATAAGTTGACTCTTTCAAATTACCGAGCACGTGCTTCATCCCGTAATCGGAACTGCAGATCACCACATCGCCATTCGGTAAAAGAACATTCCATATCAAGTTTCTCCCACAACGAATCCTCCCCGGGATCCTCTTTTCAGATGGCAATCCTTCGATCGCAACATTGCCGGCCCGGCTGTTGAGCGGTTCTTCTTCATACTTGAGAAATGACAACTCCGGATGAAGGGTCCCGCCATAGAGACGATAAACGGCCCCGATCCGGCTCGCTTCAAGCGCCCGGACCACACTCAGATAATGCTCATCAACGCGAATCTTTTCATAACCTTCCTTCGTCGGAAGATGAACGGCGAAATACCAAAACGGAATTCCCTGGATCGCCTCGACATCTTTGACATCCATTCCCGTCAGCGTTGTATCGATCCCGATCGTATGCCCCCTTTCGTGCGCCTTTAACACCATTGGGGTACATTCGGAATTCAGCCAAGGCTCGGCCATTCCCCCAAAGACAAGATGGACATCCTGCGGTACCTTGGCCAAACATTGTTCGAAGGTTTCAAACGATAAGGTGCCAACGGAGCTTCGTTTTTGATAGGCCTTCGTAATTTTACCCTGCGGGCAATAGGTGCAGGCAACCGGACACCCCAATCGAGTGGTGATCTCAAGAACGGCAATATCTTTCTGCCGGGCTTCATCATAGGTCCATCGACTCATCGGATTCCCCTTAGATTTCCCTTATCAAAACTACTCTCTTTTCACGCGCTGAGATTTTACACGCTTCAGAGACACGCAAAGTCCTGACGGAGTCTTCTAGATCAGTTTCTGGAAGCAGTTTCTTGTCGACGCACTTTGAAAAATGCTTAAGCATTTCCAGGACAGATTCCTTCGTAGCGGTCGTCCGGCAATCAATCCATTCCTCAGCACCCGCACCAGAGCGAATCCTCAAGCCATCATCATGAGAATGATAATAAAGAATCCCGCGGTCACCTTCAATCTCGAGGCGCTCATAACCCGAAGGGAAAGCGTTCGCATAAGATGCCTTTAAGATACCGCGAACCCCCGAACAGAAAGATATTTCACATTCCGCAGTGTCTTCGCCTAAAAGGTCGGGAAGCTTTAAATTCTGGAATGTCGCTGAGACACGATCAACCTCGCCAAAAAGATAAAGCATCACATTCAATAAATGAACACCTGCATGGTGAAGCACACCTCCGCCCGATTTCGATTGATCACACAGCCAATCAGACTCCAACAAAACGTTTCCAATGTCTTGATTATGACAGGCACGAACTTCACGTACGGTACCGACCCTGCCTTCTTTCAAGATATCCTCGATTTTTCTCATCGATTCCTGAAAACGCCGGTTGAAAGCCGTCATCAAGATCCTGCCGGACTTCTGAAGAATTGTTCTCACCCGCATGGCTTCCCCTAGACTATTGACAAGAGGTTTCTCGCATAAAACATCCAACCCTTTCTCAAGAGCCTTTTCGACATACTCAGCGTGAAGATGATTCGGTAAGGCAATAATTACCGATCGGATACCCGACGCGCAAAACTCATCCCATGAGGGATACACAGCCGCTTGATACCATAAACGCCTTTGAAATGCTTTGGCGCTAGCGAGGGAACGACTGACAAGACCGGAACAAACTACCGGACAACCGGGGGTATTCAATGCCGCCAGATAAGCTGCGCGTGCAAATCGACCGCAACCAACCAAGCCGGAATAGGATGCTCGAGAAGGACGCGGAAGTTTCCAAGGCAACCACTCATAGAAGGCAAATATCTGTCTCTTTAACGGTTGGATCATCAAACCCTCTCTTTTTTTTCATGGGATATGAGCGTTTCCCGGCTATTCTCTATTTTCGCCAAGAACAGAAAAACGATTTAGCTTTTTTATTAAGATCCTCAGACTGCGGATATTCTTATGATTCATACTCCACCCCGGTTCGACAAACTGCGACCGGCACTTCAAGTGGGATCCTCTGTTGACTGGGCATTAAAGAAGGAACACAAAAAGGAGGTCCTGCAGGATCTGCCGTTTCGGTGTCTCCGTGAGTCTCCAAGAACCATGACTGTTACATTGAAGATGATGACTATGCAATTGAATACATCCAGAACGGATTTACCCGGCGCAGCGTAATTAAACCCGACCGCGTTCGTAGACTTCTTTTGATTCCCTCAAGAACCATCGCATCCACTCCAAACATCACGACTGCCTTCACGATACAATGAAGATACCACCCATAATTCGACCACTCTAAGGGAGAAAACAAAGAAGAAACAAACCTGGAAGACAGCTACCAATTGTGATCACGCTCATAACTCAAACGGATCAAGAGATCCCCAAATTCCTTTTTGAAATAATCCCTGGCTTGATCGGACATTTTTTCCTTCCAATCACCGGGCATTACCTTCCGCTTGTGTTGGCAAGGATCTTCCTTTTCGACCCTGAAAGAGGTCTTGGTTTGCTCCACCCTTTTGGTCCTCTCCTCTGTGGAAATCTGCCAATGATAATGACTCAGCACCTCGTCGAACCAGCGGTCAAAATCGAGAATCATTTTTTTATACGGCGTCCACAAAAACTGAGGCTTACCCTGAAAATAATCGGCTAATACCGTAAAGCGTTCCTTAAGATCAGGCCCTTTCCGCTTAATAAACTCATCTAAACCTTCTTCCGGAGGGCTTCTCTTTTTTTCTGAATCTTTAGCGCATCCTCAGAGGGCCTTGTCATGTGGGAATAGGCATACGAAAAAACATCGAGACCATTGTGTCTCGGGGATCTCGGACCATGACAACCCCTGAAGTCATTTCCTTTTTGAAAGACGGATTCTCGATCAAACTCGGGTAGAAACGGATCATGTACATTTTACCTTTGGCATCAAATCGCGTTTGCCGGAAGACATCCCGCTCCGGACGCGGCCTTTTGGAATTGAAATTTTGATGCAGAGGATCCACGACTTTCAATTTCGTAACGGGTTAAAGACACTCAAGCAAACCCAATACAAACGTTGAAGCCGCTTTGTGATGGGTCACAAAAAACTGGCTCTTCGGTTGTCCCCACATCATCCAACACCTTAAGTTTCGATCAGTATTTGCTCTTTGAGATCCGCGTGATATTTTTGGAGGCTCTTAATGGTCGACTTCCCGCTTCGTCTTTCGGCAATACCCTTGGCCGTCGCCAAGGCTGCTGCCGGTGTCGTGATATAGGGAATCTTATATTTGATCGCAGCCTTGCGGATATACGAGTCGTCTTCCTGGCTGAAGCGCTTGCTGGGGGTATTGATCACCAGCTGGATTTCACGGTTGGCCATCGCGTCCACAATGTCAGGCCGTCCGTGACCAAGTTTAGTGATAACTTCAGATTCAATCCCGTGCTTCTCGAAAAATTGTTTGGTGCCTTCGGTTGCACGAATCTGGAAACCCATCTGTTTGAAGAGTCTCGCGGCCTCAAACGAACTCGATTTATCATTGTCCGCAATCGTAAAAAGCACACTGCCCTCGAGCGGAAGCTTCTGCTGAGTCCCCTCCTGGGCCTTATAAAAAGCCAGCCCGAAGGATTTGGCCATCCCCAGGACTTCTCCGGTGGAACGCATTTCAGGGCCCAACACAGGATCGACTTCCGGAAACATGTTGAAAGGAAAAACCGCTTCTTTCACCCCGTAATGCGGAATCGGAAGTTGTTTGAGATTAAGGTCCGAGATTTTTTTGCCCAGCATTACCTGCGTGGCCAGACGGGCCATCGCAATATTGCAGACTTTCGAAACCAAAGGCACTGTCCTGGAGGCCCTGGGATTCGCTTCCAAGACATACACGGTATCGTTGGCAATCGCATACTGGATGTTCATGAGGCCCACCACACCGAGTTCGATCGCAATCTTGCGCGTGTAGTCGCGGATGGTTTCAAGATGTTTGGGCGAAATACTCACCGGCGGAATCACACAGGCCGAATCCCCGGAATGGACACCCGCCAATTCGATATGCTCCATCACGGCCGGGACAAAGGCATCGGTCCCGTCCGCAATCGCATCCGCTTCGGCTTCAATCGCATTCTCCAGGAACTTATCGATCAGGATCGGCCGCTCCGGCGAAACATCCACAGCCACCGCAACATAACGGCGCAGCATACTTTCGTCATGGATGACTTCCATCGCACGCCCGCCCAAAACATAGGAAGGCCTGACCA
>JAFGHI010000039.1 GCA_016930235.1 Candidatus Omnitrophota bacterium
CATAGATATTATCATAGAAGCTCTGGCCAAAACAGCCGAAATACTGGAAATCAGAGCAGCTCAAAATCCTGACGCGATAACCCGGCATTCTGGTCAGGATGAAGAAGATCACCAGTTCAGATCGTAGCTAACACTGCGTCCCTTGGGCTTATTCTGTTTCAAAAGCCCCTTCTCAAGAAGATCGGATATTTCTCTAAAGGCTGTCGCACGACTCGTCTTTGTCATCGACACATATTTGCGAGTCGTCAAACCACCTTGAAAACCACCATCGCCTGCATCTAGTAAACGGTTAAGCACCTTCCGCTGCCGCTGATTGATTTCCGTTTCTCGATGTTCTTGCCAAAAGTCTGTTTTTGCCATCACCTTTGCGGTGAGTGTTTCGGATTTCTGAACCGCTCGAACATAGCATTTCAAATACCACTCCAACCATTCCGTGATATCAGGGCCTGCTTTCTGCGCTTTTTCGAGAGTGTTGTAATAATCATCCCGGTCTCCCATGATTTGCGATGAAAGGCTGTAATAACGGATCGGAAGATTCTCATCTTGTGCAAGCGCCATATCGGTTAAGGCACGAGCAATTCGGCCATTCCCATCCTCAAAAGGATGAATGGTCACAAAGTAAAAATGAGCCACGCCTGAACGCAGAAGCCCATCTTCTGTTTTCAAGCTTGATTGCCACCAATCAAAAAACTGTTTCATTTCTTTATCCAGTTTCTCGCCCGGCGGAGCTTCATAATGAACCTTTTCACGGCCGATGGGCCCCGAAACAACTTGCATTTCATCATCGGGACGTCGCCATTTTCCGGCCCTAATTTTTCGCAAGCCAGATTGGCCAGTCGGAAACAGTGCTGCTTGCCAGCGTTTGACTCGATTGGCGGTAAGAGGTTTGGAATAGTTCTGAGTTGCATCCAACAACACTTCGACAAGACCATCTATCGATCGACTAGACGAAGGTAACCCTGCCGTAGGCAAGCCCAAATGCCGGGCAACCGAAGAACGCACTTGTTCAGGATTCAGCTTCTCCCCTTCAATGGCTGACGTTTTGACAACCTCTTCAGTCAAAACATCCGCTTGCGCCTCATCTTTAAGTTTAAAACCTAAGCCGGAGACTTTAGACAGAAGCTTTCCCTGCTCAAGACGAGCTTCACCCAATAAACGGAGCAAATCCCCCGCTTTCCAAACCAATTTGGGCCATTCTTTAAGCTGCCAGATATACTTCATAATCGCCTCGCTAATCGCTTCATATTTTGATACAAATATAGCCCATAATCGCTTCATGCGCAAGGGGGTATTTCCAAGCGCCTCATCTGACAATATTCCAAGCGTCCGTCTTAAGGTAACGATGAAAACTCATCTATCAATATCCCTATGATCCCCTTTCAGGACGAGCAGACGAAATACCCCTCTGCAATCGCCGTAGACGGCCATCCTTAAGCCGTCACGGCGTAGTATTTGCTCATAAGGAGCAAATGTCCCGGGATGTCCGTCCGGTCAAACAGGCCGAAAACGTGTCCGTTTTGTCCGGACTTTTAGGGTCGAAATTTCTGCAAGATTATATTGATAAATGAGATAAGGGATGTCCGGTCCCAAATGGCGGACATAGTACGCGGCACTCCAAAAGCCGCGACTATGCCGTACTTATCCAGCGGGGATAAGTGCGGACATCGATGAAATGGCCCCGTGGGGTGGGACATTATGTCCCCCTCAACTACAAATCATTTTTCCGCAACGATCAGCATTTCAAAATCATCCGTAGTCAGCTTATCTTTCCTGGAAAAAGCGCCGAGCTTTGCGCCAAAGATATCGATTTTCTTGAATCCAAGAGTTTTGAGGAGCCAGGTAATTTCGCTTGGCACATAATAGCGTTCATTACACTTCAGTTCTTTTTTGCTGCCTGAATCGTCCTCAAAAACAGCGGTGTTATAATCACGGAAAGTCATCAAATCAAAGGAGCACTCCTTACACTGGGACTGGCCTTCTTTCTGCGCCGACTTATAGAATTCGCTGACCGAATGAAACAGCGGGAACAATCCGTTTAATGTGGTAAAAATAAGCTTGCCTTTACTTTTAAGCGCTTTTGTTGCGTTCTTGAGGATCTCAAAATTCATCTCATCCGTTTCCATCAAAGAAAATCCGCCCTCGCAAAGCATGATCGCCAGATCAAATGCCCTGTCGAAAGAAAGGTTTCGGGCGTCCTGTTTCTGAAAGTCAACCCTTACCCCCGCTTCTTTGGCTTTTTCCCTTGCTCTGACAATTTGCGATTCGGATAAATCGACGCCGGTCACGATATACCCCCGTTTTGCCAATTCAATCGAATGACGGCCGGTACCACAGCCGATGTCGATAATCTTCAGGGATTTATTGCGGTTAATCTCACCTTCAATAAAATCACATTCGCCAAATGTCCCTTGGACAAAACACTCTTTGTCGTATTTGTGGGCGTAATTCTCAAATAATGCTTCGTACCATTGTTTCATAATTGCCTATTTCCCTTTCATTTGAAATATTTCTTAACCTCTTCACTGTGTCCTCGATTTGAACAAATATAGAGCATGCCTCCGTATGTGATTATCGAAATTATTAGAGACTCTCGATTCAAATACTATCAATTTGAGGCAGGAAAAAGCAAGCGTCCCTAAGTGGTCTTAGAACCGTAAAGATCTCTGGGACGCTCATAGATATTATCATAGAAGCTCTGGCCAAAACAGCCGAAATACTGGAAACCAGAGATGCCCAAACTCCTGACGTGATAACCCGGCATTCTGGTCAGGATGAAGAAGATCACCAGTTCAGATCGAAGCTGACACCGCGCCACTTGGCGTTAGTCTGCTTCAAAAAGATTTGATATTTTCTTTCTCATGCTACACGGAATGAGTCATTCATGCCATTTAACATATTTCCCGACAAAGAAACCGATGATGGATCCTACGAGCAGGACAATTGCCAAGAGGAGAATTCCCGACATGCTGAGTTTCCAAAACAGGAACCGGATCGCAACAACCTGCGTATTTTGAATCAAGATCACGAAAAATAAAATGCCCAAGCTAAGCCAGGCAACCTTGACAAAATTCACGCGGATCCGCCTTTGACATCCTTTTCTTTCTTAAAGACATTCTTTGTTTTCTTGGCTATAAAAAACATCAGAGCAAAAACGCCTAAGAGGATCACGCCCTTACCGATCAGATAAAAGAAATCGCAGATTTGATCCGCCATAATCGCCTCCGTCATGTTATCCGTAAAGGGTTTCACCGCCCGCTTGCGACGATCCTCAAAACAGACTTCCGATGACTCTGAAGGGAAAGAGCAAGATTTGTCCGATCGTGTAGAAAATGCCCCCGATCACACCGCGAGGGTGCGCAGAGGTTTCCGTCTGAGTTGTCACAGAACGGCTACTTTCGCTGCCCGATCCATCCGTTGTCTGTGTCGTCACCGTTGAGGTCTGAGTCCTTCCCGCGCAACCAGCGATCGATCCCGCGCCCAAACCGATCAGGCACACCACAGCCATCAAAAGCCAGCATTGTTTGAATCTCGTTATTTTTTTCACGCTTCACATCCTTCTTTAAGTCAATCCGTTAAGAGAAAACCTCTTTTGCCAGGGGGCCGGGCTCATGTCTCTTGATTAAAAAAATGCTCAATGCTTTCTACCGTTTTCAAAGCATCGGAGCCAATAACATCAATTTTGAGTTTTGATTCCCAAGACACCCCTAACATGAGAAGTTCTAATATGTTTCTCCCGTTGGCCAGGATTTCACTATTGCGGACCTGAATCTTCGAGTGAAATACCTTCACGCACTGGACAAATTTCGTTGCCTGCAGAAGCGAAAAACCAAAACTGTTGGGCATATCGATTTCAATCGTCCGAACGTAAGGCGCGCTGTGTGTTTCAATCATAATGACTCCTTCACGGTTTTAAGTATTTTGTAACTCTCTGCTCACTTGAGCGCGGCCAATGTCCACTCTGCATGGCTTCTTCTTATTCTTTGTAAAGCCTTACCTTAAAAATCCTTACCGAATCGGCTTCCCAAGTTCCGTTTTTCCTCTGCGCCACATCCACCACGACTTCATCTCCGGCCCTCAGCTCTTTCAGCGAACTAATCTTTTCAAATTTCGTATTTGCCAGCACCGCAATATCGAACTGTTCAGGAATAGATAGCTCCGAAGGAACGGCACGTTTGAAACCAAAGGAGCTGCCGTCATCTTTCACCGCAACAACTTCTCCGCGGATCATTTCTGCTTGTACCGGATTTTGAAAAACCGCCAATGCGGTCATTAAAATTGTCATGCCTATGAGGCTCCTCTTTAGGTTCTTTTCAATCATTTCATCCTTTTTCATGATTTTCTCCTTGGCCTCCCAACAGGCAGGCTTAGCGGCTTCTGCAAGACCGGTCGCGCTCAGGGAAATATTCTACGAGCACGATTTTCTCAGCTTTCAGCCAGTCCTCAAGTTCATGGCCGGGGAAACAGCCCCGCGCAGTATAAAGGGCATGTGCACATGTTTGAATGCGATCATATAGATCGCGAGGCATGCCGGATGACTCATGGGAAACGGATATCGAAGCTTTCTTAGTCACGGATCAATCCCTCTTTTGCTGGCTGCAGGTATAAAAAAAGCCTGCCGTTCTTTTACCACCTATGTTTTCCCCTCAGTTTTGTCCCCCACCTATATCAAAGCACGTTCATGCATTTCTTCGTTCGTGTCGTTTCCCATCGGCTTTATTTCTGTGCCAGTCGCCCGGGGAATCGCATAGACATGACCTTCTCTGATGAGCCAGCCCAGACTCATCATCACAATATCTTCATGCGCATTAATGGACTGTTTGATATCTTCCATAAGAATCGGGCTCTCCAACTGACCCAACAGAGTCAAAACTTCACCCGAAACCAAATTGATTTGTGCAATCATCGCTTCCTCTTTTCCGCTTTCTTCAAAAACAGCTTCGGCGTCATTCGGGATGGCCTCAGCCAAAGATTCCCTTAAAAACCTTCCCAACCCCGCCGGTATTATTTTCGCCCTTTGAACAGATTTCAGATTTTCCCGTCCCAACGACCTCCTTGGCGGTCAATCAAACCGTCCCAGCCCGACCAGAGACGAAAAGGCGGGAAAAGTCCGATCAGGGCGTGCGTCAAATTCTTCTTGGTTTCATTGTCATTGATATATTGTCCGATACCAGGCCAAATAATGAGCGACACAAGGCCGCTGACGACTGTTTTACCCGTTATTTTTCCATGCGTTGCCGTATTCACGGCAAAAGCCTGAGACGGTACAGCAGTAAAAATCAATGCGACCATCACTAGCAGTAACACTGTTTTCTTCATTTTGAAATTCTTCCTGTTTTGTTGGTTTGATCCCTATTAGGTTCTAGTATTCTTTCTTTACGCCCTTGCTTGAGGGATTTCTCAAACTCTTGAGCCAATGATCCATCGCATTGCCCGCCGCGTCACGGCCGCCCAAACCGAACGAAAGCGCCACAGCTACCGCCGCCGCACCAAGCGTTAGACCGAAAGCCATATTGACAATATCGTTGGCAAGTCCCATCGCGCGTAACCCCATCGCAAGGACAAGCCCCATGATGACGACCCGAACCAAACCGGACATGGCATGCTGCCCTTCCTCAGCCTGATCCATGGCTGCATGGACCAGATTGGCAAGCCACAGCCCTACCGCAATGATAACGCTTCCCATAAGAATCTGAGCGCCGAATTGTATCAACACGGCAATCACGCCTGAGACTTTGTCAAAACCCAGACGGTTCGCCGCTTCAACGGAAGCAAACAGCATCATGAAGAAGAAGAGAATTCTCCCCGCCCACTGAGATGGAGTCGTCCTGTAAGCAACCGGTTTGACAAAACCCAGTTTGCTCGGAACTCTGTCAAATCCGGCCCCCCCCAGCATCTGACTGATCAATCCGGTTACCGGATTGGCGACAAGATAAACAATCACCACAATCGCAACGGCCGCGACGATGTTCGGAATAGCCGCCATCATAGCGCCCAGCATCTGCGTTGCAGGATCCGCAATCGCGTTCATTCTCAACGCGTTTAATCCCGCGATAATGGCCGGGATCAAAACGAAGAAATAAACCACCAAACCGACCACGCCCGACAGCGTCATGTTCCCACGAAAACCCGCCTTTTCACCGACCCAGTTCAGGCCAGTTGCTGAAAGCAAATTGGTGACCAATTCTCGCAAAACCTTCGCCACAAACCAGCCTGCAACCATGATCAGAGCGGCCGCCACTATGTTCGGCAGTATCCCCGTGATCTTATCAATCATAGACTGCATCGGCGCCAGCAAGCCTTCAATCTGGAATACACCGAGAATGGCCGGAAGAAAAATCAACAGAACAAACCAATACACAATATCACCCAGCGTTTGACTCAACGGTTTCGCCCCAGTCTTGATTTTTTTGTCAAGACTCGTAACACCGATCGATCCGGATAGCACCTTCCGGGAGATCGTAGCAATCAGCCACGCCACCACCACCAGCACAAAACCGCCGATCAGGTTCGGAATAAATGCAAAAAGTTTATTCACCAATTGCCGGATCGGCTCGCCGGCCACATCCAGTTTTAACTGATTGAAAACAGCAAGCAGCACAACCATGAGAATCACATAGTACACACCTCTCGCTATGGAAGATGCGACATCAGACGGCAATCCCTTGGAATTTGTATTGATACGCTCGTTAATCTTGACCAAATTGAGCGTTTTCCTAAGAACTCCCCGGATGATTAAGGCAACAATCCATCCAACAACTAAGAGAGCGAGCGCGCCAGCAACCCCCGGAAGTGATTGCCCTAAAGACTCCTGCAAAGAATTCAGAAATGTTTCCATAAACACCTCCGTTGTTTTGTGATTAGGTTATTTATTTTTCCTGAAAAACCTTATGATCTTTGTAAGGAATTGATAAATATTTCCATATGCATTCCTCCTTTGTTTTGCGATCAGGTTATTTTTTTTCTGAGAAATCTCAGAACCGGAAGGTTCCTTCCTGGGAAGCGTAAAAATAAAACGGGCGCCCGGCTGTTTATGGGAATTCTCGCACATCAGCGTACCTCCGCATCGTTCGACAATTTCGCGGCACAACGCCAACCCGATTCCCGTCCCTTCACTCCGATCTTTCGTGCTGAAAAAAGGCTCAAAAATTCGCCCTTTGATGACATCCTCAACCCCGTTACCGGTATCCTGTACCGCAACACCGACGTTGCCATTCTGATTCCAGATTGAAACAGTCAGCGTGCCCTCCCCCTTCATGGCTTGGCGCGCATTTTTGTAAAGGTTACGAAGGACAATTGAAAGTCCATGATCTTTAACGTAAATGGGGCCCCCCTCGCAAAAAATTTTCTGGACGGCTATTTTCTGAAACGCCTCGTCATCCTGAAGGATATCCAGACTTTGTTCCATGAGAGCGCGAAGGTCAACGATTTTTGCCGCATCTTCGCTGGATTGTTTCGAAAACGCCAGAAGATCCGCCATGATCCGGGCAATTCGTATAATCCCTTTTTGGGCCTTTAAAAGATATTCCTGTGAAAAGGAATCTTCCCAGGTCCGATCCAGCGCCAAGTTAACGTAGCGACGAACCGCATCAAGAGGGTTATTCAGTTCATGGGCCAGATTGACCGTAAGCTTCTCGACAGCACAGGAATAGTTCTGCTCACCGGAAGTTTTTTCCGCCGGACTTTCCATTTCAATATTTCTTTTGTCATCCTTCTTGGGAAAATAATCGGGGCAGCTGTCAGATCGAAGATTTTCGATATCCGCAGCAATAAGCCGGGTGAATTTTTCAATGCGGGCCATATCCTCTTCATCAAAGTTCTTTAAATTACCCCTTTCCGTGACATTCATGACACCGACCAGCTTGTTGCCGGAAACCAGCGGAACGCACATGAGGGAATACGACCGATAGCGGCCGATTCGCTCAAAGGAATGGAACCGTTCGTCTGAGCGTATGTCTTGGACCAGCACGGGATTCCCCTGGCGCATGACCCACCCCATAACACCCTCACCCAATTTGACACACGGCCGTTTCATTTGTTCCCAGTTATGTCCATTCGCCGCTTCGAGAATCATTTCTTTCCGGTACTCATCCCATAAAAAAAGCGACCCTGCGTTGGCATCCACTATCCCAAGTGCAATATTGAGGGTTAGCTGGATGAAGCGACTACGATTCAAGGGGGAATCAGATGCCGTTTCGGATTCTTCCCCTTGCGGAAAAACATTTCGGTCCATCTTTGCGTTCGGTGCTTTGAGATTCAAAATTTGTCTAAGCATATTCGATACTCCTGTTTATCTCTTTTAGAGCGTTCCCGGATCGTATTCCGAAAAACAATCTCTGCATTCCTGTTGTCAATAAGTTCTACTCGTAAAGGCAAAGACAAAATGAGAAAAAAGGATACATTCCCGCAGCCCCATATAGGCCACTTTAAAAGGATGAATCCGGGCGATCCTGCCCCGTTTCAGACTTTCTTGAACCCCTTCCCAGAAATCATCCAGGGAATGCCTGGTAAAAGTCAGCGAATCCGAAAAAAGGTTCCCCTTCTCGAACCATAATTGAAACCGGGAAGGAACTCGAACCGATGAAGAGAGTTTCTTTTGATAGGAACGTTCAAGAGAGGCCGCCGCATTTCGATAAAAGTCCTGTAATTCTCGCACGCGGAGATTTCTCCAATCCAAAACCCGTTTTTGCTGCCGGGACAACTCCAGAACAACCCGTTCCTCCAAAAGACCTCGCGTACGAGTGGCAAGCCACACATCTTCCATTTCCATTATTAGTCGGAACATCCCGATCAGAGACTTCCTGATATCCCCGATCCGGCGCTTGCAATAGACCCACGGGGTTTCAATCCCGTAAATTTTGCGGCGCTCTTTCCGGCGTTTCCGTCTAAAAAAGCCATGCAGCATGGGGTGGCCGCCTTCCACCTGAATGGCATTTTTGTACCAAAAAAAATTTAAGAAGACTTTCCAATAATTTCCCCGAGCGCTATTTTTTAAAATGCTCTTCATATTTTCAGGGCTGTAGAAGCTTCGCCAAGCATCCTCATAAGCCCTGGGCCACGCATGGGATTTTAATTTAGAATGACAAAATACTTCGTGGAACGAATCGAAGCTATTCAGGTCATTGTCCATCACAAGCCCCTGGGAAAGGGCGCGGGAATGATCCTTAGAGCCCGGCAGAAGCGTCATCATAAAAAACGAAGCCTGTTCCGCCCCCAGTTGCTTGAGACGGATGATGTCCTCACGGACAGATTCCTCGCTATCGAATGGGAATCCGATCATATAAGCCAAATGAGTGGGAATTTTTGCGTTCTGGTAAGCTTCGATTAACCTCTTGTAATCGTCACATCGATTCTGAACTTTCCCGGATGCCTCTAAGTTTTTTTCATTCATGCTTTCGATGCCGATAAAGACTTGGGTACAACCCGCACGGCCGGCCTTTTCGATAAAATTGGGAATCCTGAAGGACTGGACATCCGCCTGCATGATAAAAGTCAAAGGGATTCCTTCTTTCTCGCGCATCCCGATAAGAACATCAAAAATAGATTCCCAGTTCTTATTGCGGCAAAAATTATCATCGGTGAAAAAGTAACGGGCAATCTTGTGGCGGCGGTAATTCTTACGGATCAATGTCTCGATTGCGCTAACTGAACGAAACCGCATGCGTCGTCCGTGGACATTAATCACGGTACAAAAACTGCAATTAAAAGGACAGCCCCGTCCGCAGTCCAGGGTCGCAACTTTCCTTACGGCATAACGGTTTAGACAATTTTTAGGCATTTCGGGCAAAGGAGCATCACTCAAATCAGCCGGTTCGGATAGAAAATTGTAGACAGGCTTCAGCTGTCCAAGAAGGGCGTCCCGCAAGATCATTTCCAACTGGCCTTCCACCTCGCCGGCCACCATCGTCACACCCGCTTTTTGAAGTTCCTGAATCTCACGAGGCGGTTCGGACAAAGTCGAGAAAACACCACCCACATGGAATCCGCCGATCAAAACATCAAGACCGGCGCGCCGGAATTCCAGGGCAAGATCAGCGGCTCTTGGGAACTGATTCGACTGAACTCCCACAAGACAAATAATGGTTTTGGTGTTCTTTTCCCGGCTCCGGCGCAGCATTGCTGCGACAGGAACCGTTTGAACCGTTTCGTCAATGGCTTCGATACGCCACTTTAATTGCTTCCCCAACACCTGGCGTCCTTCTATATCCCTCGACAATCCATAAATACATGCCAGGGTATTGTTCGGCAACACGCCTTTCCAGTGACGGATCACATACCCGTCATCATCGTATTTGGAGGGTTTTACAAGATAGAGATTTATTTTTTTAATCACAATGGCATGCCTTTTTCAAAATTCAAATTTTTCATTTTGCTGGAGTGGTCAGATTTTTATTTTTTGTTTCTCATTTAAACGGTCACAGCGTTTAAATCCAGAGCGCGCTCCTGCATCTCTTCATTTGTCTCATTTCCTATCCGCATCACTTCTATGCCCGTCTCCCGAGGAATGGCATAAACATATCCTTCTCTGATGAGCCAACCCAAACTCATAAGAATCACATCCGGCGGGGCATTGATGCGGCATTTAATATCTTCTGTATGGAGCGGGCCTTCTAAGCGATCCAGCAAAACCATAATTTCTCCTGCAACAAACTTAATTTGTGCAATCATTGAGCACCTTTCTTCCGTATTGTTTTATTTCTAACCGCAATGAGTTATCTTCTTGCTTTTTCTCCGGCCCAAAAAGCGCTTTAAGAAAATCTTTGCCGATGCTCCTTCCATTTTGGATTATCATACCCATTAGGAGCACGCAGCTTCCATGGGGTGTTCACCCTATGCGAACGGAGATAGGAGAGGAAGACACAAAGCGCTTTCTGTTATGCCAAGCTTTCTTGGGGCAGGCAAATCTTTTGCAGTTGGGTCAAGACCAGGCTCTTGTCTGCCGCAATAATACCGGACAATAAAGCTTGCTTGCCGGACAAGCCGTCAATCTTATGTTAATCTTTCCAAACAGCCGCCGGCAAGCAAGCATCCGTCATTGACAAGGGAGGTCAGCAATGACGGTTTCGTTTAAATCTTTTCAATAAGCAAGTGGAATTTCTTGAATTTGATCACAAACGGAATCATAAACGGGAATCCTTGAGAGATGCTATGGGGTGTTTACCCCAGCGCGCGAACTTCATGCTCTCTATTTTCTACCCGCCCGCCGGTTCTTTTGTTTTTACCGTCAGATTTTCTTTTTGTCCCGGTACATATTCCTATCCGCCAGCCCTATCAATTCTTCCGCACTTGAAAATTTATCATTATAGGTCACCATGCCCACGCTGATAGAAACCAGAAATTCCCTGTCTCCATCAAGTCCCGCAAATGGATTCCCCTCTACCCTGGTCTTCAGCCGGTTCAACACAACTTGCGCCTGTTCCGGTGATGCCTCCCGCATAATTATGCAAAATTCATCACCGCCATATCGTGCGAGAACGTCCGGGTTTCTCAAGGTCATTTCCATTCTTTTTGCGACTTCCCTCAGGACGCAATCCCCCGTCAAATGTCCGAAGTTATCGTTGATTTCTTTGAAACGATTAATATCTATGAATCCCACGGTAAAGATTCGACCGTATCTTTGGGCCATGTTAAAAGCAATCCCAAGTTCTTTCTTGAAATGATAGGAATTGGGCAGTCCCGTCAACTCGTCTTTCATGGAAATCTTTTCGTAGTGTTTACGACGACTCAATGCGGTGTCAATGCGGGCAATCAATTCCAGAACATCAAAAGGCTTGGTCACATAATCATCCGCCCGGAGACGGAGCCCCGTGATCTTGTCAAGGGTGGAAACACTCGAGCTCAAAAAAATGACCGGGATGTTAGCCGTCAATGGGTTCTGATTTAACTCAGTCTTTACCTGGTAACCATCCTTAACGGGCATTTTTACATCCAAAATGATTAAATCCGGGACGATTTTCGCCGCCTCCCCAGCAGCGCTATCCCCCTCACTCACCGCGTAAACCAGATACCCTTCATCCGAAAGATACTTTATCATGATGGAGACGATATCCTTTTCGTCATCAACCACCATGATTGTCCCTTTATGAAGAGATAAGGCAGGTTTCATAAGCTGTCACCTCATTCTGTCCCAAGGGCAGCGTAAAACGGACGAGGGTACCCTTTCCGCTTGTGGAATCTATCGATATTTTCCCCTGATGCTGTTCGACGATTTGTTTTGATATGGTGAGTCCCAATCCCGTTCCTTCTGCTTTTTTTCCGCCTTCGCTTACCACTTGTTCAAACGGCTGGAACAGCATTTTCATATCCTTTTTTCTAATCCCTGTCCCCGTGTCCCGGACAGAAACCTCAATCTCGCCGTCCAAGAGCTTCGAGCAAATCACGATTTCCCCCTGCTCGGTGAATTTCAGAGCATTGCTTAAAATATTCGTAAGAACCTGTAAAATGCTGTCATAATCAAATCGGATTTCCGGGATCTCCGGCTGCAATTCGTACCTAATCTTCAAACCTTTCCGGGTGGCAAGAACTCCGTAAAGGGCACCCCCTTCATGGATCAGTTCATTAATGTTGCTTTGCACCATTATAAATTTTCTCTTCCCCGACTCGAGTTTTGAAAAATCCAGAACGTTATCCACCAACCGACCCAGTCTCTCAACGTTTCTTTTGGCCATTTCCAGAAACATTTTCTGCTCCTCCATAACCCCGGAAGCGCCCTGATAAACGATATTGATGCTTTCCTTAATGGCCGTAAGTGGAGTCCTGAGTTCATGAGACACCGCGGCGGTAAAATCCGCTTTCAGCTTCAAAAGTTTTTTGTTTTCCTCGTTGGCCCGCTCCAATTCCAGTCCGCGTTTTTCCAAAACTACATTGAGCTGTTTGAGTTTTTTCTCATCTTCCCTTTGTTTGGTGACATCCTCCATAGACAGCAGGATGGTTTGAGTTGCCTCGGCTTCATGATAAATCTGGCAGGCATTGAGCAGCATGATTTTAGTTCCAATATCAGGGAAGGAATGCTCGATTTCGTAATCCTCAAAACCCATTTTTTTTACCAGAACCGTCCTGAGAAGCTCCAGGAGCTCTGGTATATTCCATTGGCCGGCGCCTAATTCCTGAATCAGGTGATTTTCCGTTTCTCGCTGCCTGACCCGGAATGTTTTGTAGAAACTCTTATTGGCTATTTTAATCCTGAGAGCGGAGTCGAGGATGAGAAGCGGCTCGCGGAGGCTCTGAATAATGTCGTGCATATAATCCGCGTACAACTCGAGTGAGATCTTGGCGTTCTTAATCCCGGGTTTAAATTTATACCGATTAATCATTTTTTAACCGTGGTCGATTATTTTACGAGGAACTGTAAGAATAAAGCGCGTACCGGGATCCGGCTCGGGAACATTTTCACATCGCAGTTCGCCGCCGCATCGCGCCACAATTTCTCGGGATAAGGCCAACCCGACTCCTGTCCCTTCGTCTCGATTTTTTGTGCTGAAAAAAGGTTCAAAAATACGTTCCGTGAACGTTTCCGGTACCCCTCCCCCGGTATCCTGGATCGCCACTCCGACACTTTCGTTTTGACGCCAGGTCTCAATAGTTAGAGTTCCCCGGCCTTTCATGGCCTGCGCGGCGGTTTTGTAAATATGATGAAGAGCAATTAAGAGACCCCGGTCCTCGATGTAAATGGAATCTTCACAAAATTTTTTCCGGATGGAGATCCCTTGAAATTCTTCATCTTCGCCAAGCCCATTCAGGCTCCTCTCAAGAAGGGAATGGATTTCGACAATCTTCGCCGGATAGTCAGAACATTGCCGCGAACAAGCCACAAGTTCATTCATGACAAGAAGGTTTTGAAAGCTTCCTTTTCCCGTTTTCAAAAGGTATCTCCTTGTGAACAGATCGCTCCTCGCATGTTCCAATGCCAAATCGTTGTGCGGATGGATAGCGTCGATGGGATCGTCCAACTCATGATCAAGACCGGCCGCAAACGCTGCGATTCTCGCATCGTTTTTTCTCCCGAACGGTTTTGTTTGTCTGTTCCCTCTTGAGATAGACAATTACTTTTTAAAATAGGTGCCTTTTCTTTTTAAAACAGTGAGAACCGTCATGCCAAAACCAACCAGGAACAATGAACCGGGTTCCGGAACTACACCCGTGCCGCCGCCGGCACCATTATTATCACCGTTACCGTTGCCATTGCCGTTGCCTTCGCTATCATTGCTGCAAATGCTGATCGTGTTGGTATCCAGAGTCACGGCGCCCGTTCGCGCCAAGGCTCGACCGCATCCAATTTGGGCGCCGGTATTCAGGGTAATATCCGAGAGTGCGAGAATACTTCCCTGGAATTGAGTCGATGTGCCAAGAGTTGCAGAGCTGCCGATTTGCCAAAACACATTATCTCCAAGCGCGCCACTGAGCAGTGCTACCGTTGAATCGCTCGCCGTCGTGAGAGCACTCCCAATCTGGAAAATAAATTGCGCGGCGTTATCGCCTCCGGCGTCGAGACTAAGCGTATCCGTTAACTGGGCACTTGACGAAAAACGATAGACACCCGGAAAAAGTGTTCCCACGTCGGTACCCAGTACCTGACCGCTCAAGTCAAAATTGAATGCTAGACCTGCTAACGTATCGTACGCGGTCGTGACATCGATTTGAGCCTGCACCGCAACTGCATCCGTTTGGTGTACCGTTCCTGTGACCAGTCCCGGCCCTTCATTCGCCACGGTGCCAAAAAAGCCAGTGATCGAAGTGCCGGGCGAGAGCCCCAGATTTCCATTGAGAGTTGTCGCACCGATATTGGTGACTGTCGAAGCACCCAGGACCGCATAATCGAATGCGCTTCCCAAGTCCACCGCCCATGCTGAAGATGTACCGCAAAAAAACACGGCAATAAGGAGCA
>JAFGHI010000040.1 GCA_016930235.1 Candidatus Omnitrophota bacterium
AGGCCACAGGCGGCAGGCTGCAAAAGACTTTTGAAGCTTGAATCTTGCAGCTTGTAGCTTAAAAAAGGCCACCTACGCGGTGGGCGCCAGCGGTTTCGAGAAACTGTGTGCGGACTTCAGGGAAACGGGTTATAATACCGCCTCTTTGTTCCAGAACTCGAGGGAAAAACCCGTTACCGGGATACCGAAGGAGATGCCATGTACCGAGAAGAAATTAAGATCCTAGATTGTACGGTCCGAGATGGGGGTCTGATCAATAATCACGATTTCGATCATCGTTTCGTGAGGGCCATCTATCAAGCGCTTTCCGAAGCCCATGTGGATTATATGGAAGTCGGATATAAGAACTCCCGCAAGATGTTTTCATCGAAGGAATTCGGACTTTGGAAATTCTGTGACGATGAGGATATCAAAAAAGTGATCGATGGGATCGAATCGAAGATGAAAATCTCGGTCATGGTCGATATCGGCAGGGTGGATATGGGAGACATCAAACCCAAAAAGGACAGCCCTGTGGATATGATTCGTGTGGCGACCTATGTCAAGGATATCGATAAAGCAATCGCCATGGTGAATGAGTTTCACGATATGGGTTATGAAACAACCGTCAATATTATGGCCATCTCCAAAGCGCTGGATAACGAACTCAATGAAGCCCTTCATCAGCTGGAGCATGAAAGCAAGGCGGACGTGGTTTATATTGTCGATAGCTTCGGCGCCCTTTATCAGGAAACGACGGAATTTCTGATCAAGAAAACCAGGGATATCATCAAGACCAAGGAAGTCGGGATCCATGCCCACAACAACCAGCAGCTCGCCTTCAGCAATACGATCGAGGCGATTATCCACGGAGCCAATTACCTTGACAGCACCGTTTATGGTATCGGCCGTGCGGCCGGAAACTGCCCCCTGGAACTCCTTTTGGGATTTCTCAAAAATCCGAAATTCGATATTCGGCCCGTTCTCGATTTAATCTCCAAAGAGTTCATCCCTTTAAGGGAGAAAATTGAGTGGGGATACATTATCCCTTATGCGATTACCGGTATCCTCGATGAACATCCCCGAACGGCGATGGCACTTCGTCAGGGCGCGAAAAAGGAAAATTACCGCGAGTTTTATGAAAGCCTGACGGGAAGCGGCGGGGAAATCGATTAAGCCCGGCCGTTAGACGGATTGATCGGGTTCAACCGTTTTGAGTGCCTCAAAAAGGATTTCTTGGGTCAGGATCTCCGGAAGGATTTGAGGTTCTTCATCCGCGTCTCCGGAATACAAAACATAAAGGGGAACGCCGCTCCTTCCGTAGCCCACCATGGCTTGAGCGATTTCAGGGTCCCGCGATGTCCAGTCCGCATGAAACGTAACAATCCCCAGTGATCGAAACCGGCTTTCCGTATCCTTCCTGTGAAGGACCGTTTGCTGGTTGAATTGACAAGTCAAACACCACGCGGCCGAGAAATCGATAAAAACAGGTTTGCCTTCCCGGAGGGCCTGACGGACCTCTTCGAACGAATAAGGTTTCCAGAGAGCCGTTTCATCGCGCTGCCCCGCCGATGCTTTACCTTTTTTAGATTCAGCGGCGGGGGGAGCCTTAAGCGCCGCGGCACCGAGTACCATCGCCATAATAAAAATAAGGACACTTCCGATCCTCAAAACCAGTTGTTGAATGGCGGATTGAACCGGAGCGCTTCCCTTTCCGTAAATCCAGCATGCCCCTGCGATCAAAACAAGCATTTCCAAAAGAGAGGTTGTTGTCCCGTTAAGTGTTTGATGATTCAAAATCCAGAGAAGCCAAACGACGGTCAAGAAGATAGGGAGGCTCATCCATTTCCTGAAAGTGACCATCCACGGCCCCGGTTTGGGCAGACGGCCAAGCCAGCCGGGGAAAAAAGAAAGAAGGAGATAAGGGGTCGCCATGCCTACGGCTAGAAGGGTAAAAATGCCCACCGCTTCTTGAGGGGAGCGCGTCAAACCGTACCCGATGGAAAGTCCCATAAAAGGCGCGGTGCAGGGTGTCGCTAAAATCGTAGCGAGGATGCCCGAGCCGAATGAATTCGCGTAACCCGTTGTCTGGGCGAGAAGGGAGCCCATTCTTGTTGCCGCCAGTCCGATTTCGAAGATCCCAAGAAGATTAAGGCCGATCATAAAAAGAAGGACCACAAGGAAAAGGACAAATCCAGGAGATTGAAGCTGGAATCCCCATCCCAACAACTGACCTCCGGAGCGCAATACGATTAAGATCCCGGCGAGGACCCAAAACGAAACAAGTACCCCCGAAAAGAAAACGAGGCCGTGTTTTTTGATCGAAGAGGGATTGTCACCGGCCTGTTTGGCAAATCCCAGGATTTTTAGGGACATGACAGGGAAGACGCACGGCATCAAATTCAGAAGCAAGCCGCCCAGGAAGGCCGCCAAAAGCGTTGCGATGAGACCGACGAGCGGGCCCGGCCGGGGCACTGTTTCAACAATCGGTTCCGGATTCATCACTGGGGATTGTTCCCATGTTTTGTTGAAGAGCTGCCGGACCTTATTTTCCGCGGGTAGCATCCCATCTTTGACGGGAAGCGTTAATTGGGGACGGGAAATTCCCGGGACACAAATGACCTTGCAGGCCGCCCATTCGACATCGGCTTGAAGGGTCATCTTGTCTCCGATGTTGAGGTCTTGGGGCGGGAGCATTTTAGCCATCAGCAGGATGTTTCCGGGATACCCGTAACTGACAATGGACTGAGTCAAGAATTGTTGAGGCGGCGGCCAATAAAGATCACTCGCCGTCCAGCCGTCCGGTAATTTCCATTCCACCGTGGTCGGAAGCCCGACTTTGCCCGGGTGAAGCCAATAGGTATGCCATCCTTCGTCGACAATCAGGTGGACACCGACCCAGAAAGGTTGCCCTGGCTGAATACTGGAAACATCCGCCAAGAGTTCAACCCGGACGGGTTCCTCGTCAACTGCCCACGCCGGATGAGAGAATAAAAGCTGGAGGCCCAGGAAGATCAAGGCGCACCCTTTGATCCACCCCAAGCTGATTTCCGATCGTTTCATGAAACTCCTTTATGCTTCGGTTGAAGTGCTCCGGCTTTTTGATATCTTACCGTATCTCATTTTCGGTTGAAACAGATATCTCGTTTAAGAATTGTTTCGGAATTTTGTTTCGTGTCCGGGAACTTTTTAGATAGAACCTAAATTCCAAAAGGCAGGGATATTGGGAAGCAACCTTGGATACCGGCGAAAACCTTTGAAGATTAAGGTTCTTAGCTGGTCCAAGGTTATTTTCCCATGGATCCCCGAAAGATTTATGTCTCAAACCTTTTCTATGTCATAATGAACCACAAAAAATCATAAAGGTTTGAGGAATGTCATTGAAGATTTCAAAATTTCACTTTTTTCTTCTTTCTTTGATCTTCATCCGTCCCCAGCTTGGGCATGCCGATGATTTATGGCCTGCCCTTTATTTGGAATCCAAACTTCTCAGCGTGTGGGTTGTCTCTGCCGGATTGATTCTCGAATATGTTTTTATCCGGAGAATAACGGGATGGGGTATTCAAAAGTCACTCATCGCCGATGTTGTCATGAATACGGTTTCTGTCTCGGCTGGATTCATCATGATTCCCTTTTTGGGGTATGTGTGGGAAATATTCTATGAAGCTTTCTTTGAAGCTATATGGGGAGAGAGTGCTTCGGGCTTGGTCAGCTGGGTGGTGACTTGCTGGATAGCCGGCCTTATTTATACCGCGGTGGAAGCCGGATGCCTGAAAGGCATCTTTAAGGTCTTTTTGGATCCGAGACGTTTCTGGATGTTATGCCTGGCCAACCTGGCCGTCGTTTTCCTGGCCTGGGCATTTTTTAGGATTTGAATCTTCCAAGGCCGGAAACGGGTTGTTTCTCAGTTTATCGGGGAAGAAAACGAGGCTTGAAGCTTCCGGGATAACTGTTATATTAAATTCGTTCGTGCCGTATCCGTTTTCCAGGTGAGAGCCGGCGGCGGAAAGTCTCCTTATGGGAAAAAACGATAAGAGTGCAGGTGTGAAAAATCAAAAAGCCGATCAATTTCAGGCGCTTGTTGCAGAGCACCTGGATGCGCTTTACGGTTTTGCCTTATCCCTGACCCGGAATAAAGCGAAAGCCGAGGATTTGGTGCAGGAATCCGTTTTGAAGGCCTTTCGTTTCTTCCATCAGTTTGAGCGGGGTACCCATATCAAGGCCTGGCTGTTTAAGATTTTGAAGAATACATTTCTGACGGATTGGCGCAGGGATAAGCGCCATCCCGAATCGCTGTCCATGGACGATGAGGAATCAAATTTTTCATTCTATGTGGAGGCGTTCCGTCAATCGAAAGCTTCTCCCCAGGACTATCTTCCTCCCGAATCCTTGCATGAGCAGGATATGGAACAGTTTTTCGGCGATGAAATCATGAAGGCCATGGAAAGCCTGCCTATGGAATTTAGGGAAGTTATTTTTATGTGCGATGTACAGGGGTTTGCCTATGCCGATATTGCAAAGATTCTGAACATTCCCATCGGAACGGTTCGTTCAAGACTGGCTCGCGGACGGGGGATGTTGCAAAAGCACCTTTGGCAGTATGCCCAGGACAGAGGGATTTTAAAACGGTCGGCTTGACGGAACTTTTCTTCCGCGCCTTGCGTTTTTCCCGCTAAGAAGGGACCCAAAGGCAAGATGGATTGCAGTCAAACGCATCGAAATCTATATCCGTATCTCGATCGGCAGATCGAGCCCGCCAAGAAGAAGTCATTTGAAAGTCATCTGGGCGAATGTCCCGATTGTTATGGTTGTTACCGGTTTCATTTTCATTTACGTGATTGTCTCAAGAAGATCTATAGGCACTTCGAGCTTCCCCCTTCGGTTTTAAGATGTCTCTTCAAGCGAGTTGCCGGAGGCCCGCCTTAAGCTCCCTCTTTCTTCAGTCGATCTACTAAGCGATGAGAAAAGAGGAGTCCTTTCCGGGATGTTCGGCGCAATAAGACATACGGACCATTTTTCGAAAAAGAGATCCAGGGCATGATGAGTGTGAGTGGGAGGAGACCCGGAAGGTCGTCCGTCAGCGCGGTCTGACGGACGTTTTTATCCCCATCTTTATTTGATGAAGACGCAAACCGCTTTTGGCCGAAATGCTTTTGGGTTAGCGATTGACAAAAAAGTAGAGAAAAGGTATGGTTTTAAACGTTCATCACGGAGGGATCTAGAGGGTGACCAAGATTAAGGCGGTTATTTTTGATATGGACGGTGTTCTCATTGATGCCCGAGAGTGGCATTATGAGGCCCTGAATAAAGCGCTCAGTCTTTTCGGGATGGAAATCAGCCGCTATGATCATCTCGTGACCTTCGACGGTCTTCCCACCCGTAAGAAACTTGAACTCCTTTCTCTCGACAGGGGATTGCCCCGCGGCCTTCATGAGTTTATCAACCGCATTAAACAGCAGCATACGATGGAACAAATCTTCGCCAAATGTAAGCCGACTTTCTATCATGAATACGCGATCGCCAAATTAAAGGAAGAAGGATATAAACTCGCGGTGGGTTCCAATTCCGTCCGCAAATCCGTCGAGCTGATGCTGGGGCGGGCCAAGATCCTGGAATGCTTTGACGTTGTTCTGTCGAACGAAGATGTCAAACATCCGAAACCGGACCCGGAAATGTACCGTGTGGCGATTGAACGCCTGGGGGTCCAGCCCGGGGAGAGTCTCGTCGTGGAGGATAATGAAAAAGGCGTTCAGGCAGCGGTTGCAAGCGGGGCCCATTTGATGAAAGTGGATGCGGTCCACGATGTCAACTGGCAAAGCATTCAAGCGCGGATTCGCGAAGTGGAGGAGGGCAAGCCGTGATTAATGTTCTGATGGCGATGGCGGGGAAATCGAGTTTTTTTGATTCACCCGAATATCAATTTCCGAAGCCTTTGGTGGAAATCAGGGGCAAGACCATGGTCCAGTGGGCGATCGAGAATTATCAGAGCATCCAGGAGCCCATCCGTTTTATTTTCGTCGTGAGGTCGGCGGATTGTTCGCGCTTTCATCTGGACAACATTTTGAAACTGTTGACTCAGGACCAGGCGGTGATTGTCCGTTTGGACAAGGAAACCCGCGGGGCGGCCTGCAGTGCCCTCATGGCCGTTGATTGCATTCAAAATGATTCGCCGCTGATCATTGCCAACAGTGATCAGGTGATCGAAGAAGATCTCAATGGGATCCTCAAAAATTTCCGCGAGAGGGATCTGGACGCAGGCGTCATTTGTTTCGAGACAGTGCATCCGCGTTGGTCATATGTCCGTTTGGATGAAAACGACCATGTGATTGAGGCGGCCGAAAAGCGGCCGCTCAGCCGGCATGCGGTTGCCGGATTTTATTATTTCAAAAAGGGCAGCGATTTTGTCCGCGCTGCCATGAAGTCGATCGAAAAGGATGCTCAGGTGGACGGCAGCTATTATGTCGCGCCCACCTTGAATGAACTTATTCTCGAGAACCGGAAGCTGGGGATTTATCAGATCCAGGAAGCAAAATACCATACCTTATATTCTCCTCAGAAGATCAAGGAGTTTGAAGACAATCGGTGAAGTTCCTAACGATCACCCGTTTCGAAGACAATCGGGAGGTGGTTTACGATTCATGTAGTGATACCTATGGCAGGGGAAGGTTCGCGGTTTCGACAAGCGGGCTATGAAAAACCCAAGCCTTTTATCGATGTTTGCGGCCGAGCGATGGTGGAACGGGTGATGGAAAATATTGGGCTTCAGGATGCCCGTTATATTCTTATTGCCCGCAAGGAACATCTTCAAAGGGAGGAAAAAACGGCCGATGCCATTCGGCGGAAATTCCCTTGCGAGTTTGTCACGGTCGATCAAAAGACGGAGGGTTCGGCCTGTACGATTTTACGGGCCTCAAGACAGATCAATCATGAACACCCTTTACTTTTGGCGAATAGTGATCAGCTTGTCGAAATGGATATCCGTAAATTCCTTGCGGATGCTGAGAGCCGGGACCTGGATGGGTCGATCCTGACATTCCATGCGGACCATCCGAAATGGAGTTACGCGAGAACCGATGATCGAGGGTTGGTCCTGGAAGTACGGGAGAAGGAAGTCATCAGTCACCACGCAACCGTCGGCATTTACTATTTTCGGCGGGGACGGGATTTTGTCGCGAGTGCCGAGGAAATGATCGCGCAAAATGACCGGTCGCAAAATGAGTTTTATACGGCCCCTTCCTATAATTATGCGATTCAGCGGGGTTTAAGGGTCGGGATTTACGAAATCGAAGAATCACAGATGTTTGGGCTTGGAACGCCTGAGGATTTGCAGGCATACCTTAACCGGAATCGGAAAAATCAGGTTTGAATCACTGAAGAGGAAACTTCTCATGATGCCCTCACCGAAGAAAGAAAAATTCAAAGGAAAAATCCTTTCCGCCCTGGCCGGATTTATTTCTAATTTTATTGTGCTGGTCTCCCGAGGGGAATTGATCAAAAAGTTTTTTTGGCATTTCAGGGAGAAGCTTGAACAAAAAGGGGAAGATTATCTTACGGTTCATACGAGGCCCAAGAAGGCGGAGGCGGTTGGTTTATGGTCCGATGACATCAAGGCTTTCAAAAAAAACGGACTCGTGCTTCAGGGGCCGGTCATAACCGAGGATGATTTTACCCTTGAAACGATCCGGCTTTATAAGAAGACCTTTGATCATTCCGTGATCATTCTTTCAACCTGGTCGGATGAGAAAAAAGAAGTGCTTTCAAGATTTGAAGACGAGGGGATCATCGTCCTCTTGAATGAGAAACCGGGGATTCCGGGCTACGGCAATATCAATTATCAAATCGTTTCCTCTTCTGCGGGGATGTTGAAGGCCAAGGAACTGGATGCGGATTATGTCCTTAAAACGAGGACCGATCAAAGAATTTATGCCCCGAATGTTGAGAATTACTTATGGCAGCTTTTGGATGTTTTCCCGGTGGCCCCCGGATACCCTCAAAAAAAGAGGATTCTCGGAGTGAGCTTGAATTCCTTCAAGTACCGTCCCTATGCGTTATCGGATATGACCTTGTTTGGGGACATTGAGGACATGCTGCTTTTTTGGGGAGTGAAACTTGATGACCGGCCGTTTGTCTTGAGGAAAGACACAACGATGCAGGATTGGGTTCGCCTGAAAGTTGCCGAAGGCTATCTCGTGACGAAATTTCTTGCGAAACTGGGCCGCCCGACGGACTGGACAGTTCAAAACAGCTGGCAGATGTTTGCCGAACATTTTTGTGTCATCGATCAGACGTCTTTGGACCTTTACTGGCCGAAGTACGACCGCCAAAGAGAATACCGCTACTGGGATTATGAGGGCATCCGGACTTGCCAGGCTTTGACCTTTCGGGATTGGCTTAATCTTTATAAAAGCTGGCACACGATAGGACGAGTCCCTGAAGGAGTGTTGGAAATGTCCTTCAGCGATATCGTGGCCAAAGAACCTTCTTCTTAAAATTCAAGGCGGGTTGAGTGGCTGACCGTTCAATCGAGGAATTCAAAAAAAAGACTTACGACTTACTGGTGATCGGCGGAGGGATCAATGGGGCCGCCATCGCTCACTTGGCCGGCCGTCAAGGTTTGGTCACCGCACTCTTGGAAAAGGGTGATTTTTCGAGCGGGACTTCGAGCCGTTCCACCAAACTTATTCACGGCGGGATCCGTTATCTTGAAAATTTAGAATTTGATTTAGTCTCCGAAAGCCTTTACGAACGGTACCTTCAGCTTGAGGCGGCTCCCCATTTGGTCCGCCCTCTTGAATTTGTGATTCCCGTGTACCGGGGGGATGCCAGGCCCTTATGGATGATGCGTCTAGGGGTCTTCCTATATGATCTCCTCGCCGGGTCCAAAAAGATCGGCACTCATCGGAAATTATCTCCCCAAGAAGTTTTGGAATTGGAACCGGGATTGAAACGGGAAGGGCTTACGGGCGGTGTGACCTATTTCGATGCGCAAATGGATGACGCCCGCCTTTGTCTTGAGAATGTCCTCTCGGCCAGGGAACATGGGGCGGATGTCGCAAATTATGTGAAGGTTACCTCCTATTTAAAGGAGAACGGTAAAGTGGTCGGCGTGAAGGCCCGGGATGTTTTATCGGGCCAGACATTCGAAGTCCGCGCCAAGAAAGTGATCTGTACCGTCGGTCCCTGGACGAATGAACTCATTCGCTGGGATCACCCGCAGGCCAAAAAGAGGGTGAGGACCACCAAAGGGATCCACCTTGTCTATGAAGGCAGGATATCGAAGAAGGCCTTGCTTGTGACTTCGAAGAAAGACAATCGTGTTTTTTTTATCATCCCCTGGATGGGAAATTCCCTGATCGGGACGACGGACACGAATTACATCGGCGATCCGGACAAGGTTGCGGCTGACCGGGAAGATATCGATTATCTTGTGACAGAGGCAAAGAGATTTTTCCCCGGCTGGGAATTTCAAAAAGAGAAGGTCGTGACCGTGTTTGCGGGTTTGAGGCCGCTCATCCGAAGAGGCGGTTCCCCAACCAAGGTCTCAAGAAAGCACCTCTTTTACGAAACCACTTCCGGATTGGTTTTTGTGGTCGGGGGGAAATACACGACTTACCGTAAGGTGGCGGAGGACTGTCTTAAGAAGATTTGTCCGGGATACCACAAAACGGATTTTACCTTGTATGGTAGCGGCGTTTTTAAGGAGTCGTGTGCGGACGTTTCTCAAAAACAGGGACTTGATGAAGAAATTATTCAGTCCTTGAGAGACCGGTATGGTATTCGGAGTGAGGATATTTTAAAACTGGCCGGCGGGGATTCGGCGTTAAAAAAGAAAGTGCTCGAGCGTTTTCCCGTGATTTTGGCTGAAATTGTCTATGGGGTGAAATACGAGTTTGCCCGGACCGCGGAGGATATCGTTTCGCGCCGCCTTTCTTTTTCCTATCAGAAATTAAGCGATGCCGAAAAAGAAATCCTCGGGAGAAACATTGAACAAGTGCTGGAACAACCATAAGGCATTGAAACTATGTCGATGAAAACCCGTCGATTGATTTTTAGGGTGATGGTTTACTCCATGCTGGGGCTTGTGATGACAGGAATGTTGTCGGCCTGTTCAAGTTTTTCGAAAGGTTCCGAAAGCGAAAAAGTGGATGTCGTTGCCAAGGTCATACCGCTTCAGGTCAAACACCTTTCAAGTCAGACCCCTTTTGATGTCATGGAAAAGGCCTTGTTGGAGAAGGGGTGGGGCGGGGCTGTCGTTCTTTTTGAGATTGAGGATGTCCTGAAAGGCGAATTTGATAAAGTGAAGGTCGGGGGTCCGTCCAAGATGGCCCAGATCCGTGAAGCAGCCGGAAACAAAAATATTCTGGCCCTTTTGACGCTTGATTTTGATGATCCCGATGAAGAGGTGAAAAAGCGTTGGTTGACGATTGCCGTGGAAGATCCGCGGGAGACATTCGGAATCGAGAATTGGGAAGAACCCAAGCGGCAGTCGTTAATGGTTTATCTTTCGCGCCTGCCCGAAGACCGTGATAGTTTCATCCTTGTCCGGAGCGAGATTCCGGATTAAATCAAACGGGAAAGTTGCCGATTTGCAAAATATGAAAAGAAACCGCTTGAAACTTTACAGCCTTTACACGCCCTCCCAGAAGAAGATCAAAGACGAGTGGTTCCTCAAAACGATGCGGGATGATTATGAGATCTTTTTTGAGGTCTGTGCTGTCGAAGACGGAGGCGCTTTCGTTGATCCCGTTGGCGGTCCGCCGGTGATTCAAAAGGTCGATCTCGTGATCCGGGCTATCCAGGAAAACTGGGGAAATGTGTTTATCTTTTCGGATGTGGACGTTCAGTTCTTTCAACCGACAGAACCGATCTTGGTTCCGATGATGGAGTCGCTGGATTGGGTTATGTTGCGTGATTCCATGGACGGAAGGATGTGCCCTGGATTTTTTGCCTGCCGCGCCAATGAAAAGACACTGGCGTTTTGGAAAGATGTTCGGACGTATCTGGATCGGCATTTGGAGGAGACGGACGAAGAGGCGCTGAATCATTTGTGGGTTAGCAAGTCAGATGGCTTGATGCGGCTTTTCCTGTATTTCGGTGAGTGGGGCGCGAAAATCCCGGTAGGGAGAAAATGGATTTCCCGGTTGATGGTTCTGGGGAAACCGAAATGGAAGAATGCTTATGACATCCGGTGGAATTTCCTCCCGGATACCTTTTTGAGCCTCGGGATCCTGGGCCATTCGGCGTGGAAACCGGGGATGATGATCAAGGCCCCGGATAAAATCGTGTTGCATCATGCGAACGGGATCGAACCGGGTTTGTCTCATAAGCTAACCTGCCTTAGGCATGTCCGCGAGATTGTCGCCAGGCGGGATTATGTGAGGGGCTAAGGATAAAACAATGAAAATATTCGGGATTGGACTTTCAAGAACGGGGACGTTGAGTTTGAGCCGTGCCTTGGAGATCTTGGGTTATCAAACATGCCATTACCCGTTGGAAATCTTGTCTTATGACTCGGGAAATCCCGCTTTGAAATTGGGGCGTTTTGAATCTTATGATGCCTTTGTGGATTTTCCCGTCCCTCTTTTTTACCAAGAGCTGGATCGATTGTGTCCGGGTTCGAAGTTCATTCTGACCGTGCGGGATATGAGATCGTGGCTTCGGTCGTGCGCTCATTTGTTCCGGAAGCCTTTTGACGAGAAAAAACGGCCGCTTTGGTGGACAGATCATCATAACGGATTCTGGGATGAGTCGAATGTGGAGAAAATCAACCGGCTGCGCCGTGATGTCTATGGGACAATTGTGTTTGATGAAAAGAAATTTCGAGAAACTTATGAAAGGCACATCAAAGTTATCGAGGTTGACTTCTTATCCCGGCCTCGGGATTTGCTGGTCCTGAACATTTGCGGAGGAGACGATTGGGTCCCTCTTTGCCGTTTTTTGGAAAAACCGGTTCCCCAAATACCTTTTCCGAGGGAGAATGTAACCGGAAAGAATAAAAAAGTATCATTCTTGGATCGGTTCAAGTACCGTTTAAAAGGAATGTGAGCCACTATGGAGTTTGTCATTGTCGGAGATATTAGAAATCCTGTTGACCCGCTGACTCAAAGCGGGCGGGTGGATTATCCTTATGAAATCGCGAAATGTCCCGTCACCAACGAAGAATACGCTGAGTTTCTCAACGCAGTAGCGGTTCATGAGGATCCCTTCGGTCTTTACAGCCCGAATATGGAAACAGGGCTTTTTGGCGGCATCCGACGGATTCAAAAAGAAGGCGGATATTTCTACGAAACCTTGCCGGGTTATGAAAGATTGCCGGTTGTTTATGTCAGTTTTTATGATGCGGCCCGCTTCGCCAATTGGCTGCATTACGGACGGAAAAAGACCGGGCGTCAGGAGATAGGAACGACAGAAGGCAATGAAAGCTCCGGGGCTTATCCCACCTCTTTATTTCCTTCAGAAATTGACCGGATGAAAAATGAGAAAGTGAAATCACATCACCCCGGAGCCCGGTATTGGATACCCACGTTGGATGAGTGGAATAAGGCTGCTTTTTATGATCCGACACGAAAGAAGAACAAAAGTTATTGGCTTTATGCCATGCGCAGCGATGAAAAACCGAAGTGTGTGGAGCCTTGCAATGACCCTAAGGCCGCCAATTATTTTGATTTCAAATGGGCCTGTCCCGGTCAATTTTTAAGTCCGGCCGGAAGCTATCCCCAGGCAACAAGTTATTATGGAACGTGTGATCAGAACGGAAATGTGTGGGAATGGGTTGAGACACTACGATGCGGGAGTTTCCAGCGCTGGGTCCGAGGCGGGGCTGCCTCCACCTTTGAAGATGCACTGAGGAGGACAAATTGTGATTCCGAATACAGCGATCATCAACTTTATAGCTTTGGTTTTCGCGTAGCGAAGAAGATGGGGATTGGAGAATGATGGAATTTGTTCTGGTCTGTCATGCGGGCAACTCGAAGGATCCCATTTGGAGATGGGGGCATGTGCCTTACGATTTTGAGATCGGGAAATACCCTGTCACGAATCAGGATTATGCGGAATTTCTGAACGCTGTTGCACGCAAAGGAGATCCTTTTTGCTTGTACCATGGATGCTTGTCGAGTGGTCTCTTTGGGGGAATTGATGCCGCCAACCGGGAAGGTCAAAGGTGTTTTACCGCGAAAGCCGGTTGGGAGCAGCGGCCGGTGGTCTATATCAATTGGTATGATTTGGCAAGACTTGCGAATTGGTATCATTACGGGAGGCCGGACCGGGGTGTTTCGGAATTGGGAACGACAGAAGGAACGGACCGGGAAGGGGCTTATGATACCAGGTGTTTCCCGGAAACCCTTGATGCCCGGACTTTTTTTTGGAAGCTGCCCGGAAAGAGGAATCAAGGCGCACGGTATTGGATCCCCAATGAAGATGAATGGGTGAAAGCGGGGCATTATGATCCTGAAAAAGAAGGAGACCGTAAGTATTGGGATTATGCGGTAAGAACCGATAAGATTCCCGGTAACCAGTGTTTGCCGGATGACCCTCATGCCGCGAATTATTTTCGCGGGGTGTTTTCGATCGGGAAACCTTATTTTTTAAGCGAGGTGGGGGCGTATCGGAAAGCCAAAAGCTATTTTGGGACTTATGATCAGGGAGGAAACGTTTGGGAATGGCTGGAGAATTGGCGTTACAAAAAGGGGACTGCCTGGGGAAAATGGATCGGACGTTTAAGAAAAGAAGAATGGGTGCGGGGTTTAAAGGGCGGATCGGCCACTTATTCGGAGATAGGACTTCACCTTAAGAATACGGATCCGGGGAATCCTTCCCATAAAAAGTTTGTCTGGGGCGGGCGGTTAGCCCGGCAATTAACAATGAATAAGGAGAGATAACCGTGCGAGAGGCCGTGCTTCATACTTCCTGGGGATCGTGGGGGCTTTATCTGCCCAAGGCTTCAACCCTCAGAGAAAAATTTAATCAAATCATACTTGTCCTGGGAATGCGTCTGGCGATGATCGGGATCAGGTTCGGAAGAGGGTTATCAAAGCCCAAGTTATCGTGTCTCTTATTGCCGCCGGCAAGCCCGGGTAGTTTAGGGGATGAGGCGATGCTTTTAGGGGCTATTGAACAACTTAAAGTGCTTGGGGTTGAAGAAATCGGGGTTCTTTCCTATATGGAATCGGAATCTTGGGAACGTAAGGTGAAGGACCCCGTGGTGAAGCATGGTTATTTAGGGAATATCCTCTCGAGTATGGAGGCCCTGAAATCTTTTCTTTGTGCAGTCAAGACCTATCAATATTTTTGTTGTTTGGGGGCCGATGTCATGGACGGTCATTATGGTGAACAGGACACTTTGCAGCGATTTAATTTTCTTCGGCTGGCCGATCGGATGGGAGTCAAGACAAGGCTTCTCAACTTAAGCTTCAATGAACATCCTGCTTTGTCGTCGGTCCGGGCTTTACGGGGATTACCGAAATCGATTCGAATCAGTGCCCGGGATCCGTTATCGTTGATGCGTTTGGAAGAAAAAGGAAACCGGCCGGTTGCCCAGGCAGCGGATCTGGCGTTCCTTTTAGCGCCGGGTGAAAAATCAGATCAGGTCAGGGAAATCCTTCGTTGGATCGACGAAAAAAGAAAACAGGGGTTTTGGGTGATAGGGATCAATGCCAATACCCAACATCTTCAGGTGACTCAGGATTTGTCCCTGCCTCAATATGTCGAGTGCTTCTTGGATGCGCTTGAAAAACTTCACCGGGAAGTCGTCAATACGGTTTTTGTTTTGATCCCCCATGATGAGCGGGGAGAGATGAATGATGAAACGATATTGAAGGCTATCTTCGATAAGTCTTCGCCGGAGGTGCGGGCTCATACGCTGAAGGTTTCCTTTCCTCTTACAGCTTGTGAGATCAGAGATATTTGCGCCCAATTGGATTTTCTTTTGGCCTCGAGGATGCATTTAGCGATTGCAGCGTTAAGCCAAGCTGTCCCCGCAGCCGGAATTTCTTATCAGGGGAAGTTTGAAGGTTTGTTCCAACTATTTGGCATGGATTCCATGTGTTTACGTGTTTCGGATATAATCACGCCGGGTGTTCTGCCGGATTTTTTGAAGTTAAGAATTATCGAAAACAAGGATTGGAAAGATAGGATTGAACGAAAGCTGGGTGAAATCCGGGGGCTTGCCCGCAACAATTTCGAGGGGATGGGGAAGGCGGTATTGACGCGATGAAAATTTTATTTGTGTCATCGGACCGGCCGCTTGATTTGGATGTTTATGTGCACGGACTCTTTCAAAGGATGCGTCTTTTGATGGATGCTATGAAAGAGATCGCGCAGATTCATATTCTTTTTTATGAGTTTCCGGACCATGATCTTTCGCAGGCATCAACCCGCCGGATCGAGGAAGAACTTTCGGCAGCGTGGAACATCGATTTCAAAATCACCTTGTGCCCGATGAGAAGGTATCCTTATGAGAATCCGATGAAGAATTTTTGGCCTGGCATTTTTGATTTTTGTTATCAGCGAAGCTATTATGAAACAAGCGGTCCCGATCAGATCAAGGCCTTTGAAGAAATGCTGGATCGAAAACCCGATTGGGTCTTTGTCCACCGTTTAAGATCTTCCGGGCCGGTGATGAAAACCAAAAAAGATCTTCCGCCGGTGGTTCTTGATTTGGACGATATAGAACATCAGGCCTATCTTCGGTATTTGAACCGCCCGCCTAGCAGAAGGAATAAACTTCTTTATTATGCACATGTGCCTTCTCTTTTCTGGGGGGAATATCGAGCCATTCGTAAGGCGTACCGGACCTTGATTTGTTCTGAAAACGATAAACGTTACTTGGAGGGCTTGGGGCTTTCGGGTATCGAGAGAATCCCGAATGCCGTGAGGATCCCTCCCGAGCAGCCTTTGACGGAGAGTCCGACTTTGATGTTTATGGGGCCCTATGTTTATCCTCCGAACGTTTATGCGGTTGAATTTCTTATCCGGGATATTTGGCCCGCAATCCATCATGAAATGCCGGAGGCGAAGCTTTTGATTGCCGGTCAGCATCCGGAAGAAATCCGGTATTACGGGGATGATATTCCGGGTGTTGAATATTTGGGATTCGTCAAGGATTTACAGGCGCTTTACCGCAAGACCCGCATTGTTTGCTGTCCTGTTCAAATGGGGGGCGGCACCCGGATCAAGATTTTGGAAGGGGCATCCTACGGGAAACCGATTGTTTGTACAACGGTAGGAGCCGAAGGCATCGGTATGCGGGATGGCGAGGAAATTCTGCTTTGCGATCACGCGTGGGATTTTGCCAAGATTTGTCTGGAGTTGTTAAGGAACCATGAACAATGTGAGAAGCTGGGTAGGAAAGCACAGGCCTTTGTCCGCGAACATTATACGCGTGAGAAGGTGATCCGGAAAATCCAAGAAGTCTTGCGGATTCAAGGGAGTTAGTTTCAAAGAATCCCTCAGACAACAAGCTGTTTGAAGGTCCTGTCTGGGAATCCGGGGTATAGGTTTTGATGTAACCGTCGCTGTTTGTTGCCCTTGCGGTGCCTGCTGTCGGACCGCCGTTTCTCCCTAGGATTTTTAAAAGCAAATTTCCCCTTGACAGGTTATGAACATACGTTCATAATTCTTACAGGAGAACCTATCATGTCAAGACCCAGGTGTTTAAGGAGGATCGGACCGACCCCGCAATGCGTCTATTTTAAGCCAGCGGGGATTCCTCGGCGTTTGCTTGAGACGTCGACTTTAACACTGGATGAGATTGAAGCTATCAAACTTGCTGATTATGAAGGTCTTTATCAGGAGGAAGCAGCCAAAAGGATGAATATTTCACGCCCTACGTTTACACGTTTGATCGAATCCGGCAGGAAAAAGGTTGCCGAAGCTTTGATCAAAGGCAAGGCGATCCGCATGGAAGGCGGCCCGGTTGAGCTAAGTTTTTTGCCGCCCGGCAAAGGTCCGGGATGCGGACACGGATGGCGGCGAGGCCGCGGATTTGGCGGCGGACGGGGACGAGGTGGCCAGGGTTTCGGAGGCGGCCGGGGATGGGGCCGGCGAAGATGGGGACAGCCATAAAAATATGGCGCTGAGCATTCCCGATGTATTTTTAGTTATGAATTAGAAAAATTAAAAACAAGAAAGGAGAAATGTTATGCCAGGAGGAGATGGAACAGGACCTTTAGGAGAGGGACCGATGACAGGTGGTGGTTTTGGATATTGCGGCCAGGGCGGACGAGGTTATGGTAGAGGTTATGGTATGGGACGAGGCTTTGGCCGGGGTTTTCGTTTCGGGCAGCGTCGTTTTGGTTTTGGACCGAGAGGAGGGGCAAGAGGATGGGGTTGGTTTCAAAATCC
Source organism: Candidatus Omnitrophota bacterium (assembly GCA_016930235.1). Taxonomy (GTDB): domain Bacteria; phylum Omnitrophota; class Omnitrophia; order Omnitrophales; family Aquincolibacteriaceae; genus JAFGHI01. The sequence continues at coordinate 17,323 of JAFGHI010000040.1, forward strand.
GGTGGATGCCCAAATCCCTAATAATCCGTCCAGCCAAGATGAGTTGACCATGCTTCGTGAGGATGCAAGGACTTTGGAATCGGAAGCCAAAGCTGTTCACGAAAGAATTCGGGAGCTCGAAGCCCGTCAAAAAAAATAAAATCAGGATTCAAGAATTTAGGGAGGTCTCTCATATGAAGATTGCGATTGCGACAGACGGTGAAGAGGTTTCTATGCATTTTGGGCGCTGTCCTTCTTTTACCTTGATCGAGGTTGAAAATGGGAAAGTCCTTAAAAAGGAAGTGGTGGATAATCCGGGGCATCATCCGGGTTTTCTGCCTCGGTTTATGCACGAACAAGGGGTACGGATTGTCATTGCAGGCGGAGCCGGGCGCCGTGCCCAGGATCTTTTTTCGGAAGTGGGGATCGAATTGGTTTTAGGAGCATCCGGTCCCGTCGAGGATGTGATCCGGTCTTTTGTGGCCGGGGAACTTAAAAACGGCGAAAGTTCCTGTCAGCCCCGATCCGGAAAAGGGTACGGGATCGACAAAACATCCTGTGATCACGCCCATTCTGAGAATGATTGACAAGGGGGGCGTTATGAAAATCGGAGTGGTGATTTCAAGCCATGACGCGGAGACATGCTGGAACGCCCTGCGGTACGCCAACTTTTGTTTGGAACAAAGGGATGAAGTGAAGATCTTTTTTATGGGTAAAGGCGTTGAATATCAGAAGATCAAAACGGACAGGTTTGATACCACCGGACAGGCAAAAAAGTTTGTGCAGTCCGGGGGTACGATCTATGCTTGCGGTTCCTGTATCCGGTCTAGAGAACAGGAAGACTCGGCGATGTGTCCGGTCTCAACCATGAAAGATATGTATGACCTCGTCAAAGAGAGCGATAAGGTCGTGACATTTTAATGGACACAAGTGTGAAATTAAAACCCATCGGGATTATTCATACCCCTTACCGGGAACTTGAGGGGATTCCCATCCAAAGCAGATTCGGAGAAAAAAGCAGGGGGCATATCGAACTTTTTCCGGAATACCGCGATGGGCTCAAGGATGTTGAGGGTTTTTCGCATCTGATTTTGATTTATCATTTTAACCGTGAGAAGGGAGTTCGTCTTGTCGGCAGACCCTTCCTTGAGGACCAATCTCACGGGGTTTTTGCGATGAGGAGTCCGAAGAGACCAAACCCTATTGGGTTCTCGATCGTGAAACTAGAGAAGGTCGATGATACCGGGATTACCTTCTCGGAAGTTGATATGTTGGATGGGACACCCCTTTTGGATATCAAACCGTATGTTTCTTATTTTGATTCCCGACGGGATGTCATCAACGGTTGGATCGAAAAGCATTTTCAAGACGGGAAGAAACCAGAACAAACAAATTTGGAGTCGTAAACGCGCGGGAAACGCATTCGGCTCCCGGGAGGAACAATGAAAATTTGTATAACGGCTCAAGGGGATCAACTGACGGCAGAAATGGACCCCCGGTTCGGAAGGTGTCAGTATTTTCTGATTGTGGATACAAAAAGCGGCGATTGTGAAGCTGTCGCCAATCCCTACCTTGAAGGAACCGGCGGAGTCGGGGTTCAAGCCGGCCAGCTGATGGCGGAAAAGAAAGTGGAAGTGGTTTTAACGGGCCAGATCGGGCCGAATGCTTTTGGAACCCTTCAGGCCGGGGGGATTCAGGTTATCACGGGTCTTACCGGTAAGGTGTCGGAGGCCCTCGAAAAATTTAAAAGGGGAGGTTTGAAGCCGGATCAAGGGCCCTCAGCATCCTCCAAGTCGGGGATGAGGGGATTCTGAAGTGATTGTTACCATTGCCAGCGGGAAGGGGGGAACGGGAAAAACGACGATTGCGGCGAACCTCGCTCTCCTGATTTCCAATGCTCAGCTCCTGGATTGCGATGTCGAAGAACCCAACGCCCATTTTTTTCTGAAGCCGGAAATCAAGACAAGCCGGAAAGTTTTCGTGCGGGTACCCGTCATTGACGAATCGAAGTGTACCTTTTGCGGACGCTGCCAAAAACTTTGCGCCTTCCATGCGCTGGCTGTTTTACCTTCCAAAGTGCTTCTCTTTCCGGAACTTTGCCACAGCTGCGGGGTTTGTTCGCATTTTTGCCCGGAACATGCCATTTCGGAAGAAGACCGCGAAATCGGTTTCGTCGAAATAGGGAGCCGGGGGCAACTGCAATTCATTCGGGGCCTTTTGAATGTCGGGGAGAGCATGGCCCCGCCTCTGATCCGGGAAGTCAAATCTTATCTGAACCCGACAAGAACGAATATCATCGATGCCCCGCCGGGAACGGCCTGTTCGATGGTCGAATCTGTTCGCGGGAGCGATTATTGTCTTTTGGTCACCGAGCCGACCCCTTTTGGGTTGAATGATTTGAAACTCGCCACCAAGGTGATTACCGAGATGAAAATACCCGCAGGCGTCGTTATCAATCGTTGCGATTTGGGGACCGAAGACGTGCGGAAGTTTTGCGAACAGGAATCGATCCCCGTTCTGATGGAGATCCCTTTCCGGCGTGAAATCGCGGCGGCCTATGCGCAGGGGGATCTCCTGCTTGAAAAAATGCCGGAGTATCGTCCTTCATTTAAAAAGTTGTGGGAGCGTATTGAAAATTTTGCCGCGGAGGGTGCTGCATGAAACAAATCGTGACGATTAGCGGAAAAGGGGGGACGGGCAAGACCATCCTGACAGCAGCCTTTTCGGCAATCGCCAAAAATCATGTGATGGCGGATTGTGACGTTGACGCTGCGGATCTGCACCTGCTTTTGTCTCCGGATATCAAAGAACGCCATCTTTTTCAGAGCGGACTGATGCCGAAGCTCGACCGGGAACGCTGCAGCGAATGCCGGCAATGTGTCGATCACTGCCGGTTTCATGCGATCCGTGACGATCTTTCCTTGGATCCTTTGGCCTGTGAAGGATGCCGGTTTTGTGAGTATGTGTGTCCGATGCAGGCGATTTCGATGGAGAAAAAAAATACCGGTGAGTGGTATCTTTCCGAAACGCGGTTCGGCCCGCTGATTCACGCCCGATTGGGCGCGGGTGAGGAAAACTCGGGGAAGCTTGTCAGTCTTGTCAGGAAAGAGGCGAAAGAAACCGCTCTGAAGCAAGGTGCGGATTGGGTGCTGATCGACGGTTCGCCCGGGATCGGTTGTCCGGTCATTGCTTCCTTGTCGGACGTGGATTATGCGGTCGTTGTGATCGAGCCCTCTCTTTCGGGCCTCCACGATGCCGGCCGCGTGATCGAGGTCGCAAAACATTTTGGGGTCAAATCCCTTGTCGTGATCAACAAGTATGATTTGCATCAGGGACTGACGACCGAGATCGAACGCTTTTGCGGGAACCGGAAGATACCGGTTTTGGGTAAGATCCCGTTTGATAAGGCTGTGGTCGAGATGATGGGACAGGCGAAAACAATCATGGAAACCGGAAAAAGCGAGGCGAAGACGGCAATTATAGAGATTTGGAACCGTCTCGGGAAAATGATCCATTCGTCCGGGATAAAACAATCAAACGCAAACGCTTAAGAGGGTGTAAAATAAAACAAAGGGGAAAAGATGGAAGCGGCCAGGCTAACAGTGGTTTATGACAATGAGGCCTTCGATCCCAAGATGGAATCGGGTTGGGGATTTTCCTGTTACGTTGAGTTTGCCGGCAAAAAAGTTCTTTTTGATACGGGAGATAATCCGCTTAAACTTTCACGGAACCTTGCCTGTCTTGGATTAGACCCTCGCGAGCTGGATGCACTTGTTTTTTCTCACGAACACTGGGATCATACCGGTGGTCTGGGAGCTGTTTTGGAAAAAAATCCCGAATGCCCTGTCTATATCGGAAAAAATTTTTCAGCGGGTTTTAAAAAGAAAATCCTGGACCAAGGCGTTAGGTTTCACGAAGTGGATGAAGCGGTCCCTTTATCCCAAAATCTGCATTTGGGACCCGAGATGCATCGTCTGGGGCCTTGGGAGATCCCGATGGTACTTGAACTGCCGCAAGGGCTGGTTGTGATTACCGGTTGTGCGCATCCGGGGATCGAAGGGATGATCAAAACCGTCAAGAAAATCTTCAAAAAAGAGGTTTTTTTGATCGTAGGCGGCTTTCATTTTTTTGCTTCGATTGGGATCAAAAAGAAAGTGGAAGCGATTCGTCGAACCGGGGTGAGGAAAGCGGCGCCCTGTCACTGCACGGGCGCAAGGGCGATCCGGATTTTCGAAGAACTTTATGGATCTGATTTCATCCGGGTCGGTTCGGGATTGAAGATTGATCTGGGCCGGTTATAATACTTTTTAATCCGCTTTGGTGGCAGGAGTTCGGCAGTAAGAGGACATACGAAGTAAGAAGTATGAAATATGAAGTAAGGTGTATGAAAAATCCGAATATCGAAATTTAAAATAAAAGCAGGACTCAGGACTAAGAACGAAGTAAATGTAACTTGCTATTGTTGTTTGTGTTCTTAGATCCTGTTTTTCTTTCGCATTTCGAATTTTGATATTCCTTCGATTTTCGTGCTTCGAATTTGTAACCCTCGTTTCTTATCGGCAGGTCCCACGACCCGTTCTGTGGCTTGCAGCTTGATGCTTGAAGATGAACTAAGAGGTATTGAAGATGAAGACTTATTTGGATTGTATCCCGTGCTTTTTCCGGCAGGCGCTGGAGGCCGCGACGTTGGCGGGCTCAACGCCGAGAGCGAAAAAGAAGGTGCTGGATCATTTGGCCAAGCGTTTTCCGGATTATCCCATGTCGACTCCGCCTCCGGAGATGGGGAGGATTATTTATCAGCTCGTGGCGAGGCTTACCGGTAAAAAGGACCCTTACTGGGAGGCAAAACAAAAAAGCAACGGTCTTGCTCTAAGGATCCTGCCGAAACTAAGGGCGAAGGTCAGGGCCTCGAAAGATCCTCTCCTTACGGCGGTGAAACTTTCCATTGCGGGAAATATTATTGATTATGGCGTGAAGAATACCTTGAATGTCCAAAAGGAACTTCAAAGGATCCTTTCGGAGGAAGAAAAAACGATCCGGCGTGAGAAAAAGAGGCTTTTTGACTATCCACGTTTCAAAGAGCGGGTGAAACGGGCCAAGACGATTCTTATCCTCGGGGACAATGCCGGAGAGGTCGTGTTTGACCGTTTGCTAATCGAAGAGATTCATACGCTCGGGAAGAAGCGGATTCTTTATGCGGTCAAAGAAAAACCGATCATCAATGATGCGACACGCGAAGATGCCTTTACGTGCGGCCTGGACCGGGTTTCGGAGGTCATCTCCTCAGGCTCGGACGCGCCGGGGACTGTGCGCCATCGTTGCTCAAAAGAATTCTTGAAGATTATTCCAAAAGTCGATATGGTGTTGAGCAAAGGTCAGGGTAATTTTGAGGCCTTGGACTGGCTGAAGAGGCCCGTCTTCTTTTTATTTATGGCCAAATGCCCTGTGGTGACGAGGGAAGTGGGGTGCGATATCGGAGACATTATTCTCCTTTACCGCCCTGCTCAATCTTTAAGGAAGAAGAGAAAGAGGGGAAAGTAGGTATGGTCAGGAAGTTGGATGAAACGAAGATCACGAAAGGCATTTTGGATGCTTATCACGAGAAATTATCGTCTCATATTTCAAGCGATCTTTTGATTGTGGGGGCGGGTCCTTCAGGGCTCACGGCGGCATTTTATCTGGCAAAAAAAGGTTTCAAGGTGACGATTCTGGAAAAACGCCTGTCGCCCGGCGGAGGGATCTGGGGAGGCGGGATGGGGCTTAATGAAGTCATTATTCAGGAAGAAGCGTTGGCTCATCTCAAGGCGGTCGGTGTCCGGTACCGGAAGTCCGGCGGCGATTTGTATTCGGTGGACGCGGTTGAATTGGGTTCGGGTTTGACTTTTTCGGCGCTGAAGGCCGGTGCGGTCATTTTGAATTTGGTGACTGCCGAAGATATTTGCGTGGAGGATGAACGGGTGATTGGCGTGGTGGCCAACCGCACGATGATTTCAGGTGCCCTTCATGTGGATCCTCTCATGTTTCATGCGAAGGCCGTGCTTGATGGGACAGGACATGATGCCGTTCTGGTGGAACATTTGAGACGGCGGGGTCTTTTTCAGATTACGACTCCCAGCGGACGGATTGCTGACGGGGCGATGAATGCTACGGAAGGCGAGGCCTTTGTGGTCGAGAAGACGGGCGAAGTTTATCCCGGGCTTTGGATTTCCGGGATGAGTGTGTGCGCCACATTCGGCGGGCCTCGGATGGGACCGATTTTCGGCGGGATGCTGATTTCAGGGAAAAAGGTTGCGGATTTGATCGCAAGAAGTCTAGCGGTTTAGATGGGGGAGAGCGAAATGCGAAAACCGGTGAATCGGGGAATCGAAGACATACAAAAGCGGGGAAGCCGCATTGTGACGGAGGGAAAGCATATGCTGCCTGCAGGGTCCCTCATGATGGCGGCGGGTGTGATTGGCGATCTCGCGGACCGCAAGAAACCTTTTGTGACTGTGATTAATTCCTACACCACCCATATTCCGGGGCACGCTCATTTAAATATTTTAGGCGAGAAGCTTGTCGCAAGCCTCAAAGCCAAAGGCTTCAACGTCTGGTATGCCAATATCGGAGGCGCGATTTGTGACGGGATCGCGATGGGCCACTTCGGGATGAAGTATTCTCTGCCCTCACGAGAATTGATTGCGGACCAAATCGAAACGATTATCGGAGCGCATCCTTGTGACGGCTGGATCGGGATCGGCAATTGCGACAAGATCGTACCCGCGATGCTGAACGCGATGGTCCGGCTCAATATCCCGGCCGTTTACGTAAGCGGCGGTCCCATGCTTGCCGGAAAAAATAATTCTGACCTGATCACGGTATTTGAAGGAGTCGGCGGCGAAGCCGCGGGAAAGATTTCTGAAAGTCAACTCGTGGAGCTGACCCAATCCGCTTGCCGGACCTGCGGAAGCTGTTCGGGGATGTTCACAGCCAATTCGATGAATTGCCTAGCGGAAGCCGTCGGTCTTGCAATGCCCGGAAACGGGTCCATCCCGGCAGCGGTTTGGGTGGACAAAGAGAGCCAGGTTTGGGAAGTGAATCAGGAAAGGATTCGCCTCGTTGAAAATGCTGCCGCAACACTTGAACGTGTCATGAAGCAGAATATCCGGCCGCTTGATATTGTCACAAAAGAGTCGATTGATAATGCGTTTATCCTGGATATGGCGATGGGGGGATCCACCAATACGGTTCTTCATACGCTGGCCTTGGCGCGCGAAGCGGGGATCGAGTATCCTCTTAAACGATTAAATGAACTTGCGGACAGGACGCCGAATGTTTGTAAAGTGTCTCCCTCAAGAATGGATGTCCATATGGAAGATGTCCATCGGGTGGGGGGAATCCCTGCTATTTTGAAGGCCGTATACAAAGACGGCCGTTCGCCGCTCAATCTGGATTTGAAAACTTGTACCGGAAGCTTGAAAGAGACCGTTTTAAACGCACCCGATCCGGACGGAGATGTCATTCGTTCCGGCAAGAATGCCTTCTCTCAAAAAGGCGGGCTTGCGATCCTTTACGGAAATATTGCTCCTGACGGTGCTGTGGTCAAGACGGCCGGTGTCGAACCGGACATGATGCTATATGAAGGAAAAGCCAAATGCTATGACTCGCAGGAAGAAGCATTGGATGCGATCTTGCATGGCAAGATTAAAGACGGTGACGTTGTTGTCATCCGTTATGAAGGACCCAAAGGCGGACCCGGAATGCAGGAGATGTTGTCTCCGACCGCGGCCCTTAAAGGAAGCGGAGTCAAAGCGGCCCTCATCACCGACGGACGGTTTTCCGGCGGTACACGCGGACTTTGTATCGGTCATATTTCTCCGGAGGCCGCCTCCGGCGGTCCGATTGCGATTATCCAAGAGGGTGATGTGATTAAAATTGATGCCGAGAAAAGGACGATTGATCTCGAATTGCCGGAAAAAGAAATTAAGAAACGGTTGTCTTCCTTAAAACCCTTCACGCCCAAAGTCCGGTACGGCTGGCTCGGCCGCTACGCACGTCATGTGTTAAGCGCCAACGCCGGCGCCGTGATGGACAACACCTTCGCAAAATAAAATTCACCGCTCATCCTACCTGCCGGCAGGATGAGCCCACCGCGGCGGTGGGCTTTTTCCAGGCTTCAGGCCACAGGCGGCAGGCCGTAAAAGCCTTTTGAAGCCTGAATCTTGCAGCTTGTAGTTTAAAAAAGGCCACCGCCGCGGTGGGCGCTAGCGGTGAATGGGCCTGCCGGAGGCAGGCGGGACATTTGTCCCAGCGCTGGGACAAATGGCGGATCGAAAACCGTCTCAAATCCAAATCCGGTATTTTCGGAAATGCTCCCGTGAAAATGCGCCGAAGGTTAGTCCAAGATAAAGATTGTTAGATTTCCCGCGCAATCAAATTTCCTATCTTATTATTCCAATATTAGATACAAAAAATTCGATCTGATAAGAATTTTTTAGAATGTTATATATTGTTAGCCGAAGAAAGAACAAACTGCATTGCCATTCCTTCAAGGGTCGGGTATCCTTTATCAAATCTTTTATTCGGAGCAAATTAAGAGCGGATGAGATTGCCGGGACGAAGGATCATATCGAGCTTTACGCTCCTGTTTTTCGTTACCACTCAGCTGACGACACCATCTCAAGGTTGGGCGCAAAATATCTCTGTACCCAGTCCACAAATCTCCGAAGTCAAAATTCCCGAAAGTTTTCAAATCACAATTCCGGAAGATCTTGGGAAAATTGATCATCTGGAATCGGGTTCCTCAAAAACCATTGTTCATATCCAGACCGCCCACGGCAATTTCGAGGCCCAGAAAAAAATCGAATCCCTCCTTCATTATTTAAAGGAGAAATATGGTTTTGATCTCGTCCTGACAGAAGGTGCCTCCACGAAACTCCAGCCCGATCTTATCCGGTTTTTCCCCGGACGGATGGATCTGACAATGGCGGTCGCAGGAGACCTAGCCAAAAAGGCCCTGGTGAAAGGACCTGAACTTTTCCTATTAAAGGAAGGCGAAGCCGAAGCCTACGGGATTGAGGATGAAGAAATCTATATCGCGAACGGTGATGCCTTCCGGGAAGTCATCACCGAAGAAGAAAAAACCAATCAGTTCATCAACGAAACCAATCTCCAGATCGAGCGCCTCACAAGTCCTTATCTGAATCAAGATCTCCGGAATTTTATCCGCCGCATCGATGCCTTCGAATCAGGGATGATCCCGCTTGAAGCTTGGCTTACGGAACTTGGGGAGAAGGCCAAGGATATCCTTGAAACAGACTTTACGAATCCCGTCTACCAGATCGAATGGCCAATGCTTGTCCGTATCTCGAAACTCCGGGAGTTTGAGGAGAAAATCGACATCAGTGCCTATGCGAAAGAGCGGGAAAAGTTTCTCCAATCGATTCAGAAGATTCGTCCCGAACTCTTGGAGAAAATAAAAGAATTATTGACTTTACAATTCACGCACAACCCATTGCCGGATCCTGAAACCGGACTGCTTTTCGAAGCCATGGTAACTGAGCTTCCGAAAGATTTTGATTACACCGCTTACCCCAATCTTGATCTTTTTATCGGCCATCTTATTTTGCAAAGCGAAATCAAAGGCGATCTCTTGGTGGGAGAAATCGAAACGCTGACAAAAAAGTTAGCCGGGGCCCTCCTTGAAAATGACAAGGAACGCGAGGTTTGGAATTTACTCAAGGGTCACCGGTTACTCGGCAAGTTATACCGGCTTGAGCTGACGCCCGAAGATTTCGCGGAACTCCTCAAACGGCAGGACGAAATTGCCCCCAAGAACCTCATCCAACGCTTTCAGGCTCTGAATGACAAAAAACAGGTCCGCGATTACGAATTTAAGCACACCGAAGATCTCAACCGCCTTTATCAAAAGGCGGTTCTTTTTTATGAAGGTGTGAAGAAACGTGATGAGGTCTTACTCCGGAATCTGGAGGCCCGCCTTCAGGAAACAGGGAAGGACAAAGCCGTTGTGGTTACCGGCGGATTTCACGCCAATCCCTTTACGCACTCTATGAAGGACCACGGATTTTCCTATGCGCTCGTGACCCCGAAGCTTACAACCACAGAAGGCCGTGAAGCCTACTTGAAGGCGACGTTACAAAATCAAGGGGCCTTCTTTTCCAAGGAGACGCGCGAAACATCCTATCTGACGCAGCCTTTACCGCGCGATGGAAGCATGCAATTTCAAGCCTATGAGATTGCAACCAGTATCGTGACCGAACTTTCCCGTGCCGGGATCCGTGCAATGGAAGGAAAGGGCGTCCGCGTTGCTCCCTCAAAAAAGAATAATCATGTCGTCGTCGGATTCGACAGCCCGGGACTTGTCGGAGATTTGGAACTTCTTATTCCTGTGACCCAACAAACGGAAATCGTAACCACCGAGCGCGCAGTCCTCGTGCCGGATGTTACGCGCCAGGCATTGATCCGAACACATGAGCTTCAAGCTACAAGCCTCAAGCCGCAGAGGCAGATTGCTGAAGCCGGCAGCCCGGAGCTTGTGGCTGGTATCCGCTCTGAATCTCGTGAAAATCGGGTAAGTCCGGTAAGTGAAGCTATCCGGAAACTAGATGAGATCATTAATGCCTTGGAAAAGCAAACGATAACACTCAACGGACTGGTATCGGACGGCAGATATTTTCTAGAAAAAGCAAAGCCGTATATAGAGAAATTCCAGTGGGCGGCAGCGCTTCAGGAGCTCAATGCGGCGTCCGGCGTTTTAGAGAACACAGAAGTCGCGGGATTGAAGATATGGGATAACGTCCAATTACTGGGTGCGATTGGTTCTATTGTTATATCGGTTAAAAGTTTTAATACGATGGGTATCGACCCTGAGTTTGTTCATGTTGAAGCTGCCCAAGCGGTGATGGTTTCCCTTGATCAAATCCTTGAGGTTGTTAGAAATCAGCGGCTAACCCGCGCGGCTCCGGCGAGTACAGCGACAGTACATCTTGTAATGGCCTACGGCAGTGTCAAGCGCGGCGCGTGGGGGTATGCTTTAGCCTATCTGGGTTTAGTCCGTGACAATCTCAGGATGGCACATATCCTGAACCGCTTAAAGGTCGGCGACCTTCCTATTAATGAAGCCTTGGAAGCCGTCATTCAGAAAATCAAGATTATCGACGGAAGTACAAGATCCGAACTTCGCAAAAGTCCGATCGAGGAAGTCACCGTTAATTTGGAAACCATCATCGAAAAATTGAAAACGCAGCAGTTGACGGGAAACGCACTGGTTTCAAGCGGCCAGCAGTCGATTGAAAGGGCGAAATCGCATATTGAAAAATATCAGTGGGGGGCTGCTATTAAGGAATTGGAGGTTGCCCGCGGTGTTTTAAAGGTTACGGATGCTGTCAGGATTGAGATTACGCCTCGGGTGAAATTGTTAGAAGCGATTGATCAAGAGATCGCGACGGTCCAGGATTTTAATAGGAGCGGCATTCATTATTCCGACGTGAGAATAGCCAACCTTTCGGGTTTACAAGAGGAACTCGCGGCCATCGTCAAGGTTGTGGAGAATCAACAAATTACCCGGATGGCTCCGGCAAGCGATGCGGGAAGAGAACTTAAAACGGCGAATATTAATCTTGGCCGTTCAGCGTGGGGTATGGCTCTCAAGCGGCTTAAAGATGCCAAGGACTATCTTAGGCTGGCCGGTATCCTGGCTCAATTGACAGTCGGAAAAGTCCCGATTGAAAAAGCCATCAATCAAGTGATGGAAAGTATCCGAGTCCTTGAGAATAGTGCCCGCTCTGAGCAACGTCAAGTTGCTCAGACGTTTGCGGTGCAGAATCAACCGGATTCTGCCCGCTCTGAGCAACGTCAAGTTGC
>JAFGHI010000041.1 GCA_016930235.1 Candidatus Omnitrophota bacterium
GGCAGTGGATACAGACGGTGACGATGATATTGACGTCCAGTATGTGTATGAAGGGGAGCATGAGGTAGGATCCTTGCCCGCACATCCGGATCAAGTCGTGACGATTGTAAGCGATACACTCCAGCTTATCCATGTGGATAATGAGCCTAGGAGCAGCGCTCCGGATGGTGCATTTGATCAAACCATTCGGGCGGAAGACACGGATGGGGATGGTGATATCGATGTTCAGGAAGTCTATGATGATTTTTATGCAACCTTAGGCGATCTTGCCGGCATTCATCCGGATCAGAGGGTGTTTATTGTTGATGACGACAATCAAATTGTTCATGTCATCAATACGGATGACGGTTCGGTAGAACAAACCATCCATGCTCAAGATACGAATGGAGACGGGTTAATCGATCTCCAGCTTGTGTACGACGGCGAGTTCATGATCGATACCTTGCCGGCCCACCCGGTACAGGAAGTGCATATCATTGATAATGAAAATCAGTTGATCTTTGTCGATGATGAACCGGACGGGACGTTTGAACAAACCATCCATGCGATGAACACCGATGAAGATGAGGATATCGATGTTCAGTATGTATATACCGGTTATTGTTCTGATATGGCTGATCTCGGGACGGTATGTCCTTTAGAGCAGATCATCTATATTCAGGACCAGGATGCCGAGCAGTTGATTCATGATGAAGCCAAAAATCAGACGATCCATGTCTTCAAGCATCCGGATGATGATTCCATCGAAGTTCAGGAAGTTTATAACGGCATCTATGAAACCGTTGATGATCTGCCGCCTGAACAATTGATTCAGAGAATCTTTATCATTAACGACATAGAACAGATTCTGCAGGATTTGGTGAATGGTATCACGTATTTCCGTTTCTTTGATGCCGATACCGAAATCCTTGATTATGAAAATACCTATGTCGGAATCTTTGAATCGGAATTAGGGAATTCCCAGTACCGGATCCGGCAGACCAAAGTGCTTTCGATCAATCTCCAGATCGTCGTGGATTTCCCGGGTGGTTTTGTTGCGCTGCCTGTCGGTATTGAAGGCCAAACGAGTATTGTGACCTTGGGTGCGGCGGATGGCCAGGGGAACCAGGCGATCTTAAGAACAGAAGTTTTTGCGGGATTGCCCCCGGGGGCCATTGCGGACTTAACGGAATCGGTCGTCCGGAACAATATGACGCGCGTTAAAGTCATTGTTCCGCTTGCCGTAAACCAGCAGCTTGAGAAAAAGTATTATGAATACCAGGGCACAAGCTTGGTAGCGGCCAATCGTACGGAGATTACGGTTTTTGATTCCGTAACGGGCCGAGTTCAACAAATCGATACCTATCTTGGGATCAATGTGGCTGATAATGTGACTGGACTTACGCATGTCAGCACCCAGTTTTATGTGCATCCTTCTGTGGTTTTCCCCGGGGATGCCGGTCGCTATGCGAATGATCCGTCGGCCACGTTAATTTTTGAGCGTATTTACGTTCAGACAACGGACATGTACAGTGATCCTTTGCCGGCACATACGGAGCTGACCTTTATCGACGCCTTCGGCCGTATTTTGCGTTTCGAAACTTATCTTGGCGTCAATTCAGCGCCGATCAATGCCTCGGCGGTAAGCGCTCTGACGCTTCGTTGGGTGCAGTTTAATGTTTTTGTGGCGGGGAGTTACGATCACACCGTCATTAAAGATTTGGGTTTTGTTTGGGATCAGCCGGGGACCGATGTCCACGGGATGATCGGCCAGACTATCTTTTATTATCCGAGTGGATGTCAGGAGTTTTATGCCGGTGTTCTTGGAGACGAAGCCGGAGAGTCTCTGGAAGATCTCGGAACGACAGGGCTTATTCATGCAGGATCACGCGGTTGTTAAGCCGTTAGGGTGAGATAGAAACTGGTGGGGATACACTAAGCAGCGCAGGTTAAGAAAACCTGCGCTGCTTTTTTTGTGAGTTTTCCGACCGGCTAAAAACTGAACGCACCGATGCCTCCGGCATCCCACCTCGTAGGTGGCCTTTTTTCAGCTACAGGCCACAAGCGGCAGGCCTCAAAAATCTTTTTGAAGTTTGCAGCTTGCGGCTTGCAGCCTGTCTAAGCCGCTTGCAGGAATTCGTTCATGCTGGCGTAACGGGCCAGCATATATTGAACGGCATCCCAAAACCGGGCTTGGATAGCCGGATCATCGGAAATTCCAAGCCGGCCTTCTAAAATCGGCGGAATCAGAAGAAGCACTCCCCGGATAGGAGGGAAAACAAGGAGAGATCCCGCATCATATCCGGGCTTTTCAATCGCTGCGATCCGGCCTTCATTTAGAAATTTTTCCAAACGTTTCTGGAGGCGGGGATTTTCCATCACTTGCCGGATATCGGCCTCGCCTCGTTCACGGATCATGGGGGCAATGCCGCCGATTGTCTCCATATGGATATCTTCAGTTTCTCCCAGCAGGATCACCAGGGTTTTGGTCCGGTCGCGGCGCATGGCCTGCCAGACACTCAAAGAGAATTCATCCGCAAAGATTGATTCGGCAAGAAGGGCCTGCCTGGCAACAATGGCAATGGGGATGGCACCGGCAGTTTTAAAACGTTCTGTCCATTCCCGCAATTGCAGAAGCTTGTCTTCTTCGCTTAAAGCCAGAAAGGCCTCGAAGGTCATGGAGCCTTCCCTGGTTTGGGGGACGGCCGTTACGGGAGTACCGGATTGCGTTAGAGCATCCGTGACCATCTGAACGGCCTTTGGGATATTCCTGTTTTCTCTGAGGTCAAGGACGGCTTGGGGAAAAACAGAATCAAACGCAGGCTGGAAAATCCTGTTTTGAAGGTGTCCGAGAGTTTGTCCTTGGACAATATGGTCGCGCATCCTTTTCATGTAGAGTTCTTGATCCGGAGAGGTTTTCCCAAGGTCCGGTTGCACGACCAAATAGGAAATGCCGGCTTCCCGCAACCGTTGACTTAAACCTTCCGTGTGAAAACCTCCTGCAACGACGATAATATTTCCTGAGAGTTTGGGGTCGGTTGTGATCTTCTGTAAAAAGACGTCGTCTCTTTTTTTGGCCAGAGTATAAAAATGAAGAGAAAGTTCCAAAGCTTTTTCAAGCCCGGCTTCTCCCATATCGCTTCGAATCGCAAGATGATTCGGGACGTATCCTTCAAGATCGGCCGGAGTGGCTTCCAGCAGAAGGATCTTCCGGGCGAGCCAGTAACGTTCGATCTTTTCGCTGAGGGCGGCTTCTTCGTCTGAGGTGATCAGCCGCGTTTTAAGATCAGCGATCAGCGATTCGATCTGATTGAAAAATGCCCCGTGATAGATTTGGTCCCGCAAGCCGATGAGCTCTAGGAATTTTTTAGTCTCCGGATAAAATTCGAGCTTGTCTTTCGGAATTCGGCCGCTCCTCAAGAGTTCCTCAAAGGTGAACCGCTCCTTCTTGAACGGTTTTGAAAGGCGTTCGGCTTCTGCTCGCAAGCGGTCTTGGTCAACCCTCTTTTCGAGTTTTGTGACCTCGCGGAATAAGTTGATTTGATCATATTGAGCGAAATCGATATTCTGCTCGCCAGCCCGGGCCAGAAGGATCGGGATAAATTTCTCGATCGTGATCCCTTCCCGGTATTTTTCAAGGGCCTTTTCGAAGGCCAGAAGCGTTGCTGAGAATGCGCTTTTCTTTTTAATTTCAAGGGCTTCGCGGTAGCTCTCAAGGCCGGAGGCGATATCAAAAAGTTGATCTAAGTGCTCTAAATACGTCCTTCGGTTTTCCTGATAAAGGGTCCCATCTTCCAATCCGATGAGTTCCGTCGGCATTTGAGAAAAGAGGGCACTATAAACAGGGCCGGTAATGATCTCCTCTTCTAATAAAGCCCTTGCCAGGATCTGTTTCTCGCGTGATTGAGGAAGTCCCCAGCTTTGGGGCAGTGTCGTATCGCCCCACCCGGCCTCAAGGGCGATTGTCTTGATTCCATACAGCGCATTCAGGTGATCGGCGATGGCCGAGATATTTTCCTGCGCGACGAAGTGGGCATGCACGTCCTGAATATGAATGACCCAGCGATCGGTTGTTCCCTGAAAGCGTTCTTCAACCCTACCGATTGTTTCAGGAATCGCTAAATCCTTGAGCGATAAAGACGGATTCGCGGGTAGGGGCAAAGAAGAGGCGGATAAAAGGGCGACAAAACCAAATGATAAGATGCCGCAGCGAGGCAAAACCCGTTTCATAAGCAGTCATTATACTCCCGTGTCTCTTCACCCGCAAAAACATTCACCGCTCGCCCCGTACTACGGGGCTTCGCCCACCGCGGCGGTGGCCCTTTTTCAAGCTAAGAAAAGCTTTATGAAGTTTGAGGCCTGCTGCTTGAAGCCTGAAAAAGGCCACCTACGCGGTGGGCGGAGCAGCGGCTCAAGCGCGCGTAGCGGTGAAAAAAGTGCATTTGCATTAGCTAGCAGAATATAACCTTTGGGGACAGAGAAATACAAAGGGATGCAATACTTTCTTAAGCAATTATCAAGAGCTTGATAAAATATAAAAATGTGGTAATCTTCTCCAAGACTTTTTCGTAAGTCTAAATCTCACAGAGAATTGAGAGAGGCAGCGGGATCTGTGCTTTCCAATTATTGGACGAAGAAATTCGTCGCGTGTCTGATTCTAACCACTTTCTTTTTTACGAATGCGATAGACCCATCGTATGCCTTGACGCCGTGGAAAGAGAATCCATTTCTCTCCAAAGCGAATCTCAGTTTCGAAATCCCCTTTGATCTCGGTGAGGTCACAGAAAGAATTCCCGTTGTTTCATCCCGCGGAGTGATCGTCCATATCCAAACGGCACACGGGCATGAAGAGGCTCAGCTCAACATTGAGAAGATCCTCGGGAAGCTTCAGGAAGAATCCCGCATCAGCCATCTCTTCCTCGAAGGCGCAGCCAATCAACTCCAACCGGAAATCTTCAGAATTTTTCCCGAAGACCCTGAGCTCAATAAAAAGATCGGGGAAACCTTGGTCGCGGATGGAGAGTTAACGGGCCCAGAACTTTTCTTGCTTCAAGACAGCCAAAAAGCGAAAGCGTGGGGAATTGAGGACAAGAATTCCTACCGGAGAAACTGGCTGGCTTTTAAAGAGGTCCTGGAAGGAGAAGATTCAGCGAACGCATTTCTTGCGTCGCTCATGATTGAATGGGAAAAAGAGGCAGCCAAGATCTTCTCCGATAAGCTGAGAAAATTTCTTGAAGAGGAGGGGAAGTATGAAGAGGAGAAAATTCCCCTTGCCTCATGGCTTACCTGTTTAAAAGAAAAGGCCTTTGAACATCTCAAAGTTGATTTGGGCAGTTTTTGGTTTCAGGACAAATGGCCCCTTTTGGTTCGATATTTCAGGCTGCAAGCTATTGTCGATCTCCTTGACAGTGAGGCCACTCAAGAAGAGAAAAAACAATTCCTGGCTGTCTTGAATGACCTGCCTCTGAAAGAAGAACTGATCCAGGAAGTACGAAAAGCGCTCAATCCCGAAGAGAATAAATCCCTTAAGACATCGCTCCGAAATCTCCTGGAAAGGCTTTTTGAAGTCCTCCCGGAGGATTTTTCCTTCAGCCGATATCCTGCCCTAAAATTAGATCTTCAGTACCGTATTTTGATGGAAGAACTCCAGGGCGAAAAATTGATGGAAGAAGTCGAGCGTTTAAGCCACCAGATCATGGAATCCCTTACCGAGTCCGCAGAAGAAAAAGAGTTATTAGGACTTTTTTATGACCAACACTTACTCAAGAAATTATTCCGTTTGGAATTGTCTCGTCAGGAGTATGCGGAAGTACAAACGAAGCGAGAAAGCTTAAAACCGTCTTCTTTTCAAAAGAGGATGGGGAAGGCTGATCATTCGCCTTCCGTTGCAGGGGACGGGGGTTTGGTCCACCAGACAGATCCCACTGCCGGCCTCCGTTCCTTGCATCCTGACAGACTTTTCGAACAAGCGATGGAGTTTTACGAAATCGCGGTCGGGCGCGAAGAGGCGATGATCCAAAACACGCTGAAAAAAATGGAAGAGGAGCACACGAAAAAAGGTGTTCTTATCACCGGCGGATTTCATACCGAAGGCCTTAAAAAGAAAATCCTGGAGAGCGGCTACTCTTATCTTGAGATTATGCCGCGTATTCGGACCTTCACAAAAGACGCGCGTGAGATCTATATCCGCTCCATGATCGGCGAAAGAGCGAAAAAAAATTCCCCCTCACCCAAGCCTCTCCCCCTCGAAGGGGGAGAGGATAAAGGTGAGGGCGTAGCCTCATCTGAGGTGGAAAGTAGTGTTCTGGAACCCGCAAAACGATTGGATCCTGCATTCTTCATAGGGACATCCGATGCTGCACTCATTCAAAGCGCTACAGAAAAAATGAGGGGAGCCATCGAACGAACCATTGCTTATCACCGTCCTGGAAGGCGAGAAGCATTGGTATCCCAGTTTAGGGGGTCAACTTTTGCGAAAACTTATTTGGCGGATTCAGAAGCTGGAAGAATGAAATCGGAAGTTGGAAACTGGAAGCTGGAAGCCTTGCCTGCCGGCAGGCGGGCTGGAAAAAGCTTTTTTTCTGTAGCATCTAGTTTCCCGCGTCTAGCTTCTTCAGACAAAGAGAACCCCCGGGCCGAGCTACGTATTTCTGACAATAAACCCCGGCGGTCCGGGAAGCAAGCTCCGGACGCTGCAATGGATCGGAAGGTGGAGGAGTTTTTTGACGGTTTTCAGGGCTGGTTTGAAAATCAATACGGTCGTTATGGCGAGGAGCTTTATGAATATTTGATCAAGTCACTTACGGACCGAAACCGGTCCTATCGGGAGGTCATGAGTTTGGGGGTTGTTGATGAAGCAAGAGTGCCCCCAATCGCCCGCCTTATCGCTTCCGGGTATTGGCTTTACCTTCAGCTTACGCTGGAATTTGCCAGGTTAAGCCAGGAGTTTCAAAGCCAAGGAGAAAATGCCATTATCGAAGAATTCCACGGTCAAATTCAGGATAGGGCATTTATCCATAGTTTGGTGGACAAAGCTTTTAAAGATAAACCCGGGGATGCATGGGATAAGTTACTTTTCGAGGCAGATCTAAATTTCCACCTTAGCAGCATCGAAAGAATTATTTGGATGACGAGCGAAGAACAATCCGGGATTTCTTTTGAGGAGCTTTTTGCCCGGCTCAATATCGTCTACTTTTATTTTATGCGCTTAAACGAGATTATGGGGGGTTATGCTTTAAGCCAAGGGATGCCGGTTGTCCGCGCTTTCGATGCCGCCCTGGCGCGCTACGAAGACAAGCACTACCCGCGCTCGGAGTTGCGGATATCAAGGAATGGTGATAAAGGAGCGCGTGAGCTGGGTGCCGGGATGAGTCAAAGGATTGAGAAATTATTTGCCCTCTTACGGCTCAGAGCAAAGAAGGCACATCCGCAGTATGGAGAAGTCTTTTTCAATGAGGTGATGACAGTGATTGCGGGAAGAAACCAAGCTGATCGAATAGCCTTGAGTCAAAGCCCTGTGATCCAAAGTACCCAAACGATTTTACCCAAGAGTCTTTTCAATATCGCCGCACCGTATTATCTTTACCCCCAGGCCCTGAATGTGTTGAAGGCCTTGGCTCAAGAACTTCAGGGAGAGAAAGATGCCGTCATCCTTCAAAGGTTTTCGGAGCATATGAAAAGCGACGCATTTTTCAAAAATGTTGCAGATGCGTTTCTGAGCAAAGATATCGGGGCCCGCTTAGATCCTACGGAACAGGCTCTTTTTATGAGTAATTTGAGCGCTCATATTGTTTACCTTACTAATGAGATTGCGGAAGCGGACTCGTCCAACATGACAGTTGATCGGCTCCAAGCATGGTGCGACATCAATCTTTTTTATTACCTAGATGTCTACCTGAGTATGCTGCGCTTTCTTAGGGGAGACGATGACTCCGTCTTCGATGCCTTTGAGGCTGCTCTCATGCGTTACGAGGAGGCACATTATCTGCGGTCCGGTTCTCCGGCATTGGCTGGTCAAGATCGGGATCTTCAACCCGAAGCAACTTCAGTGGATCAAAGGGTTGAACATCTTCTCGGACTGTTCAGAGAACAGGTTTTAAAGAGGTATAGTCAGTACGGGCCTGAGTTTTATGATGCAGTCATGAGAGCCATTTCATCCAGAAACCGTCTTTTTCGGGAGACAATGGATCAGTCGCCCGCAGGGTTGCCGAAGAATCATCTTTTTGCTGTAGCCGGATTTTTCGTGTACGCCCAACTTATCGTGAGACTTAAAGCTTTAAGGACCGAACGGAAAGGAAAGGACGATACTAAAATTTTAGATGAGTTTTTAAAACAGATATCTGAGCCTGCATTGATGCAAAATATTCTAGAGGAAGCTTTGAAAGCGCTAAACTTTCTGGAAGATCCTTTGACCGTGGGCATATTTACAGCCAACGCCGAAACGCATCTTGCTCATATGGAACTGGAAATCGAGAAATCTGATTGGCCTTTAACAACTCTTGAACGTTTAGAGGCTTGGTGGGACGTCAATCATAACTATTATGCGAATATTGCCATGAACATGCGGCGATATATCGAGGCGGGAGATATACCAACCGTCCGTGATTTCGATGCCGCCCTGGCGCGCTACGAAGACAAGCACTACCCGCGCTCCGAGCTTCGGCCGGAATCCCGTGATTCCGGCATTCCGCTCGAAACTGGTCGTTCCGAGCTGCGCGCAAGCAACAAGGAGAAGGTAACAGCCTTTCTTGCTAAAACCGATCAATTTCGTCCGCGGGCGGAAGCAAGCCTTAAAAAAATAACGTCTGCCAGAATGGAAAAGGATGATCGCGAAGTATTGCGAATGGTTTGGGCCCAAATCTCTGTTGCCTTTAATTTACTCATGCAAAAACTTGATCATTCCGAAGTGAAATTGGCCATTCAGGATGTGATTGGTAATGCGTTGGTGGGGATTAGTAGGCTTTTAGAGCGTAAATCAGGCCGTCATGTCAACGCTATCTTACTGGAAGCGTTTCAAGTCTTGTTGACCCAGCTGGAAAACCTCAAAGTGCTTGTTGATCGGGGATTGCTCGAAGACATTGAACGCTATCACCCGAGTAGCGAAGGATTTGATCTCTCCACTGATATGGCAGAAGCAGAAACATCCCGTTCAGAATTTCGGGCTTTCTTGGAAGCCTCGGGGATTGTGGCCGCCGCTTCTTTTATCTTCGTGAAATATTTTTCGGCGATGCCCTTTTTACTATTCTTCCCTGTAAGTTTAGTGATCGGCCATTTAGCCTCCAGCCGTATTGACCAAGATAAGGATTACCGGCGGTATGTTTACGCAGCGCTTTCGGGGATTATCCCGGCGATTGCCATTCCCTGGTATGTTCCGATGATTAAATTGATTCCCGATGCCTCGCTGACCTCTTATTGGTTTAAACCCTATCTGGACTTATTTCTTTTTGCCTCCGTCATGAATCTTTCGGTTTTTGTTGTGATGGGATTCCGCGATATGGCAAGGGATCAAGGGGAGAAATTTATCCGTTATCTCGGAAGAGTGGCCGCTGTGAAAGCAAAACAGATTTTTGAACGGGGCGGATTTTTTAAGATCTTTATCCTTTTTCAAATGCCCATTGCGACTTTTAACTACGCTATTGCCACTTCGTTTGATCAGATTAAGACAATCATTATTGTGGCAGGCATGGTTTATTCGGTCCCCATGGCCTTTTTTGCCGTCAAAAAACCGGATGGTAAGTCCGGAAAACAAACTCTAGCCGATAAAGTCCTGGGGCATTCTTATCTCATTAGTATTTTCGCAACTGTCGGATGGCTTACCGCAGCCTTTGCGACCAAAAACCATACCGCACAAATTCATGCCGAAGCTCTTTTGGCTACCACCCTTGGGGCTTATGTCATCGTCAAAGGGGTTTATTCCCTCCGGTCTTTGGTTTCTGGTTCAAGCACCGTTGGCGAAGTAGGCCGCTCGGAGCTTAGATTGCCGCCCATGGATACGGCAAAGCGGCGCGAAGATGCGCTTGTGATCTTGGCGGAATTAAAGGCCGCGGACCAAACGACGACCGTTGGGAAATTAGCCGAGACGATCAAGGCGCGTTTCCCGGAGCGGTATCAGGATTATCCCGTCGGCCAGATTGCGGACCGTCTTAAGGGTGACCGGAAAAATGACAGGCGGTTTGATGCTTACAAAGATGTTTTCGTTAAAAGGGCCGGGCGGGAAGAAATACCCGCAATGCAAAAGTTCCGCGAGCGGGTCCAGAAATTAATAGGCCTGGATCCGGATATCTTAAGGTCCTTTACGGCCTTTTTTGAGGCATGGGGGTCAAAGGGCGGAGAGGTTTTCTCCCTTGCGGCCGAGTTGCTCGATCAAATAGACCAACGTATCCAAAATGTCCCGGAGGATTGGCGGATGAATGTCAAGTTGGTCGAATTAGCGGATGAGATGATCCTCGCCGCGACCTTGAACCAACGGCAAAAAAAGGAAGATAAAAGGGTGTTCCGCCTCGATGAGCGTTTAGAGAGGCTTCTTATCGATGTCGTAGCGGATCATATCGAGCAGCATTTTGAGGAAGCGCCCGATCCTATTGGTCCGGAAAAGAGACGGGCAATCGATGCGGTTATGGGCACCAAGATTTTGCCGCCGTGGGCCCCGAGGCCCTATTACGTTGAAGAAACCGGCGATGATGCCGAAGAGGATTTCTTATCGGGCGATACCGTGACCGGTTTTACATGGGATGATGAAGAAGACGGGGAAGAGCGTTCGGAATTACGGGGTACAGAAGCTGGAAGCTGCCTGCCCGCCAGCTGTCGGGCAGGGAGGCTGGAAAGGAAATGCTTTTTCCCGCTTCTAGCATCAAGCCTCTAGCTTCTGTGGGCGAAGAACGCCTCCGCTCCGAACTCAGAGAAGAACCGGAGTCTGTCGCCGCTATCACGCCGGACAAAATAAAACCTACCGAGTTTATACAGGAGATACAAGCAAAAATTCGGGCGGGGAATTCTCAAATATTTGATGCGATCGAAGCGGGGCAATTTGAGGAAGCCGCCGGACTCATCGACGGAGAATCCGCGCCTGCTTTTAAAATTACCGCCTTGAGTTATCTGGCCTTAGCCGAAGCCGTGAAAGATGATGTGGACAGCTCTTTCCGGCATCTGGCCTTGGCCGAACGCTTGATCGATCGTCTTTACGGGAAAGCTCAAGGTACCCCCGAATTCGAGGAGCCGGTCAGATATTTCTATGGGCTGGTGGTGAAGATCTTTGAGAATGTCATGAATAAAACGGGTGTCCCGCCGGATCCTAGTCGTCCTGAAATTCCCGTAAATCCCAAGAGCGATACGGGGGCGCTTTTCAAGCTGCTTTTAGGTAAACTCCAGGGGATTGAAGACCTTTATGTCGGAAAAGGAAGAAACTTTCTCCGCATGAAAGATGTCAGATCAACGAATATTTATAAAGATCGGTTGTGGAAATATGAAAGAGAGAAAAGCGGAAAACAAGCCGCCAAAGAGGTTACGAAACGTGATTTGCCGCCAACGCCTCAGAGGCAGACCGTTCAGTCAGCAGTGCCGGATCGATCAAAAACCTCTGAACAGGCTCCGTTACCTCGGCAAAGAGTTCGGGCGGATTCTATGCCGGGGCCTCAAATTGGAATCCAAAGGGTAAATCCGAATCCTCCTTATGAGGCCGTATCAAGAGAAGTCTATCGGCCGCTCGCAAAACCTTTCCCCCAGGATCTTCTCGATTCTCCGGTCAGGGCAATCTCGCTTGATAGCGATGCTCACAAGGACAATAGCACCGCGGCCTTAAAAGGGGCCGTGGTACTTCTGATCGATTTTTTGGCGTTTCAAAAAGCTTTGGGACCGCACGCGAGTCAGAAAATTACCCAAGCTTATATTAACCGGTTGCAGACTTTCCTGAGCATTCCGACGATCCGGGCGGTCGTTATCTATAATGCCGTTAATCCGATGTCCTTGCTGATGAGGAAGTTCATTCTGCAGCGAGGAAATCCGCCCCCACTGGTTGCTGTCGTTCAAAGATTGAATATGCCTTCCAGGTCTGCGGTCAACCTGAAAGATGCGCTTTTTGACGTGGTCATCCATGAGGAAGGCGAAGGGGTGTCCGTTTATTTTGAGGCTGCCAAGTTTCCCGGGGCCAGGAAATCAGCGGAAGACCAAAGATTTGCCGATGCCGTCCGAAAATTGGACCCCAAAAAAATCGAAGATGTCCGGGTCCTTCGCGCTCTCCAGGCTTCCTTGGAATTGATCAACGGAGAGATCGACGATCCCGAAGAATTAACGCCGGTTTCTCTCGATGCGGCAAGGGCCGTGGGGATGAGCGAAGAAGCGATGCGCGAACCCGGGACCCGAAACCGTAATCTCATCGATCATTTATTCAATATCGGGAGCGATCAAGGGCTTCAGAAGGCCTTGTGTGCATTGTGGGATCAAAAAGAAGCGGCTGCCTTGCGATTGTCCGGGATGGTGGCCCGTCATGCGACAGTAGATTCCGGCGATATTCCAAGTTATCTTGCCTGGCAGGGGGATGCCCTTGTTTTGGCCCCCGGATATCTGGAGGTGGTCGAGTCCTTACAAGAGGAAATAGAAAGGGATATCGCCCCGGATGCCCGGACGATCGACCGTCTTTTAAAGCAAAATGCCGACGGCAAGAGAAAGTATGTTGCGGATCCTGTTCAAGAGATGAGAAAGAGCGCGATTGACAATGTCGGAATCCTGGTCCGCTGGGCCCAGTGGAAGAATCATTTGCCTGAGAATTTGGCGCCGGATTATCCGGAGCGTGTCAAATCGCTTCAAGCTGTCCGGGAGGCAAGGGTCCGGGCGGCTCTTGTCAACTCGCTGGCGGGCCGGGGTTTGATTTGGGAAGAATTGGTATTGGCCGCTACGAGTTCGGATAAGGAAAATCCGGCGCTTCTCCAAAAACTCCTTGAAGGGGTTTTGAGCGAAATCCAGCTGCCGGAAGACTACCGGCCCAAGATTTCCCGAATTGCCAATGATCTTACGAACTTCATGAAGAAAAAAGGCAAAGACATCCGTACGCGTGAAGATTTGGCGCGCGGGATGAAGAGTCATGGAGGTTTGAAACCTTTTCTTGATCAAGCGGCGTGGATCGACCGGTTCAGCGAACAGTTTTCGTTTCAGAAGAAAGTTAAAAAAGCAGCGCCAGAGCCTGCGCAACCTGCTCAGGTTAAAGAAGAATCTCTATTGCCTGTTCCATCGCCGACGTCATCCGAGCGCTATTTTATCTTAAGCGGTCATTTCTACAATGATAACGATTATCGTGATGGCCTGATTCCCGCGCTTGATGAGGTTATCCAAGAAGCTCAGGCAGGAGGTGAATCTCCCAAAATCCTGATCGAAGCCTATCCGACGATCCCAGATGTTCATTCCACGATAATTCTTGAGATTTTAAAAAAATACGGCGAAGGGGCACTGGACCCATGGCTTGCTCGCAATGGTTATCGATTGACAAATCGGGAAAAAAATACCTTGGTGGCTTTCTCAAGAGAGTGGGAACGTCACTATAAAAAAGGTGGGGCACAGTTCATTCTATTTTTAGAGAGCAAGGGACCTTTGGTCCGGGAAGGTTTTGAACTGCTGTTCCATATGATGAATGTTAATCTTAATATGATGTCGCGCACGATGCCGCCTGGCCAGAAAAGGTCGATGTATACGGCCGAATTCTGGGATTTATTGGACCGTTATCATGTCGCTCATCAATTTTTTGTTTCTTCGGGTGAATTTGTTCGCTTTTATTTTTTAAGGGACTTTTGCACTCAAGAGATTTTTCGAGCGGTTATCGGCGGCGGTGATCAACAGTTCGAATATGCGACGGGCATTGCGCGGAAAATAGTAGAAGCTCAAAAAGAATATATAAAAAGCGGAGGTCAATTTTATGGGGTAGCTAGGGCTCTTGGAGAGGCGCTATCCACTAAAAGTATCATAGCACTAATGAGCAGTCCGCCTACGGATTATCATTGGGGGTTTCTTGAGGGGGGGCAATCTGTAGCGTTGTACCGCGCTGATATTCCCACCCTTGATTTTGCGGATGATGCCGCACAAAAATCCTTAAAGGGGGAGGCCTTTTCGGAGAATGACTTACGGCAGATTTCGGCCCGCCAAGTTCTTTTTGAAATCATGTGGGAAAGTTTTCGTCGTCGATATACAACTTTGTCCGCGAGAACCGCAAAAATTCTTCTTCGGCGTGTCCTCTCAGGCGAAAATTTTGAAACGGGTTTACCCGGAGAGTTTTCAGGGATCGAAGAGGATGATGTTCGAGCCGTTCTCGGCGTTATCGCTTCTCAATATCCCGATATCAAAGCCAAAGTAACCGCAGCGGTGGATCGACGTATCGAGGATCAACTTCGGGACGGCAGCCTTCAGGAACCGGACGTTAAAAATAATCGTGCTTTTCTGTTTAATGTGTTTGTCCGTGACGCAATCCTTGATATTGTGCTTGCTTGCATGGAGGTCAATGGGCGGTGGCCGGAGGATGTGATTCAGCTTTTACGGGGGGACCGGGATCCACCGGATTTAGCGCTTGGGAGCCGACTTATCCGTCAAGACCTTACCGGTCAAACCCGTCCCGATTATCTTAAAGTCAGAGCCCCCCAAAAGACAGCGAACGCAAAGACATCACGTACCCCCGCGGGTAGGAAAAAGCGAAAGCGTTCGGAATTGCGGGAAAATAAGCTGCAGGCCTCAGGCCGCATGCTGCAAAAACAAGATCTGGAGCCTGCAGCTGGCAGCCTGAAGCTAGGTGATCGTTCCGAGCTTCGCGAACAATCGGCCGCGGAGAATTCTGTTCCCCTGACCCGTTTTATGACGGGTTTCAGGGACCGGGTTTCCATCTTCAGTCCTGAAATCCTCCGACAAATTGAAACAGGAAAGTGGGTGGATGCCGGAGCGGCTTTACGAACTGAAGTCGCCCAAGCGTCGGGCGAATTGATGGAAGGCGTGATTCTCGCTTATGCCTACCTTGCCGTTCACTATGCCCACGCCGGTGAATTTAGCTCGGCTTCAAACACACTCCATAATGCCAAGGTCCTTTTCAATGAAAATTTCGGAGGCGGTCAACGTTTTGCGGATATGACGGTGGAGTATCTCTTCGGGGCCCATGTCAAGGTTTATGAAATCATACGCGACCAGGTCGGGATGCATCCTCAAAAAGGAAATGGGTTTATTTCCATCAATGGCTACAGTGAAGCTCAGGCGTTGCAAATTTTGGAGCCCGTTATCCGCGATGGGGTTGAAATCAACAAGAATTTCGGCAAGGAGGTAATCCCGGATGTCGATTGGAGGAAAGAAAATGTCCGTTTTAGGACGCGCCGGCGAGATTCACAACAATTTAAGGTCTACGCGGGTAAATTCCGGGAGTGGAAGCGTCAATATCTTTTTAAACATCATCGGGAAAAAATCTTGGGCCTTGGCAGCTTTCGGGATTTTAAGGATTTCGTGAGCGGTTCGCGAGTGATCTTGGGAGAGGATTATTATACGAAAGAGTATTATCAAGATATGCAAGCCGTCCTCGAAGGCATTCTGGGGGCCGATTTCCAGGCGATTCAACTCAACCGCCAGGCGGCCCGGCAACTGTTTCCAGCCCTCAAAACGAGGTTGAATGAGAATCTGATCGGGATCGGGGCCTTTCGGCGGGTCGGGCAGCTGGAATATAAGCTCCATCGGTTCCTTCTTGAAATAGACCGAATAGATCCCGAGACCGGAGAATTGCGTTCGGAACTTAGAGAAAGTAGGCTGCAAGCTTCAAGCTACAGGCTACAAGAAGAAATTCTGCGGCCTGCAGCCAGCAGCCTGAAGCCGGATAATCGCTCCGAGCTGCGGGATGAAGCGAGCCCGATGGCTCAAGGCCTGGGGGCCTATCCGGCGAATCTTTGGGTGACCGGGGATATTCATCAATCGTCCGACAATCCTTTTCCCAAGGAACTTCAGGGTGTTCCGATTAAAGCGATTACTCTTGATAATCCCCATCACGAGGGGAATAAAACGGCTCACCTTCAAGGTGCCGCGGTGCTTTTTGTGAACTATCGCGAGTGGAACCGGATGATGACAAGGCATAAGAGCGTAAACGCGAAAAGAACAGCGCAAGACAGGCGTTACTTTGATCGATTGAATGCTTTTTCGTCAATCCCTTCGTTGCGCGCGCTTATTTTTACCGATGCCGAATGGGTCGCCGCCAGTGAAGCCGCGCGCCACTATCCCAAGTTTCCTTTAATTGCGTCGTTCCGGAGACTTTTTGCCAATCGGGATGATTTGATGTTTGAAATATCCCTTCAGGTCCAAAATGGGGAAGTTATCCTTAATCTGGATCCAAAAGGACAACAGGGCGGACAGACGGCTAAAACTGCGGATCAAAGCGCCCCATTACAAACAAAGGAAATAGTTCCTCCCCAAACGGGACCAAGGCAAGCGGGCGGTATTCATCAGCCTATCCCGGCGGTGGTGCCGGTTATTGAAGATGCCGTTATCCCTGCGGAGCTTGATTTTGTTCCGACAAAACTCTTGGAGCTTATTTTTGGAAGCCCTCTGGTCAACGCGCAAACCGGCCGGTCTCTTTTTGATGGGTCCAGGCAAGCTGTGCTCCACCGGGATATTGCCGAGATGCATTTTATCCAGAAGAAAAGTTTGCAGGAAATGACGGATTATTTGAGGCAGCATGACAAGCGGTATCAAGATAAGCCGGACGATAAAGTTTATGCCTCGCTTAACGCGATGCTCAATACGATGCGGAAGGAATTGGGGGAGGACCCTGATATTTCAGCCCTTGCAGAAAAAATGTTGCGAGCCGCGGAAAAATTATCGGAAGAGGGCCGCTATCTTTTTAAATGGGTGTATCTCCCAGCTTCGGGAGATCGTCATAAAACACTCACCTTAAAAGAGGCATTCAGCCGATTTCAAAAACAAGGTTTTACCGGAGATTACAAAGCTTTTCTTGAGTTGGTTCGCGGGCTTCCTGAAAAAATTTATGCTGTTCTTCAGGGGGATGTTGTCCAAGAGGTCCAACCGGTCAGGGAGGAAGTTCAAATTTCTGTCAATCAAGTTCCCGCTAAAGAGGAGCCCCCAGCCGTTAAAACACCGGATTCACCGTTTGAGGTGTTCCTTGGAACGATTCCGCGGACGCAATATTACGGCATTCAGCTGGCACGGCTTCTTCGGGAGATGCATGAGGCTGTGGGGGAAAAGGACAGGGAGAAATTTGAATTGGCTGTCAGAGCTTATAAAGCTTACTTTCATGATGTCCGTGAAAAAAATAAACACGGACACATGAGTCTTGAGATAGCCAATGCTTACGAATATGCCGGGGTTTGGATTGCGGAATTTGAGCAAACCTTCGGGGGGCGTTCCGAGCTAAGGACGCTTACGGATTCCGGGGTTGAAGGAAACGGGTCACGACATGTGGGCTTAATCAATGAACTGACTGCAGATCCCTTCCCGCCGGAATTACAGGGCGTTTCCGTGAAGGCAGTCAGCGTTGATAATTCTCTCTATAGCGGTAACAAAACTGCCGGTCTTCAGGATGCTGTGGTTGTATTTTTGGATTATCAAGTGTGGCAAAAGTCTATGTCGGGAGCGAAAAATAGGGGCAATGCAAATAAGGGTCACGATAAAAGTTATCTTGAAAGGATTCTGACTTATTTATCCGTTCCGACAGTGAGGGCTCTTGTCGTTACGAATGCTACCGGAGGAGAACCGGGTATTCTAAGACGTTTTTATGGAAGACCTTCTTTAATTGCCGTATTTCCAGGGCTTGAAATCAATCAAAGGGATTTGGCCTTTCAGGTATCGCTTCGTGTGGAGGGAGGAAAGGCTATCCTTGATCTGAATCCAAAAGGGAATCAGGTTCCTGCTCAGTCCTTTGGGCCGACCGCCCAAAGGGCCGAAGCTCGGGATCACGGGAGCTCCGAATTGCGGGGTACGGAAGCTTCTTTGAGCGAAGAACGCCGTCGTTCCGAGCTGCGGCCGGAATCCCGTGATTCCGGCACTCCGTTCAGAACTGGACGTTCCGAACTTCGGATGGCGTGGCGGCCGACGAGGCGGGCGGTCTACGGATTTACCGCTGCCGGTCTTTTATTCTTCGCCGGACTCTGGGTATCAGGTAGAAACGGTCGTTTGGAGGAAGAAGCCAAACTCCGGGTTGTTGATTTGCGGTCGGTCTGGCGCGGGAAGAAAATCCGCTGGATTGACCGCACCAAATCGAAAGTTTTGGATCATGATGCCGAAATTACCCAGGCCATTGACAGTGTTTTAACGGCCTTGGAACGGCTGCCGAGCCAGGCGGCAAGGAGGCGGCTGGATCAAATAGCCGGATTTGAATTGACAGACGGCGGGCGGACCGGGGAAAACGTTTCTACGGTCGTTATTAAAATTTATCCGAATGAAGGGCTGGGTGATATTTCCCCGGAATTTGAGACCCATAAGATCCGGCTGGATGATTCCAAGACGGATGATTTGGCCGTTTTACAAAGCAATGTTTACGGGGAGGATTTCGGCGATGTTGTAAGGTCGAGGATGCGCTTAAAGTCGTTGAAATATTCCTTGGTCGGGACCGTTATCCTGGCCTTGGGCGGTTTTGTCGTGTTAGGCGGTTTGATTTCTTTTTTCAGGAGTTGGTCCGATAACCTTCGCGAGAATGTCGATGAGCGCCGCAGGAGAAAAGCAGAGAAATTATTTGAAGGCAGCCCCGAAGCAAAAAATCGGAGGACACGGATTTATCTGGAGGATCGTGAGCAACGTCAGCGCCGGAGGGATGCTGAGGATCACTGGCGCTCGGAATTACGGCCGGAATCCCGTGATTCCGGCACTCCGTTCGGAACTGGACGTTCCGAACTGCGGGAGGAGGGAGGTATCGAAAGTACGATCGCGGAGCTTTTAAAAGAGGGTTATGACGATAAAGCTTTGGGGCATTATCGGGAATTTATCGAAAACGCTATGGAGCATCTCGGGGATATTGATTACAAAAGAGATTTGGAGGGTTTTCATGAGATTTTGGTGGCAGTAAAAAAAGTGTTCCTCGTTGATATCCAGCAAATCATTCGACGCGAAAAAAATCCAAGAACGAGACAGGAACAACTTCGGCCTTACCAGGCCTTTTCAAGGGCATATACCGAAGAAACCCTGCGGTATATGAAGGCATGGCCGGGTGAATATTATGAGTCTGAGATCGTACAGAAGGAGTTTGCGATACCGATGAGTGAATGGGCCCAAATCCTGAGGTATCTGGATCTCTATGATGAAACAATTGAATTGCTCGAATTTTTTGTCAGCAGGATGAAATGGCAGGGCAACCGGTATTTTGAATATCATCTTTTGAGCGCTTATTCCAGCAAAGCAACGGCCTATTACCGAAATCAACAAATCAAGGAAAGCCGCGCGGCCCACAGAAAAGCAGTGCTGCATTTTGCCCGGTGGGTGAAAACAGTCGGGTTCGACAACCCTGATAATGAAAAAACCTTCAAGTCTTTAATGACTTCGGTGACAGAAGTTTCAAAAGAAGTGAGAGATCCCACTTCCAGTGGGCAACCCTTTGCTGAAGCCATCCATGAGCTCAAAGAGGTTTTTCTTGAGATTGTCCCGGTCCAAGGGAAGACAGCATCGCCTGAGTTGATCGATTCTATCGGCACTATGATTAACGCCATGGGCAAATTCTGGATTGATTTGGGCAAGATTGATGAGGCGGAATCTTTTGTCAACGCGATGGCAAAACATTTAATTCCGACGGCATACACGCTCCAGCTTTTGGCTCGAATTGCTGTTGCCAGAAAAAACTGGGACTTAGCCTGGGGACTTGTGGACAGTATTCGAGGCACCTTTCCCAATTTTGAGGTGGGATTGGTGATTGCCATGGTTCGGGATGAAATGCAAGCGGCAAAAGGAACTATGCCGCGTTGGCCGGACCTCGGGTTAGGAGAAACCTTTGCCAAAACGACTATGGCAAAACTTAGTGAATTAGAACAGGAAAGGACCGGACAAAGGCCTTCAAAAAGCCCCTCGCCCAAGCAGCAGATAGAGCTGATTATAAGGGATATGAGGGATCTTAATGAGCGGATAAGCAAGAAGACTATTGACGATGCTAGGGCCCAGCAGGAATTGGAAAAGTTATCGAAGGTCATAGAACGCTCGGACATTCCTGATGAGGAAAAAACCGAGCTTGCGGAAATCCTTTGGGGCTTGACATGGATGGAGCAGGATGAGATTTCAAACCGCCTGAAAGCCGTCGAGGGCAGGCGTTCGGAATTGCGTGAAGGCGGTTTGGATCGTCGGATTTTCGAGCTCCTTTTGGAGGCCAAGACTGACGAGCGTAAGCGCTGGCAGGCCCTGGAGCTCTTCGAGGAATTTTTAAAAGGAGCACAAACCCGGCTGGCGGTGCGGGCTCGGGAAGACCGGATCAAGGAGGACTTTGGGATTTTCTGGAGGAGTTTTCGGCATTTGGTGGATAACGTGGATAGCCGGATCGGCGCGGTTATCCGGCAAAAGATTAGGGATAAATATACCCGTGAACGGCTCATCGAACCTCACCGCCCCTTTGCTCGAAGACTTACGCGGGCGGCCCGGGCCTACATGGCGAATTGGCGGCCGGAGGATTTTAATGTCGAAGACAGGAGTGTTCTGAGTTCGATCAATTATCTCGGGATGACCCTGCGTGTTTCGGATCTGGACCACGAATGGGTCGATTTCTTTAAATCGGTTCCGAGGGATACTACTATCGGACAGGACGGGCGGTTTCATTTTCATAATCTTAAGGCTTATCAGACTGTGACGAATGCTTTATATCAGGAAGGTAAGCAGTTCCGGTGGAGCAATGACAAAGTAAAGCTTGGGCAGCTGGAACGCGAAAAACGGTTGGCCCGTTCCGAGGCGGTCTGGAGTTTCGTGATCTGGGTGCGCGAAACAAAGCTTTCAAAACCGGAAGCGAAAGTAATAATGCTGACGGCTTCCTGGGTCAAGGATGTGGTGAGCTTGGCGCATGATCAGGAGCCTCAGGTTCGGGAAGATGCCGTACACACTTTAGAGGAATTAAGCCGGATATTCGAAAACGTTGTTCCGCGGGTGGAGCCCCGGTCCCTCACGGACGAAATGTGGGGCGCAATCGGATCCATTTATTCGAGCCTTGCCTTATATTGGTCGGACAAAGAAGAATACGGCAAGGCCAAACAGTTGACCCATATTTCCATGGGGCTGCCTGTCCCTAGGATCTATGCCTTGAGGAATTTGGCGCGGATTGCCGCTAAAGAGGGGAATTTTGATCAAGCCGAAAATTATATCCGGGAAATCGAGAAATTGGATGCCTCCTTTGCCTTGGGGGTGAAGGTAATGATGGTCCGGATCAAGATACGCCGTTTGCAGGAGGCCGGGTTTTCGGATAGATCAAAGGACACGGATCTCGAAGCGCTCGTCCGGAAATACCGGATATTTGTCGATGAAGCGGTTTCAACAGAAGATGAAACGCTCTGGGAAAAGAGCCTTGGGCCCTTTCGGGATTTTCTTATCAAGGTAACGATGCCCTTTGAGGATCTCTTCTGGGATATTTGGGAGAGCGAAGGGGACGAGGAACTGGATGGTAAGGGTATCCAATCACTTGGGCCGTATGCCGAGGAGGTTGCCCGGGCGACTCAAAAGTACCTTGAAGCTTTGCCGCATTCCGTGATCCGCGAGGAAACCGATATTATGGAGTTGATCGTTTTGATCGGGGACATGGCGCGGGGACTTCGCTTTCTTGGGATGACTTGGTCCGCTTCGCCCATCGTCAAGGTTTTTATGCATAAAGCGGGACTTAGAAGAACGCAGATTCTCCAAGTCGAACTGTTTAAGATTTATTATTCGGTTGCAAGTCGTCTTTATAAAGAAGGCCGCGTGCGGGAATCTTTTCCTGTCAGGATTGAAGCGGCCGAACATTTTGCCGCGTGGCTCCCGGCAGCCGAGCTTAAGAGAGAGAACAAAATGGTTTTCCGGGAGGCCGGTTTTATCATCAGCGATGTTGCCGGTTCTACGAGAAGAGGACAGGTGGAATATCAACAGAAGGCCAAGCAGGTCCTTGGCGAAATAGCGTCGGGGATCCGCGGGATCGTTCTTAAAAGGCAAAACCCGGTGCCCGTTGATTATGCCAATCTTTTTGAAATGATCCTGGATAAGATTGCGCAGGCTTGGATTGAGCTGGGAGAGTTGGATCGGGCAGAGGACTTAAGCCGGTTTGTTTTGGAACTTCCGATCTTAAAAAAGGGATATGCATTTCACAATTTGGCTTTGATTGCGGCCCATCGGGGGGATTTTGAAGGGGCAGAACAAATCATCGCCCGCGGTAAAAAGGAAGACCCAAAATTTGATTGGTCGAGGACCGAGGGGGCTGTCTCTCAGATTCAGCTGGGCGGACGTTCCGAACTGCGGGGTACTGAAGTTGGAAACTGGAGGCTGGAGGCTAGAAAGGAAATGCTTTTCCCAGCATCCAGCGTCAAGCCTCTAGCTTCTTTGAGCGAAGAACACTGGCGTTCCGAGCTGCGCGAGACGGTTGATGCTGGAACTCAATCGATGCTTGAGCAAATTAGGCAGGGGACTTATCCGGCATGGCTTTCAAGGCTGCCGGCCGGTGTTGCTCCCCATATTAGAGAGCGTTTGTTTGAGCTTTTTAATATTCCTGAACGGTATAAAACCTATAATTTATGGTCCCTCGGGCACTATCACGGTCCGAACGGAATGGGAGCTTATTATCATGAAAATCCGCTGACCAATCGCTATTTGGATCTTGAAGGTGAGTTGGGTATTCTCCGGGATTGGTTTTCGGGATGGCCTGAAATGTATCAAACAACTCCGATCATGGCCGAAGGGGAAAATAAGCCTTCTCACTGGGGGTACTTGTTTGCAATTCGTTATGGGCAGATATTGGATTATTTTGCCCATTATCGTCGATTGATTGAAGCCGGTGTTTTAGAACCCCAAAAAGTCGGGCGCGTTCTGGAATTGGCTTCGGGTAATTGGTGTTACGCACCGATCTACCCTCGTCTCTTCCCCAATTTTCAAAAGGCGTTTGCTATTGACCACAATATCGGTGGAAAACGTGTTTTTGATAAGAGGTATCGACAGGTATTCGGTTTAGATCCCGAAAAATTTGTGATGCATCCTTATGATGATGGATCGATCCGGATACTTGAGGTCGATGAAAAACTTCAAGCTTTTGTTCACGAGAATGGAAAATTTGATCTTGTGTCACTCCAGACATTCTTACCCGAACAATTTCCCCCGGGCCCTGGAACACAGTCGGATGTCTATGGGCAAAGGTACGAAGCGGAGGATCATTACAAACTTCTCGTGAATATCAGCCGTCTGCTAACACCTGAAGGAAAGTTGGTTATTTCATTTAAAGGTTGGGATGCTCACGGAAGTTATTCAGTTCAATTTTTATGGGAAATCCTAAAGAAGATTTCCCATGAATCTTTTACCGACTGGCGTGTTGATCAAGCGCCTTTTGGTTCCATTGGTGCCGGAGAACAGCTGATCTTTGTCCTTTCGCAGCCGGAACTTGCCAAGGTAGAGGATCTTTTTTGGCAGTATGCGGAAGAAATGAGAGAGAAAGGGGAGCGTTCGCATACGATCGATGCTTATGAGAGGTTACTGGAGCTGCATCCTGAGAGAACGGATCTTTATTTCTATTTGGGAGAGGCCTACACTCAGATAAAGAGCAATGATCCGTATTATGTCGGGAATGCACTGATGTATCTTCTCGCCTATCTTGAAAGAGATAGTGAACAAAAATTTGCTGCGCAGGTGCGTCAAAACTTAAGAGAAATTGTCGAGAATCGTGAAACGGCCGGCCTTGATGGTTATCATCGGAATTGGATTGAGGAGCATCGTCGAATGGGTCAAATGGAGCAATATCAAAAATATCGCCGGCAAGAAAGAAAAGCATTGCATTGGTCACTGCGCTTCGATCCGACTCGTAAGTCGCACCGGCTGAGATTAGCTCACCATTATTGGAAAGCAGGCAAGCACTGGCTGGCCACACAAACGGCATTGGATCGTATCACTTATCGTCCCGTGACCGATGAAGAAGTTATGAATTATATCAACAATTATCTCGCCGAGCATGGAAGACGGCAATCGATCCTTATTCCAGAGAGATTAACGGGTGATGCCTTGCCCGTAAAACAGGCTAAGCGTGCCGAACTGCGCGAGACAGAGGCTGTTCTTTATCCTGATTTTGTTTACCCCGAGCCGCCGGTATTTTTTGTCACAAGCCGGATGATCGGGGATAAGGATATCTATGGCCGCCATTTGAATTCTGAGGAGATTCAAAAAATTCTCCGGTCCGAAGCATTTAAGGGGCTTTCCGATGCGGAGCGAAATCTTTTTCAGCGCATCGCTGGATTTACGCAAGGCGTTGTGATCGTGAATCAGAATATCCTCAAGCAACCGGATCTTTTAAGGAAAACCCTAAGGCATGATTTCTTCCATGATGGCATTGCCTCGAATCTTGAAATGAAAGCAGTTTTGGGGCGCATTTTTGAAGCTTGGAAAGCAAAGCGTCACAATTTGGAGCAAGCTCTAAGCGAAATTTTTCCTATTTATCGGAACTTTTGGTTTTATGCGGCAAGCGAAGTTAAAGGCGGGGAAGTTTTCTCCCAGATATTCGAACCTTCACCTTCAGCCAGCCGGCATTGGATTCAACCGAAATGGGAAGCTTTGAAAGCAGAATTGATAGAGTTGGTTGCAGGAGAAGATGCCGATTCTGAATTTCGTTCAGCTTGGGAATTCGCTCAAGGGGTGCGTGAAAGAGCTATTCAGCAAGCTGAAAAAGTGATGGCGCTCATTCAAGTCGGGGATAACGGGAAAGTGAGCGTGAGGCCTTATCGAAGACCCGGTGACTACTGGCGCTCGGAATTACGAATAGCAGAAGCTGGAAGCTTGAGGCTGGATGCTGGAGAAAATATGCCTTTCCCAGCTTCTAGCTTCCCGCTACCAGCTTCAGCGTTACCTGAATACGCCGAGGCGCATTCGGTTTCATCGGAGAGTGTTTTAAAAGTTGTGGTGGATGTGATGGATGGGGTACTGCCTCTCTCGATTAGTCAGTTGGCGGGGTCCCTTCTTGTCCGATTCTTTGGGGAGCCTGAAGTGATCGATCCTCATAAGGATGTGGAAGCGGCAAGAAGAATCGTGGCACATGTTGACACGAAACATCTTGGCGCTTTTGTCTTGGGACGGGATTTTGCCCTCCAAAAGGGCGGGCTTGAAGCGATCCTGAAACTCCATCCTCACATTCCCATCGCTGTCCTGGTGGATGATGATGAGCTTGTGGCCATGCTCGAAAAGGATTACCCGGATGTCCTGGCGGTTCGAAATGTTTGGGAAGCTCAATCCTCACTGCGCGAGCGGATGCGATTGGCTGATGATTCGGCGACTCGAAATAAGATTGCGGGTGTGGCGAGTTCCGATGAACTTGATGTCGCTGAACTTCTCCAACAGGTTGTCGATGATGTCACCGTGATGACGGCCGTGATGTTTGAAAAGTTCCGCACCTTTGTCGGCGAGCAGATCGCTCACCTCATGAGCGAACTTGAGAGCCGCATCCAAATCGCACAATCCGCGTAAAAAGGGCACCAGTCACCAGAACACATGAGCACCAGCAAAACTTTTACTGGTGACTGGTGTTCTGGTGCTCTGGTGCGCTAGGGTTTTTAATGCCGTTGATATCCGCGTCTGATCTGCGCTATTATCCTTTCATGAATCAAACTGCAACAAAACTTATTCGTGTCGGGCATAGCCCGGATCCCGATGACGCCTTTATGTTTTACGCGCTAGCTCATGAGAAAATTCCGATGCAGGGTTTTCGTGTGGAACATGTGATTGAAGATATTGAAAGCCTGAATCAGCGGGCGCTTCAAGGGGAGCTGGAGGTAACGGCGGTTTCCTGTCACGCTTATGCGTTTTTGTCTGATCGATACGTCGTGATGCGCTCCGGAGCCAGCATCGGCGATCAGTACGGGCCCATCCTTGTTTCGCGCGAACCGGTTCAGGATATTCGAGGCAAGAAGATCGGTATCCCGGGAAAATTAACAACGGCTTATCTTGTTCTTCAACTTTATGAAAGGGGAATCAATCCTGTCTTCCTTCCGTTTGATCAGATTTTGGGAGCTGTTCAATCCGGGCAAGTGGATCTTGGCCTCATTATCCACGAAGGACAGATTACTTACGATCAATTAGGATTGTCCAAGATTGTTGATTTGGGTGCGTGGTGGTATGAGAAGACAAGACTCCCGCTTCCTTTAGGTATCGATATTATCCGCCGCGATTTGGGAAGAGGGACGATTCAGGATTTCGCGCGTCTTTTTAAATCCAGCATTGAGTATGCCTTATCGCATCGGGAGCCGGCCCTTCAATATGCGATTCAATACGGCCGGGGACTTCGGGAAGACCTGAACGACCGTTTTGTGGGAATGTATGTGAACCCTTACACGGTGGAAATGGGAGAAAAAGGAGAAGCGGGTTTCAGGAGACTTTTTGAAGAAGGCTTCAAGCAGGGAATTTTACCGAAGAAGGTTGAGTTGGAGTTCAGCGAATTTTAGATTTGGGATTTTAGATTAGCATTTGAATCTGAAGGCATTTTTGATGTTCAATCCAAAATCCGCAATCCAAATTCCAAAAATTTAGATTTTTAATGACTATCTTATGACCTGTCCGCTTTGCTTATCAGAAGAAACGGCGCTTTTTCGCGAATGGAAGGACACTCATTTTGGTGCGCGAAGATATTGGCGGTGTCCGGAGTGCCGTCTCATTTATCTTCATCCGGACGGGCATCTCACCTTTGAGCAGGAAAAGGCCCGTTATGATCTTCATCAAAACTTTCCTGAGGACCCCAAGTATGTTCAGTTCTTGAAGAAATTGGCGGATCCCTTAAGTCAAAAATTACGGGCGGGTTCTTGCGGGCTCGATTACGGGTGCGGTTCGGGGCCCGCGATGAAAGGGATCCTGGAAGCCGGGAATGTTTCCGTCGAACATTACGATCCGTACTATTTTCCGGATGGAAAGGTTTTGGAAAGGGAGTACGATTTTATTACCTGCACGGAGGTGATTGAGCATTTCCGCAAGCCGCGCGAAGAATTTGAAAAGTTGAACCGGCTTCTTCGTCGCGGTGTCGGGGTTTTGGGTGTGATGACCGAAATGCTTGAGGATGAAGAGAATTTCTCGAATTGGTGGTACCCGAGGGACCCGACTCACATTGCTTTTTATCAGAAGAAAACTTTGGGATGGATTGCCGGTGAGTTTGCTTGGGGGATCGAATTCCCTTGCCAGAATGTCGTCCTGTTTTCGAAGTGAACGCCACCGCTAGCGCCCACCGCGTAGGTGGCCTTTTCGCACAAATCGAACGTTAGGAATGATTGAAAAGGCCACCTACGCGGTGGGCGCTAGCGGTGGCGGTGGCGGCGCTGTCGGTGATGAAATTTGTTTGAAAAAGTGCTCGGATTTTAGATTTTCAATCTTGACGGTGACTCAGAATCCGGAGTAGATTGTGCCTAAGGAAAGGTGAACGAGAACGATGAGTCTATATGCCGATGCCTTACACAAATTAAGTGAGAAGAAAATCCGAAGAACGGTTTTAGCGCCCTACCCGGAACCCAAGAAGCCGATGAAGAAGCGCTATGTTTTTCTCTGGATTTTTATCACGCTGGTCGGT
Organism: Candidatus Omnitrophota bacterium; assembly: GCA_016930235.1. Classification (GTDB taxonomy): domain Bacteria; phylum Omnitrophota; class Omnitrophia; order Omnitrophales; family Aquincolibacteriaceae; genus JAFGHI01. The sequence continues at coordinate 27,659 of JAFGHI010000041.1, forward strand.
TTCTATTTCATTTATGTTATAGGATTTTATCAGGGGATGCGGTTAGGTGACGGAGAAGGAAGCCAAGGCGCTCACATCGAAGAGGCGAAGAACCTGGAGCCCCCGTCCGGTGCCAGTTTGAATGAAATCAGAAGAGAGATGGGGACCGAACCCGCCAAAGAGGCTGACGAAGTAACGCCCGTCAAGAAACCCGTACCGCCCTATGAGAAGTTACCGCCTTATCATACCATCCAACTGGTGACCTACCGCACCCGGGACCGCGCCGAGCAGGAAGTGAAAATGCTCAAGGGAAAGGGATTCTCGGCATTTGTGATTCCTGGCGCAAAATTCTACAGTGTCTGCGTTGAAAAATACGATGATAATGACATGGCCCTTAACCGGATGTATGAAATTAAGAAACTCTTCGGCGAGAAAGTCTACCGCGACGCCTTCGTGCGATACATTCGGGAACAATAAACAGTAGACTTCAGACCCCAGACTCCAGACCAAAGACCCAACGACCAAAAACAAGGAGCATTAAAAACTAATTCCTGTCATTCTCGATAACAGCTTGCGGGAATGACAAGACCTAGGTTTTTTCTTCCTTATTTAAGAATTAGGAATGAGGAATTAAGAATAGTATTTTTTTGACTTGAAGTTTGTAGTCTTTGGTCTTCAGTCGGAGGTCTAAACTTCCAACACTTTCGGGAAGCGGGTAAGATTCCTGCAGCCTGTGCGGGTGATAAGGACAACATCTTCAAGTCTGACGCCGCCTGTGTCTTCATAATAAAGGCCAGGTTCAACCGTGACGACATGTCCGGCCTTGAGGATTTCATTCGTTATTCCCAACCGGGGTCTTTCGTGGATATCGAGTCCCAGACCGTGGCCGGTACCGTGAAAAAATCCCTGCATCCGGCCGTTCCGAAGGCCCGTCTTAAAATCGCAGGATTCGAAATATTTGAGAATCGATTCGTGAACGTTCCGGCCGTTAACGCCGTGACGGAGCATCCGGAAGGCAATCGATTGCGCTTCTTTGACCGCAGCGTACATCCTCTTTAATTTCGGCGAGGCCTCCCCGCGGACAACAGTCCGGGTAAAATCCCCGTAATACCCGTGAGTTAAATTCCTGGGGAAGATGTCCAAAACGATCGGTTGATGAGCCAGAAGGGGCCCTTTCCCTTCTTCGTGAGGGTTGATACCCTGTTTCCCGCAGGCGACAATCGTGCGCCGCGCCGCGCAATGCTTTCGTATTAAAAAAGTGTGGATGGCCATTCTTAAAGCTTCGCTTGTGAGGACCTGACCCTGAAAGTAGAGACGCCCCTTTTTGATCACGGAACGTCTGAGTATTTCAACGGCTTCACGGGCCGCCCCTTCGACACACCGCAAGGTTTCACCAATCATCCGTACTTCCGCCGGGGTTTTGACCGCCCGCGATTCGATAAAAGGATCGGGTTTGATTCGGACTCGGATTCCTTTTTTCCGTAAAGTCTCCAAATACTTTGCCGGGAAACTTCCGGGGACGAGGAAGCCCCGGATGCGCTGCCGCCGGGCAAATTCAACAATCAGGTCACCCAGGGACGGCCGGCGGCCGTATTTTTCATAATATATTTTCGCAAGGGCGGTCGTTGAAAAGACTTCATTGACCTCAGCCTCTTTTTTAGCGCGGTCTTTTTCCAAGTCACTGGTCAAAAGGATCTTCTTCTTTCCCTTTTGAATTAGGACAAGAGAGTCCGGCGCGAAGAAACGGGTGGCGTAATAAAGGTCGGCGTCCCTTTCGCTTGAAGCAACCATCAAGAGAGTTGGGGTGTTTGGATTCTTCTTCATTGAGAGAAAACTCGCATTTGGGTATAATTGTATGCGTTCATCCTTCCAAGACAAAGGTTTTTTCATCATTCGAAACGAAGACCCCATCAGGGGCATGAATAGGGGCAAACGTGGCAGAGTTCGTCAAGGTCGCGAAGATTTCGGATATTCCAAAAGAAACAGGGATGCTCGTTAGAGCAAAAGGCAGGCGGATCGCCCTTTTCCGCAGAGGGGATCAGGTTCATGCTATCGATGCGGTTTGTTATCATATGGGCGGTCCCTTAAATGAAGGCGGATTGGAAGGGGATCATGTCACTTGTCCGTGGCATGGTTGGGAATTTAATGTGGTGACCGGGGAGGCGAGTTTTGACAAGTCCATCCGACAGAGGGTTTTTGAGGTAAAGCTTGAAGGGGATGAGGTTTACGTGAGTCTTGAGTGAGAAAGATTAATGATTGACGGTTCGAGGTGAAACCGTTAAACTCCACCCTTTGAATTCTTAGAACAGTTTCTTTTTGAAATCAATGTGAAATGAAGGGATTTCGAATGACAAAACCTTCAGTTGAAGAACTCAAAGCGATTGCTAAAAGAGTTCGACGCGATATTATTAAAATGACGGCCGCGGCGGCTTCAGGACACCCCGGAGGTTCGCTCTCGGCCGTGGAAATCCTCATCGCGCTCTATTTTGTGATCATGAAGCACGATCCCAAAAATCCTTCATGGCCGGAGCGGGATTATCTGGTTTTAAGTAAAGGTCATGCCTCTCCTCTCCTTTATTCAGTTATGGCCGAGGCCGGTTACATTAAAAAGGACACGCTCCTGTCTTTTCGCAGACTTGGAAGCCCTTTACAGGGGCATCCTGACAGGCGCCGCATCCCGGGGATTGAGGCCTCGACGGGTTCTCTGGGACAGGGACTATCGATTGGGATCGGGCACGCCCTGGCGAACCGTTTGGACAAGCGGTCCAACTATACTTATGTTGTCATGAGTGACGGGGAGACCAATGAAGGGCAGGTCTGGGAAGCCGCTGCCATGGCGGCGCATCATAAGATCGATCATTTGGTCGCAATTATCGATTACAATAAATTTCAGCTGGATGATGCTACCAAGGTCATCTGCAATATGGAGCCGATAGTCGAAAAATGGAAATCCTTTAACTGGCATGTCGAGGAGATCGACGGCCACGATTGGAACCAAGTCATCGAGGCCCTTGAAAAGTCCAAGAACGTTAAAGACCAGCCGGCAGTGATCATTGCCCATACGATTAAAGGTAAGGGCATTTCTTTTATGGAAAATAATAATCATTTTCATGGCGTTGCCCCGACAAAAGAAGAGGCCGAGAGGGCGCTCAAGGAGTTGTCTTAATGGAGAAGAGGTTAGGGAAAGCCACGCGTGATGCCTACGGCAAAACATTGATCGAATTGGGAAAGGAAAATCCGAATATTGTTGTTTTGGATGCGGATCTTTCGAAGTCGACAAAGACTTGTCTTTTTCAGGAAGTCTTCCCGGACCGGTTTTTTAATGTCGGGATTCAAGAAGCCAACTTGGTCGGTGTGGCAAGCGGGCTCGCTGCAAGCGGGAAGATCCCGTTTGTTTCAAGTTTCGCGTCCTTTCTTGTCTTAAAAAGTTATGATCAACTGCGTATGGGGGCTGCGTTTCCTGAACTTAATGTCAAAGTCGTGGCCTCCCATGGGGGTATTTCTGTGGGAGAAGACGGCGCTTCGCAAATGGCCATTGAAGATATTGCCTTGATGACAAGTTTGCCCGGCTGTGTTGTAACGATTCCGTGCGATGAATTCTCGGCCGCCCAAATGACCCGGAAATTCGCCGAATATAAGGGCTTGGCCTATATGCGCACCTGCCGGCCGAAGGCCCCGATCATCTATGATGAGAAAGTCAAGATCCAGATCGGCAAAGGCATCAAACTTCGGGACGGGAAGGATATCACGCTCGTTGCGAACGGGCTGCTTGTTTTCGAAGCCCTTCAGGCGGCCGAAGATCTTGCCAAAGAAAAGATCGAGGCCTCCGTCATCGATATGCATACCGTCAAACCGTTGGACCGCGACCTCCTGATTTCGGAAGCCAGGAAGACGGGACACGTTGTTGTGGCAGAAGAGCATCAGATCTGGGGCGGTTTGGGGAGTGCTGTTGCGACATTGCTCGCCCAGGAATGTCCGGCGCGAATGGCCTTTGTTGCGATTCAAGATACCTATGCCGAGTCCGGGCCACCGGATGAACTTCTCGACAAATACGGCTTGAGGGCTGTGGATATCGTGAAGGCCGCAAAAAAAATCCTGTAAAAACCGCAAAAGAACGCGAACTCTCACGCGAAATTACGCAAAAAGTGAATTTCCTCAAGCGATGAGGTAACATGCCGTTTCTTCTCCGTAAATTTATGGTGACTTTCATCACCAGGTAATAAAGTGACTGATCAAATGAAAGATTGCTAGATAGGCGGGCTTGCTTCATTGCTAAGGTTTCGCTCGAATGGTTTCCCGCGTTTTTGCGTAAAATTTGGCGTGCTTTTCGCGATCTTTTTGCGATACACTATCACTATGCGTACCTTGATTTCCTTTCTTTTGATCGGGCTTCTCTTTTCGCCTCAGCTACGCGCGGCCCAGGGTAAACACGCGATGGCCGTGACTTCGGATCCCTACGCAACAAAAGCAGCCCTTGAAATTTTGAAGCAGGGCGGGAATGCTGTCGATGCGGCCATTGCGGCTCAATGGGTTTTGAATGTGGTGGAACCCCAATCTTCGGGAATAGGCGGCGGCGGGTTCTTCCTTTATTATGATGCCGTCACCAAACAAATTCATGCCTTTGACGGAAGAGAACAGGCACCTCAGGATGCTTATCCGGATATGTTTCTCGACGAGAACGGATTTCCTTTTCCCTATTATCCTGACAGGATCACCGGCGGTTTGGCCGTGGGAGTGCCGGGGACCTTAAAGCTGCTTCAAGTCGTTCACAGCCGTTTCGGTTCCAAGAAATTTTCATTTTCGGAATTGTTCGGTCCTGCGATCGAAGTTGCCGAACGTGGATTTCCCGTTTCCAAACGGCTGGCGCGATATCTTGAGGAGCATAAAAAGCGTCTAAAACTTTTTCCGGCATCCCGCCAGACATTTTTTAATCCCGAAGGAAAATCCTTGGAGGTCCATTCGCTCCTTTTCATGCCGGACCTGGCGGAGACTTTCAAGCTCGTTCAAAAAGAAGGAATCAGGGTCTTTTATGAGGGAGAGATTGCAAAGGATATCGCGAAGGCCGTTCGGGAAGCCCCTTTTCATCCGGGATTGATGAGTGAAGACGATCTTTCCTTTTACCGGGTAAAGGAAAGAAATCCGATTCGAGGCCGCTACCGCCAGTACGATGTTTTTTCGATGGGGCCGCCTTCGTCGGGGGGAACTACCTTGATCGAGACGCTGCAGATTCTGGGATTTTTTGATCTCGCTTATTACGGAAAGACAGCGGATGGGATCCATCTTTTTTCCGAGGCCCAGAAGCTTGCGTTTCAGGACAGGAATCACTGGCTCGCGGATCCCGATTATGTGGAGATCCCTACGGAGAAGATTGTTTCCCTGGAGTTTGCCGAAGAACGTTCTCAGGCGATCCGCTGGGAGTATGCGATCCCGACCACCCAGGCCGCGATGAGTCCGCTCAATTTGGGCGCGAGTCATACCTCCCACCTTTCGATTGTGGATGAATGGGGCAATATGGTCTCCTATACCACGACGATTGAATCGGTTTTTGGGTCGGCCCTCATGGTGCCGGGCCGCGGGTTTCTTCTTAATAATGAACTGACCGATTTCGAGGCTGTTCCCAAGGATGACAAAGGAAAACCCGTCGCGAACGCACCGGAAGGGGGCAAAAGGCCTATGAGCAGCATGACCCCCACGTTTATTTTTCGTGAGGGGAAGCCGCTTATGATTGTGGGAGCCGCGGGCGGAACGAAGATCATCGGCGCTGTTCTCAATATCCTTACGAATGTCTTGGATTTCGGGATGTCCTTGAATGATGCTATGAACGCGCCGCGCATCATCAATCGTTACGGGCCGACCGAGATGGAAACATTTCTTTATGAAAATCAAACGATTGTCCATGACCTTGAAAGGCGCGGGCATCCGATCCGTCATGAGCCGTCGATGGGGATTGCGCAGGCGGTTTGGTTTGACGAGGACAACCACGCGGTTTACGGGGAAACGGACCCCCGGGGAGAGGGCAGTGCGCTTGGGTATTAGGATTTTTTGGATTGGGAGTATTTTTATTTTTTGGGGGATAGGTCTGGTGTCTTTATCGATGGCAGAGGATATCCCTAGGCCCGGTGAGGGGGTGAAAGGTTATCAGGTTGCAGGCAGTAAAACGATCCCTTATGAGTCCGAAGAGGAGCGCCAGGAATTTTTGGAGGGCATTCAGGAAGCAGACATGATTTTAGTGGGAAATGTTGACAAGGTTGTCAGGATGAATGTCGGGGCGGGGGCTCTCTCTGTCCCTGTGACACAAATTTATTTCAAGAACATGAAGGCGTTTAAAGGAGAAATCCCCCAGACGAATGTTTTCCGCTATGCTCAGCCGCCCGAGACATTACGAATGGATAAGAAGACGAAGGTGATCGCCCTGATGAAGAAGAGGTTTTTTTCTAAGGAATATCAGGTGGCCGAGATTTTTGAGGCGACCAAGGCCAAGATGACCGTTGTTGAGGCCGTGGCGGCATCAAGGAAGGTGAAAGTCCCGGGGAACGTTCCCAATGATTAGGCTGAACAAGGCTTGCCTATTTTTTCTTTTGCTTATTTTGATGGACGGCGCTTGTCTTTATGCCCTTCCCGATTCAAAGGATCCTCGAGCCTGGTACGAACGTTCGGCCGAGGATTTTGAAGCGGCGGGATTTCTCCACCGGGAAGGAAAATTCGAAGGGAGTGTTTGTTTTCATGCCCATCAGGCGATTGAGAAATCTCTGAAGGGGACGTTGATCGCCGAGGGGATCTCGCCCGAGAGAAATCATGACACAGAAAATTTTGCCAGACAACTTTCCAAATTTTATCCCGGAATAAAATCTTTTGAGCGCGATCTTTCTTGGATCGACGGGCTTTATATCCCAAGCCGTTACCCCAAGGTGGGGGTGAGCGCCATTCGCGGAGAAGAAGCGGGGCGTTGCTTGGAACTTGCCCGGTCTATCCTTGAATGGACCCAAACGAAGGCCGTCCGCTCATAACGCGCATCCAGAGTAATCCCGCGAGAAGAAGCCAAAAACTCCAGGGTTCAGGGGTGTTCGGTATTTCTTGTTTCACCTCTTCAACATGAAGCTCAAGCGTCGAAGCCGTGAGGTAAAATTTCTCGCTGTTATAGGCCGTGATTTCGCTGAAGGAGAACGGAAAATAATCGGTGTGGGATATTTCCATCTGATCAAGAACCCTGCCGGGGAGTTCGAATCGATCGGTTACCGGGCCCTTCTCACTTTCACTCAAGAGGCCCAGGATATCTCCGGACGGAGATATCAGTGACCAGATCTCACTGCGGGGGCCTTCGTTCAAATTGCCCTCGTGTGTGATCGATAAAATCCCTTTCTCAATTTCGATCGGCTGATTGTGTTCGGGCAGCCTGTGTTCATAAGTAAAATTGATTTGGTCGCCGGATAAAAGATCCTCGACGGTAACGGCCGGATCAAAGATTAGGGGATGGGTCCAGACTGCAGCTTGCGCTTTACCTGTTACGCACAGATAAAGGGCCAGTGCCAGGAGGGTCATCCCGTAATGGTGTTTCATCACTCATGTGATTCCTTTCTTTTTAGATTCAGGTATCATGAATGCAAGTATCATGCTAATGTATCATATATTATATTAATTATATACATATTCCATATCCTTTTATATTGACTATAGTTAGGGATAATTTTACGGGATAGACGAGTCATTTTTTGGGGCTCTTTTGGTTTCTGCTGTCGGTTAGGTTGGACATTTTTCCGGGAGTGTTTCAGAGAATCGACACAATCGGCGGGAATAAAGTTCATGAATTTGCCCCGCATCTCGCCGATACCTAAATGAAACCGCTCGCCCCGTAAAACGGGGCTTCGCCCACCGCGTAGGTGGCCTTTTTCCAGGCTTCAGGCCACAGGCGGCAGGCTGCAAAAGACTTTTGAAGCTTGAATCTTACA